>QUIQ01000009.1 GCA_003480165.1 Firmicutes bacterium AM41-11 | reverse complement strand
TATAATACCAACCATTTCTCCTATTGTCAAATGATTTTTTAAAAAAAGTAAAAAAATTGAAGGAAATTTGTAAAATTTCCTTCATCACTGCTACTTAGCCTTTGTTTTATCCCTTATTCAAAACAAAATGCATCTAAATCTGTTTCTTTAAATCCATCTTTTGTCAAAACCATCATAGAATGATAACCAGCTGATTCAATAATTTCTTTGGATAAACTAAAAGCACAATCTAAATATTCTGCATTATGGCAATCACTGTTTAGACAAATCTTTATGCCTTTTTCTTTCATGTATTGTAATAAATGTTTTTCCGGATATGGTGTTTTTCGATATCCCCGAGCAATCGCTCCGGTATTTACTTCAAATATCTTTTGGGATAATGCATCAATCGCATCACAGGCCATCTTTATATATCTTTCATCCGTAAAAGAAAAGAAAGATTCATCTTCGTTGTATTTCATCAACAAATCCAAGTGTCCAACAATATCCACTTCCTGCCAGTCTTTCATTCCACAAATCCCCGTGTAATAATCTTTGGCAAAGAGGATAAAATCATCGCCATACCATTCATGAATTATTTGAAGGGAAGTTTCTCTATCGTAGTCTACCGATAAAAAATTTCCATCATGTTCTAAAAAATGTTTGGATCCAATGATATAGTCATACACTTCTGGATGTGGATCACGATAGCGCATATCTTGTTCTAGGCCTAAGAAAATTTCAATTTGATTCTTGTACTTGTTCTTTAATTGTTTCACTTCTTTTATATAGGCTTCGCAAGATTCAGGCGACATGCAACAATCATCCCCTGGTATATAAGCATGTTCACTAAATCCAAGAATCGTAAATCTTTTCGTAATTGCTTTATTTACCATTTCTTCTAAGGGATTCTTTCCATCCACATAGGTGCTATGGGTATGCAGGTTCTGTTTAATCATTTTCTATCTCCTTTAAGCGCAATTTACATCCTTCTAAAACATCTTGATAGGTCGTTTCAAAATCACCTGTCCACCAGGGATCCGCAACATCGCGATCTGGCAACAAGCGATAAATTTTATGTTCTATGTCTTCTCCTACAATACGTGATACATCTCGTTTATTTTCCGCATCCATATAGTAGATATAATCATAGTCAAAATAATCGCACCGTTCCATGATTCTAGCTTGTCTTGGAGTAAAAGGAATCCCCTTTTCCGTTAATTTTCGTTTTGCTGGCGGATACATATCATTGCCAATTTCCTCATACGTCAAAGCCATAGAATCTATATCCATATAGATTCCTTCTTTTCGACATAATTCTTTCATAATAAATTCCGCCATGGGACTACGGCATATATTCCCATGGCAAAGGAACAATATTCTTTTCATTCTTCTAATACCTCACACTCTTCCTGTTTTGATAATTACTTTTACATAGGAAACATTCGTACTCTAATTCTAACATATCCATCTATTCTCCTATCGCGTATCCTTAATTTGATCACAAAAAAAGGAAGATTTCTCTTCCCTTAATGTACACGTAAGATATCAACAGTATGACTACTTGCGCCAATCAATTCTTGTCTTTCACAGGTAGCTAGATGGTAACGCATGAATAATTCAAATGTTTCTTCATCCATTTTATTTAATACCGGACGCATATAATCACTTGGTCCATCTGCCGCAATAATCTGTAGACGCTCTAGATCCAGATCTTGATTTAACTGATTAATCGTTTCTAATCGCACAAAGCTGTATAAATCATCCATATTGGTATGCGTTTGAAAACTCTCATCGACTTTTCCTGCCGCAATGGATTCTTTAATATGCCCATCACGAAAACCATGAACCAACACACTGTATTCATTCATCACATAGGCCACTAAGATGGTTCCTCCAACCTTAGTCACCCGTTTAGCTTCAGATAGAGCCTTTTTCTTTTCTTCATATGTAAATAAATGATACATTGGTCCAAATAGTAAGGTCAGATCAAAGGTTCCATCGGGATATCGGGAAAGATCTAAAGCACTACCCTGTACAGCTTTAACTGTACTTTTCTTAGCTTTTAAAACGCCTAAATTATACTTTACCAGTTCCAGTGCATCTACTTGATAGCCTTCCTGGCTTAAAGCAACCGAATAACGTCCTGTACCGGCACCAACATCTAAAATCCGATCTCCTTCTTTAAGATACTTATGAATGTATTTCATACTCGTACGATATTCCACTTGTCCATGCCGCGACAACAAGCGTTTATCTTCACAAAATTTACCGTAATATTCTTCTAATCCGTTCATGCACCCTATTATACCATAGACTTATTCATTTCCCTTTAAGCTGGTAACCATATCAATCGTTTTGATTTTTCTTGCGAGAATTTGATTGATGAAAAACGATACGCCAAACGTTCCCACAGCTGCGATCACATACGAAATCAAGCGAATTGATGCATTGAAGTCATATGTATCACTAATCGCTTCACGATAGATGTAATCCGTTAAATAATAACCCAAAGGCAATCCAAACAGAATTGCCACCAACATGATCCATGTATTTTGTTTCATAAAAATTTCTTTGATTTGTTTATTTTTGAAACCTAGTACTTTTAACGTCGCAAATTGATATTGTTTTTCGGTAAAAGATAAGATACCTAGGTTATACAAAATAACCGATCCTAAAATAACCGCAAATACTATCAACAAAACCATCATAGATTTCATTGTAGCTACCATCTTTTCGGCTTCTTTACGCATATCTCGAATATTCGCAACCTTCATAACTCCATCAATTTTCTTAACTTTTTTATTGGTGTAAAGCGTATCTGCTCGATACGTAAAACCCGCCTTTTCATAGGCTGATTTTGTCATGGTACATTGCTGGGCTTGGGGATCACGATTTAGGCCAACTACTTTACTCTTTTTCCAATCTGAACTTCCTAATGGTCGCCATACAAATGTATCACCTATATGCACATCGTATTCTCTAGCTAATTTCTCGGTTAAATACATGCCCTTTGTTTTTAGAGAGAAGACCTTTTTGTTGTGGTCTGTCACTTTCAGTTTGCCTTTTGAATCATTGATGGTTAAAGTTCGCACTTTTATCTTAGAACCAACTTTGCATTCTATCGCAAAAGTTTCCGAACTCGCATTGCCATAAAAACTTGTCAGATGATCATATTGAGCATCGGTATAATTGGTATCCAATAAAACCTTATTCTGATAGTCATTTAAGATTTCATATTCCCAATCCATATAAGCATTCATCGAATCAAACAATCCAAAAGCACAAACCATTAATACTGTACAGCCCACTACTCCAGCTAAAGATGCCAAAGTACGCGCTTTATTACGAAAGATATCCCGGATATTCCATTTAGTAGAAAGTTTTGCGTTTGGCAAAAGGATTGCTTTCGGAACAGTTGTTTTTTGCTTCTTTGTATAAGGTGCTTCTAAGCGCAAAGCTTGACTAGCCGTCTCTTTTAGAATATTTCGACTCGATGCATAGGTTACTAGGGAAATCATTACGACAACCGCAAAAGCTAAAATATAAACAGGTCTTAAAAGCACAACTTTCGCATTTGGTATCTCAAAATACGACATTTCCATATCCAGAAAGTATTGGCCAATCGTAACCGCCCCTACGATTACGCCTAAACCGCTGGCAACAATGCTAATCACTAAGCCAAAGTTCATATAATGCCAGGTGATTTTTCGCTTTGAAAAGCCCAAAGCTTTTAACGTTCCAATTTGTACCCGCTGTTTTTTGACAAAACGATTCATTGTACTCAAGACTGTCAAAACCGCAATAAATAGAAACATACCCGAGAAAATCCCGGCATACGTTTTTCCTTCATCAATTTCGGATTGATAACCTTGGTACGAAGCACTGGACTTGCGTCCGGTCACTGCTACCACATCAGAAATTTGATCTTTAATGGCTTGTTTTACAGAATCAAGATGTTTTGGGGAGTCTACGTCTACATAACATTTTGTATACGGAACATCCATTTGATCATTTAGTACTTGTTTTTTATAGGTTTTACCCGAAATATACATAAAGCCATAATCGGTATGGGAAGGAAAAAGCTGCGTTGCATCTTTGACAAAATACACATGATCAGGACTATTGATCAAACCGACAACTTTGGTTTGAACTGTTTGGCCCGAAAGATTCAATTTCAAAGCATCACCTACATGAATGTTTTGGTTCTTAGCAAGATAACTATCGACCCAAATTCCATCTTTTTCTTGTGAGAAACCTTTTCCTTTCACTACATGAAATTTAGAAACCGTATTTTCTTCAATGACATTGGTTTCTACCGTTACTTTCTTAAACCCCTGCAGTTTTCCATTGGTCACAAAAGCTCGATTGACCTTTTTTACATGATCTAAAGCCTTCAACCGATCCAAATCCTGCTCTGAGACGTTGGTCGAATGAACCCATAAATCGGCTAAATTATTTTTCGCATAGTATTGATTGGCGCTGACTTGCATCCCATCCATATATCCATGAATACCAGAGAAAGCCAGTACACCAATAAAAATCATCAAAAAAATCGCAAAAAACTGGAACTTTTGTTGCCAAAGATCTCTTTTTAATTTCTTATTCAGCCACATCACCATTCCACCTCATCGACCGATTTTGGATCTTTATTGATCACATTTTCTATGATTCTTCCATTTTTTAAGCGAATTACCCGATCTGCAATATCTGCAATCAAGGCATTATGCGTGACAATCACTACGGTTTCTTCTTGAGCTTTTAAGAGCTTTAAAATATCTGTTCCCGTCTTTGAATCCAGAGCTCCTGTCGGTTCATCACAGAGTAACAGTTTGGGATTTTTCGCAATCGCGCGGGCAATCGAAACCCGTTGTTGTTCACCACCCGATAATTGATTAGGAAATTGATGCATATGTGCTTTTAAACCCACTTGTTCTAGCACCTTTTCGGCATCTTGGGCCTGCGGTGCAATATCCTGAATCAATGCCACATTCTCTTTGACCGTTAAAGTTGGCAAGATGTTATAGAATTGAAAAATAAAGCCCACATTTTGCGCTCGATATTCACTTAATTGATTCTCGGTATATTTAGAAAGTTCTTGGCCATCCACACAAATAGAACCCGAAGTAGGAATATCCATACCCCCAATTAAATTTAATAAAGTTGATTTTCCTGCGCCAGATGGACCTAAAATAACGACAAACTCCCCTTTTTTTATGCTTAAATCAACGCCATCCAAAGCATTAAACTTCACTAAACCTGTATCATATGTTTTTACAATTTTCTGCAACGCAATGATCGTTTCCATGTCTCTCTCCTCCAATTAGTTTCGTCTAACTATAAGTTAGCACAAACTAACCTTGCGTGCAAAAGAAAAGTAGGTCGATTGACCTACTCTTCTTCAATAAGGCGATGCCATTCTTGTAAAGAACGAAGTTCTCCATCACCTTTCTGTTTCATTTGTTTAATGCCCTGCGCACTCGCAAAGGCAGCTGCCATGGTTGTCATATAAGGAATTCTTGCCTTGATGGCATTCTTTCTTAAATAGCTGTCATCATGAATGGACTTCTTACCCACTGGAGAATTCACAATCAATTGAATTTCGCCATTGGTAATCGCATCCAAGATATTCGGACGTCCTTCGTATAACTTGTTGATTCGTTTTACCGGAATGCCTTGGGCTTGAATCAATTCAAACGTTTTTCCCGTTGCCAACAATTGGAAACCATCTTCATAGAAAGATTTTGCCAAAGTTGGAACTTCTGGTTTATCTAATTCATTGACTGAAAGTAAAACGGTTCCTTCTAATGGTAATTTAGCGCCAGCTCCTTCTTCAGCCTTATAGAAAGCTTCCCCACTCGTTTGGGCTAGACCCAATACTTCTCCGGTCGAACGCATTTCTGGACCTAAGACTGGATCCACTTCCTGGAACATATTAAATGGGAATACGGCTTCTTTGACTCCCACATACGGAATCTTACGCTCTTTTAAATCTTCAACAGGACTAGGTCTACCCGTTAGTTCACTAGTAATAATGTCAGTTGCCAATGGAACCATGCGAATGCCACAAACTTTCGAAACAAGTGGTACCGTACGACTTGCTCTTGGATTGGCTTCTAGGACAAAGACTTTGCCATCTTCAATCGCATATTGCATATTCATCAATCCAACGACATGCATTTCTTCAGCAATTTTACGCGTATAGTCTTTGATTGTCGCTAAGTTTTCTGGCGAGATATTCTGGCTTGGAATCAAACAAGCCGAGTCACCGGAATGAATACCCGCCAACTCAATATGTTCCATAACCGCTGGCACATAGGCATGCAAACCATCACTGATCGCATCCGCCTCACATTCCAGTGCATGATGCAAGAAACGGTCAATTAAAATTGGACGATCCGGACTCACCCCAACCGCTGCAGCCATATAATCGGCCATACTCTGGTCATCGTAAACCACTTCCATACCACGTCCACCTAAGACATAACTTGGACGCACCATTACAGGATAGTGAATGCGATTGGCAATCGCAATAGCTTCTTCTACCGTTGTTGCCATACCACTTTCCGGCATTGGAATACCTAGCTTATCCATCATACTTCTAAATTGATCACGGTCTTCGGCCAAGTCGATGACTTCTGGTGGTGTGCCTAAAATCTTTACACCATTCTTTTGTAGTTCACCTGCTAGATTCAATGGGGTTTGGCCACCAAATTGTGCAATAACACCGACTGGTTGTTCTTTTTTATAGATACTTAAAACATCTTCTAAGGTCAATGGTTCAAAGTACAACTTATCCGAGGTATCATAATCGGTTGATACCGTTTCCGGATTACAGTTGACGATGATAGTATCAAAGCCAAGTTTCTTTAAAGACTGAGCCGCATGAACGCAACAATAATCAAATTCAATACCTTGCCCAATGCGATTTGGTCAACCACCTAAAATCATGATTTTCGGTTTTCCTTCAGTAATTGGATTATGATCCAGTCCATTGTATGTACTGTAGAAATACGAACTGTCTTTCGTACCACTTACATGGACAGCATCCCAATGTTGTTCAAGCCCAGCACATAGACGTGCCTTCCGAATCGCACTTTCTTCTACCGCTAGAATTTCGGCAAGATATTGATCAGAGAACCCATCTTTTTTGGCTTGTACCAGAATCTCACTAGATGGCACTTGGCCTTTAAATTGAAGGATTTGTTCTTCCTCTTCCACCAATTCTTTCATCTGCTCAATAAAATACGTCTTTACTTTCGTAATTTCATGAATTTCTTCTACCGTGGCCCCTTTACGCAAAGCTTCATACATGATGAAATGTCTTTCACTGCTTGGTGTTACAAGCATTTCCAACAAATCTGCTTTGGAAAGATCATGGAAGTTTTTCACAAAGCCAAGACCAGCACGACCTTTTTCCAGAGAACGAATAGCTTTTTGGAAAGCTTCTTTATACGTCTTTCCAATACTCATGACTTCTCCAACCGCACGCATTTGTGTTCCCAGCTTGTCTTCTACCCCTTTGAACTTTTCAAAAGCCCAACGTGCAAATTTCACAACGACATAATCGCCATCTGGTACATATTTATCTAAGGTTCCATATTTTCCACATGGAAGATCCGCTAAAGTCAGACCCGTTGCCAGTTTTGCGGAAACAAGGGCAATTGGAAATCCGGTAGCCTTACTAGCTAATGCACTGGAACGACTGGTTCGAGGATTAATTTCGATTACGATAATGCGATCATCTTTCGGGTTATGGGCAAACTGCACATTGGTTCCACCAATCACGCCAATATGCTCAACAATTTTATAGGCTTGTTCCTGGAGTCTTTTTTGTACGTCCTCACTAATGCTCAACATCGGTGCAGTACAGAAAGAATCCCCCGTATGTACACCCATCGGATCGACGTTTTCGATAAAACAAACCGTAATCATGTTGTTGTCTTTATCACGTACAACTTCCAGTTCCAACTCTTCCCAGCCAAGAATCGACTCTTCGACTAATACCTGGCCAACTAAACTTGCCTGCAAGCCACGGGCACAAACGGTTTTTAATTCTTCTTTATTATAAACAAGACCGCCACCGGCTCCACCCATGGTATAAGCGGGACGTAATACTACTGGATAGCCTAATTCTTCCGCAATAGCTAAGGCATGATCCACATCATAAGCAACCTCACTGCGTGCCATCGCGATACCCAGTTTATTCATCGTTTCTTTAAATTCAATGCGATCTTCTCCACGTTCGATTGCATCAACTTGCACCCCAATTACTTGCACGCCATATTTGTCCAAAATTCCTACTTTATTCAATTCGGCACATAAATTCAATCCCGATTGTCCTCCTAAATTCGGCAGCAGGGCATCAGGGCGTTCTTTGGCAATGATTTGTTCTAGACGCTCTACATTCAACGGCTCAATATACGTTACATCCGCCATTTCGGGATCGGTCATTATGGTAGCCGGATTGGAATTCACCAATACGATTTCATAACCCAAAGAGCGTAAGGCCTTACAAGTCTGGGTTCCTGAATAATCAAATTCACACGCTTGCCCAATCACAATCGGGCCAGAACCAATAATTAGTACTTTATGTATGTCATTTCTCTGTGGCATAAGTCCCTCCATTTTTTCTTTTTTTCATTATATAGGAAAAGCCCATTCCTTGAAAAGAATGGACTTAATTTGTGATTCGTTTTACTTGGTCAACCAATACTTTTTTACTGCTACCTAATAGTTTTCGCAAGAGTGATTGCACCAGTTGACTTTCTTCTTTAGGAAGGTCATTGATTGCTTTTAAAATTTGAATCTGATGACCAGAAAAATCTTCCAGGCAATAGACACCGGCTTGTTGGAAAATGCCAAAAATCGTCTCGACAAATTGTTGGCGATGGACAAAATCCACATCCACGACCCATTGGCGAATCGTATTTTCAAGCCAGAGACTCTTCGCATCTTGTTGGCCAGTCACAAATTGCTTACCTAAAATCTGCCAAGATAAACAATCGTGTTGCATTAAACCCATCTGGTTACTTAAGCAGTAGATCGATTGAACAGGATTTTCCAGAAGCGCTCCAATGGTGCAGTTACAAGGACTGATTTTCACCATCTTATTAAGAATCGATGGATCAACTTCTTGCCACACCCGACGGATAAATCCTGGTCCATCATTCGAATAAACTTGAACAAGTCGTTCCTGGATAGCTTTACTGGCATGCATGGCTACATAATACGCAAAATTGCCACCTTTTGAATGACCACCAATATAGATCTTTTGCGGATACTTTTGCGCGATACGTTGACAATAGCGCAAAGCTTCTCTCTGTCCTGGGGTTTCCTGCTTATAAGAAAAATCAAAGTCTTCTTTCCAACCAACAAGGGTATCATCCGTTCCCCGATAGGCAATATAGATAAAATCATCACAGACAAAAGTAATGGCACTCATCTGCATATTTTTATCAACGATATTTACATAATCGCTTAAAACAATCTTTCCAAAGCGTTTCGAATGCGCCATCTTTGGCAGCAGGAAAGGAGCTAAATGATAGAAAGTCTTACGCTTTTGAATTTCTTTTTCGCTATGTTTTTGAAAATAGGCCTGTGCGACTTCAGTGATGGTATTTCCATCTTCCATCACTTCTTCAAAGTCGATATAGGTACATTCTGAAAACAATAAATTATCCACTATATTAAATGGATCAGCTTTAAAATCCAAGTCTTTTCGCCAATCAACATAATCCATTAAATTTGCCATAGTCACTCCACACAATAGCCCATAGCTTCACTTTGATCCACACTGTTAAAAACCCAGAAATTCTGAATTGGAATCAAAGCCCGAATGCGTTCGGTCACGTCAATGCCATGGGCAAAAACACAGCCATTCATAGAGCCAGATAAAGTAAGGCCTTCTACATCCAATGACCATTGAGTCAGTATCGATCTTTGTTCATACGCATCAATCTGCTTCAACAAGGAAACAATTTCTTCCGTTACTTCGGGAGCCAGACGCATCTCAAAAACGCGTTTTTCTATGGGTTGATCAGCTTCCAAACCAAATGTATGAAAACGAAAATAGCCATTTTCTTCGATTTCCCAAACTTGTTTCCATTCCATGCCAGGCATCGGAATACCGGCATAGTACATTGAAATTCCGTGTACTCTCATGTCTTCATTGTAAAAGAGCCAGGAATAAGAAACAAGCTACTTCCACAAAAAAAGAATCCCCGCACAGGATTCTTAGCTTCGTTTGATCCAATCTTCATCTTGTTGAAGATCTTCTTTTTTAATACCTTCACTACTTTGATGCAACTCTTGATTCTGAATTGTGACACGTGAATCGGGTTTAATGCTCGAAGTCACAAACGCATTTGAACCAATCACAGAACCATGGCCAATGACCGTTTGGCCCCCTAATACACTGGCACCAGAATAAATCGTCACATTATCTTCAATGGTTGGATGACGCTTCACCCCATGTAAACTTTGTCCAGCACTTGTCGATAAAGCCCCTAAAGTTACCCCTTGGTATAATTTCACATGTTCGCCGATGGTAGTTGTTGAACCAACGACAATCCCCGTTCCATGATCAATAAAGAAATACTTGCCAATCGTTGCTCCAGGATGAATATCAATTCCCGTTTTGGAATGGGCATATTCCGTCATCATACGCGGAATTAAAGGTACTTCCAATTCCCATAAGACATGGGCAATACGATGAATCGTGGAAGCCAGTAAACCAGGATAACACAAAATGATTTCGTTCTTACTATTGGCTGCGGGATCCCCATCAAACATGGCATCAAGATCTGTATCAATATATTCGCGCATACGGGGAACTTGTTTCATAAACGCAATAGTAATCTCTTTGGCTTTTTTACGGACGTCATTTTCACTAGATTGCGCATAGCTTGGTTCGTTTTTCAATGCGATGGTTACTTGTTTCTGTAAGTTAAACATCACATCTTCCACTAATGCAGCCAGGGTATGGCGCATATTAAAAATCTTATAGACTTCATCGCGATAAAAGCCAGGGAAGAAAATACGTAATAGTTTATTAACAATTTCCACAACCTTATCTTGGTCGGGTTGATGGAACATCGTCATTCCATCAATTTCGCGTTTTTTATTATAGTCGTCCATGACAATTTCAACGACTTGTTCAACCTCATTAAATTCTAATTCGTTCATACTCACACCTCGTTCTTATTCTATCAAATTCCCTTCCTCTTGTCTTTTCAGACGATAAGAAAGGGCCAAAATATCTAACCTTTTTGATGTAATGTTTTGGCGATATTCTTCTCATTGGCAAAAACGGGTGCAAATAGTTTCATGCCAAACCGTTTTGTGAATAAGGAGCACTTACATAGAAACATATAATAAGTATTAAAATTCGTACCATACATTCCTTCAAAATTTCCCTGTCCTTTAGAAAAAATTACATCTGCCTGCCGCAAAGCTTTCTGGGTTTCTTCATTGCTCAATTGATAGAACGTTCCCGGAATGGCTGTTCCATTGGCCATAATGTCATATTTTTCCGTTAAGCCAAGCTTTTGACAATCACTGTAAGTTGTATCATTCAATACATCCTGTCCGCGAACCACAACCGTTAAATGACAATGCGGATAGTCTTTTAAGATTTCATCCATCAGTAAAGTATCGAGAATGATTTCTCCACAATTGTCACAAAGATAGACAACTTCACTGGCCTTAGATAAATCATCTTTTAAATTCGCCAAGATTTCTGAATCGAGCTTTTGTTCTTTGGCTTTTTCTAGAATTTGCACCAGTTGATCTTCGTTAATGTCATTCACTGTACCAAAATCAATATAGTTTCCCGCACACACCAAGCGAATCGCTTGGGCAAAGGCATCCGGACTAGCTTGAAGCTGGGCTTGAAAGATGGGAAGTTTTTTTAACATCCAGGCATTATACCGATCTTTGATGGGTTGAAAATCAACAGAAGAAGGAAAATAGCGCTGGCGAATCTTGTCAATGCGCATACTTAGAACAGGCGCTGGTTCACTTTTGGCATGCGCTTTTAAACAAGCTATGACTTCCATCATATAATCGAGTTTTTTCGTTGTATCTTCCTGGGCTTCAAGGCGTTGCACTTCCTTATCCACAATACAAGATACACATTGAATATCAATCTGCATATCCTTACCTAGATTCTAGCTACTCCACTATCCCGGGCCGCTTGCGCTACAGCCTTGGCAACGGCTGGTCCAACATTGGGATCAAAGGCCTTAGGGATAATATAATCGGGATTTAATTGATCTTCGGGAATCAAATTGGCTAAGGCATGTGCGGCAGCCATTTTCATCGCTTCATTGATATCACTGGCACGTACATCCAAAGCCCCTCTAAAAATACCTGGGAAGGCAAGCACATTATTGATTTGATTTGGATAATCACTGCGTCCGGTTGAAACGATGGCAGCCCCTGCAGCTTTGGCTTGTTCTGGGAAGATTTCTGGGGTCGGATTTGCACACGCAAAAATGATGGCATCTTTATTCATACTTCTTACCATTTCTTCACTTAAAAGCTTAGGCGCACTTACCCCAATAAAGACATCCGCACCACGAATCACATCGGCCAAAGAGCCCGCTTGTTTCGTTTCGTTAGTTACTTGGGCCATTTCTTCTTTGATCCAGTTCAAATGATCTCGTCCTGCATAAATCGCTCCATGCCGATCGGTCATCGTAATATGTTTATAACCAGCCGACAACAAGAGCTTCACAATCGAAATTGCAGCAGCCCCAGCTCCAGAAGTAACGATTTTCACATCTTCTTTGCGTTTACCGACAAGCTTTAAGGCGTTGGTAAGACCCGCTAAGGTAATAACGGCTGTCCCATGTTGATCATCATGAAAAACGGGAATATCACAGACTTCTTTTAACCGTCTTTCGATTTCAAAACAACGCGGTGCACTAATATCTTCTAAGTTGATTCCTCCAAAGGATTTGGAAATATTTTTTATCGTTTCTACAATCGTATCGACATCATTGGAGTCAACACACAAAGGAAAGGCATCCACATCCGCAAATTCCTTAAACAAGACACATTTTCCTTCCATAACTGGCATCGCCGCTTCGGGACCAATATTCCCTAAGCCAAGTACCGCACTTCCATCGGTAATCACAGCCGCCATATTCCAGCGTCTGGTATAGGCATAACTCTTCGTAAGATCTTTTTGAATTTCTAAACAAGGTTTGGCAACCCCAGGGGTATAGGCCAAAGACAAATCTTCGGCATTTTCTACTTTAACCCGGGAAACAACTTCAATTTTGCCTTTCCATTCGGCATGTTTTTTTAATGATTCTTCTGCATAGTCCATATCTTTATACCATCCTTTCTGCTTGTACGGCTTCATCAAATTCGCTTTCGGTCATAAAGCCTAAACGAACCACCGCTTCTTTTAAGGAAATATTTTCTTTAAACGCTAAATTAGAGGTTTGCGCAGCTTTTTCATACCCAATGATAGGATTTAAGGCCGTCACTAACATTAATGAATGATGAACATTGTAGGCCATCTTTTCTTGATTTGCCTTTAAGCCAATCAAACAGTGATTGGTAAAGGATTGTATACTGTCGGTAAGTAGCTGACAAGACTGCAAGAAATCATACGCGATGACCGGCATAAAGACATTGAGTTCAAAATTTCCCTGACTGGCTGCAATACCAATGGTTGTATCATTTCCCATCACCTGTACCGCAACCATCGTCAATGCTTCACATTGGGTTGGATTGACTTTTCCTGGCATGATCGAACTGCCGGGTTCATTAGCCGGAATAGAAATTTCTCCCAGCCCAATTCTTGGACCACTGGCCATCCAGCGAACATCATTGGCAATTTTCATTAAATTGGCCGCCAAAGCTTTTAAGCCTCCATGCACAAAGGTAATTGCATCTTTACTTGTCAGGGCATGGAACTTATTTTCTTCACTCACAAAAGGTTTTCCCGTACATTCGGAAATCACTTTTGCGACTTCGGTATCAAAACCAGCTGGTGCATTCAAACCCGTTCCAACCGCTGTTCCACCTAAGGCAAGTTCATGAATCGTCGGCAATGCCATCATCAATTGGGCCTTGGATTTTTCTACCATCGTTCTCCAACCGCTGATTTCTTGCCAGAAACCAATCGGTACGGCATCTTGCAGATGGGTACGACCACTTTTTATGATGCCTTCATTTTCTTTTTCCAGTTTCTTTAGTACATCAATCATATGGTCCATTGCCGGAAATAATTGATCTTCAATGGCTGATACCGCCGCAATATGTAAAGCTGTTGGAAAAGTATCATTACTCGATTGTGACATATTGATGGTGTCATTGGGATGCAGACAGTTTTCCCCCGCTATTTCATTACCACGATTGGCAATCACTTCATTGACATTCATATTTGATTGGGTGCCACTACCAGTCTGCCAAACCGCTAAAGGAAAATGGGCATAGAGCTTACCGGCTAAGATTTCATCACAGACTTGACGGATGATCTGACATCTTTTCTCATCCAGTTTGCCTAAATGGCAGTTTGCGATGGCGGCACTTTTTTTCAAAATCGCAAAAGCATCAATAATTCCCTTTGGCATCTTTTCCTGGCCAATTTTAAAGTTTTGATAACTGCGTTGGGTTTGTGCGCCCCAGTACTTGTCTGCAGGCACTTTCATTTCGCCCATTGAATCATGTTCGATACGATATTCACTCATTTCTTCAACCTCATTTCAGAGAAAATTATAGCATGAAATGGCTTACATTATAAAAATCGTAGCTAATTGCTACGATAGTTTTCGCCAAATGGTTAAAAACATAGTGATAATACACAAACTTCCTCCCACGACATTGGAAATCGGTTCTGCCATAAAAACACCATCGGTACCAAAATGAAAAAACGTGGGAAGTAAATACGTCAAAGGAATCACGATAATCGCTTTTCTAAGTAAAGAAAAGAAAATCGCATAAGCTCTTTGATTCAAAGATTTAAACATCGTTTGTCCACTGTATTGAAAGACCATAAAAATGAAGGCAAAGAAATAAATATGCAAAGCCGGAATCGCCTTTTGGCAGATAGCTGGATCATTCGAAAAAATCGAAATAAAGAAAAGGGGAATCTTTTCAATGGCCAACCAGACCAGTCCTGCGTATATAAAGGTCATACAGAACATCACAAAAAAGGCTTTCTTAACCCGATCATTCTTTTTCGCACCATAGTTATACGAAAGAATGGCACTGGCTCCATCGGTCAAGGACCAAATCGGGATTTCCAGCATCTGACGCACACTGGACACAATTGTCATGATGGAAATATACAAATCGCCTCCGGTAAAGGAGAGAACATTGTTGCAAGCTACTTGGACTAAACCATTGGTCAGCTGCATGATAAAGCCCGCTAAGCCTAAGGAAAGAATATCTTTTACCCGATACAAGTCTTTCCAGGCCGTTTTTACAAGCGTTACTTCAATACTTGGTTTGCGTAAAAAATACACCACAAAACAAGCCGATAAGAACTGTGCAATGACCGTTGCGATGGCTGCACCAATAATGCCTAAATGAAACCCAAAAATAAATAAGGGATCTAACAAAAGATTTGCCACGGCACCAATCAATACGGTAAACATTCCAGCCTTGGGATAACCCTGGGCATTGATAAAAGGATTCATACCAATCGAAATCATGGAAAAAATCGTACCGCATAAATAGATTCGTAAATAAGGCAAACTATACGGCAAAGTTTGTTTAGAAGCTCCAAACAACAATAAAACCGGTTTCGAAAAGATCAATCCTGCAAACATTAATACAACCGCTGTTAAAATTAGCAGGACAAAAGATGTATTCATAATCCGTGAGGCATTTTTCTGATCTTGTCGACCTCTATCTATCGCAAAAAGCGGTCCCCCACCACTGGCATATAAGTTAGCGAAAGCGGAAATGATTGTGATAATGGGAAAACATAAACCTACAGCACCGAGGGCCAGGGCACCAATGTCTGGAATCCGTCCAATATAAATGCGATCGACAATATTGTATAAAAGGTTCAAAACCTGCGCGACCAACATAGGAAACGCTGTTTGAATGATATTTTTGGTGATGGTACCTTGTGAAAAATCTACTTGTTTCATAACGAGTTTATCTTACAACAGACAAAAAAAGATTTCAGCTTTTCCAGCTAAAATCCTAAAAGAACCTTTTTCAATTCAGCCACTGAATCAACCATGATATCCGGTTGTACTGCTTCTAGTTCAGCTTTGGTACCATAGCCATAGGTAACCGCAATACTCGTTACCTGATTTTCTTTTGCGCCTAAGATATCAAATTTACGATCCCCTACCATGCAGCAACACTGCTTAGGATATTGTGTCAAAAGCGTGGCAATCATCGCTTCTTTGGTATCCGTTTCTTTTTTTTGTAGAGCAGGTCCAAAAACTTCACAAAAGAATGCATCAATCCCAAAGTGTTTCAACAATTGATCCAGATACACTTTTGGCTTACTGGAAACAATGCCCAACTTTATGCCTTTTTCAAAGCAGGTCTTTAATAAATCAAAAATTCCTTCATACATTTCGGCTTCATAAATTCCGATCGTATTATAGCGTTCGCGATACTTGGCCAAAAGTTTTTCAGCACAAGCTTCATCTACTCCATAGACTTCTTGAAAATGTGTACTTAATGGCGGACCAATAAATGTTCGCAATACCGCTTGATCAGATTCATGAATTCCTATCGATTCCAGTGCATATTGTACACAGCGAGTAATGCCTAATTCTGATTTAGAAATGGTTCCATCTAAATCAAACAATACAAAACCAAACATGTTTAAAACTCCTTTTTCTCCATAATAGAAATACTAATGCGTAGAGAAATTATATACGCAAAAACCACAAAACCAAAATAGATCAGTGCATCTAGAACAAGACTGCTTGTTTCAAGCCATTGTTTTAATGAGCCATTCATATCTATAACAACAAGCCCGCCCGCAAGGATCATCAATACCAGAAGCATCACCAAGCGTCCTTTTTCATGCCCATATTTCAACTGAAAAGGCAAAGAAACAGCGAGAAATAAAAGCCCGATCCCAAACATGATCATATTACTGGCGATAGACTTCCAAGAAAACCAGGGAAGCAGAAAAAGGGTAGAAAGCAATAAAGCACTCAACAATAAAAGCAAGCCATATACATACTTTTCTTGCACATACGTTTTTCTTTCAATGGGAAAGGAAAAGATGGTTAAATTGCCTTGATCCATCTCATCATAGCTGATGCTGGAAAGACAAACCGTTCCAAAAAAGACCATTAAATATCCACCGATAAAATTCTTATCCTGCATCGCAAGAGAACAAAAGCATGCCAATAAAATCATAAAAAGGAAGACTTTTCGGATGTTTTTTAATAATAAGCAATCTTTTATCAACAAACCTTTCATACATTTTCTCCTTGTACCATCCATTCTAAAAGTTCATCAAAATGGGCATTTCGCAATGCGACACCTGGCATATTTTCTGCATAGTATTGTTTTTGATTGGTCAGATAGACATGATCTTTTTCTTTCAAAATATAACTTGTATCTAGCTCACTTGGATCATCTACTTCCAGTAGCGCATAGTTACTCAATAAGACATCCGTATCTTCATGCAGAAGAATCTTCCCCTCTTCCAACAAATAAAAGTCATCGCACAAAGATTCTAGATCACTGGAAATATGCGAGCTGATAAGAATTGAAGCATCTTCTCTTGTTTCCATATAATCTTGCAGTAAATCCGAGAGTTCTCTGCGAGCCAGACTATCTAAGCCACTGGTTGGTTCATCTAATAGAAGGTGCTTGGCTCCTACACTGGTTGCGATACAGATTTTTAACTTGGCTTTCATACCTGTTGAAAATTGTTTAATGGGTTTATTTTCTGGTAGGTCCAGTTGTTTCAATCTTTGCGAATAAGCGCCTTCATCAAAATGCGGATAGATCGCCTGTAAAATCTTTTTACAATCCTTTGGTGTAAATAAACTGTTAAAGCCCGATTCATTCCATACGGCTACCATCTCTTTTTTATCCAAAGATAGAGCTTCACCTTCATTTTTTACTAAGCCCATCAAAATTTTATAAATCGTGGTTTTACCAGAACCATTCTTGCCTATCAAGCCCGTAATTCGACCCGGAACAAGGTTTAAAGAAACATCCAATTGAAAAGCATCATACTGTTTTTTTAGATTCATCGCACATCCTCCAATAAGACTTCAAACAAATCTTGTATTTCTTGTTTACTCAAACCGGATTGTTGCCCCTTTTGAATTGCTTTTTCAAAATAGGCTTGTACTTCCTTTTGTCTTTCTTCCTGGACCAATTCGCTCTTGCAAGCCAAAACATAGGTACCTTTCCCATGAATGGTTTTAGTGAAACCTTCCTGTTCCAAGGTATCGTAGGCCTTTTTTACCGTAAGTGCGGAAATTCGCAATTCTTTCGATAATTGTCTGACACTTGGTAAACAGGTATTTTCTTCGATGGTCCCTTTTAATATCTTACTTTTTACTTGATCCACAATTTGTTCATAAATGGGAATCATACTTGCACCATTAATATGTAACTGCATCAAATCACCTATAAACAGTATATAACAGTATATATCTATGTCAATAAAAAAATACTGAGTGTTTCCACTCAGTACTATAAGGTCAATAGTAAAGCCATCTTAAATGGAGTAACAGCTTTTACGCTATGCATTCCATTTTTATCAAACTTAAAGTTTTGTCCTGCTTGAATTGGATACTCTTTTCCTTCATAACCAATCACGCCTTGTCCTTCTAAGGCAAAAATCAAAGCTTCGCCTGGCGCTGCATGTTCACTTAATGCACAGCCTGCATCAAAGCTCATCAAGACAAATTTCACCTTATCCCCATTGACAATATCACGATTGACAATGCTGCCTTCTTGATATGGCAACAAGTCTTTTAGAGCAAATATTTCCTTACTATTCAGATTCATTTTTCTATTTCCTTTCTTGGATAAAATACCTGGATGGATGCATTTTCATTTGAATCCAACTCTCCTTCATTGCTTCAAAGATATCAAAGTCCAGCGTTTGATAAATATATATCCATTGATTCTCTACCCGAAGGATCTGGACCGATTGATCTTCTAAGGCAATATTGGTGATGTCTTTATTATAATCATATAATTCCAAAATGCGAGATTCGAGCTCTTGGGGATCTGCATCATAGGTATGTAGAACATAATCCAGCAGTTCTCTTAACGAGCTAAAAGCCTCAAAGCCAAAGTCCTTTCCGGCATATTCTTGATAAATGCGATTAAATTGTTCTTGTGTTAATTGTATAGCCATACGAATTCCTCCATACCTGTAGCTTAAAGAAGAAACTGACATTATTTATGCAGGAATTTTGACTATGTTACAATACTTCCATGAACTATACCTATATTGTCCAATGCAGCGATTCCACCTACTATACCGGTTGGACCAATCACTTAGAAGCCAGAATCCAAGCCCATAATGCCGGAAAAGGTGCCAAATACACAAAAGCCCGACGCCCAGTAAAGTTGGTTTACTATGAAACCTTCGAAACAAAATCCGAAGCCTTAAGTCGGGAATATCAGATCAAACAATTATCCCGACAAGAAAAAGAAAAGCTGATTCAAAAAAAGGACATCGTATGATGTCCTTAACAAATCCAAATGACATATGCCAATATAAATTGCGCCATAAAATACAAAATATGATTAGAAATAATATGAATTGGTCGATCTTTTCCTTCGCCAAAATATGTGCCACTTAAAATCAGATCCGAAGCCATAAAGAATAATCCAGCCAATAAAGTCCAGACATACATTCCTTGAAAATGATGGAAACAACACAAGAGGAAAGAAAAGATAGGAACCGAAAACAAAAGTGATCCATAAATCAAAGAAATTCCCTTAAAGTATCCATACTTTAATTTCATCTTCTTTTCCATGCCAACAACTACATAGCTTAGAATCATGGCCAAAATCAAGGCAAATAGTAGAGCAACCGGATGTCCCGTATATAAAACCAACCCCATCAACAAGAAAAAGTGTTCCACGGAAAAGCAGACAAAGCCGGCAAAAGTAAACATCGTATCTTGTTTTGGATAGGTCCATTTTAAACCCAGCCAAACATCACCCATCAAGCCAAAGAAACAAGCTGCGACAAACCATAAGCCAAAGCTGATCGTTTGACATTGAAACAAACCCTGCCAGGCCATCAAGAAGAAACAAGTCGATGTCATCGCCTTTAAAAATACGGAACGTAAATTTCTTCCTGCCATGCGTTCTTTTAAAAATAAGGCACAGAATATTGCGCCTAAAATACACCATATCCACCACATATTTTTTATCTCCACCTACATCTTATCAAAAAGCGATTCATAAAAACAGCGCTTTCAAAGATTCTTTCATATATGCATATATAATGTCACATTAAACGATATAGTGAGCCTATCAAAAGAAAGGAAGGATGTTCTATGATACTCTCATTCATCATATCTGCTGGATTATTTTTTCTCTTTACTACATACCTTTACAATGCCCGCTGGGCCTTAGTTTTACTGCCGGTTTACAGCATTGCCTATATTCTTTTCATCAATTTTGAAAACCTGGTTGGATATCGAGTAATTATGGCGATGCTTTTTGCGATTGGCTTTGTCATAAAATACCTCACTTCTCACAAAAAGAAGACTTATGCCACGACGAAAAAAAATAGAGTGAACACGTGTTCACTCTAATACTTATTTCGTTTCAGGAATAATCATAACCAATGTGGAAGCATACTTCACAACATTTGCGGTTACTGAACCAATCGTAGAGAACCAACCTTCTTTGGTTGATTTTGTCATGATAATCGCATCAAATGCTTCTTTCTTGGCGTATTTCACAATTTGGTCTCCTGCTTGACCATATTCTGTATCAAAAGAAACATCAAAGCCTTTGTTGATCAAAGCCTGCGCATCATGTTTCATCGTTCGCATCATGTAATCTTGAGCCGATGTGGCTTTATCTTTCATTTCAAATACATCCATTGAATCAGCCACCATCATCAATGTAACGGATACCTCTTTCGCATTATAGTTGTTCAAAACCCAGTCGATGGTTTGAAGACTACGTTTTGTTCCATCAATTGGCAATAATAATTTTTTCATTTTACATACCTCTCCTAGTTCTATTATAAAACGATTTTACCCAAATTCAACTACAGCTTACCCGCCTTAGACAGGACGTTTTTGAAATCTTTTTGGGTAAAAATAACCGGTACAGGATAGAGCGGATTGGCTTCTTGGTCTGCCCAGCTTGCCATTGTATCCAAGTCCTTTTTTTCAATACAGGTAAAAGTCGACGGAATTCCCATACTCTGATTTAAATAACGAATACGTTGAATAAAAAGCTGGGCACAGATGGCATCATCCGCTTCTTCCATACCAATCACTCTAGCTAAATGCGCTAATTCCTTTTCGATTCTTGACCCATAAGCTTCTAAAACGATAGGCAATAAAATCGCATTGGCCAATCCATGTGGCACATGATATAAACCACCCACCGTATGCGCAAGCGCATGAACATTTCCTACACAAGCCACTGTAAAAGCCAGGCCTGCTTGATAACTGGCATCTAACATATGTTCTCTGGCTTCTATATCTTGAGGATTCCGATAGGCTTTCAATAAATTATCAAAAATCAAACGAACGGCATTTTCACAATACATAGCCGTATTCTTTTGATGGTATGGTGTATTCAAATACGCTTCTACCGCATGCGTCAAGGCATCCATTCCTGTATTGGCCGTTACACTAGCGGGCATCGTTACGGTTGTCCAAGGATCTAAAATCGCATAATCTGGACACAATACTGGATCATTTAAAGAATACTTATGATTTCCATCGGTAATCACTGCCGCAATAGTACATTCCGATCCCGTTCCAGCGGTGGTTGGTACCGCAATCATCAGTGGCAACGAGGTTCGGATCTTCATGGTTCCTTTCATTTGCGGGATACTTTTATTCGGACAGGCAATACGAGCCGCACATGCCTTCATAGCATCCATATTGGACCCGCCCCCAATGCCGATAAAACAATCGCATTCTTTTTCTTTATAGACCATTACCATTTTTTCAATCAATTGAATATTCGGATCTGGCTGTACTTCATCAAAAACTTCTACCTCGTTTAAAGAAGCAAGCAGCGATTGAAAAAAATCCGTCTTCGAAACCCTGGGGCCAGTCACAATCAAAGGGCGCGAACAATTCTCATACGCGAGGATTTGCGAGATACGCTGCAAAGCATGTTCCCCTTCGATTTTTACGGGTTGTTTCATCTTTATGACATGAAGACCTAATGCCATGCCTTTTTGAAAAATTCGATCTGTTGTTTTCATAGTTCTATTTTACATCAAAAAAACAAGTAGTATTAACTACTTGCCTTTTTTTGTTCATAATCTTTTAAAGACTCGATAGCCTTACCCGCCAAAGGAACGAGGGCAATCATATTGAAAATCGTCATAAGACCAATTCCAATATCCCCTAGATCCCAGACAAAAGTATAGGTTGCCAAACCACCGATAAATAACATCACTAAAGCTAAGATCTTATATAGAGTTTGACTTAACCAGTTATCGCCAAATAAATAAGCCACATTGCTGCGAGCATAGAACAAGATACCAATAAAGGTGGAAAAGCTAAAGAGCCATAAAGTAGCCGCAATAAATACTACCCCAAAATAACCCAAATGATAATTCATGGCAGCTTCTAACAATTCCATACCATTTAATCCCCTTGTCAAAGATTCTGGTGCCAGCAACATAATCATTGCCGAACACGTACAGATTACAATCGTGTCAATAAATACACCCAGTGACTGCAACAAGCCTTCTTTTGCGGGATGATCAATATCCGCAGCCGCAGCGGCACAAGGTGCTGAACCGGATCCAGCTTCATTGGAGAATAAACCACGTTTCGCTCCATTCATTAAAACCGCACCAAAACCACCAGCCGCAACTTGTCTTAAGCCAAAGGCTTCCAGGAAGATACGGCGGAAAACCCCTGGCAACAAGGTGATGTTCTTACAAATGATAAAAATTGTAATAAAGAAGTAACAACCAGCCATAATCGGAACAACGACATCTAAGACACGAACACTCGCATTCTTACGTAGGACAATAAATGCCGAAATCACAACAAGGATAACCGTAGAGTAAATAGGCGGAATATGAAAGGCATGATCAAAGGTCGAAGCTACTGAATTAGAAATAACCTGACTGATTCCACACCAGCACAATAACCCTGACAGCGCAAACAAGACAGCCAATAAACAATAGCGTTTATTTTTTCCTTTCGTAAAAAAGTCATGAATATAATACGCTGGTCCACCACGGAAACCACCATAGAGGGGATCTTTCTTTTTATAAATTTGGGAGAGGGTTCCTTCCACAAAAGCTGTGGATGAACCAAGTAGGGCAATGATCCACATCCAGAATAAAGCCCCTGCACCTCCAGCTGAAATAGCTGCAACGACTCCAACTAAGTTTCCCATACCAACGCGGGTAGCAGTCGAAACAATTAAAGCCTGTAAGCCGGAAATTGAATCTTTTTCAGACTTCTTATTATGCGAAATCGTAATCCGCAACATATCCGGAAACAAACGGAAAGGAAGAAAGCGGGTCCGAATGGTAAAGTATAAACCCGCTGGGATCAAAATAATGACTAATAGAGATAAACCCAGGCTGCTCCCATTTCCTAAGGGGATCGTAATTAAATCGCCCCATAAACATTGATAAATAAATTGTACAATTTTCATTTTTCTTTCCTATTTTTCTTCTTTCGGTAAACGCCCATATGTTTCAGTCAGGGCATAGATACTACCAGCCAGTTCATGCGATAAGAAATGTGGTTCTAAGCGCCATTGCCAGTTGGCAGCTGTACTGCCTGGTCGATTGATGCGGGCTTCTTCGCCTTTTACTAAAAAGTCCTGCAAAGGAACAATACATGTATCCGCAACCGAACGATAGGCTTCACGAATAAAGTCCCAGACAAAGCCTCCAGGATTGTAAATATCCGAATGCACGTATTTTCCGACAAACTCTTTTTCATAATCATTGAGCGTACCCAACCATTCAAGACTGGTTGGATTGTCATGGGTTCCGGTATAGACCACACTGTTTGGTTTATGTTTATGGGTTAAGTAGGTACTATCGTGCCCATAACCGGTAAACGCAAACTGTAGAACATTCATACCAGGGAAACCTGTGTCTTCCAACAATTTCACCTTTTCTGGTGTATTAGTTCCTAAATCTTCGGCAATCATCTTCAAATCCGGATATTTTGTTTTTAAAGCCTTAAAGAAATCCATACCCGGTCCTTTTTTAAGAATGCCGTTTTCTGCCGTTTCATCTCCATAAGGAATCGCACAATATTCCGCAAAGCCATGGAAATGATCCATACGAATCACATCAAACAGCTCATATGCCCGACCAAAACGCGAAAGCCACCAGTCATACTTGGCTTTTTTCATCTTGTCCCAGTCATATAGAGGATTTCCCCAGATTTGTCCTGTTGCACTAAAGGCATCCGGTAAACATCCGGCTACATAGCTCGGTTGGCCTTTTTCATCGACAAGTAAATTCTTCGACTGACTCCATGTATCACAAGAATCCATGGCGCAATAGAAAGGAATATCGCCAATAATCTGAATTCCCTGACTTTTGGCATAGGCATGCAGCTTTTTCCATTGTTGGTCCAAAATAAATTGTTGGAAACAATAAAAATCTAAATAATGCCCCTTCTCATCAATAAAGGCTTGTAAAGCCTTTGGATCACGATTGCGATAGCCTTCTGGCCAGTCCATCCAAGACTTGCCATCATTAAACTGTTTCAAAGTCATATATAAGGCATAATCTTGTAGCCAGTCCGCTTCTTTTTGACAATAGGCCTTATAATCCTCATCGCCTTTAAAGCGCACATAGGCTTCTTTTAAAATTTCCCAACGTCCATCGTATAAAGCCCCATAATCAATATGGGTCAGATCTTGTCCATAATCAAAACTCTCGACTTCTTGACGCGTGACAAGTCCGCGTTCAATTAAATCTTCTAAATCAATAAAATAAGGATTCAAGGCAAAACTAGAAACGGGTTGATAAGGAGAATCTCCAAATCCCGTTGGTCCAACGGGCAATACTTGCCAATAGCTTTGTCCTGCTTCCTTTAAAAAATCAATAAATTCATAAGCTTCTTTTGATAAAGTTCCCATCCCATAAGGGGAAGATAACGAAAAAATGGGATATAAAATACCAGCACCACGCATAAAAAAACTCCTTCTCAGGAGTTTATTATAACATATGAAAACGTATTCACTTAGCTAAAAAGAAAGATACTCAAGCCAAGAATAACTAAAACCACACCCGTAACTCGATTTAGGGTCTTTGGTTCTGCTTTATTGGCAAACAATGCTGCAATGCGCGCCCAGATAAAAGTAAATGCCACACAGAGAATAAAGATGGTCCAATCTGGCGTGCCA
The DNA here is from genome assembly GCA_003480165.1 of Firmicutes bacterium AM41-11. Lineage (GTDB taxonomy): Bacteria > Bacillota_I > Bacilli_A > Erysipelotrichales > Erysipelotrichaceae > Absicoccus. Next base: position 36,515 of record QUIQ01000009.1, on the reverse strand, counting down.
CCGATCATAAAGTGAGAAAAAGCACCCGTAAAAGCCGTAAAGGCCATAATGAAGACACTCGTTCCTACCGCCGTCTTTAGTTCATAGCCTAAAACACTCGTTAAGATCAACAACATCATCAAACCGCCACCAGCGCCAATGAAACCACAGATAAAACCAATCAACATTCCACAGAGAATGGATTGTTTCGCCCGTTTTTCTTTAGAAACAGCTGCCATCGACTCTTTGGTTGTCATAACCGGGCGAACAATAAATTTAACGCCTAGTAAGAAAGTCATAAAAACTGAGAATCCACCCATGGTTTGGGAAGGCACAAGACTTGCCACATAGCTTCCTACAACCGTAAACAATAAAACGGTTACCATCATAATCAAGCCATTGCGAATATCTAAGTTCTTATTCTTTCCATAGGTATATGCACTGACAGCACTAGCCAGGACATCACTGGATAGGGCAATTCCTACGGCCATATATGGCTTAACCCCTAAAAACGCAATCAATAATGGACTGATAACAGCAGCAGCACTCATACCCGCAAAACCAGTTCCAAGACCTGCTCCCATACCAGCTAAAAATGTCACAAGTAAAATTTTTAACATATCTCTTTCTTCCCTTCGATTATAATTTCATCTAAATTGTTGACCATCTGTTGGACCACTTCGAAAAACACTTGTTTCTGTTCCGGTTTCACCTTTTCAAACAACAGCGTAAAAAATTGATTTTGAAGTTCTTGCCCTTTCTGAATAATTGGTTGGGCCTTTTTCGTACATAAGAGTTCAGTTTTACGACGATCCTCGGGTACTTCTTTTCTTTCCAGATAGCCTTCATCCACCAAACGATTCACATTCATAGAAACCAGGTTGGCTTTTAACCTGCGAATTTCCACAATATCACGCGCTGTTTTGTATTGTGGATTATTGGCAAGAAACAATAAAATATCAAAAGCGGTTTGCGACAAATGGAACTTTTTACATAAAACTTTAAATTGTTCTTGATACGCAACCGACATCTTTTGTGCAAATGCGAAATACTGGTTCATATGTCTCCTTTACTTCAAAAAATAGATTATTCAATTTTTGAACTATTACATCATAGAACAAGCTTTTCCGTTTGTCAAAAGCTTTGCGTAATCGCTTTGAAAATGGTAAGGTTTCCCTATGAGAAAAAGAATTACCGTCGGCATTTTAGCCCATGTAGATGCCGGCAAAACCACATGTATTGAAAGTATGCTCTACCAAGCCAAAGCCATCCGGCATTTTGGTCGCGTAGACCATAAAGATACCTTATTGGACTTTGACCAACAAGAAAGAGCTCGCGGAATCACCATCTTTTCCAAAGAAGCTTCTTTTGCCTGGAATGATGCCGAGATTTTTGTGATCGATACCCCTGGCCACATGGATTTCTCCAGTGAAATGGAGCGTTCCCTGCAAGTCTTGGATTTAGCAATCCTACTTATTAATGGACAAGATGGCGTACAAAGCCATACCGAAACAATTTGGAAATGCTTAGAACAATACCATGTTCCAACGCTTATATTCATCAATAAAATGGATATCAGTTTTCAATCAGAAGCAGAACTTTTAGAAGATCTACAAAAGAAATGTTCACCCAATTGTTTAGATATGAAAAAGCCTGACATCCTTGATCAATGGGCTTTAATCAACGAAGAAATCTTAAATGCATATATTGAAACAGGTGACATTCCCCTTGACTTGCGACAAGAAGCCGTCTTTAGACGAGAAGCCTTCCCTTGTTTCTTTGGCTCTGCGCTGAAACAAGAAGGTATCACCAAATTGATGGATGCGATTGTTGATTACAGTCTATCCAAAGAATATCCCAAGGAATTCGGGGCAAAGGTCTATAAGATTTCCAGTGATGAGAACGGAAATTGTTTAACCCATGTAAAGATTACCGGAGGAAGCCTTGTCACTAAACAAAAAATCACAGAGACCGAAAAAGTCGATCAGATTCGTATCTATAAAGGCCAATCCTTCCAAGCAGTCCAAGCAGTTGAAGCAGGAACCATTTGTGTTTTAAAAGGGCTGCAAAGTTTTGAAGTGGGTCAAGGGCTCGGTATTGAAGCCGACAGTAAACCACCGCTTCTGCATGCCTATATGCGCTATGAGCTTATATTACCCAAAGGGGTAAATCCTTTAGAGATGAAACAAGTCTGTGACCAGCTGGCTCAAGAAGATCCCTCTTTGTATATCCAGTACAACGAAGCGACCAAAACGATTTCCTTACGCTTAATGGGAAGCATTCAAATGGAAATTCTCAGCAAGTTGATCTATCAAAGAAGTGGCATTCAAGTTGGCTTTAGTTCCGGAAAAGTTGTCTATAAAGAAACCATCACCGAACCAGTCATTGGCGTTGGTCACTTTGAACCCTTACGTCACTATGCCGAAGTCCATGTAAAACTGGAACCCTTGCCAAGAAACAGCGGCATGCAGTTTGAAAGCAATCTTTCCAGCAACGAATTAGCAATCAACTGGCAGCGATTGATTTTAACGCACTTAGAAGAAAAGGAACACAAAGGCGTCTTAACCCGAAGCCCAATTACCGACATCAAAATATCGGTCGTAGCAGGAAAAGCCCATTTAAAACACACTATGGGAGGAGATTTCCGCCAAGCTACATATCGGGCGGTACGACAGGGGTTGCGTAAAGCCCAATCCATTTTACTTGAACCCTATTATCAATTTACCCTAAGCGTTCCCAATGCCTCTCTTTCACGGGCCTTATACGATTTAGAAACCAAACATGCCACCGTGAAAATTGAAGCCAGCCAAAACGATACAACCCTGATTCAAGGTAGAGGACCTGTTGCCTTATTAAATAACTACCAACAAGAAGTCATTGCCTACACAAAAGGATTAGGAAAGTTTCATTGCCAGCTGGATGGATACGATTTGTGTCACAATGCCGAAGAAATCATTGCCCAAAGACAATATGATCCCGATAACGATCGGTTTAATCCCACAGGTTCAGTCTTCTGTACCCACGGTTCGGGATACTATGTGCCTTGGGATCAAGTCGAAGACTATATGCATATTCAACCCAAACAAGCCTCAGATACTTCCTATCGTTCCGTGAAATACACCATCAGCGATGAAGAAGCCAAACGGGCCTTTGAAAACCAAAGCGGAAAAAACCGTAATCCCAAAAAGCAGGTCAAACCAAAAAAGAAAAAAGTCGATACATCCAAAACCCATTCCGTGCAGCCAACCAAGCCGGTCTGTATCCTCATTGATGGCTATAACCAGATCTTTGGTTGGGATATCTTCCGCACCCTGGATAAACAAGATTTCAGCAGTGCCAGAGACCAGTTGATCGACTGGATTTCCAACTACCAGGGATATCGTGGCTGTCGGGTGATCCTGGTCTTTGATGCCTATCGAGTTAAAGACAGCGAAACAAGAAATTATAAACGCGGTGGTGTTGAAATTGTTTATACCAAGTACAATCAAACGGCAGACAGCTATATTGAAACCCTGGTTCCGCATTTAAAAGCCGACTATCAACTTGTCGTAGCCAGCAGTGATGGCTTGATTCAAAACTCCATTTTAGCCCAGGGCTGTCAGAGAATGAGTGCCAGAGAATTAGAAAACGCTGTATTATCGGTCAATGAATCTGCCCTAAAACTATATAAAGAAAAGCAGCTTTCCGGCTTTTAGCCTTGAGCTGCTCTTTTTTTTAATCATTTTTTTGGGATTTATAGAGAAGATCCATCTTCATTTCATAATATTCTGGCGACATATCCAGGTAGTGAACATGCGGATTGTCAAAACGCAATTCTGATTCCCAGATTTCCTGCTCCAATTGTTGTTTCACATAGTCACGCAAGGTATCTAGAGATTCCGTTTCCATGACACGTTTTCCATCTTTGATCACCTGTTGCTGCAAAGGTTTGATAGTGAAGTTTTCATAACACATATTCTTCCATGGTTTCTTTGAATCCACATAACGATATGGTTTTGAAGTATCCACCACTTCATCTTCTTTGGTCAATAAATCGGAAATCGCCCGACCTTCTTCGTCATAGATTCGATACACATTCTTTCGACCAGGATTGGTAATCTTTTCTACGGTTTCGGAAATCTTGATCTTTGGGACTTTTTCGCCATCTTTTTCCACTTCAACGATCTTATATACAGCACCAAATACCGGATCACTCTTAGAGGTGATCAAACGTTCTCCAACGCCAAAGCTGTCAATTTGCCCACCTTGGTCTAAAATCGAAGTAATGGTATATTCATCCAAACTGTTGGATGCGACAATGATACAGTCTTTACAATCGGCTTCATCTAACATCTTCCGAACTTTGCGTGATAAATACGCTAAGTCTCCTGAATCCAAACGTACACCTTTCAAGCGTTTTCCCATAGGCTCTAAGACTTCTTTGGCTACGCGAATCGCATTGGGAACTCCAGATTTTAAGACATCATAGGTATCAATTAATAATACGGCATTATCGGGATAGGTTTCCGCAAACTTTTTAAACGCAGTATATTCATCTTTTTGATACATGATCCAGCTATGGGCCATGGTTCCACTTAATGGAATGTCAAACATCTTTCCGGCTAATACTGTTGCGGTACCAACGGCACCACCAATATAAGCCGCTCTGGCTCCATAGACAGCGGCATCCATATTATGGGCACGTCTTGCACCAAAATCTGAAACAGCTCGACCTCTGGCACTGCGAACAATACGGCTTGCCTTGGTCGCAATCAAAGACTGGTGATTGACTTCGGCTAAAATAGCCGTTTCTACCAATTGGGCATCAATGAGTGGCGCATGCACCGTAATAATTGGTTCATTGGGATACATAACCGTTCCTTCGCGGAAGGCATAGACATCCCCTTTAAACCGATATGTTTTTAAATAATCTAAAAATTCTTCACTAAATAAAGATAAAGAACGTAAGTAGTCTATGTCATCTTGATCGAAATGCATATTTTCGATATATTCAATAACTTGTTCTAATCCCGCAAAAATCGCATAACCTCCATCATCTGGATTCTTGCGATAAAAGACATCAAAGGTCACATAGTGATCATTGTCTTTTTCCGACAAATATCCATTAGCCATCGTCAATTCATATAAGTCCATGACCATGCTGATATTTCTTTGATCATAAATATTTTTTGTCATACAGAGTAACTCTCCTATAAATTGGTTTCATTATACCCCTTTTTACTTTGAATTTACATTTTTAATCCCATCTTGTCGTATAGTCTGGGCTAATACTTCTACGATCTTTTCTACCCCTAAGGCATTGGGATGACTGCCATCTTGGGCATAGAGATTTTCTTTAGCCTGAAAGAAAACCGTTCCTACATCCGCCAACAAGGCCCCATTTTCTTGGGCTGCCTGATGACACATAGCTTCTAGTTTCTGATACATCTCTTCATAAGAAAAGGGTTCTTTTTCCATAACGGGGCTGTCTTTTTGATACGCCCAGGTACAATAGATTACCGGTACGGCCCCATTTTCTTTGATCTGTTTGGATAATTTGGCCACACTTTCTAAATATCGTTCTGGATAAATGACCGGTCCTTTACTCATTTCTTGCAGGATGACATAATCCCACTTTTCTTCTTTTAAAGCCTTCTGGGTTCTCGACCCAAGTTTGGTCTTTTCATTCAATTGTTCAGCCAGTCTTGCCCCACCACGGGTATGGGCAACAACTTCTGCCGATAAAGCTTCTGCCAGTTTTTCTGGCAAATGTAAAGCAGCTGTATAACTATTTCCTAATAATAAAATTCGCATTTATATCACCTCATGCATAATTTGAAAGATTTCATCCATTTGTTCAGGATGCACACTGGCATAGTTTAAGAGAAATTGATGGGTATCTTTTCTTTCATCAAAAAAATAATCTTTAATGGCCGATAAATGAATGCCGCGTTCTTCTAATTCTTGTACAAAGGCATCATCGGATTTTTTACTGTGAATACATAAAATAAAATGCAGACCCGAATCATTTTCTATCAAATCGTATTCTTTCGAATCTAAATGGCGTTTCATGCATTCTATCATCTGTTTTCTGCGCCTTCCATACGCTAGACGCATACGGTTAATGTGCTTTTCAAAGTACCCTTCTTCAATAAAAGAAGCCAGGGTATATTGTTCAAATGTCGATACCGTACATGTATAAAAGGCCAGCTTTTCATAGTAAAGATTGGCTAAATTGCGTGGCAAAACCATATAGCTGATACGAATGGTTGGCGCTAAAGATTTAGAGAACGTATTCACATAAATCACTTTACCCGACGTATCAATGGTTTGAAGGGGCGGAATCGGTTTTCCATTTAAACGAAATTCACTATCGTAATCATCTTCAATAATCATTCGCTTTTCTTTCTCATTGGCCCACGACAATAGCTCATAGCGCCGTTTAATAGGCATCGTAATACCCGTAGGAAAATGATGGGTCGGACTGATATGTACGACTTCTGCACCCGAAACTCGAATTTCTTCCATGGAAATCCCGGAGGCATCTAGATTGGCGTATGTACAATTCACATGATGACTTTGATAGATCTGGGCGATTTTTTTATAGCCTGGATTTTCCAGACAGACCGTTTTTTCTGCCCCCAGCAACTGAATCAAAACCCCATATAAATATTCGGTACCTGCCCCAATCACAATCTGGTCGGGATCCACATTCATGCCCCGAAAGGAAGCCAGATGGCTGGCAATGGCTTGGCGCAATTCATACACCCCACCACAGGTAGAATTTTTAATCAGGGCATTTTCTTTGGTTGAAATCGTCTCACGCATCAATCTAGCCCATACCGAAAAAGGAAAATCATCGGAATCAATGTGATTGTTGGATAAATTGATGGTTGCCTTTGAGGGTTTGGGATAATGAATATCTAAAGAAAGCGTGGAAGTGGCTTGAAACTTTGATAGATTTTCAATTCGGGAAACATAGTACCCTTTTCTTGGCAGGGTATATAAATACCCTTCGCCAATCAATTGATCATAGGCGTTTTCAATAGTGATGATACTAACACCTAGATTCTTTGCCAAGGCCCGTTTGGAGGGCATCTTTTCATCTGCTTTTAAGCGACTCTTTTGGATATCTTCTTTGATGTATGTATAGATTCCTTCATATAAAGGACCTTTTATTTTCGATAAATCATATGTCAACATAGGATACCTCTGGCCTTTATTATTGGCCTGTTTTTCTATTTTTTATAAGGTCAGTACTTTTATACCATAGTTTCCCAGCTAAAAAAAGAGCCTGCGACCAGGCTCCATTTCATCTATTTTCGAAACTCGATGGAATTTTCAAACATGCGATCAATAATCGCCAGACTTTCCAAATGGTAGCCAGCCTCTCTTAAGGCATCTCCACCACCTTGGAAACCTTTTTCAATACAAATGCCAATGCCTTCTACGGTAGCTCTGGCTTGGCGACAAACATCTATCAAGCCATGTAAAGCTTTACCGTTAGCTAAGAAATCATCAATCAGTAAGACATGGTCTTCTTCGGACAAAAACTTCTTTGCCAAAGTAATTGTATAATCTTTGCCATACGTAAAAGAATGGACATTGGATGTATATACATCTCCATCAATATTTAAGCTTTTGGCCTTCTTGGCAAAAACTACTGGTACATGAAAATGTTGTGCTGCCATACACGCAATCGCAATACCACTGGCTTCAATGGTTACAATTTTGTTGATTGGTTGATCTTGAAATAAACGATAAAACTCTTTTCCAATTTCATCCAATAATTCAACATCAATTTGATGATTCAAAAAACAATCCACTTTTAATACATTTCCAGGACGAACTTGTCCTTGTTCCAAAATCCGTTCTTCTAATAATCGCATAACGCCCTCCACTTTTTATAGTTATTATCTTATCAATTTTCTTAAAAATCACAATCCTGATTTCTGACTTTTCTTTGGAAAGCCTTATTCTAGCGAGGCATATACCTTTTAAATAGAGGGGAAAATGCTATAATGCCATCGACAAAGGAGACTCTATTATGAACGAATTATTTGGACAAGTCTTTTCTATCGCAAAAAAACATCCACCCGTTGAAGGTTGCACCATTTCTAAATCGGTTAACCAGGGAGAGAATGCCATCTTCTATTTTTCTTTGGCTGAAAATACCGATATCAGTGCCGAAATCTTCCCGTATCACAAGTTTATCTATGTTTTAGAGGGAAGTGTAACAATTTGCCAACAGCTCCTAAAAACCGGTGATTCTATCCTTACGCCTTGTGAAATTCCTGTAGGCATGGAAACAAAGACGGGTGTTGTCTATTTAGAAATCGAACTGCCAAAATCTAATTTTATAAGTCCAAAACTTCCAATCGGTAAAGTTTTTTCACTACCTTCTCTATTAAAGGAAAACACCAAACTTACTGAAAGTCCAAAGTTGGAAATCCACTTCTATACCCTTGAAGCCGGAAAGTCTTTAACTTTCGATTCAAATCAAGACCTTTATCTTTTAGATTTAGCTGGACAAGGAAGTATCACAGATCAAACTACAACGCTAAAGATTTCAGACTTGCAGAGCTTTTGTATCCAACATGGAACAAGTTTTACGCTAGAAACAAAGGATCCTTTACAGCTATTAATGCTAAAACTCCAGGCATAAAAAAAGACTAGATTAACTAGTCATCTTGCCCATCTACTAAGGCTACGGCTTGGCGGATACAATCGTTACAGCTACAAAGCATCTCTCCGGTTTCCAAACCTTTTAAATCTTTGCAGGTAATTGCCCCACAAGCATCCTTAAAGGCTTCTAGAATTTCCCGTGACTGGGCATTGATGGGATAGCCTTGGTATTCTTTCATACCTAGAATCATTTGTGCGGCAATCAAAGCTCCACAGTTGCCTTCCATGCCTCCCATGCCCATTCCAAAGGCAGCACCCAATTGTTTTAGGATGGTTTCATCTATATCCAACTGGTCGGCAAAGGCACATAATACAGCTTGACAGCAGTTGCACCCACTTTGTTTATAACGAATTGCTTTTTGATCTCGATTCATTTTAATCCTCCCGTAAAAAAGGAAAGAGAAATTTCTCTTTCCCTTTATTTTTGATAATCACGAAGAATGTTTTTCTTCGCAACAACGTTTCCATTCATTTTATTGTAAAGTTCAATGGCATCCTTATTATCGATGGTTACCGAAGCTTCTTTCGAAGTTTGGATGGTTCCTTGTTTTGGCACCGCAAAGACTACATCCGGATACTGCGCTTTGAAACTATCCCAAGACATCTTGTGAATATAAATATTGCCATCGGTATTTCCTACACGATAATTTCCTTCGGAAAGCCAAACATTCTGTCCATCATATGCTTCCACAAAACCCACATGACCATATTCTGGATATAAAGTATTTAACTCACAAGAGAATACGGCACCTCCAGCTGGGGTACTACTCAATTGGAATTGATCTGGATGGGCTCGAACGATTTCCATCGCATTGGTTTTTCCATTGCCACGAGCCCCTGAATCAAAACCATATACCTGATAGAAACGACTCCAGGCAAAATAGGTACATTGAGGCATGGAGAATGGATTTCCACTCACGACAAACTTGCTCCAGTTTCCGGTCAAGAAATTGTCTAACTTAATGGCGTTATGCACTTCTCCCGTATACCCTAAGGCATTTAATGTCGTTGGATGATACCAGGTATTGGCCACATAGTTAAACGTACTTGGGGCAGGAGTCACTGGATTTTGGACTTGTGAATCCGGTTTTTGTTCTGTGGTATTGTCTTTTATCTCTTCTTTATCATCCTTCGTTTGAGAATCATCGGGTTTTTCTTCATCCGGCTTCGATGGTTGTTCGGGCTGTTCCGGTTGATCCGGTTGTTCTGGTTGTTCTGGTTGTTCAGGTTCAGCCGGTACTTCCGGTTGTTCTGGTTCTGGGAATACAAAATCACAAACATGTTCTGCCTGGTTCACTAAAGAACCATCTAAATTGTATTCAACACGACCGATATAGTACGTTTGATGGTCGGTATACATACGATTTTCATCTGCTAAGACAACTTGTGAAAATCCCGATAAAATCATCGTTCCCACAAGGACACAACTAGATATTCTTTTTAAAGATACTTCTTTCAATGGAATTCCTTCTTTCTTTGTCATCAGAAAGACTGTATTTAATTCATTTTTTGTCTGTCTAGGCCAATTTTACCATAAAAGCGCTTACGTTTTATTGACAATTCATACAATCTGCCTATTTTTTTGTTAGCATTTGTTTCAATTGTGCAAAATCATCTGAATTTGGATGTGCACAGGCTTGATCAAAATTTTGAATCATTGCATCCCAATTCAATTGCGTATTGTTTGCATCCCGCATTTTCACATAGCGATCGCGAACCGACTGAGGCATACGCCCCTGACACATAAATTGACCAATGACGGTATTACTGGAATCAATGGATTCTTTCACTTGATCTAAAATCTTTTGAAAATAGGCTTCACTACCACCAAATCCTGCGGTTCCAAACAAGAAGATCTGTTTTTTATGTAAGGTCTTTAAAAAAGCTAAACTCGCTGCATCGGCTGTGCCTTTATCCGTCCAAAAACCCACATAATAAATTTCTGCATTATCAGGTGCCTGATCTACGCTACCATAATAGGCACAGCTTTCTTCTGGCAAAGTTTCTTGAACCACTTTTGCGAGTGCTTCGGTATTCCCTGTTTTACTTGAAAAACAGATTGCATAACGTTCTTGCATTTTGCATCCTCCTAAAATTCTTTGTTGCATTATACCACTTAATAGAAAAAAAAGGTCAATATGCATTGACCTAAATTTCATTCTTTCTGCGATTCATAAAAAGAACGAAAAGAACATTTAAAACAATTCCAACCATAGTGGCAATGGGTGCTGCTAAACCAATCTTGGTCAAGCTGGCATGCGGTTGAATACTCATCACATAAGCCAAGGGAAGACGCACCAGTAAAGTCTGGATCAAACCCTGAATCATCACCCATACGGTTTTATCATGTCCATTGAAATAACCAACCATACTAAATAGAATGGCTGTCACAATCGTTTCAGGGGCATAGCCTTTTTGCACAATAATCGCATTCGTGGTAAATAAACCGGTTAGAATATTTCCTTTAAAGAAGACAAGGATAAAGACTAAACATCCAATACTAAGTCCAATGCCAATTCCCGTAAACATAGCCTGTTTGGCACGTTTTTCTTGCCCGGCGCCTACATTTTGGGAGACAAAGGAAGCCATAGACTGCATTAAAGAACTTGGCACTAACATCGTAAAGTTTACAATTTTACTCGCTACCCCATAGCCGCTTTTGACACCCTTAATTTTTAACGTTTTGTAGTACTAAACCATTTTGAATGAAATAAAGCCGAAGCTTTAAAGGGAAGGCTACTTGGTCTTATCCTTTATCTGCTTCAACTGTTTACTAGTTTCTTAAGCTATACGGTTTAATTCTTTTTCATTCTGTCTACCATATTCTGGCATTGTTCTCTGTCGCTATCCCATATTTGATCAGATTCATGATCAAAGAAGCATATTCTCCATGAACAGAATCTAACAACTGGCCCAAAACTTCAATTACCGTCTTATTGTATAAGTAAATGCATTCATATTTCACCAACGGTGCAATAAAAAAGAAGCATCTATATACATCGGACGCTTCTTTTTCTACAAATGATTTGTCGTAAGTTTTTCTTCTGCTTTTGTGTAGTAAGCAACTAGAACAATACATACTACAATGGAAAACAGAAGAAAGAGGTAATTCAAACAATCTAGGTTCATATCCATTCCTCTCCTTTGTCTTCATTATGGAGAATGGATATCAAAAGGATATATGGCTCCTATCAATTCTTCGTAAAATTATTGTTTATCGGGAACTACGACGGCTAAACCGCCTAACGCACTTTCCTTTAATTCAATCGGCAATTTCTTTCCGGTTAGATTCATCGTTTGGATAACCATATCTAGACTAACGCGATTCTTTTTTACATTGCGTAAATATTTGGCTAGACGGGCAGCATCGATACTACGTTGGGCTGCGACCGCATTTCTTTCAATGCAAGGAATCATCACATAGCCACCCACTGGATCACAGGTTAAACCTAAATGATGTTCCAGGCCAATTTCGGCTGCACATTCAATTTGTTCATTGGTTTGGAACTGGCAGCTGGCTACAAAGGCTGCACCCATTGCACAAGCAGCTCCTACTTCAGCTTGACAGCCGGCTTTAGCGCCAGAAATGGTTGCGTTTGTCTGTACCAAGTTACCAATTAAGCCAGCTACTTTTAAACCTTGCAGGATGGTTTGTTTCGGGTATTTTAAGTCATGATAAAAATGATAAACCAGGCTTGGTAAAACCCCACAACTACCCATGGTTGGTGCGGTTACGACAATTCCGCCACTGGCATTTTGTTCATTGGCAGCATAGGCATAGCTTGCCAGCAACAAACTATTGGTATCTTGGGGATCATCGCAACTATGGGCCGATTGATATAGCGCATGGGCAATGCGTTCAATTTTTAGACTTCCTGGTAAAACACCGGTTCGCTTTAAACCAGTATTGACCGTCTTTAACATCTGACTAAAAATCTTATGCATATACTTATCAAATTCTAAACCTTCTACCTGATCGATGTATTGATCCAGGCGGATGTGATGTTGATGACAATAGGCTTGAATCGCATCCATGGTTGTCAGCGTATAGATATCGGGTTCATCCGCATTCTTCTTCCCATCAATTTCAATTTTCCCGCCACCAATGGAAACAAAGGTGTGTTGCCCAATGACTTCTTGTTTCCCATAAGCGGTAATAATCATGGTATTGGGATGATCCACTTCTTTTTTGATATCAAAGTGAATCGTACAAGGAATAGGATGAAATGTTTTCTCAATAATTTTATCGGTCAAATGGCCTTTGCCGGTTAAAGCCAAAGAACCAAATAGTGAAACATCAAATTGCATAGCTTGTGGATATTGTTCCAACATATATTTAGCAGCCATCATAGGGCCAAAGGTATGTGAACTACTGGGTCCAGGACCAATTTTATAAATCTGTCTTATACTCTGCATATAACCACCACCTATAGACATTGTACAATATTCTGTTCATGGATAAAACACAATGCACAAGAAAAGATAGAAATTTGCATTCCTATCTTAATGAATATCTTTGTCTTTAAACTGCAAACGCGCTAAGGCACGAGCCATTGCGGCTTGGGACATTTTGTATTCGCGCATGGATTTCTTTTGACGCATTCTTTCTTTGGCTCTTTCCAAAGCTTCACTTGCTCTACGCTTATCTAGCTCTTCTTGCGTTTCACAAGTATCCAAAAGGACTTCGGCTTGATTGTTAGTAAAGATCATGGTACCCATACCACCAACCACTTCGATTTCTGAACCATCTTCTTTACGAATCTTTAGTTCACCTGGGGTAAGGGCATAAATACTCTTTAAGTGATGGGCTAGAAACTGCTTGCTGCCTTCTGGGGTATGAACGGTTAAGACTTGGGCCTTTCCGTCATAGAAGACATGTTCACTAGCCAAAATCTTTAAATCGAACAATTCTGCCATAATTATACTTCTTTCGCTTTTTCAATAACTTCATCAATGGTTCCTACATTAAAGAAAGCAGCTTCTGGATATTGATCCATATCTCCATTCAAAATTGCTTGGAAACCTTTGATGGTATCGGCAAGAGGTACATATTTTCCTGGAATGGAAGTAAATTGTTCCGCAACGTGGAATGGTTGAGCCATAAAGTTACGTAAACGACGTGCTCTGGCTACAATAGTTTTATCTTCTTCCGAAAGTTCTTCCATACCTAAAATAGCGATAATATCTTGAAGTTCTTTATATTTTTGTAGATACTGCAAGACATGTTGCGCTGTATCGTAATGTTCTTTTCCCACAATATCCGCTTGCAGGATACGACTGCTTGATTCAAGTGGATCAACCGCTGGATAGATACCTTGTTCAACAACCTTACGACTTAATACCGTTGTCGCATCCAAATGCTCAAACGTTGTAGCTGGAGCAGGGTCCGTCAAGTCATCGGCTGGTACATAAACGGCTTGTACGGAAGTAACCGAACCATTTTTCGTTGATGCGATACGTTCTTGAAGTTGTCCCATTTCATTAGCCAAAGTTGGTTGATAACCAACCGCAGAAGGCATACGTCCCAACAAGCTGGATACTTCTGAACCCGCTTGGACAAAACGGAAGATGTTATCAATGAAAAGTAAGACATCTTTATGTTCTACATCACGGAAGTATTCGGCCATGGTCAATCCAGTTTCGGCAACCCGCATACGAGCTCCTGGACTTTCGTTCATTTGACCAAAGACTAAAGCGGTATTTTCAATAACCCCGGATTCTTTCATTTCAGTCCACAAATCGTTTCCTTCACGAGAACGTTCTCCAACACCGGTAAAGATGGAATAGCCACCATGTTCACTGGCAATATTACGAATCAATTCCTGAATCAATACGGTTTTACCAACACCGGCACCACCGAATAAACCAATCTTTCCTCCTTTGGCATAAGGAGCAATCAAGTCAATGACTTTAATTCCGGTTTCCAATACTTCGGTTACAGGAGATTGATCTTCAAACTTTGGCGGTTTACGGTGAATTTCCCAATAGTTATCGGTTTCAAGCGGTGCTTGATCATCGATGGTATCCCCCAATACATTAAATAAACGGCCTAAGTTTTGTTGGCCAACGGGAACTTCAATTCCCATGCCACGATATAAGACCGGCATATCTCTTTGAAGTCCTTCACTAGGAGAAAGCATAATACAACGTACAGTATTCGTTCCCGTATGTTGCATAACCTCCATAATAGACTTCTTGCCATGGTTATCTACCTGTAAGGCAGAATGAATAAAAGGAAGCGGGACTTGATCAAAATGAACATCTACGACTGGTCCCATGACTTGGGTAATCTTTCCTAATTGCATGCCGACTCACGTCTCCTTTCTTCTTGTTTCGCTTTTCTTTCCAGCTGTTGTTTACGGGCTTTTGCCCCAGCTGCTACTTCGGTAATTTCCTGGGTGATTTTTGCCTGACGTTGACGGTTGTATTGTAAAGATAAATCACTTAACAATTCTTCGCCGTTTTTATTGGCTGAATCCATTGCCTGCATACGGGCATAGTTTTCTGATGCATACGATTCAACCAAAGCACTGTAAATATACCCGGCTAAATAATCCGGAATTACGGTGTCCAAAAGCTGTTTTGGACTTGGTTCAAGTTGATAGTTGAAAGACATCTCACCGGCAACTTCAACTGCACGATTTAAACGATGAAAAGGCAAAAGCTGTTCGATATCAGGGATAAATTGATTGCCTTCCATACGCGTATAGAGAATGTATACTTCATCTACCTTTTTTCTTTCGAATAGATCCAACATTTTAGAGGCAATCGAACGTGCCTTTTGAAGCGTTGGTTTTTGGGCAGTATATAAAAAGCTTTCTTCAATAGGGATATCGGTGCGCAAGAAATATTGACGACCGACTTCCCCAATCATATATAGCGTATGTAGCGAATTATCCCTTACCATCTGTTCGGCCATTTTTATGACGTTATGGTTATAGGCTCCGGCTAGTCCCTTATCTCCAGTAACGCAAATAAAGGCTTTTCTTTCGTTTTCATCTTCGACATATTCTCGATCATCCAAAAAGGGATGAGTAAATTCATCCGGAAGCGAACGCATAATGGTTAAAATCACTTTCCGTAAGTTATAAAAATACGGTTCCGTATTCATCAAACTCTGTTTTGCGGCATTCATCTTAGTCGATGAAATCATATACATCGCTTTCGTAATTTTCATCGTAGACTGGATACCTGTCATCCGATCCTTGATTTCACGAATGGCTGACATTATTTTTGCCCTCGATATTCTTTTGCAGCCGCAATAATACGATCTTTCAAGTTATCATCTAATACTTGGGTTGTATTTAATTCACTGGCAAATTCACTGTGCTTTTCATTGAGCCATGCCAATAATTTCATTTCTTCATCTTTGACAAGTTCCGGATCTACATCATTCAATAAATTAGCATCCGCAACAACTAAAGCCATAACTTGATCTGCTTGACTCATAGGATGATTCAATGGTTGTTTCAATAATTCCATTAATACTCGACCATGTTGCAACTGCTTTTTCGTAGTTTCATCTAAGTCTGATGCGAACTGGGTAAATTCTTTCATCTCACGATATTGCGCTAAATCAATACGTAAAGATCCCGAAGCCTTTTTCATGGCTTTGGTTTGGGCTGCACCACCAACACGGCTGACGGATAATCCGACATTGACGGCTGGTCGCTGACCTTCAAAGAATAAATCACTTTCCAAGAAAATCTGTCCATCGGTAATAGAGATGACATTGGTTGGAATATATGCACTAACGTCTCCATCCTGAGTTTCAATGATTGGTAAGGCAGTAATCGAACCGCCACCTTTTTCATTGGATAAACGGGCACTTCGTTCTAGTAGACGAGAATGTAAATAGAAGACATCTCCAGGATATGCTTCACGTCCTGGGCTTCGTCCTAACAATAACGAAATCGTACGATAGGCTACGGCATGTTTGGATAAATCATCATAGACAACCAAAACATCCTTACCCTGATGCATAAAGTATTCTGCCAAACTTGTTGCCGAATAGGGAGCAATGTATTGTAAACTTGCAGCATCGGCAGCTGTTGAAGTAACGACAATGGTATAATCCATTGCATCATTTTTCTTTAAGGTATTGACTAAGTTAGCCACTGTACTAGCTTTTTGAGCAATAGAGACATAAATACAGATACAGCGTTTACCTTTTTGGTTCAAAATCGTATCTAAGGCAATCGATGTTTTTCCGGTTTGCCGGTCTCCGATAATCAATTCACGTTGTCCACGTCCAATAGGGAACATTGAATCAATCGCAAGGATTCCCGTTTCCATTGGGGTTGTAACGGGTTTACGATCAATAATGCTTGGTGCCGGTTCTTCAACTGGACGCATCTCTTTGGCATCAATAGGTCCTAATCCATCAATCGGATTTCCTAATGGATCGACAACACGGCCTAAAAAGGCATCACTGACTGGCATACCAGCTTGTCTTTTGGTACGGGAAACTTTGGTTCCCTGACCAATGGTTCCTTCCTGGTCAAATAAGATGACCCCGATCCCGTCTTCGGTAATATCTTGTACCATACCTTTAGTTCCATTTTCGAAAACGACAACTTCACCATACATGGCATGTTCTAAGCCAGATATTGTAGCAATACCATCACCAACGGTATCGACAAATCCGACTTCATTTTTCGTAGCTGAATCTTCAAATTGTTCAACGGCTTCTTTTAGAATGGACATCAAAGAACCGCTTTTATCCATTTGAATGGCTTCATCACGGGCTTTTTTAATTTGATCATTCAATCTTTCTTGTCTTGAACGCATAGACCAATCGTATTCGTCATTGCCTGCATTCAAAACAAAACCACCACGAACAGAAGGATCTTGTTTGATTTCCAGCTCCACAGAATCACAGTGGTAATGTTCGGCTAAGAAAGCTTTCATTTTTTCCAATTGTGCTTCGTTTGGTGGGGTTACACAACGAAGTGTTGCATGTAAAATCTGTTCCATCGTTTTCCCCCTCTATTTCATATCATTTAAGAATTCATCATATAATTGTTCATCGGCTTTTGAGCCAGACATCTTTTCTGCTGCTTCACTGATCAAATCAGCGATTTCACTCTTTGCTCTCGCTTTTTCTTCACGAGCCACGGCAGCGGTTTTTTGACGAGCTTCTTCTAAGATTTCATCCGATTTTGCGTTGGCTTCAGCAAGAATCTTTTCGTATTCGTGGCTTGCTTTAATACGGGCATCAGCCATTTCTTTATCATGGTTCGCCTGGATTGCCTGCAATTCTTTTTCGGCTTGATCTTTATATTCTTGAGCTTGCTCTTTTTGTTTCTTCACATCTGCAAAAGATGCATCTATTTCTTCTTTTCGTTTTGCGAGAATATTTCGAACCGGTTTAAAAAGAAAACGCATCATACATGCGTAAAGAATCAGCAAGTTAACAATTGTCCAAATAATATTGGAATCAATCCTTAGCATAATTCCTTTATTCCTTTCTACTTAAGCATCAAAATAATTAAAATACCTAAAACGAAACCATAAATAGCAGTTGCTTCTGCTAAGGCAGCTCCTAAAAGTAAAGTACGCATAATTTTTCCGTCGGCTTCTGGTTGTTGCGCAATGGCTTTTACGGCACTAGAAGTGGCTACACCAATTCCAAGACCTCCACCAATTACAGCTAATGCTGCTAATCCAACTCCAATTGCTGTTACACTCATGTTATTTCCTCCTATACTTCCGTTGCTTCGGCAATAAATAATGATGTTAAAAATACAAATACATAGGCTTGTATCAAGCCATCAAAAAAGTCAAAATACAAACTAAATACCATTGGTACAAATACGGGTACCACCATCTTGATTAATTCCATGATGACAAAAGCACCTAATACATTTCCAAATAGACGCATACATAAAGACAATGGTCTAGTCACTAATTCAAGAATATTGATGGGAGTTACAACCGCAATAGGTTGAGTAAAACTCTTTAACCAACCTTTCATACCTTTGGCCCTGACACCACTGACCTCTATTAAAACAATACTCATCAAAGATAAGGCAATGGTGACACACATATCTTTGGTCGGCGGTTTAAAACCAAATACGCCAATGATGTTAGAAAATCCAATATAGAGAAGCACGGTCGCTATATAGCCACTGTATTCCTTTCCATTTTCTCCTAGCATCGACTGGGTAAAGTTGTCCAACCAAGAAACAATCGTTTCGGCAACCAACTGTTTCTTCCCAGGATTATGTACTTTTAATCCTCGGGTCAACCAAATCGATCCAATAATTAATACAGCCATAACAATCCAGGAAACCACAACCGATTCGGAAATCGCAAACGGTCCAATTGTAAAGACTGTCTTAACGTTTAACTGTTCTAGCAGTTCCTTGGTAAACTCTTCCATTTTTTATACGATGTTCCTCCTTTCAAAAAAAACAAAAAGGGCACGACAATACGGATTAATCCGTGACTGCCCTGCCTCCTCGCGGGTTAATACAAGTACACGTTTTGTTTTTTTACAGAAAGTACTTTATACTTGTTTCAATCACATTTCAATCACTTTTGTCAGTTAACCGTTTTCAATTTTTTCATTAAAAAAATTATACACTATCAACTCATGAAAAATGCAGTCATTATTGACAAAAAACACTACGAATAGGTATGATTAGGCTACAAATCAAAATCTTCAGGGCAGAGTGAAATTCTCGACTGGCGGTAAACTCCGCAAGCCTTCGGGCAGAACCGTTGAAATTACGGTAGCAACAGTAAAGTCTGGATGAAAGAAGATTCCATCAAGCGGTTATGTTTTTTTGTGTAACCTATTTTTTGAATTGGACATGCTCTGACTTTTTGTTTTGAGCATGTTTTTCTTTTTCAAGGAGGGATCACTGTGACAAACAACATAACAAAAAGATTAACAAACCTCGGAATGATGAGTGCCGTAGCTTTGATTTTAGCCGTCTTTGTACACATTCCTTTAGTGCCATCTGTCGCTTTTTTAGCCTATGAGCCAAAAGATGTCGTCATCGCCATTGCCGGCTTTATCTATGGACCGATGTCTAGCTTTCTAGTCAGCTGTATTGTAAGTGTTTTGGAATTATTTTTTACCGGTGGTAATATATTTGATGTAATCATGAATGTTATCAGCACCTGTGCTTTTGCCTGTACAGCAGCTTATATCTATAAGCGCAACCGTACCAAAAACACCGCTATTCTTGGTTTAGTCATCGGTATTCTCTGTTCTACCATTTCCATGGGATTCTGGAACTACATCGTTGATCCAATCTACTACAATATGAGTCGCCAAGTTGTCTTAGTATCCTTTATTCCAGGGGTATTACTCTTTAATATCCTAAAAGGTGCCTTAAATACCGGATTTACCATTGTACTCTATAAACCAATTGTACAAGCCTTAAGAAAATCGCATTTAGTTGACTTTCGTGACGGTCACGAATCCCACCAACAACCCGCTTATATTGTTGGTTTATTTACCCTGTTGACGACAATCCTTGTCATCTGTGCTTTTAACAACATTATCTAACTGGAGGAAAAAATCATGACATTTGAAGAAGCTGTCGCAATTATGCAAAAAAAATGTGGGGATTGGAAAATCATGGCCTTAGCCAGCTGTGTAGACAATTACCCTATGGTAAGAAACGTATCTTGCCTGTTCTACAATGACAAAATCTATTTCAAAACCGATAAGAACTTCCGTAAGACTCAACAACTCTTCAAAAACAATCAAGTAGCCATGTGTTTTAACGGAACCCAAGTCGAAGGGATTGCCGAGAACAAAGGCCTAGTTGTCGATGAACCCGGCCGTGTATTCGAAAAGAAATACAAAGAGTTCTTATGGCAAAGCTACAATGCCTATTCACACGAAGACACTGAAATCTTAATTGAAGTAACCCCAAAATTCGTAGAAATCTGGGATGAAGACAAAAATCGTAACGCTTTCCAACTATTCATTGACTTCGATAAGAAAAGCGTTGAATACAAACCCTATGACTAAGAGTCTACGCAATTCACCTACAAACGACAAAACAGGCAATTCCCCTTTAGCTAAAGGAGTTTTGCCTGTTTTTCTTTGCATAAAGTGTTAAATAAAACAACTTATTCATTAGGATCTTTCGGTTTAATAACGTCTACTTCCGATGCATTATTGTTTACATCTTCATTAGAGTCTTGTGAACTAGAACTTGTAATAGATTCATCCTCTGAAGGATTATCCCTATCTTGGACTTCTGTGTCATTAGTAGAATCATCGGTTGCTGAATTCTTTGTCCAATGTGCCGTTACTGTAATATCTCCCGTTCTATGCGTATCTAATATTTCATAAAATTTTTTCGTGGCTTCCGTCTTGCTCAATGTTTTAAGAACTTCGAGATCATCGGTATTATTAATACCAGTAACTTTCTGATTACCTATATACCAACCATCAAATGTATAGCCTTCCTTTGTAGGCTCTTCAAACGTTGGTCCATATAATACGTTATACGTAGAGTTTTTGATATTTTCCGGAGTATTTGTACCACCATCTAAATCATACGTAATTTTATATATACTAGGATAGTATTCATATTCTGCATTTGTTTGCATATCTGGCTGTTTAAAAGTTGTATCAAGGTCTTTACTTCGATGTAGGTATTGCGATTGAAAATATGATTCAAGAAGTACAAAAGAGAAAGAAAAAGATTCTTATTGGGATTGATGAAATTTCCAAAACAGATGAAATGGTAAAGTTTGCTTCTGAATATGGAAGATGGCTAAGAGCTAACTATCCGGTTTATCTTGTTTGTACTGGTTTATACGAAAACATCCAACAACTCAGCAATGTAAAAAATCTTACATTTTTCAGACGAGCAACCACAATTCAAACTGAACCATTGAATAGAATTCTAATGACCGAGATGTATAAAACCAAATTACATATTTCTATTGATATAGCCAAAGAAATGGCTGCCATCACAAAAGGTTATGCTTTTGCTTTTCAAGAACTAGGCGTATTAAGCTTTAAACAAGGATCTAATTTTGAACTAAAGACAATTGTCCCTATGTTAAAGGCTGAATTATTTGCCTATTCCTATGAAAAAATATGGGAAAAATTGACCAACATGGACCGATTATTCGTTAAACAATTAACGAGTAAAGAAGAATACAAGCGAGAAGAAGTATTAGCGTTAATGAAAGATAAAGCTGCAAACTATTCTGTATATAGAGATCGACTAATCAAAAGAGGAATTCTTTCTTCCCGCCAAGGATATATTTCTTTAGCTCTCCCTTATTTTGGAGAATACATTAAAGAATATTGCCAATAAAAAAACCAATCGTTAAGATTGAATCTTTTCGATTGGTTTTTTTCTATTAAATGTTTTTAACGAAATCCGCAATATGTTTAGCGTTTAAGCCATAATGATCAAGCAATTCAGCTGGTGTACCAGATTGTCCAAAGGTATCTTGCATACCAATCATGTATTGTGGACAACGTTCTTTTTCACTGGCTAATACTTCAGCTACTGCACTTCCTAATCCACCAATGACATTGTGTTCTTCAACGGTTACGATGGCATCATGCGTTTTGGCTAATTCTTTGATCAAATCCGCATCAATTGGTTTGATTGTAGGGATATTTACAACGGTTGGGTTGAAATCCAATTCTTTCGCTGCTTCTAGAGATTCTTGTACCATCATACCTGTCGCAATAATGGCAACTTTTTCTCCTTTATTCATAACTACACCTTTGCCAAATTCAAATTTGTAGTCTTCATCATTGACTGTATCTACCGCTAAACGTCCAAGACGAACATAACATGGTCCATCAATGTCAGCTACAGCTTTAACAATAGCTTTAGCTTCTACACCATCACATGGTGAGAAGACTTTCATATTTGGGATAGCACGCATCAAGGCAATATCTTCTAATGCCTGGTGAGATGCACCATCTTCTCCAACAGTAATTCCGGAATGCGTTGCACAGATTTTTACATTTAGATTAGGGTAGCAGATACTGTTTCGTACTTGATCATAAGCACGACCTGTTGCAAATACCGCAAAGGTAGATGCATAGGCAATCTTACCTGAAGCAGCTAATCCAGCCGCAACAGCCATCATATTGCCTTCGGCAATTCCCATATCAAAGTGTCTTTCTGGACATACTTTTTTCGCTTCACCTGATTTTGTAGAACCAGCTAGATCGGCATCCAAAACGACAATATTTTCGTTTTCTTGAACCAATTGTGCAATAGCTTGCCCATAGGCTGCACGTGTTGCTTGTTTTGCCATTATTCTTCTCCTCCTAATTCTTTCATTGCTTGTTTATATTGTTCTTCATTAGGAGCACTTCCATGCCATCCGGCTTGGTCTTCCATAAAGGAAACCCCTTTACCTTTTACCGTATTCCATAAGATACATGTTGGTTTTCTTTTTACACTCTTGGCATAATCAAAAGCTTCTTTGATAGCTTCAAAGCTATGACCATTGGCTTTTACAACTTCAAATCCAAAAGCTTCGAATTTCTTATCTAATGGATAAACGTTCATAACGTCTTCGACTTTTCCATCGATTTGAAGATGGTTGCAGTCAACCATAACCGTTAAATTATCTAAGCCATATTGACTGGCTGCCATTGCAGCTTCCCATACTTCACCTTCTTGGCATTCTCCATCGCCTAATAAAGTATAAATATGATGTCCATTCTTATCTAACTTATTGGCTAGTGCCATACCAACTGCAGCAGATACACCTTGTCCTAAAGATCCAGTAGACATATCTACGGCATCAATGTAGTTCATATTTGGGTGACCTTGTAACTTGCTTCCAAACTTACGGAAGGTAAGGATATCTTCTTCACTCAAGAAGCCTTTTTCTGCAAAGACACTATATAAAGCAGGGGTAACGTGTCCTTTACTCAAGACAAAACGATCACGGTCAATCCCTTTTACATTGTCTGCATTAATGTCCATTACTTCAAAATACAAATACGTTAAAACATCTGCACTTGATAAACTTCCCCCAGGATGTCCACTTTGTGCTGAATATACAGCACGTAGAATGTTCTTACGTACATTGTTTGCATGTTTTTCTAATTCTTGTACATTCATTGTTTTACTCCTTCTTCTATGATTCTCACGTCTAACACTTACAGTACGAGTATACAACAAGTTTTCAACAAAGAACAATTCTTTTTTACATTGATTCAACACTTATACAAATGTTCTAATAATTGTCTATTTTACCTGCTCAATCGTCTATTTACGCAAAAAGTGTGCGTTATTTGCACACTTTTTTCCTATTTCTTGATTTTTACGAGTTTCGCATTCAAACTTTCCAAAAATCCTTTTGGCATATCAGATATCATTTTTCCCATGACTTCAGGAGTGACATTTTTCATCATATCCCACATGCCTTCATTAGGCTTTACGTCAAAATTGGTCAATAGTTTCGCTGCTTTAGAAACAATAGCCAGAGCTTCTTGATTTTTGGCCAGTTCAGCCATTGTATCATGGATACTATAGTAGCCTTCTTTAAATTCCATCGGTGCCTCTAAATCTAGCGGTCCCATTTGTTTAAACCAGTTGGCTACCCCTTCCTGGAGTTCCTGGAATTCTGGTAAACGATAGGCATCGGGTTCTTTTTCCACTTTTTCTAAAGTTATACTATCTTTTATAGAGCCCGCTTGGGCACACACAAAGTTCAAACCATCTTTCAGTTCCACTGGGAAAGAAAAGATGCGATGGGCTCTTTGACTGCCTACTTTTTGGCCATTGAGATAAAGCGTTACTTCATCTTGGTTGGAATAAACTTTGATTTCTGTAGTTTGACCAGCTCTTTGAGCATATCTACGACCGGCAATATGTACCATCGGCACCTTGCTCCAGAAAGCTTGATAGACATAGAAACTGTCTTTACGAATCTTTCGGTCTATGGTAACCAGACCTTTATTATTACGACCAGCTACGCCACCTTCCTTGCGGGCTGCACAGCCAAAATCAAACATATTCCACACATGACTGGCCCAGATCCAAGGACGATCTTCGAATACCTGGGCCATATGTTCATGATAAAGGGCCTGGTATTCTTCGGAATAATCTTTACATTGCGGCTTGGCACTATGCCAGTTCAGAATTCCTTCACAACCATATTCAGAAACGCCTAGACAAATATCCGGATTTTCTTTATGGAAGTGATCCAGCCACGGACCATTATCTTCGATTTTTCCGGTATACCAGCCAAAATAATGGTTATAACTTTCTAAGTCCGTAATATGATGCATTGGACCCTGGGTTGGGGTTGCAGAGACATGAGCCATGGTTGTTAAGCGAGTTGGATCCAGTTCTTTGCAGAGCTTTTGCAGCTTATGGTGACAATCCACAAGCTCCTGGCTAATGCCACCAATTAAGATTTCATTGGATAGACCCCAGAAGAAGATCGATGGATGATTGTAGTTTTGTACAATCAATTCTTTCAATTCCCTTTGACAATGTTCAAAAGCTGCTTGTCCAGGTTTAAAAACACTGATGAAAGGAATTTCGGCCCAAACCGCAAAACCTAGTTGATCACAAGCATCATAAAAATCTTGACTATGTTGGTAGTGGGCTAAACGAATGGTATTTGCGCCTAATTCCTTAATGATTTTGGCATCTTGAAAATGATCTTCTCGCGATAAGGCATTGCCCTGATAGAGTTTATCTTGATGCCGACTGACCCCACGTAATGGCGTTTGTTTACCATTGATAAAGAAACCTTTTTCGGGATCAACCCTATAACTGCGTACACCAGTCTGAACCTGGACTTCATCTATCGTTTCATTATGTTTTTCCAAGTAGGCATGTACCGTATATAAGTTTGGTTCATCCATACTCCAAAGCTGAATATCTGGCACCGCAATACAAACTTTTGTATCGGTACTAGGACGCGTAGCTGCGGCAAGTTCTTTTCCGCTAGCATCAGTAATCGCATAAAGGACCGTTAAATCCTCGGGCTTTGTCACAAAGCTTTCGATTTCAAAGATGGCACCACCATCCTCGGTTGGTTTTGGCGTTACTTTGATACCTGGACCACCATAGTAATCCAAATCAAAGTGTGAATCTGGAACGCTGATGAGATTTACCCCGCGATACAAGCCACCATAAAAAGTAAAATCTGCCGATGCAGGATACATCGATGGCGTATCTTCGTTACTGACTTCAATACGCAGTTCATTTTCTTCCTCTTTACAGAGATCGGTAATATCACAACGGAAAGTAGAGAAACCACCTTCATGTACGGTTGCCGGTTGGCCATTGACTGTTACTTTTGCCGAAAGCGAAGCCGCTAAAACTTCGAGATATAGTCGGCCATTTTCTAAAGGTTGGCTTGGTGCAAGAAAGGTTCGAGAATAAATGCCCGTGGTACGTAAATAGCTGCCATTGCCATCCATTCCATCTATCGCATTCCAGGTATGAGGTAAGTTAACTTTTTGGCTTTCTCGTTCGTGTTTGGGAAAGGATAAGGTCCATCCTTCATTGAAAGAAAGTACGTTTCGCATTAGATTTTGTCCCCCTTCTTGAATACACAAATCATTTCATTGGTTAAACTTAAATCCTGGTAGGTATCATTGATTTCATCTCGGGGAATAAAACGAGCTTTGGCCAGTTCTTCTTCCTGCAAAGTAATGGTGGGATCTCCATCCAAATCACAGAAAAAGCCCATAAGAAGATTGGAATCAAACCCCCAAGGCTGGCTTTTATAATAACGAATATTTTTTACCTTTAAGCCAACTTCTTCGTGCACTTCTCGAATGACAGTTTGTTCTGGAGTTTCCCCAATTTCACAAAAGCCGGCAATCAAGGCATGGCCTTTATAAGGGCGATTGGCATAGCGTGTCATACAGATGGAATCCTTATAAATAACTCCGACAATAACTGCCGGAGCAATTGTTGGATAAATGATATTTTTACACTTAGGGCAAACCATCGCTCTTTCATGCAGAGAATGTTCTAACTTTGCTCCGCAACAACCACAATATTGATTTTTTTGATACCAGGTATATAAATGATAAGCCGTCGCTCCGGCAAACTGTAAAGTTTTCGGTTGGGTATGTCGCAAGGTGCGAACCGATAACCAGTCATACTTTGTAGACTTCTGTGGATCTAAAGCTAAGAAGTAATGCGTTGATCCAATAGCGAATAAATATTGTACTCGCCCCTGAATTTCTTTATACATAGGACAAATCAGAAGGCCATCTTTTTCTTTGGCTAAAAACGTATGACCTTGAAACGCAAAGACAATATCATCGCCTTGGGGATCAACGGGTGTATATTCATTGCGAAAGGTTTTTGGAATATCTTGAATCATCCTCGTACCTTAAAACAGCGATGTACATTTTCGCTCTTTCCTAATACAAGTAAAGATTGCGATTTCACAAATTTTTCATTTGGATCCATAGTTACATTTAAATGTTCTCCCGAACGTACCGCTAGAATATTGATTCCATATTTAGAACGAATATCCATACTTGCCAAAGTCTTTCCAACCCAGCTGTCTGGCATCGAGATTTCATAAATGGAATAGCCATCGGCTAAATCAAAATAATCTAAAACATGTTCTGAAACATAGCGGTTAGCCGTCCAAATACCAACGGTCTTTTCCGGATAAATAACGACATCCGCCCCATTATTTTTTAACAATTGTTCCTGGATCTCACTGCTGGCCCGGGAAATAACGTTTGGTGCGCCAAGTTCTTTGACCATGACAGTTGTGATCATGGAACTTTCAAAATCCCCGGCAATGGCAATAATGACATAATCAAAATTTCGTACCCCGAGTGATTCTAGGAATTCACGATCGGTACTATCCCCAATTTGGGCATTGGTTACGATATCCAAAATCGCATTGACCCTTTTTTCATCTTTATCGACGGCCATCACCTGATGTCCCATTTCATTTAATCGAGCGGCAATATTTTGCCCATATCTTCCTAAACCTATTAATAATACTTGTTTCATCTTATTCTCCTATCCAACCACAATACTTTCTTCTGGTAAACTGTTTACATATCGATCCGAACGTGCCAGCGCAAATGGTAAAGTCAAGGCTCCTACCCGTCCAAAATACATCAAAGCAATTAAGATTGCTTTGGAGATGCTCATTAAATGTGGTGTAATTCCCATCGTACATCCCACGGTGGCAACCGCTGAAGAAGTTTCAAACATACAATCTAAGATGCTTAAGCCTTCCACTCGACTAATAATCATCGCGGCACTAATAAATAAAGTAATATACAACATAAAGATAGCCGATGCACTGCGCACGGTTGTTTCTTCAATCCGGCGTCTAAATAAATGTGCTTTTCCTTTTTGGAAAATACCCACTAAATTAGCTAACATAACCGCAAAGGTTGTCGTTTTCATACCACCAGCTGTTGAACCTGGACTGCCTCCAATCAACATCAAAAGGATCATCACCATAATACCGGTTTGTGACATCTTGCCAAAATTGGCCGTATTGAAACCAGCAGTACGTGCTGTAACCGATTGGAACAGAGACATAAAGATTCTTTCTGATACGCTATGAATCGACGCAAAATCGAAGAAATAGAAATAAATCGATGGTAAGACAATCAAGCAGAACGTCATACATAGAACGACTTTTGACTGCAGGGAATACTTGCGAAAATGGTTTTTGTACTTCACAATATCATGCCAGACAAAGAAGCCAATTCCACCTAAGACAATCAAACACATAATTGTGATATTGATAATTGGGTTACCGGCAAAATAGGTAACGGAAGAAAATGGTTCATAGACCCCCATCAAATCAAAACCGGCATTACAGAAAGCCGAGATAGAATGGAAAATAGAGAACCAGATTCCCTGGATCCAGCCAAACATCGGAATAAAGACAAAGGTCATGGCCAAAGCCCCTAGCGCTTCCAAAAGAAAAACGCCCTTTAAAATAAAGCGCAGCATTTTTATAATGCCTCCCATACGCGGTGCGCTAATGGAGTCTTGCATCGTTGCTCTTTGGAGTAGACCAATCTTACGTCCTGATAACATGGTCAAAGATAAGGCAATGGTGACCACACCCATACCGCCAATCTGAATTAAGAGTAGAATTACAAATTGACCAAACCAAGTCCAATGGGTTGCGGTATCGTACACAACCAAGCCTGTTACACATACGGCAGAAGTCGAAGTGAACAGCGCATTAATAAATGGTGTCACAGCCCCAGACTTAGAAGAAATGGGCAACATCAATAAAAAGGCACCAATTAAAATAACGCCCATGAACCCGCCAATAATAATCCGGGCAGACGTTAAACGTTTCTTTTTTAATTTCATAGTTGTACTTCCTTTTCCCCATTATAGCAAAAAAAAGTCATCATAGTGATGACTTAATGATGGGAGAATACATCTGCCAGTTTAGGGATGATCTGATTCTTGCGAGATAAGAGACCTTCTTGGAACGAAGTAGCATCTTCTGGGAAGGCTTCATAGACCCATTCCGCACACTTTCCTTTCGCAAAGACAACCGATCCAGAATCAATAATTGAGGTAAAGACAGCCACAATCGTCTGAGCTTCCGAACGCGATAAAATCGTTTGGCAGGCTTCTTCAATTTCGGCTTCCCGATTATCGGTAGCATGGTAATCATAAATAATAACCTGACTGATCAAAACATTTTGATCTTCAATATCAAACTGTTTAATATCGGTACGCAAAGCTTCTTCCATTGTCTTATTGGAAATATCGGTACTTACGGTAAACATCTCTTCGGCAAATTCATCAATATTTAAACCAGCAATCTGGGCTAGGACATTGGCCATAAAGATATCTTTCTGCGTTGTGGTTGGAGAACGGAATTTCAACGTATCGGAAATAATGGCTCCAAGCAACAAGCCAGCCAGATTCTTTTCAATAAAGATTTGTCTTTCTTGAAACATCTCCGTCAAAATGGTTGCGGTACTACCCACGATTTCATTTCGGAAAGATACCGGCAACTGGGTAGAGAAATCTGATATACGGTGGTGGTCAATGACTTCCAATAATTCGGCTTTTTCAATAGCTCGAACGGATTGACTGAATTCGTTATGATCAACCATCACAATGGATTTGTTCTTTGAATTCAAGATATCATAACGCATGACATAACCGACATACTTTTCCTCTTGGTCTAAAACAGGATAGGTACGAAAACGTGTTTTCAACATTTTCTTTAGTACATCTTCGGCTACTTCCCATTCATGGAAGGAGATAACTTTTTCATTCATCAATAAATGAATTGGTGGCGCAAAGTATAAATATCGTGAAGTATTCATCGCTCCATGTCCACTAATCACAATGGAACATTGTTTTTCTTTGGCTAAGGCAATGACTTTTTCATCAATGGTTTGGGCCCAAACCACAATGAGTAGACCAGCGCCTTTTTCAATCGCATCGACTTGGGCCTGGGTATCATCGCCCAACATGACGATTCGATCTTTGACTTCATAATTATCTAAACCGTGTTTGGTCATGGCCACAATGCTGACTTTTCCATTTAAGTGGGTTTGTGGGCTGGCATAGACAATTTTCCCATTTAAGGTTTTCGCAATGGCCTCAACGGTTGTTTGTTTCAATAGATCAATGCCAAAAGAAGTATCACCCATTCCAACCATCGAAATATCTTGATAGGTCACA
Source organism: Firmicutes bacterium AM41-11 (assembly GCA_003480165.1). Lineage (GTDB taxonomy): Bacteria > Bacillota_I > Bacilli_A > Erysipelotrichales > Erysipelotrichaceae > Absicoccus. The sequence continues at coordinate 6,234 of QUIQ01000009.1, read as the reverse complement.
ATGCCTAAAAAATGTTCTTGTTCATCAACGACCGCAATCATCGGAATATGTTTACTTTCCATTAATTGCACGGTTTCATAAATCGTTGTATCTCTTTGTACCATTACGGGTTCACTTAACTGGATTTCTGATAAGGTTACCCGGGCATCTTTTAAATGATAGGGTTGTTCGAAACCAAAACGATCTAATAGATATTTGGTTTCATCGTTTAATTCACCTAAACGGCAGGGAATACAATTCAAACCCTGGTGCTTTTTTAATGAAGAATAGGCAATCGCCGCGGCTACCGAATCGGTATCGGGATGACGATGTCCTGTTACATAAATTACTTGATTCATATTTGCCTCACTATAGGTTCATACTACCAAAGTTTTCCCAAAGAAAAAACCTCTTTCGAGGTTTTAGAGCTTCGCATGATGGATTTTTAAAAGCTGTTCTATGATTTGTTGGGCACTGATTTTCAGAATAAGTTTGCCTTTTTCGGCACTTGCACCTTTAGGATCACCACCAATCCCAATGGGTTTGCCTTGTTCGGTTACCCAGTCACTTGCCAACCAGCCAGCATGAAGTTGAAGTGTTTGATTTTTTTGGATTCCTTTTTCGCTGGTTTCAAGTTTGACTAAGTTCTCATCCACGGCCATCACCATAGACGTTTCCATTTCTCCACCATGGAAATCAAAATCATTGCCTTCGGAAATCGTTGCCTGTACGCTTGGATCATCAAAGGCCCCTGCCGATAACACAAACGGACATAAGCCAAAATCACTGCGGATTTCGCGGGAAATCAATTGGGCAACTGGTGTATTGCCTCCATGACATACTAACAACACAACTTTCTTAAAGCCATGATGGGCCAGACTTTCACAAATATCATATAAAACGTGATAATACGTCATTGGTTTCAAGGTAATCGACCCACAAAAATCTTTATGCTCGGTACTCAAACCAACGGGTAATACCGGAAATACGAGCATGGGAAAATCCGGATTGGTTTTCTCCATTTCTGTTTGAATGGTTTCACACATCGCTTTCGCAATAATGGCATCGGTTCCTAATGGAGCTTGGTTTCCATGTTGTTCGATAGCTCCTAAAGGAAGTAAGACAAGGGTATTTTCTTTATCGATGGCTTCCATTTCCAGACGCGTTAGATCTTGATAGTTCTGAATCATGCATTTTTTCCTTCATAAATAAATTTAAAGCTTGGACGAACCGCAGCCAAACGATCCATTAAAAGATAACCAATCACATAGTTGGCACCAATCTTAATAATATTGAAAGGAATGGTGGCTAAGGCGATAAAGGATGTTAAATCTTTAATGCTTGGATTGACTGAACCAACCATCTTTACTACTGCATCCAGTGGCATACCCATCGCTTTGGCATAGAGTGGCAAAGTAATAAAGGCATTACAGAAGCACGCAAAGGCAGTACGTACGATGATTCCGACAAGTAACGATACCCAAACGGCTTTACGGGTTTTTCCCATCTTGGTGTAAACCAGCCAGGTAGGAATCACAAATAAGGCAATGCCTAAAAGATTGGCTAACTCCCCAACATATGCGGTATTGGTTCCTACCGTAGCTACTTTGACAACGAGTTTAATAACTTCAACAGCTGCCGCAGAAACCGGTCCAGCACTAAATAAGGCAATAATACTTGGTACATCGCTAAAATCAATTTTGTAGAATGGTGGCATGAATGGTAAGGCAAATTCTAAAGACATTAAAGCCCCGGCTACCCCTGCCAACATCGCGGTTAATACCATTTTTTGAATACTCCAGTTTTTCATTCTTTCTCCTCCTTGTGATAAACACTAAGTTCTAGAAAGCTAAAAAAAGCCCCAAGAATAAGCTTCTCAGGGTTTGACAATGACAAAAAATTCTTTTTTTCTTCTACCATCCAGACTATACTGTCGGTTCTGGAATTTCACCAGATCAACCATTTTCATGGGTCGCGGACTTTGACCGCCGGTAAGGAATTACACCTTGCCCCGAAGAACTTATTGATTTATCTACGTTCAAAGTCTAGCACAGCTTTTTCAGGATGGCAAGTGATTTTTTTCACAAAGAAAAAGGTGCCTGCCATAGACACCCTAGTAAATGCCATTTGTTTCGGGAAAGGGATTGAAACAAATGAGCAAAAATCGGGCACATGAATGGGACATGCGCTAAGTCTATTATACACGAACCCCCCCCCCGAACTGCTAGACCAAACTACAATTCTTGAAACAATTCAATTTCTTCACCCATCGGACCTTGGCAGAAAGCAATACGGATAGGAAAAGGTGGTTCGGAAGGAATGGTTACTTCTTTGCAGGGAACGGTAATCGGATACCCGGCTTTTTGGATAGCTGCCACGCAATCATCCACACAATCGGTTGCCAGGGCAAAATGGCGAATCACCCCTTGGTCCAGGGGTGTATCAGCTTGATTGAAGATTTCAATCAGCCCATGTCCGGTATCTAACATAATGCCGGAATCCCATTGGCGTTTTATGGAACAACCTAAAACTTCGGTGTAAAACGTTATGGCTTTTGTATAGTTTTCCTGGGTATCGGCTTTTAAACATACATGATGAATTCCTTGAATCATTTTACATACCTCCTATTTGACAGGATTATTTTAGCACGAATTCCCTTCTTCCCTTTTTGAATCTGTTATAATAAAAAAGCCCTTAGAAGGAGTGAAACATATGAATAAAAAACACTTTAACAAAGTATTAGTGGCCAATCGTGGAGAAATTGCCATTCGTATCTTTCGTGCTTGTTACGATTTGGGAATTCATACGGTAGCCATTTACTCCAAAGAAGACATTAACAGCCAGTTCCGTGTTCGTGCGGATGAAGCCTATTTAATTAGTGAAAACGATAGTCCGGTTGGGGCTTATTTAGATATTCCCGCCATTATCGACTTAGCTAAACGACGTGGGGTTGATGCGATTCACCCTGGTTATGGTTTCTTATCGGAGAATGCCGATTTTGCGCGTGCTTGTGAAGAAGCTGGCATTAAATTCATTGGTCCTTCCAGTCAAATCCTTGAAAAGATGGGAGATAAACTGAATGCCAAAGAAATTGCGATTGCCGCTGGCGTTCCGATTATTCCTGGTTCAAAAGAACCGCTAAAGGATGCCGACCAAGCCTTAGAACTAGCGAATTCTTTTGGCTATCCGGTTATTTTAAAAGCCGCTGCCGGTGGTGGAGGACGCGGTATGCGTCGTTGTGAAAAACCCGAAGAAGTAAAACCGGCTTTTGAATTAGTCAAAACCGAAGCAGCTAAAGCCTTTGGCAACGATGATATTTTTATTGAAAAGTTCTTAGTGGAACCAAAACACATTGAAGTACAGATTTTAGCCGATGAACAAGGTCATACCTATCATCTTTTAGAAAGAGACTGCTCGGTACAACGCCGGTATCAAAAAGTGGTAGAGTTTGCCCCTGCCTGGTCTGTTAAACCCGAAGTCTTAGAAAAAATTCGTGCCGATGCGATTAAAATTGCGAAAACTGTTGGTTACACCAATGCCGGTACCGAAGAGTTCTTAGTGGATAGAGATGGAAATTACTACTTTATTGAAATGAATCCCCGTATTCAAGTCGAACATACAGTTACCGAAATGGTTACGGGTATTGATTTAGTCCGTGCCCAGATCTTGATTGCCGAAGGCAATACGATGGATCATCCGGAAATTGGTATCACTAAACAAGAAGATGTCAAAGCCCGCAACTATGCCATCCAATGTCGAGTTACAACCGAAGATCCACAAAATAACTTTGCGCCAGATCATGGTCGTATTACTGCTTATCGAACGGCAGGTGGATTTGGGGTTCGTCTGGATGGTGGAAATGCTACAACGGGTACCGTTATTTCTCCATACTATGATTCTCTTTTAGTTAAGGTAACAGCTTTTGATAACACCTTCCATGGTGCGTGTCGAAGAGCTTTACGGGCTATGAGTGAATGTCATATTCGTGGGGTAAAGACGAACATTCCTTTCATTACCAATATTTTAAGTCACCCAACTTTTATCAATGGTCAATGTCACACCAAATTCATTGATGAAACACCAGAATTATTTGATGTGGTTGGTTCTCGAGATCGAGCTACACGAATTCTACGCTATATTGCCAATATCCAGGTAGCCAATCCGGATAGTGAAAGAAAGCAGTTGGATAAACCACGCTTCCCACAAAGTCATGGGGAACCGGGTCCTGGTTTGAAGCAACAATTGGATGCATTGGGTCCAAGTCAGTTCTCCAAATGGGTTCGCGACCAAAAACGTCTATTGATTACCGATACGACAATGCGGGATGCCCATCAATCCTTATTATCAACACGTATGCGTACGCGTGATATGTTGAAAGGAGCCGATGGAACGGCCGAAATTCTTAAGGATTGTTTCTCACTGGAGATGTGGGGTGGTGCTACTTTTGATGTGGCATATCGTTTCTTACACGAAAACCCTTGGGAGCGTTTGGATGCTTTACGTAAGGCTATCCCAAATATTCCTTTCCAGATGTTGTTGCGTGGTTCCAGTGCTGTTGGTTATGCAAACTATCCCGATAATGTAGTTCGGGAATTCATTCATCAATCGGCTAAATATGGCATTGATATCTTCCGAGTATTTGATTCCTTGAACTGGTTACCAGGTATGGAAGTCGCAATCGATGAAGTCTTGAAACAAGGCAAATTCTGTGAAGGAACAATCTGCTATACAGGGGATATTCTAGATCCATCGAATACAACTTTCACGCTTGATTACTATATTAAAATGGCTAAAGAGCTGGAAAAACGTGGCGTTCATTCTATCGCCATCAAAGATATGGCAGGTTTATTAAAACCATATGCGGCTAAAGAGTTAGTTCATGCCTTGCGTAATGAAGTGGAATTGCCAATTCATCTGCATACCCATGATACTTCTGGCAACCAGGTTGCCACCTATTTAATGGCCGCTGAAGCTGGTGTTGATATTGTCGATACAGCCGTAGCTTCGATGTCTGGTATGACAAGTCAGCCTTCCATGAATGCGGTCGTTGCAGCACTGGAAGGACAAGAGCGTGATACCGGACTCGACCTAGATCGAATTGAAGAATTATCCAACTACTATGCCGATGTCCGTTTACGTTATGAAAGTTTTGACAATGGTTTGAAGACAACGGATACCGATATTTATAAATACGAGATTCCTGGTGGTCAATACACCAATTTAGGTCCGCAAGTTGCTTCTTTAGGTCTTGGCTCACGTTTTGATGAAGTCAAGAAAATGTATAAAGTGGTAGATACGATGTTAGGCGGTCTGACCAAAGTAACGCCTTCTTCGAAAATGGTTGGAGATATGGCTATCTTTATGGTGCAAAATGACTTAACACCAGAAAACATCTTAGAAAAAGGCCAAAGTTTAACTTTCCCTGATTCAGTCATTGCCTACTTTAAAGGTATGATGGGGCAACCACCACATGGTTTCCCAAAAGACCTGCAAGAAATCGTCTTAAAAGGAGAAAAGCCAATCACTTGTCGTCCAGGAGAATTGTTGGAACCTGTCGACTTTGAAAAAGCGAAAAAAGAAGTTGAAAAGCTATGCCCACACGATTTTGATATGCGTGAAGTTATTTCCTATTGCCTTTATCCAAAAGTCACAAAAGACTATTGGGAACACGAAAAAGAATATGGCTATCTAACTCGAATGGGAAGTCATGTCTTCTTCAATGGTCTAGCATTAGGTGAAACCAATTTCATCAACATCGAAGATGGTAAAACTTTAGTCATTCGTTATGTACGTATGGGAGATGCCAATCTAGAAGATGGAACACGAAATGTTATTTTCGAATTAAACGGAAACCGTCGTGTTGTTTCTGTACCAGACCCAACGATTCGCGTGGAAGGAAAAGAAACAAAAATGGCTGATCCACAAGATAAATCTCAATCTGGTGCATCCATTCCTGGATTAGTCACAAAGATCAACTATAAAGTTGGCGATAAAGTAAAAGAAAACGATACACTAGGTACCATTGAAGCCATGAAGATGGAAACCGCCATAATTGCACACATGGATGGAACCATCAAAGAAATTCATGTTGCCGAAGGAGATCAAGTAAAGGCTGGACAATTAATCTTTACGCTTGATTTTCCAAAAACAAAATAAAAAAATCTAATAAATCTTATTAAGACCAAACATTTGATGTTTTTCATCAAAATTTGGTCTTTTTTTATGAAATTTTATCCTTTTTTCTAAAAGATTCGT
>QUIQ01000008.1 GCA_003480165.1 Firmicutes bacterium AM41-11 | reverse complement strand
TTGTTGATCGATGAGATTTTTAAATATTTCCCATGTCTACTTGACTAAGGTTGTATCATCATCGGTCGTTTTCTTTACATAATACCCCAACTACCCAACGCTGATCTAGGAAAGTCAAATTTAGGGTAGCCAAACGATTGTGTTTATCATACTTAATGATATATTCATCCATTCCCGTTAAAGGCCCTTCTAAAACATGCAGTTTTTTATTCAGCAGTATCCCTTTTGACATACGCAAGATACGCTTTTCATCCAGCAACATACGCAGAATCTGCTTCTCTTCGGGTTTTAGAGCCGAGACCCCTTCATACTTCAATTCTTTAAAAGAGGTATTTTTCAAAGGAAAATGCCGAAACCGTTCATCGACCTCCTTTTGATTCAGCGTTGTCAACACAAAAATATATCCTGGAAAAAGCGTCTTTAGGCGAATTTCATCTGCAACGCGATGATAAAATTCCATTTTGGGACTAAAAGCATCGATGCCCTCGTTCTCATTTAAGAAACGGCATACTTCCTCTTCTTTAGAAGAAGCCGTCATCAAAACGTAACAATTGCTCGCTTGTTCCATCAGTCAAAAAGTCCTTCTTGGTAATTGATTTTTAAATGCTCGTAAGCCTTTTGCGTTGCGACACGACCCCTTGGAGTACGATTGATAAAGCCAATCTGAAGCAAATATGGTTCATACACATCTTCAATCGTGCTAGGCTCTTCACCAATGCTGGAAGCAATGGCCTCTAAACCAACCGGTCCACCTTTAAAGCGTTCAATAATTCCACGTAAATAACGATGATCCACACTATCCAAGCCCAACTGATCTACTTGGAGTCGATCCAACGCCGTTTTCGCAATATCCAAAGAAATTTGACCTTCGTTATAGACTTGGGCAAAGTCCCGAACTCTACGGAATAAACGATTGGCAATGCGTGGCGTACCACGTGAGCGCAAAGCAATTTCGCGCACCGCATCACTATCGGTTTCGGTTTGCATAACCCGACTGGTACGTGCCACAATTTGCGAAAGTTCCTCTAGTGAATAATATTCCAATTGCGAAACAATCCCAAAACGATCGCGTAAGGGAGCACTTAAATCGCCAGCTCGCGTAGTAGCCCCAACCAAAGTAAATGGAGGCAGTTCTAAGCGAATACTATGCGTAGTCGCACTGTCTTTTCCCACAACAATATCCAAACAATAATCTTCCATTGCCGGATAGAGGATTTCCTCTACTTGTTTGGGCAAGCGATGAATTTCATCAATAAACAATACATCTCCTGGCTCTAACGTACTCAACAAAGCCGCTAAATCGCCACTTTTTTCAATAGAAGGTCCACTTGTTGGTTTTAAATGCCCATGCATTTCATTGGCCAAAATATATGCCAAAGTTGTTTTTCCTAACCCAGGTGGTCCATACAATAAAACATGATCCAGGGCTTCTTGTCTTTGTTTCGCAGCTGATATAAAGACTGATAAATTCTCTTTTAAATTCTTTTGTCCAATATATTCATCTAAATTCGATGGACGAAGACTGGTTTCTAAGCCATCTTGTTCTTGTAGATCTGCCGATACTTCTCTTTCCAAGAAAACATCTCCTTTCTTAATTACCTAATAAACGCAATGCTTTTCGTAACATTTGCGATGTCGTTAAATCCTTTTGTGAAGCTAATTCTTTCTTCACTTCTGTTAATTGGCTGGCTTTAAAGCCCATGGTCTCCAAAGCCTCCTGCGTTTCTTGCCAAGCCGGATTTTCCACCTTTTCCTCTGCTTTGGTTTCAACGGGTACAAATTTTCCTTTAAGATCCAAAACAATTTGTCCTGCCGTTTTCGCACCAATACCTGGCAAAGATTTTAAACGCTTAATATCATCGTTTTCAATGGCTTGAATCATCTCTTGTCCACTGATTACACCTAGAATATTTAAAGCGCTTTTCGGTCCAATGCCACGCACATTGATCAAACGCATAAAAACTTCATAATCTTCTTCTTTTTCAAAGCCAAAAAGAAGAATGGCATCTTCCCGGACATGTTGGTACGTATAATAAAAAACCTCACTGCCGATTTTTTGCGCTTCCGGGCGGCTGACATAGAGTTCATAGCCAACCCCTTGCACGTCAAGGACAATGGTTTCTTGACGAATCAGGCGGACGGTTCCTTCTACAAATGCAATCATAACAAATCCTTTCTATGAATTTATTCTTGTATTTTCTTTCTGTGATTCATATAATCATTTTAGCAAAGAAAGGAAAGTCTATGGAAAGAAAAAAATTAAAACCATTAACTTCTACACAATTAAAATTTACTTGTTTAGGTCATACGATCACTTCATCAAAACATATGAATAAAGAACGTCATTTTACGCAACACCGCGGAACGAGTGTCTATGAACATTCCATTGGCGTTGCCTATACAAGCTATTTTATTGCGAGCCACTTGCCTTTCCGTTTTGATGAACAAGCTTTAATCCGAGGAGCTTTACTCCATGATTATTTTCTCTATGATTGGCATGAAAAAGATGATTCCCATAAATGGCATGGATTTAACCATCCGCGTATTGCCAAAGAAAAAGCTTTCCAAGACTTTCAAATTAACGATTTAGAAGCGAACATCATTGCCCGCCACATGTTTCCTTTAACCCCCATTCCGCCAAAACATCGCGAAGGAATTCTGGTATCGATTATGGATAAAGTATGTGCCATCTGTGAAATGATGAATATTCGCTATTTATCAAAGGCTATGCGCCTTCAATATCATTTAGACTAACGAGTGACTATCACTCGTTTTTTTAATTGTCATCACGTTGTGATGAAGCAATAATTATAACCCAACGCAAAAGCTGCATCAAACTGACAAATAGAGCCGCTACATACGTTAAAGCCGCTGCCACTAAGACAGCCTTGGCGCCTCGTGCATCACTGCCTTCAAACAAGCCACAATCTTCAATGGTCTTTAAGGCCCGATGACTTGCATCAAATTCAACCGGTAGTGTCACCAATTGAAAAAGCGTAGATAAAGAAAAACATAAAACACCCAACCACGCTAAGCGCGTCGCATTAATGACTAAGCCTAAAACAATCAAAGGCATTGCCAAAGTAGAACCTAAATTCGTCAAAGGGATAATAGCCATACGAATTTTAATTGGAAAATATCCCACATGATGTTGAATCACATGGCCCACTTCATGACACGCAATACCAATCGAAGCAATACTTGTTCCTTCGTATACTTCACGCGATAAATTAACTACATTCGAGCGTGGATCATAGTGATCGGTTAATTCTCCAGAAATCTCTTGTATCGAAACATCCTGAATTCCATTTTGTTCCAACATATATTGGGCTACTTCAGCCCCTGTCATACCCCTGGAATTTGGATATGCCCGCCACTTAGCATAGGTACTCTTCACTTTCCATTGCGCATAACCGGTAAACAAAAGCGCTGGAACCACAAGAATCAGATACCATTGATCAATATAAAACATGAAAACACCTTCTTTATTGCCCTATTATACTATCAACTCTATAATTCGGCGACGGATTTCTTGGAATAGCGCTTCCTTCGGATTCAAATGCGCTTTCACATCAATAATACGAGCCGTATTGATCCATTTGGTATCATTTAAAAAGAGAACACTGCTCTTCGATAAGCCTTTGACTTCCCCTAAGGCCATTAAATGTCTTTTGCCTTGAGGATTATTTTTTCCTTTGGCACTTTTTAGCGTTTTCTGATTTCCGCCTAAAGGAACTACAAAAGCTTTGCCATGAACTAAGGAAAGAATCAGACCAAAGTGCTGATAGGCTACTTCACAAACATACGAAAGACCATAGTCGATAAAACAAATATCCCCTTTACGGATTCGAACACCTTGTTCTAGATTAGATACGCTCGTCTTTCGTTGGCAATAGTTGACTTTGGATATCAAATAATCGTGTTTTTCTTTTTCACTCATTGCCACCAATAAGTTCTTTTCTTCTTTTTGGGCTTCTCCATAAAATTGTTCAAAGGAGAAAGCATCTTGTTTCAGCCAGTCTTTTACTTCCATACTTCTATTAAAACAAATACTTCTTACAAAAAAATGACAATGATTTCTCATTGTCGAATGGATTTTATACGATGTACAATCCGATGATACAAACCAATTAAAGGATGGAAGTGTTCTGAAATCATTGCACTCTTTTCAATAAATAATTCCATCACTAAAAGCAGAAGCATCATTACTGTAAAACCAATGGTTGTGTTAATTAAATAAGCGTATGCACATAAACCAAATAAGGTTGTCATACCACACATGATAATCACCGTATTTTGATGACCAAATTGTGCCATCAACAAATGATGTATATGACTTTTATCCGCTTGCATAAATTTCATTCCTTTAATGGTACGGCGTAAAATCGCACTTAGTGTATCAATAATCGGAATGCATAGAAGCAACATAGGTAAGGCCAAAGTAATAATTGTTGACCCTTTAAATCCCAACAAAGAAATCGCGGAAATCATAAAACCTAAAAACAAGGAACCGCAATCTCCCATAAAAATACTTGCCGGATGTGCATTAAAGACTAAGAATCCAGCGGTACTTGAAGCTAATAAAAAAGTTAAAATGGCAACATCTAAACGTCTTTCAAGAACCGAAACGCAGCCAATAACCACCAACATGATCAAGGACATACCGCCAGCTAAGCCATCTAGACCATCAATTAAATTAATGGCGTTGGTAATACCAGCTACCCAAATCACCGTAAATAAAAAAGAAAATAACGGATGATTGATCACAATGCCAAATGGCAAATGGATAACATCTACACTTACACCATTCACAACCAACACAATGGCAGCCACTAATTCAAAAAAGAGTTTGACCGGAGGGCGAATATCAATCAAATCATCGACTAGACCAGTAAAGAACATGATCGATCCACCTAGGACAATACCATTGATTGCTTGATCAGGATGCAAGAAAACGGGAGCTGTGGTAATAAAAGCGATAAAAATCGCAATACCCCCAATTCGCGAAATAATGCCATGATGTACCGTCCGATTGTTTTCCTTAGCATACGCTTTGGCCCATTTGGAATATTTTTTTACTAAAGGGGTCAGGGCTAGAGATATAAGAAAAGGTATCCATATTATGCGAAAATCAATCAAAGCTATTTCCATCCTTTCATATTCTCTATTAAATCACTTTCAGGACGATTTGTACAAATTACCGGATGATTCAGTTCTTCTTGAAGATTTTGGCGTAAGCCAAAACAATTAGCCATGCCACCACTTAATAAAATTCCATTTTCATGGATTTGTTCTTTCATCTCCACACTGACTCTTTCCATACACTGCTTCGCCCAAAGCGTCACTTGATCAATCACACTTTTCATACAAGGCCAAAGATCCATTGCCTTGCATGTGACTTGCACGAATTCATTTCTCTGGTTTTTCGCATTGCATAGAAGTGTCGCATTCTTCCCTTTCCAAAGAGCCTGACTAGCCGCTTCTTTCAAAGCTCTGGCATCTTCAAACGTAATTAAACAATTGCTTAATTCTGCAATCTTTTTTTGTATCAGTTCATCGACATGTTTTCCCGCAAAGAAAATCGTTTTTAACACAATGCGCTGTTCATGGGAATAAACACCAATTTCGGTATATGTATGCCCACAGTGAATCAACATGGTTGGTTCAATGGTCTGTAAAGCATCCATCACAGTCATAAAATCAATCTTGGCAATCCCCGCTTTATTGATTTCGGTTTGCCAATGATACAATTGTTCTTCGGAAGTTTCGGTTGGCACAACAACCAAAGCCCGGGGACGAAACACACTATGGGAACTTTCCAGTTGTTTCATACCAGCTTGTACAAGTGGTGCTACGCTAGACATCATACGATTATAATCCAATGGTTCTTTTACACTTGTCTTTCTTTGATCTTTGTACACATAGCGCAAAGCATCTTGTCCTACCGCAATCGCCTGTTTATCTTGCCAAGCAATTAAAGAAGGCAACGAACATTCTTTTTCTTCTAAAAAATCATAAAATCGACAAGCATGCCCACCTAAATCCAGTGCATACCAATGATCAAACATAGCTTCCTCCAAATCCGTTATAAATCGTCAAATCTAAAATGGCCTGACTTGCCAAGTAAGCCAGTACAAGGGCTAATAAAAAAAGGAGTACAACCACCTTACGGGGTTGTTTGACTGAACAAAATTTATCAAACTGAATCGAACTGACTGCATAAAAGCTCAATCCAAAACAAACAATAAATAAAATATATTTTAATATGGCGTATGTCATTATCCCACCGTCACAATCTGTACAAACGGATATTGATCTTTCAAGCAATCCTGGGCTTTTGCGAGTTGTTCTCGACTACCAAATCCCATCATTGTAGAACCGGAACCCGTCATCATTACCGCAAGACCTAAAGCTTGCATCTGTTCTTTTAATACAGCTAAAGACTCTACCAAGTGCAAAGCTGCCGGCTCTAGAGCATTTCCCATGGCTTGAACGAATTGACGTAGATCTTGTGCTACAAGCAGATCTTCCAAAGCATCCAAATCAGGATGCATCGGTTCTAATTGATGCCATGTCTTAAAAGCTTCTGGAGTTGAAACTCCAGCTTCTGGTTTAACCAAAAGAATAGAAAATTTCCATTGGCAATCCATACAACGAATTTGTTCCCCAATACCTTTTACACGTGCATATTTATTCACAACACAAAAAGGCACATCCGCTCCGACTTGTTTGCCTAAACGGATCATATCTTCTTGTGACAAGTGCAATTCATCCATATCATTGATTGCTTTTAAAACCGCTGCCGCATTGGCACTTGCTCCGGCAAGTCCTGCTTGCATCGGAATATGCTCTTCAATTCGAATCGCATAATCGGAAATCGGATAATTTTTCTTTAAAACCTGAACCATCTTTCGCATTGCATTGTCATCTGGAATATCTCCATTGGTACATGTAATGGTTGTCTTATCATCGGGTGTAATATCTACAACATTATATAAAGATAGTACAGGTGCCATAATCATATCTAATTCATGATAGCCATCTTCATTTTGCCCTAATACATCAAGGGCGAGATTTACTTTTGCTGGCGCATATACTTTCATAATTTACCTCGTTAAACAAGTCCATTATATAATAAATATCCCTAAAACAGAAGAACACGAAAAAAGCCACCTCATCAAAGGTGGCTCTGGTTCTATGATTGGTTTTGATATGCCGCAATAAGACTTGATTCATTTGCTTCAAAAAGGCGCATAAAATCTTCCAATTGGCATTGTTGGGCACGTTTGCTTGGTGCAATTCCCGCCTTTTCTAACATTTGTAAAGCTAATTCTTTATCTTTTAGTGCATTCTGCAAATTGTTGTAGATGGTCTTGCGCCGTTGCACAAAACAACTCTTAACCAGCCAGAAAAAAGCTGCTTCATTGGCATAATGATATTTATGATGAAAGGTAAATTGCAACACAACAGAATCCACTCTTGGACTCGGCCAGAAGACATGTCGTGAGACATCCATCACTTTCTTGCAGTCACATTTATATTGCCAAATGACACTAAGTGCATTGTATTCCTTCGCCGAGGCTTGAGCTAAAAAGCGTTGTCCCACTTCTTTTTGCATCATAACAGTAATCGCATCAATAGGCTCTTTAGCTTCAAACAATTTAAAAAGGATCGGCGTAGTAATGTAGTACGGCAAATTTGAGGCAAATACGACCCCTTGTCCAGGTTGACGGAACTGGGCAATCGCCTGGTCGACATCAACGGTTAGAAAATCTTGGAGAATGATTTCTAAATGATCCGAGGCAATTTCATTCCGCAAAACTTCTGGCATGCGTTTATCAATTTCATAAGCTACGACATGCTTGCTTTTTTCACACAACATCTGTGTCAAAGCCCCGATGCCCGGTCCAATTTCAATACACAATTGATTTTCATCGGAAATTGCTGCTGCGGCAATTTTTTCTACCACACGAGGTTCAATGATGAAATTTTGCCCATATGTCTTTTTAGTAAATACTTGATACTTTTCTTGAATTTCTTTCGTTCTACGAATGGTTGCGATTGCTGAGGACATACTCCATCTCCTTTCGAACTTGAGTGGCATTAATATTCATTTCATTTAAACGTTTATAACATGTTTTCACATTACAAAGCCCAATGTGAAATCTTTGACAGATAGCCTGGCGTAAGGAGGCATTACCTACTAAGCCTAAATCGATAAATTCATTCCAATCCAGAGAATGATTTTCTTTATCAAATGTCACACAATGCGATAAACTTTCCCATAAATCTTCTTTTTTGGCATGTTCTACGCCAACTTTATGTGGCGTTTTTGCCTTCTTCTTTTCAATAAAAGCGTTCTTACACCCTGGTACGCGTTCATTGATCCACCGACGAATCTGTTCCCCTGGTGAATCTGGATCGGTAAAAATGATGACACCGCGTTCTTTTTGGGCACGGGCAATTCGATCAATGGTCGTATCAATCAATTGATCGCCACCGGTTTCGATTGTGTCACAATCAAAATACTGTTTGAGTGTATTACTGTCATGGCGGCCTTCCACGACAATGATTTCCTTAATTTTTTCCATAATCAGAATTATATCATACTCCACGAAACATGAAAAAAGGGCTACTTCAGCCCTAAATTCACTTTCTTCTCGTTATACATCTTTTCATCCATTTCCGCTAGAAAATCTCTTAGTTCTTGCCCATCGTATTTGGCAACACCATAAGAGAAAGATAAGTAGAAAGGAAGATCTGTCGTATCGTTAAAATGTTGGACCCGCTTTTCTATCCGAGCCTGACATTTTTCTGCTTCTTCTTGTAATCCGGTTTCCACAAAGACCATAAACTCATCTCCAGCCATGCGCATCGCAATCGCATTGGAAGGAATCGCATGGGTTAAAATATGCCCGATTTCTTTGATTGCTTGATCCCCCATTAAATGACCATATGTATCATTGATACTCTTAAAGTCATTCACATCTAACATAATCCCAAAGTACTTGGCATTTTCGGTTTCTTCCATCTTGTGAAGATAGTAATTCAAATACTTTCGATTGTACAAGCCCGACATTTCATCGATAAATGTATTAAAACTCTGGAGCTGCATATGCACCAGCATAAATGCAATCGAAACCGATAACCATCCCGTTGCGATTCCATAGAAGATGGCTTGAATCGTTGCACCTATAATACAAGGAAACATATAGTAGACAACGGGAAAGAACTTCACCGATCCAAATTTCTTTTCAAAGATATGAACAATATAAATACTTTCTAAAAAACACCCCATCAAAAGGATATAAATCAATAGCGAAAAAGTACCTCTTGTATACACATTGTGACTGGAAATTCGAAACATCAAACCTGGTATAAATAGATTCAAAAGAACCAATACTTCAACCAAAAGAACGGGAATTCCCAATTGAATACGTTTTTTCTTTAAGCGTTTTAAACTTTGGAAAATACGATAATCCACAAATAAGCACCAAATGTAGCCCACAAGAACCGTTGCCGAAACACAAATTGTATTTGTTAAATACAAAAGGAAACATCGGTGTACAAGGGGTACAAACGAGATAAAATAGAAATGAGGGGCGATAGAGCGGAAATATCAGATTTTCCACTCTATCTGAACACGGTCGCTGGTGGCCTTGATTGTAGAGATCAAGCCATCAGCGGCTTTTCTTTTGTCGTCAAAATCTATGCTGTCCCAGTTGTCGAGATAATAGGATAACTTCTTTATCTGCTGGGGAGATATGGTTTCAACGCTCAATTCGGCGATTGCCTTTGAAATGGTCTGGCGTCGGGTGTCCAGTTCTTCAATTTTTTTGTTGGCGTAGGCAAGCAAGGTCGCATTGGCTCCGGTCAGCGTATCCAGCAACTTTTCAATTTCTGCCTCCACCTGTGCCAGCTCCACTTGATAGGCGGTCAGTTTCGGATTGACTTTTTCCTCTCTGCCGTGGAGTATCTGAAAGTCTTTGAATTTCTCCTGCATGGCCGAGAAAATGAATTGCTCAAATTCTTCTTTGCGGATTTTCCCGCAGCCCGGACAGCCTTTGTTTTCCGTCCGTTTGGTACAGCGGAAATATCCAGTGCTGTTTGGTACATGGGTGGCTTTCAGAGCATACCCACAATGCCCGCATTTGATTTTTCCGGCCAGCCAAGTGTTCTTCGGTTTCCGTCCCTGCTGGAAGGTGGTATTTGCCATAAGTTTTTTCCGGCATTTAAGCCATGTGTCAGAGGAAATGAGTGCTTCGTGGGGAGCGATAACAAGTATCTGGTCTTTTAAGCACCTGTCCTTGTCCTCCTTCACATCCCGCCCCTGATAGAGATAGCAGCCGTTTGTTCCGGCAAAGTCGGAAGCGTCATTGACAATCGCTGCGCCCTGGCTCTTGAAAAATTCGTACAGCTCCAAATCGGCCTGTGCGTAAACGGGGTTTCTTAAAAGCTGGGAAAGAAATGTACGGAACATGGATTTGCCATAAATTTTTATGTCATGTTCCTCGAAGTATCGGGTAATATCTCCGAAGGAGGTTTCCGGTTCAGCGTACATTTCAAACATCAGCCGAACATGGTCGGCGGCTACGGGGTCGGCAACCATTTTCTTTGTGCGGATACCCTCTACCACAGTAGGCTCTAACTGATAACCGTATGGAGCCTGCCCGCTCATGTGAAAGCCTTTCAAGCAACGGGAATAGTAGGCGTCCGTGACGCGCTTCTGGATTGTCTCACGTTCAAGCTGGGCGAATACAATGCAGATATTCAGCATGGCTCGGCCCATCGGGGTCGAAGTATCAAACTTTTCCGTGGATGATACAAACTCCACATCGTACTCTTGAAACAGCTCCATCATCGTTGCAAAGTCCAGAATAGAGCGGCTTATACGGTCCAGCTTGTACACGATGACCCGCCGGACCTTTCCTTTGCGGATCTCGCCCAGCAGCTTTTGAAACTCCGGTCTGTCCGTATTCTTACCGGAATAGCCTTTGTCCTTAAATACCCGGCAGCTCCCGCCTTTCAATTCATACTTGCAAAAGTCGATCTGACTTTCAATGCTGATACTGTCCTTGCGGTCTACTGACTGTCTTGCGTAAATACAATCTTCTCTGATAAATTCCATATTGGGCTCCTTTCCTTGCTGGAATGGAGCTACCAACCTTACAACTATATTATACCATCAGCAGCCCCGGACAACAATGTTGCGAATGATTAGGGAAACCTGTCCCCATATTTGCTGAACACCTCAAAAAGGCAGCGCTCAATTTCTTTTTTGCGCTGTTCTTTCTCCTTCGGTGGAAGCACCGGCGTGAGGCTTTCCAGCACAATGATCTTCCCTTGAAATGCGACAGACTTTGTTTCTCGTTCATAAGTGACAGCTTGCGTCATTGAAAACCTCCTTTGCGAAAGTGCGTGTATATGCCAGCCTTTCCCGCTTGTCCTGTGGGGAAATGTCAAAAGACGGCACCCAGCAGGTGCCGCCCTTTGAGCTTTCTCCACTTCGGGTCAATGTGGCCCGAGATCAGCAAGGACTGGAAAGGTACTTTTCTTTGGCGTCCTCCACGCTGTTGAGGTCAAAGACTTCATAGAGCTGCCCCACAACGCGCCGTATGTCCTTCTTTGAAAAGCCGCAGTCCTCCATAGCCATAATGACATATCCCCGGCAAGCGTCATTGCTCCATTCATCCTGTTCCATGCCGGGCATCATTCCAAACGCATTTCCCATAAAGTGCTCCTCTTTTGAAAAGATGGGGAGCCACGCCGGATCGGTTGGCCTATCATCAGACAGCATTGCCGGGGGCTCCCAATAGGTTTTCATTTCATTTCAGACACATCGGACGGACATAGGCTTCATGCCCCATAGTATTTCAACTCTCCCCATTCTGATGGCAAGGCGTTCTCATTGCCTGCGACGGCTCACGGCTTGCAAGGCCGCTTCAACGCTCGGACTGTGACTAAACGCAAGTATCCGGGACCTGCGCTTGTTCCGGTGGAGCCAGCCTTGCCCCACCTATGGCATGGACCTGTTCGCTCGCTCAGTTTTACAAAGACTGTATTCTCTGAAATCCGAGGTCATGGCGGGTCTGTCACACAGCGCGTTCCCCTTCGTATCCGGGTGTCTTTTTATTCAATTTTCAATCTGCATGAGGCTTGTCTAAACCTCGGGTCATTGTGACCCGAAGTGTTTTGCCTCTCATAAACCATTTCATTTTCCGGTCTAAATCGGTACGCCTTACAAAGAATTTTTCAAAATTTTTTCTAAGCGCCGCAGACCTCGCTCGATTGCGACACGAACCACTTTTTCATGGACGCCCTCTGCCCGAGCAATGTCCTGTTTGGTCATGCCGAGAATGAAATGAGCGTAAATCCGTTTTGCCTGTTTGTCCGGCAGACTGGCAATCGCCGCATGAAGCTCCTGCATGGTCACTTTCCGCTCATACAGTTCATGGGGAGATAAGGCGACAAAGAGAGCTTCATGCTCCAGCCCGTCATCCCGATCAAGGGAATAGTAGGCTTTGTGGCGGTATGTACGCAGCCGGTAGGCAGCCTCTTTACGATCAAACTCTTTGAACATTTCTGCAACTTCTTCCGATACTTCCATGAAGCAATCCGATGTATAGAATGGGTAATAGTCCCGCAAATTGATAATAGCCATATTGACCTCCGTTTCGGTTGTTGGTTGACGAGTGACCGAAACGAAGGAGGCGGGGAGCGGCACCGGGGAATGACTTCGGGCCAACATGACCCGAAGCCGCCCCATAAGAACGCAAAAGCGCCCGGGCGGCATGAAGCCACACGGACGCATGAAATTACACATTCATTTATGTATTGTCTGATTTCACATTCATAACCAGACTGTCCCGGAGGGGGAGTTACGCTTTTTTTAGCTGGTGCAGGTCATGGGTACTGCGAAATAAAAAGAAGGACACGGTAAATCAACCTCCAATCGGCTACCGTGTCCCTGCAAGTCGTCATTGGTTTGTGCAAACGCAAAGAAACGGCGGCTCTGAAAATCAAAGCCGCCGTTTCAAATGGGCGTGTCAAATTGTCTGCTCTACGACGGCTTTTTTTCTTTTGCCGTCGTCCGGCAGAATGTTATTCAATATTTAATTCAATACTTCCTGTGAAACTCTCGCATTCAATTCCGATATAATTTCCACCATCAGGAAGTGTAATTGTGTCACTATAAGTTCCGGTTGTTTCAAGCAAAGTGACTGCTTCATCAGCTCCAGAAATCCAAAATACTTTTGCAGTTCCGTCCGTAACCTCCAGCGCGCAGTCAATAGACAGATCCTTACCCGCTTCACGCTTTATGGAAGTTCCGCCGAACAAATACTCTGTATCTGAAAAATCCTCATAGTTGGCTGTATAGCTTCCTGTATAATCATCAATTCCTTTTTCTTTCGTACCTTGTAAGGATGAATTTCCGGTAAGTGCTATGGAACCAGCAGACTGAACAATATTGTTATACTGATCGAGAACTTCATCTTTTGTACAACCGGAAAGCACAGAAGCGCCCAACAGTATCAAGCATAATGATAGAACTATTTTCTTCACAGGTATCACCTTCCTTTCCTGCGTACAGCACACTTTCCTTTTCCCTTGGAATTTGCCTGTTTACGGGATTTTATTTCTTTTTTGTTACTGGACATCAGTAACAACAGCACCGCCCAGAGAACCATGATGCCAACCCCAATGACTGCCAGCAAAGGATTCGGGGCTGTGGTTGTTCCTGCATATCCACTCATGTCAAAGCCCACTAAAATCAGCGCAGCAGAAAACGGATAGATGCTGGCAAGGATACCGCCTTTGAAGAACAGCATGCTATATCCAAGGAAAAACGCCAGAATGGAACCGCCCAGATATGCCCCTCGGATCTGCCCAAAAATCAAGATCAGCGGCATACAGACCAAATAGGTCGTCAGAGCTGCCAACACGATCTGTGTACCTCCATGAAAAAACACTTCCACTGTCAGTCCCGATAATCCAACCGTCAATCCAGTAATCAAGGTAACGCCAACGCTGTATATTCCCAGCAGGACTGCAAAAATCCCGACCCAAAAGAGCTTAGCTCCCAGCATTTTCGGCATGGAAACAGGAATTGTCATGATGTTTTTCAGCGTATCATGGGTGGATTCTCTGTCAATCAGCCAGCTGCCAATCATCACCAGTGAAATCGGAAAAAACATCTGCGTATTGCCCCAGACAACATTCTCAAACAGAGTGGAAAAATCATAGTTTGGATTTCGGTACTCCGCCTCCACAATCAGCTGGCTCCCATATTGCACCAACGGACAGAGTGCAAGTGCCACCAGCCCCACCCAAAGTATTTGGCACCGGCGTAGCTTGAGCAATTCCGCTTTTAATAAATTCCACATAATTACACCCCCTTAGATTTCCTGACGCCGATAAACCATCGCAATCAGCGCAAGAAATACAATCGCTTCCACAATAATCACGCCGAACACCTGAACACTATTCAGGAAATACGGACTGATCCGTTCCAACAAGTCTGCCAATTCCGCACTGGTCTGGCTTTGGTCATAAAATTGGAATGTCCAGCGGAAAGCCAGCGGTCCCGGAAACAGGGTTCCGATATTCAAACCAAAAGGCTGTGTGAGGAACGCATCGCTCATCGAAAGGATATAATTTGCAGTCGTATAGAAAAAGGTAATCACGACCGACACGATATAGTTTTTATTAAGAAGAACAACGAGCAGGATACATGGAAGTGCGCCTACCCACATAATCAGCCCTTCTTCTATCCCAACGCCAAACAAGGTCCAAAACCCAACCGGCTCCCAGCCCTGAAACAGCAAAACCGCAAGATTTACCAATCCTCCAACTGCCATAAAGCCAACGGCAAACAATAGTAAAACCAGCATCTTGGACAGCACCAACTTGGTTCTATTTATCGGTATGGTAACAAGGTTTTTTAGTGTGTCATTGTCCAGCTCCTCAAACAGCAGATTGGAAGCCAGTATCACAAGGAGCGGCATCAAAAGCAAATAGGCACTGAGCTGGAACAGGCTGGACATCACTCCATTTACAGCATCCACATCAGTGTTTACATCTGCCAGAAAGAAAGCATAAGCCAATGGCATGAAAACAGAAAGCAGCAGAGAAATAAATACCAATGGCTTCCGTTTTAATTTCAAAAATTCGCATTTGATTAGTTTAAGCAATTCCTTCGCCCCCTGTCACACGCTTGAAGTAATCTTCAAGACTTTCTTCACAAGTATGCGCCTCCGATACCTCCAATCCGTTTTCTACAAAGGCTGTTACAATTTTCCCTACGGGCAGCTCCAAGTTGTGCAGGCGCAAATTATGGTCATCCTGTATGGAGAAATGGTTTTCATGGAAATTGCGTTCCAAAATTCTTGCCGCCTGTGCAGTATCAGAGAGTGTAAAACGGATATGCTTACTGCTTTTTTGCTCCAGCTCAGCAAGGCTTTCTTCTTCCAGCAACGCGCCGTGGTCGATAATTCCAATATCGTCAGCCAGCAGAGAAATCTCCGAAAGAATGTGACTGGAAATCAGAATCGTTTTTCCTCTTGCATCGCAGAGCTCCCGAATAAAGGAGCGTACTTCTGCAATACCGATGGGATCGAGACCGTTGATCGGCTCATCCAAAATTAAAAGCTCCGGATCGTGCATCACGGCAAGGGCGATGGCAAGCCGTTGCTTCATGCCAAGGGAATACTGTGAAAAGAGCTTCTTATCTTTGTAGGGCAGTCCTACCAGATCCAGAGCGTCTTTGACGGCATGATTGTTTGGTACACCCCGTAGGGTGGCAAAGATACGCAGGTTTTCTGTGCCAGTCAGATTGGGATAAAAGCCGGGGGACTCGATCAGACTGCCAATACGGGGCAGCAACTTCTTTTCATTCCCCTGTAAAGACTTTCCCCAGATTTTGACCTCTCCGGAAGTCGGCTTCGTTAAGCCCAACAGCATTTTCATGGTAGTGGTTTTTCCGGCTCCGTTTCTGCCAAGCAGACCATAAATTCTCCCACGCTTCACATGGATATTTAAGTCAGCCACACTCTTTTGTGAGCCGTATTGCTTCGTCAGATTTTTTGTTTCAATGATGTAATTGGTATCCATATTCAAAACCTCCTGTTCTGTAAGGTATTCTATCACACCAACCTTGCATTAACCTTGCCGCAACCTTGCATTAACCTTGCAATTTGAAATCCGGCAAAATGACAAAGGTTCCCGTCATAAGGACGGGAACCCACTTAAATCTCCAAAGGAAAAAGCAACATAAATTCAGTTCCTTTTCCCGGCAAACTTTCAACTGTTATACTTCCACCCATCTTTTCTACAAGCTGATGGACAATAGAAAGACCAAGACCGCTGCCTTTTTCAGACCGACCTTTATCACACTTATAAAGCCGTTCAAAAATGTGTTTCAAATCTTCTTTCTCGATTCCCACTCCATTATCCGCCAACAGCAGTTCCATGTTATTTTCCTTCTTTGACAAGGCGATTTTGATTTTATTCGCATGGCTGTGAGCGATTACATTTTGAATGAGATTATTGATGATTCTCATATAGCTGTCCATATCCAATTTTACCCGGACAGGCTGTTCGGGAATATCAATGTCATAATCAACCTGTTTATCCTCAAAAATCGGTATCCAGTCAATCAGGATATTTCTTGTCAGCTCTGCGGCCTCAACGCTCTGGATTTCCAAAGCAAACTCGTTGGAATTTAACTTGAACCAGTCAAAGAGTACATCAATATATTCTTTCAAATCATGGGCTTTCCGGCGGGCGATTTCGATATAATCATCCCGGTCTTTTCCTGTGACCAGTCCTTTGTGTGCAGCGTCAAGATACCCAATCAGAGTGGTAAGGGGCGTCCGAACATCATGGGAAAGGCTCGTCATAAGCTGGCGGTTGGTTTCTTCTGTCTGCCGTACAGTTGAAAGTCTGCTTTCATAGGACACAACGATCTCATTGATTTCATAGGCAAGAGGTGCTGTCAGTTCATTTGTTGCAGACAGAATACGCCGGTTGCCATTTCCGTTTTTCACATCAACCAGCACATCGGTCATTTCTGCTATTTGTTTTTTTACGCGCCGAACGAGAACGATGGAAGTCAATACAGCCACAACAGCAATCACAATGGACAAGAAAACAATGATTTCCATGCTGGCTACACCTCCTTATTAAACCGGTAGCCAATCCCTTTGACCGTTTGTATATACTTTGGGCTTGAAGGATTGACTTCTAATTTTTTACGAAGCCGACTGATGATCGCCATAATGTTACTGTCGTCATAGAAATATTCTTCGCCCCAAACTTCCTCATAAATCTGCTGTTTTGTCAAAATTTTTCCTTGATGCTTTGCACAGTACAGGAGCAGATCAAATTCCTTTGGTGGAAGTTCAAAAGTGCCATTTTCCGTCGTAACAGAACGATTTTCAAGGTCAATTTGTAATCCGTCAAAATCCAGTTTTTGCACAGCTCCGGCTTGATGATTAAAACGGGTGTAGCGGCGAATGAGGGACGCAATACGGGCAATCAGTTCGTCCATATCAAACGGTTTTGTCAGATAATCGTCCGCCCCGGCTCGTAAGCCCCGTACTTTAGAAATGCTGTCATTTTTAGATGTGAACATCAAAATCGGCAGACTGTTCTCTTTGCGGATTTCTTCCAGCGTTTCAAAGCCATCCATACCGGGCATCATCACATCCAGCACCACAAGCTGATACTCCTGCTCTCTTAATTTTTGTAAGCCCTCTTTTCCGGTATTACAAAAATCAGCTTCTATGTTTTCTGCTTGTACGCTACGTTTAATCAAAGCGCACAGTTCTCTGTCATCATCTATAATCAGGATTTTATTCATGGTGCAACCCCTTCCCTTGTTTTGTCCTTCCGTCAATCGGCTTTTCTGCGTTCTTTGGGATCAGCCAAACACCAGCCATCTTCACAGCGCCGGGGATACGCCCACCAGCACAATAATAATTTACCCTACGAGGTGTCACGCCCCACTTCTCGGCGGCCTCTTTCAATGTCATATAGTCCATTTCGCACCTCCACAGAGTACATTATAGTTCTTTATCTCGAATAGTACAAGTTGGAGGCTGCATATTGATGAAATGAAATACTACTTCATGTAAAATTCCATTACATTCTCATAATCCAACCCGAAATGTACAATGATATAGGGTGATATGAGAATGAACCAAAATGAAAGAAGGTTTGACTTTCACGGCCTCGGGGCGGCTCTCAAACGGGCCAGAGAAGAAAAGGGCTGGACACAAGCCTATGTTGCGGAATTAGTAGACCGTGACTCCCGTACCATTATGAATATTGAGAACAAAGGTCAGTATCCCAGCTTCGACCTTTTTGTTAAACTCATTACCATGTTTGACGTTTCAGTTGACCAGTTTATTCATGCGGACGGAGGGGCAAGGTCAAGCTCTTGCAGAAAGCATATTGATGTGCTTCTAAACTCCATGAATGAAAAAGAGCTTGTCGTGATAGAAGCCACAGCCGAGGGCATTAAGAAAGCCAGAGAAACGGAGGTTCCAGAATAAGGGCCTCTGTTTTTTTGCGCCATTTTAGGGACTGCCGCTAAGTGGCAAGCAATGCCTCTGTGGCCACAAGTGGCACAAAGGCGGCTTGTTGGGGCTCGCCCCAAACCCGTATCTTCGGGCCAACATGGCCCGAAGTGTCAGCGTCGCTTTGCTCCTTATTTTCATAACCTTAACGCTCCTTTTCCTGCTTTCTTCCCGGCTCGGTGTAGCCCATCAGAGTGTCAATGTTCGCCTTGATCGTGACGAGCTCCTGCATATCCCGTCGTGCCTTCTGGTATTCTCCATAGAGCTGTTTTTTCTTTGCTGTGAGCTTGCGGCCTTCCTCCTTCAGCACATCCATTTTAGGGAGCTTCGCCCCGCCCAGCAGAGAGCGCATTTCCGCTTGTGCAGCCCGGTACAGTTCAAGGTCGGCCTCATGCTCCGCAAGGAATTTCCGGCTGTACTTCGTCGCCTTATACTGCTCAAAGACTGGGCGGGTTTTGGCATACTGAACCGTTGCGGCCTTTAGCCCGGCATTGGTTTTCATGGCCTGTTCCGTCTGCTTGACCTGTTCGGAAATAACATGGAAACTGTCTGCCGCCTCGGTGGCTTTCTTCGCCAACTGCTCATAATCGGTCAGGTTATTGTCCTGTATATAGGCAAGAGCGGCGGCCATCTGCTTAATGTTAAATACCTTCGCCCAGCGTTCATATCCCGGCCCCTTACCGGCAGCCAGCTTTGCTTGAATATCCACCGCCAGACTGATTTTCCGCTCCGAGCGCCCGGGGCGTTTTTCTTTGCCCTCAATGGCGGACAGAACATCTTGCAAGTCGTAGCCGTCCCCCAGCGTGGAGGCACGCAGACGGGTGAAGCGTTCCTGTCCCTGCCCGGTCAGCCGGAAGCTGATACCGCCGCCTCGAACCGTCTTGACCTCATACCCGGCCCGCTTCATCAAATTGAGAAATTCGTCCAGATCAGCGGGGCGTTCCGCCAGCGCAGTATCAATAGCAAGGCGCAGTCGGTCCTGATAGGAAAGCGGCCCTTTCCGGTCTTTCTGCCACTCCCCATAGTTCCGATACTTGCTCTTGCTCCGGGGCTTCGGGTTCTCCACGATGGACAGCCCGTTTTCAAGGCACAGCCTGTCAGAGAGCCGCCGAAGGGCGAAGCTGGAGCCCCAAAAATTTCGGAATTTCCGGGTGCAGTCAAGGGTGGTGGAGTTGTAATAAATGTGACAATGGATGTGCTGCTTATCGGTGTGCGTGGTAACGATAAAAGCGTGCCGCCCCTTTGTCCAGCGCATAGCCAGCTCATAGCCGATACGGTTCGCCTCCTTCGGGGTGATCTCGCCCGGATAGAAGGATTGTCGTATCTGATAGCACAGCACATTATTTTCTTTCTTCTGTTCCCGGCCCGTCATAGCGGCATAGCTGGCCTTTGCCAAAAGGAACTCGTCCGCCACGGTGGCCGGATCACATTCATAAGCGGAGATATACTTTCCGCTTTCTGTTTTCTCCGGGTCCTTGCCATAGTCCAGACAATCCCGGATAGCCTCAGCAATCGTTTCGCCTTCGCCCGCATGGCGCTGTAACAAAGTTGTGGTAGCCAAAAATCATTCCTCCTTTCCATGAGAAAGGGGCGGCCCATTCAGACCGCCCCGACTTCGGGCCAGTATGGCCCGAGGCTGCTTAACTTGCCAGAAACCGGTACAGAGCGGATTTGCCTCCGTCCAGCGCCCAAAGAAGGGAGCCCGCCGCCGCTTGCAGTCCATACGGCGAAAGAAGGAAGGCAAGAAACAGAAATACAATCCCGCCTATGGGCGTCGGCGTGAAAAAGAGAGCGACACCCAGCACCGCCAGGATCACAGAGGCAATCGTCAGCAGGACGGCACAAATATCAAACAGGAACACCAGCAGAGCCGCCAGAAGGGACAACGCTAAAGCAAAGGGAGCAACCAATATTTTCAGCAGTATCTTCATCTTCAAAACCTCCTTTATCTATCCTTCCTACCTCTATTTTATCATGCCTGCCCGGGGACATAAATGTTGCGAAAGATTAGTAAATCCTGTCCCAAACCTTCGGGTCATACTGGCCCGAAGTGGTAAAAAAAGAGCAGGGCGGCAAGCCCCACAACGGAAGCCTGCCGCCCTCGTCTTACTTTGCCACCAGCTCGGAGAGCTCCCGCAGCACCTTTGACACCTCGCCCCACAGCTTTTCATAGTCCCGCTTCAATCCGTCGATTTCCTCCGGGTACACGCCATAGGTATGCGCGTGTACGGCGACCTGATTGAGATTGTTGGAACAGCGCCGTTGCAGAGAGATCAACTCTTTTACGGGTGCAAGGTCGATGTGCAGGATATACCCATTCAGAGCCATTTTCCGTACATAAGCCCCGGCGTTGGAAATGCCCGCCTCGGCCATCCGTTCATGGATGGCTGCCAGCTCGTCCGGCGTTACCATGACGTGCAGATGGACATTCCGCTTGCGGTTCTCCATCAGCGTTCCAGCTCCCGGCCTTTCCGGCGCTCTTTGGGCTCTTTTACCTTATCAAGCGGTTTTGCGTCCAGCTCCGGGGGCGTGGGTTGGATGGGCGTGTTGTTGGGTACGCCGTCGATCATGTTGCAGTTCTGCTCCGTGGAGAGCTCGGCGGTTTTCAGATAGTTGTCTTTTTCGTGCATGGCGATCCTCCTTTATCGTTCCTCATGGTTTTTATGGCTCCGCTTCTGACCGGGCTCCTTTTGGGGTTCCTGCCCTCTGGTTCCTTCTTTGAGCCGTGCAGTAATGGATGGGCGCACCCGGTCAGGATTGCCCGGTGCTGGTTTCAGCTCATAATCCTCCATCTGCTTTTCGGTCAGCGGCTTTGCGTAGGTCAGTTCGCCCCATGCCATCAGCCTGCCATCAGCCACAGGACGCCTCCTGTCGTCATCGTAGTTGACGATGGAAAGAGGCTGGTTATCCGGCGGCTTCGGGTAGGTGCCTATGTCCACGGGCCGCTGGGTGGAATAATAGCGGTAAACGCCCTCCGGTCCGAGCTCGGTATGCTTGACCGCCGCATGGTAAAACTGCTGATAGTCGTCCACCCGGCGGTCAAAGTCCCGCTGCGCCCACGCTTGACTGGTTCCATAGCGGCCCCAGTAGTAATCCCGATGGCCGTTTTCCCCCTCGGTAAACTGCCAGGTCACAAAGGGGCTCGGCGCTCCCGGATTATGCCCCAGCGCAAAGCCGTGTCCGGTTTCAAAGGTGGCAGCTTTCAAAATCACATATCCTTGTACTGTCTCCAAGAGATCCCTCCTTTCTGTGCCTCGGGCCAACATGACCCGAAGTGCTGGATGTTACGAAATAAGAGGGCAGACCGGGGAGGAATGTAATAAGATATTCCCACCCCGGAAACACCCTCCAAAAAGCCCGGAATGTCAAGCCTTTGGAGGCGGCAAATCGTAACAGCCGCCCGGCCTTTTCTCCCGCATTTTCCTCATGCGTTCCCGGCTTTTCCGGCGGTTCCCTTCGGCTTTGCAGGCGTCGGAACAGTAGGCTTGACGCCCCTCGGGCAGAAATGCCTTTCCGCAGACCGCACAGGCCCGCAGCTCCGGGGAGATGCCTTCCGTTGTCAGCGCCGCTTGAAGCTCCGGGTCAAGGGGCAGGACAGCCTCACGGAAATAACGGCAGTACGCCCCTGTCCAGCACTTGTGCAGCATATAGCAGGCACAGTCCAGAGGAAGGCACAGGCCGCTTTCCCGGTCATAGTTGGCGCACATCCCCGTGACCAGAGAACGGATTTTTTTCTTCTCGTCACGGGTCAGCTCCCGGGCGTCCATTTAAGACTTCGGGCCACGATGGCCCGAAGGGCGGGGCTCCACGATCAGCGCCCGGAACTTCTTCCGGCACTGTTTTTTCTTTCCTTTGCACTCCTTGTAATAACGGCATCCCTTACAAGGGTCGTCATTGTCCCAGCCGGGGTGCGGTACTTCCTTCATCATTCGTTCAAAAGGGCTGCTTGTAAAATTCATTCTCATTCCTCCGTATCTTCCTCCCACGGCGGGGTATCTTCGTCCTCGGGTTCCTCTGCGATCTCCTCCAGCTCCCCGTCCTCATATTCGCAGTAATCATCTTCCAAATCCGGGGCCTCATGCTTCGGCTTGTAAATCTTGAAATAGTAACCAATCCCACCGCCGGCCAGCACCACCGCACCGATCAGGAGCAGAGAGAGAAGGGGGCTGTCCTTTTTCTCCGGCTCGGGTTCCGGTACTTCCTCCACCGGTTCGGTGGGCTTTGGCTCTGGCTCCGGGGTCACTTCTTTGGGCGGTTCCTTACCCTGTTCAGCAAGAGGCAGAAGGTCGTCTGTGGTAACGGTATTGAGAAAATAGACGTTCTCGCTGGTTTTCTGTTTGTCGATCACCAGATAAAACACGCTCTCGTCTGCTGTGGTGATGGTGTAGAACTCCTTTCCATCCTCGTCGGTGGCGTTGTCCACCACGGTTCCCGTCCCGTCCGGGGTAAAGGGGTTCTGGGTTTCCGGCTCTGCTTCGGTTTCTGCCGGGGAGGGAGCTGTCTCCGGCTGCGGCTCGCTGCTCTGTGCATAAGCCGGGACTGTAAAGATCAGGCAACACAAAAGGCTGGCAGCCATCGCCGCCAGCCTGCGAAATTTAGTTTTCTTCATGGGCCGTGTCCTCCTTTTCGGGTGCCTCCGGCTTCGGGTCAGTATGGCCCGAAGCGGTAAGGCTGTTTTTGGGGTCATTCAGAAAAGCCATAAGCTGGGCGGGCGTCAGTTTGAGGGAGCGCACCGCCTGCACGATCTGGCTGTTTTCTTCCTCCTGTTTCTGCTTTTCCAGCTCCCGGATTTTGGCCTGCCATTCGGCGGCCTTCTCCCGGGCTTTTTCCAGTTCCTTATCGAGCTTGTCGATTTTGTTCATGCAAGGACTCCTTTCCTCTGGCTCACAAACGCCCGAAGGCATAGAAATGTGTCTGCCAGTAGCTTGAATTGATGTTTGCGTATTGGATGGGCGAACCACAATGGAGCATCATCCCGTCGCCCACATAAATCCCCACATGGGATACAGGGCCGGGGCTGTCATAGGTTCCCGTGAAAAAGATAATGTCGCCGGGCTTTGCCTCGGAGGGAGAAATGATAGCACACTGGTTGTAAATGCCCTGCGCCGTGGTACGGGGCAGGTTGTGGACGCCGCTGGCCGTGTACACCCAGCAGACAAAGCCCGAACAGTCAAAGGAGGTGGACGGGCTGGAGCCGCCCCACACATAGGGCCAGCCGATGTACTTTGTGGCTTCTTCCATGAGCGCCGCAAAAGCCGGGTCATCCAGCGCCTCGCCGGGTATCTCATAGCTGGGGCCGGTATCTTCGCCACCGTTGTAAATCCCTTCCCACAGATAGGGTTTGTTGCCTTTGAGCTGCTGCATAACGGTGTAGATTTCCCGCTGCTGTTCGTTAAGCCTCGGCAGGATCACGGCAGGCAGCGTCTTGTTTGTGAGGGTCACATTGAGAATGTAATACTCATAGGGAACTTCCTCGGTGGTGGTTTCCCCGGTCTCCGGGTCGGTGCTGGTTTCGGTGCGGTAGCGTATCTCGACTTCCTCCGTCAAGGTCAGTTCATACTGTGCCTCGAAAATCTCCCGCAGCTCGTCCTGCACCTGTTCACGGAAATACACATGGTACTTTGCCGAGAGATAGGACGCCAGCTCATAGGGGTTATGGCCGATCTCGTCCACGGAATAGCGGTACTCGTCATAGCCGGGATGGGTGCTTTCGATGTTCGCTACCGTCTGCGCCAGCTCGTTTTCCAGCGCTGTGTAGTCCTCGTCCACCCCCAGCAGGTCCGTATCCTCCGAGGCGTAGGAGGTGCCGGATAACGCATTGGCGAGGCCGCTGCCAAGCGTGGGGAAGATGGAACTTACCGCCGACACAAGAAAACAGAGCAGCAACAGCAGGAGCAGGACCAGCACCGCCACGGGATGACGGGTCACAAACTGCGCCGCCCGACGGGTCGCAGTTCCCGAAGCGGCAGCGGTTTTCTTTGCGGCCTTTGCGCCCTGTTTTGCAGCCGCCTTTGCTTCTTTGGAATACCGGCGTTTCAGTTTCCATTTCTGCTGCACACGGGAAAGCGGATTGCTGGCAAGCTCCGGGTGATCGGAGGCCATCTTTTGAAAATCCACATTGGCCCGGGCTTTTATGTCCTTCCGTTCCCACTTTGCCACCTTCCGGGCCGGGTGTTCCCGGTATCTCCGTTTGGCATACCGGGTCAGTTTCCGGGCTCCGGCCTCGGCCACAAGTTCCGACTTATGGGCTCCTTCCACACCCACATTTTCATGCTCAACTTCGTGTATCTTGTTGTGGACATAGAACCATGCTTCTGTACGGGCTCCCCGGACTGCCTTTTTTGCAAGCCCCGGTGGTTTCTTCGCTGCCCGTTTTGCCTCGGTCTTGTCCAGTTTCTCCCGGGCCTTTCCCAGCTTTTCCCCGGCGTGTTCCGCTTTTGCCTGTGCTTTCTGGTACTTATCCTTTTTGCTCCCGGCCTTCTCGGCGGAGTCCTCCGGCTCCTGTGCCTTGCCGGTATCCTGCGGCCCGTCCGCTTCATCCTCCTGCCTCATGCGGTCAGAGGGACGGCTTTTGCGGCTGTCCTCTTGAAACTTGCCGCTTTTGGACTTCGGGCCATCGTGACCCGAAGGACTGTCCTGCCCGGTATCCTCGTCCTCAAACCGCAGGCGTCGGGATGGTGCGGGGGAAGGCCCTTCCCGTTCAGCCGGTCCGGGGCGATTGCCCCCGGTATCCTCCGTCGGCCCCGGCCTTTGAAAATTCCGTTTGTCCGGTTTCTTTCCGATGATGTATCCCTCCTTTCCAAACCTCGGGCCATCATGGCCCGAAGTGTGTTATGCCCGGTTCATTTCCTGTTTTTTGTCCTCCGGGCGGGTGGTCATAATGGCGTACAGCTCGGTATTCTGCGGGAAGCGGTCAACAAACGGGATGGTGGTATTCCCGAAGAACAGCAACCCTTCGCCGGAATTGGTATGGGTCACATAGGAAAGCTGGTGGGGGCTGATCCCAAGCTGTTTGGCTAAAATCTGCCGGTCGCCCTGTGCCTGCGAGAGAAGCACAAGGAAGTCCGAGTTTTCAAAGATGTTCTCAATCTCCGGGCTTGCCAGAAAATCCTTCACGTTCTGCGTTAAAGCACTGGGAACGCACCCTTTTTTTCGCAGCATTTTCCAGATCGCCACACAGTAGCTTGCCGTCAGCCGGTCACGGAGCAGCACATGGAACTCGTCGAAGTAGCACCATGTAGCGATACCACGCAGGAAATTCATAGACACCTGCGAGTTTACCAAGTCCT
Organism: Firmicutes bacterium AM41-11; assembly: GCA_003480165.1. GTDB lineage: Bacteria > Bacillota_I > Bacilli_A > Erysipelotrichales > Erysipelotrichaceae > Absicoccus. The sequence goes on along the minus strand of QUIQ01000008.1, from coordinate 46,489 downwards.
GCATAATGAGCATGGCAATCGTCCGAAGCCCGGCCCCCAGCTTTTTCAAGTCAAGGCATACCAGACGGCGGTTTAAGTCCACATTGGTTTCATGGTTGAACACGTTAAGGGAACCCGACACATAGATTTCAAGGGCAGTTGCCAGCCGTACCGCCTCGCCCTCCGGCTGGGAACAGAGCAGGTCATACAGGGTTTGGAGGGTCGGCATTTTGCTTGTTTCCGGGTCCTGCAAATGTTCCCGGTACATCTGGCGTACACAGCGGTCAATGACGGTCCGCTCCACCGGCTGCAAGCCATCCTTGCCGCCAACGATCAGCTCCATCAGCGACAGGATAAAGTCGGCTTTCAGCGCCATCGGGTTTTCCTCGTCAAAGCTCAGGTCAATGTCCATCGGATTGATGTGGTGGGGGCTGTCCGGGGCGATCTCGATGACCTGTCCGCCCAGCCGCTTGATAAGGGGCGAGTATTCGCCCATCGGGTCCACCACAATGATCCGGTCACGGGTGGCAAGGAACACGTTCACAAGCTCCCGCTTTGCGGCAAAGGATTTGCCGGAGCCCGGCACGCCGAGGAACAGGCCGTTGGGGTTTTTGAGCTTTTTCCGGTTTGCCATGATGACGTTATGGGAAAGTGCGTTGAGCCCGTAATAGACGGCTTCGCCATCCATGCGGAGCTCCTGCGTCATAAAGGGAACGAAAATGGCCGTGGAGCTGGTCGTCATGCCGCGCTTGATCTCAATGCCGTTATGGCCAAGCGGAAGGCTGGAAAGAAAACCATCCTCCTGCTGGAAGTCCAGCCGCTTCAAGGTGCAGTTGTATTTCTGGACGATACCAGATACCGTGAACAGGTCGTTGTCCAGCTCCCGGCGGGTCGGGGCCATGTTCACTACAAGGAAGGTCAGCAGGAACATTCGCTCGTTCCGGCTCTGCAAATCTTCCAAGAGAGTCTTTGCGTCGTTGCTGTACGTCACAAGGTCGGGCGGGAGTATGTCCATGTCATACCCAGCCCGGGCGGCTTTCTTCTGTTCCTCCACCTTCATCTTGTCAATGTCGGAGACTTTGGCCTTGATGGATTTTACGGCAGCGGCCTGATCGACGGTCTGGATATGGAGGGTGATGGTCATTTCCGCATCCATTTCCAAAAGCTCCGCCAGCAGCTTGTCCGAGAGCTCCGAGGCCAAAATCTGCAAGTAGGAGGCAGCGCCCCAGGTCGTCCCCACCCGGAACAGTCGGCTGAAACGGAAATCGAAACTGTCCGGGGCGATAAAGTCTTTGGTGGAAAGCCCGGTTTTGGGGATCATATCCCATGAAAACCGGAAGGGGGAGCCGCTGCCGGGGTGGAGCTGCCCGTGAAGAAGCTCCAGCCGTTCCAGCCCCGAAAGGGATCGGCACTTGACGCCCAGCTTTTTGAAGTTCCCGCAAATGTCCGCCTCTACACGTTCCAGCCTTGCCCTGGCGGTGGAAAGGTCGTCCACATTCACGCCGAAGGTCAGGAGCTTTGTGCGGACAATGCCGTTGTTGCTTTTGGCGATCTGGTTTTCCAGCATTTCCACATACTCACACCGGACGCTGTTGTAATCATCGTCCTGCATGGGGATGTTCACGCTGTACCGGCTGCCCGGGCGGCTCCGGTGGTTGAGGAAGGAAAGCTGGAACGGAAGGCTGCTATCAAAGTAGTTGAGGCAGGCGCTCCACCCGTCAAAGATGGCCGCCTGATCTTCGGACTGTGCGAGCTGGTAGTTGATGTCCTCGTATTCAATGGTCTTGGTGTAATAGCGGTCCGCTACCCGGCACACCCCGTCCCGGTACATTTCCCGGTAAGGGAGGGTCTGCTGGGCGGTGGTGGGAATGTTCTTTCCCTTTGTGAACAGGCCGAGAAGGCTCTGCTTTTCAGGCTTTTTGCCTGCGGGCTTTCCGGCCCTTCTGCTGTTTCGCAATCGGCTGCGCCTCCTTTCTGGCGCTAAGCAGCGCATAGAAGTTTTCGGTTTTGTAAGGCCGCACACGGGGATAGAGGAACCGGGTGCGGATGATGTTTTTCAGCACTTTTTCCAGCGGCAGACCGTCTCGTTCATACATAGCCAGAAAGAAGAACGGGAGCATGAGGCCGATCATCAGGAACATGGCGGCACTGTTCCCGATACTGCCACGGGAAAACAGGTAAGCCGGGAGGCCCACCGCCGCCGCGCTGGAAAAACAAACAAGCTGGCGCTTCGTTAGGTTGAAGGCCAGCTTTGTCTTGATTTTGGAAAGGTCTTTTGGTACTGGCACATAGGCCATTTTGGTACACCTCCTTTACTGCTTCGGGCCAGCATGGCCCGAGGTTATCTTGCGGCTTCTTTGGCCGGGGCTGTGCTGCGGGCAGCTTCGACGGCTTCTCGTCCGCTCTGCCTTGCCCGCCAGTATTCGGGGTTATACTGCCGGATGGACTGATTGAGCTTTTCTTCAAACTGTCCTTTGTCCTTAATGCGGTCAGGGATGTTCCACAGTTTTTTGTCCAGCAGCTCCCGGAGCACCACACTTTCCTGTGCGTCCTCCTCATAGCAGATATAGCCCTTATCCTTGAAGCCGCACTTTTTCGCCGCTGGGGAGAGGACGGCGGCTACCTCATTTGCCACCATCGTTCCGCCGTGGCTGGCGGTAGACACCAGAAACACCCCCGGACAGAGGGTTTCACAGCTCTGCACCTCGCCCCACGGGGAACTTTTCGGCGCATGGAACATTCCGCCCGTCCGGCTCCGGTCCGCCTGCATGAGCGCCGCCTTTTCTAAGATGGCTTTCAGTTCCGGGGAAAAATAGGCATATTCCCGCAGGACCCGGGCGGCCTCCCCGCCGCAGGCGTTCATCAACAGGGTATAGGCGTCGCTGTCCGCTTTGGTACAGCGGCCCAGCAGTTTTCCGTCGTAATAGCAGGCCGCGTCATAGCCCGTCCGTTTGCGTGGCATGGTTCCCGCCTCCTTTCTGCTTCGGGCCAGCATGGCCCGAGGTCAACGCTCTGCGCTGCGGCTGGGCTTTTCCTTCGGAGGCCGTTCTGCCTTTGCCTGTTCGGCAGCCGCTTTCCCGGCTTTGAGCTGGTCGCTGATGGACGCACGCCCCACAGAGCCGCGCTCCGCCATCTGTTCCAGCTTTGCCTCATAGGCTTGCAGAACAGCGGTATTGAGCTGTTCCCGGAACTCCTTTGTGACAGGGTAGGCCATATCCCGGTAGCCGCCTTTGCCGTCTGGCTGGCTGGGCATCCCAAGAAAGAGCCCCTTGCTGCCCTGTACGATTTTCAGATTTTCCACCACAAAGCAGTCATTGAATTTCACGCTGGCAAAGCCCATGAGGTTTTTCACAGGTTCGATGACCCGCACGCTTACATCCAGCTTCAACGGTGCGGCCGGGGTGGTGTTTGCAACCTTTTCCTGCATGGTTTCCTCCTTTCCGGCGGGAACAAGGTTCCCGTCCTTGTAGTCATAGCCTTCCGCCCGGAGTGCCGCCAGCGTGTCCGCCGATACGCACCCGGACAGTTTCAGATCGGTTTCCACCATAAAGCGCATGGTGTCTGCTTTAGAAAATTCTTCGGAGAGCTTTCCGTAGAAAGCCGGGTGCGGCTGTCCGTCCGCACCCTGTTTGTAACGCCGGGGCATACCGCCTCCTTTCCGCTTCGGGTCAGCATGGCCCGAAGTCTCTTAATGGCAGCCGAAGATGGATTTTGCAAGGCTGCCCGTTTTGAACAGGGTAAAACACAGCAACACCGTATATCCCACGCATCCCCAGATCGCCCCGATGGGGTCGCCGTCGGCGGCGATACTCTGGATCAGCACCGCATAGATGGCAACACAGACTAAGATCAATAGACCTTGAAAGCCCACCGCAAAGAGGGAGCGGAAATAGTTCTGCCCCATGTGTCCGGTTTCCCTGTTGGGGACTGTGGCAAACGGGATAGGCGCTAAACTTGTGAGTAAATAAATTTCAATCATACGGCCATATACGATGACGAAAATCACGATGTTTAAGGCAATCATGGTAAGCTGGATCAGGAAGGACTGGAGCCAGAGTCCGAACAGAGGGCCTAACTCCATCGCCTCAAGCTCTGTCCGCAGACTGTCCAGCACATCCGGCGTGATTTCTGTCCCGTTCTGGATAATGCCCGCTGACTGCTGGATCACATACTGGCTCACATCAAAGACCGCCAGCACGATATTGAAGGTATTCGTCAGGATCATCACAGCCACAAAGGTTTTGAACACCCACTTAAAAAACATCCATGTGTCAACTTCATGGAGGTTGTTGCGTTCTATGAGCATCTGTATCAGTTCATAGGTCATAACAAAAGTGAGGATGACCCCGGCGATTGGCAGAATGGCAGTTTCGGAGATCTGTCGTATCATGGAAAAGACCCCGGCGTTCCAGTCCGCCGGGGTCGTGCCTACCTGTGTGGCGATCTCGCCAACGCTCTGATTGACGTTATCGAAAAGGCCGTCCAGATTTCCCATGATACCATCGACGAGCAGACCTTTCAGCCATTCAACGATTGCGTCGATGATAAAGTCCATACATCAGCTCCTTTTCTGGAAAAAGGGACAACGGGTGACACTTAGCTGAACAGGCCGGACAGCAGAGGGATAAGCTGAAGGCCGATCAGAACGACACCGCCGCCAGCCATGAGCTGCTTAATGCCCTGTGATTTTGCCGCAGGGTTGTCCGACCCGTAACCTTCCAGAAGGTTGATGACGCCCCACACCGCCAGACCGGCGCCAAGAGCCATGACCAGAATTTTAAGAATGTCGATTGCCTGATTGAAAAATTCCATATACGTTCCTCCATTTTGTTTGTTTGATGGTTTTGGGTACAAAAAAAGCCGCCCACATCGGCGGCGCTTCGGGTCATCATGGCCCGAAGTTACACAAACTCGTCGCTGTCCAGATCATCGAAGTTCAACAGGTCAGCTTCTTCGTCCGTGTCGGAGCCGTCCACTTCGTACACCGTGTATTCGTCCTCCGGCTTTAGTCTCAATGGCCGGTGGCGGAACAGGCTTTCCAAGCGGAAGGCGTTTTTCTTTTTATCAAATTCGGCTGTGTACTTGTAATTCGGGTGCTTTTTCAAGTCATACTTCGGGGACAGGAAGGGCGGGAGCCCCCTAAGCTGCAAGATACATTTATCCCCGGGCATGGTGGTGATCTCGCTGGTGGTCATCAGTTCCCGGCCAAGCCGCTGCATATTCTGGCTGTAACTTTCAGACTGTCCACGGCTTCGGCCCTCGGTCTGCATAGAGATGGTGGCCTTGCCCAGCCAGTTTTCCGAAATATCCTTTAGGGTGGAAGCCTCCCGGCCTCCGAGGAATACGATACTGTCCATGTTGCCCATGATGGTTTCGGAATGGTCTTTGTACAATGCCTTGCACTGGCTCATTGCCTGATAAAAAAGCGTCAGGCTGATCTCACGGGAGCGGATGACGGCCACAATCTTTTCCAGCCCCGGCACCTGCCCGGTGTTGGCAGCCTCGTCCCACAGCACCCGCACATGATAGGGCAGACGCCCGCCATAGGTGTTGTCAGCCCGTTCACACAGAAGGTTGAACATCTGCGAAAAAGCGAGGGCAACCAAAAAGTTGTAGGTGGTGTCCGTGTCGCTGATAAGAAAGAACAGCGCTGATTTTTCATCCCCCAGCTTATCCAGCTCCAGTTCGTCATAAGACATGATCTCCCGAAGTTGGGGAATATCAAAGGGAGCCAGTCTTGCACCGCAGGAAATCAAAATGCTTTTGGCTGTCTTGCCGCTGGCGAGCTTGTATTTTTTATACTGCCTCACGGCGAAGTGCTGGGGGCTGCGGTGTTCCAGCCCGTCAAACATATAGTCCACCGCGTTTTTGAAGGTTTCGTCATCCTCCCGGACTTCCATGCTGTTTATCATTTCCACCAGCGTATTCATGTTGCGTTCTTCCTCCGGCCCCTCAAAGACGATGTAGGACACAAGGGCGCAGTACAAGAGGGTTTCTGCTTTTGTCCAGAACTCGTCGCCCTCCTTGCCGTCGCCTTTGGTGTTGGCAATCAGGGCGGTAACAAATTTCAAAACATCGCTTTCTGTCTTGATATAGGCCAGCGGATTGTAGTGCATGGATTTTGAAAAGTCGATACTGTTGAACACCCGCACCCTGTATTTCTCCCGTTGCAGAAACCGCCCGCACTGGTCGAGAGTGCCGCCCTTCGGGTCTACCACCACATACGAGGAATGGGCTTGAAGGAGCTGCGGGGTCAACCAGAACCTTGTCTTTCCCGAGCCGGACGATCCGATGACACAGGCGTTTAGGTTCCGGGCATTGGCGGGTATCTTCGGACGGGTGTTCATGGTAAGGAACTCCGTCCCGGTCAGAATGACATTGTTCTGAAATTTAGGGTCAACAAATGGCTTTATATCTTCCTTTGTTCCAAAGCGGGCGGTGCCGTACTCCGCATCCCGCCGGAATTTTTTCGCCTGCCTGATCTTTGACTGTATCAGCAGATACATCCCAGCCGCACCGGCAAGGCCCACCAGCAGGTCAATACCTCCCAGCCCAGGCCAGTAGGTTTCAAAGGCTTTGGGGAAGGTATCAAGCATCCCCATGAGCTTTGTCCCGAAGTCTGTGCCGGGGGCGATCCGGTAGGCCGTCCCGATTTTGGAGAAAAACCAGAACACAAAGAGGTACGGCAGGTTTGGGAGCACATATTTTCTGATCTTGTCACTCAACGTCCGTCCTTCACCGCCTCTCTGGTCCGCTGCTTTTCCTTTGCCTGCGTCCTGATTTGCTCCGTGAATTTCCGAAGCTGACCGAGGATGGAAGCCTTGTCCTGCTCTTTGTTCAGCACCTTTGCGCTGTACTTCTGGAAGGCCGCCGTGATAGCGTCCGCCTGATTGGCTTTGAAAAACAGCAGGTAATGACCGGGGCTCACTTTATGGAAAGCGTAGTCCACATGGAACTCCTTCGCGATCCGGTCAAAATCCTTTGGAGCTCCCACATAGGGCATGGCACTTTTGCCGCCATAGTGGTTCATCAGCTTTTTCACGCTCTGGCGTCCCTGCGGGGTCAGCGCCTTCTGGTGGTGCTTTTGCAGCGCCCGAACCACCTTGCCAAGAGCGGCAGCCAGCACTTTTCCTGTGAGCTTCGTTGTCCTGATCGAAAGGGCAACCGTTTTTTGGTTTACTTCTTCCTGCATAAAACCTCCTTTCCGTCGGGGTTCCCGCTATCCGGGAGGCCCCCGTACAATCTCGGGGAACAGAAAACCTCGGGCCAATGTGGCCCGAGGCTTACCGCTCGGCATCTCTGCCGGACGGAGCTTTCTTTTCCGGCTCCGTCTGGACTTTTTCGTCCTGTTCCCGCATGGTCTGCAAGATAGAGGGCTTCTTTTGAAGTTGAGAGGGCTTTTCGCCGGACAGCGGCTTGATACATTCCAGACGGTCAGCCGCCCGGATGGCGTTGTCCGTGAGCTGCCTCTGCCATGCGCCCACGCTGGGAGCCCAACGAAAGCCGCTGCTTTTCAGCTCGGCCCGGGTGTCCGCGTCAGGCTTTCCGTCAAAGAACACCTGCAAGCGGTTGTCCTCCCGGTTCATTTCCACACGACCCCCATCGAACTCCCAGCCGGAAAATTCCTGCTGTGCCTGTTTGGAAAGCTGTTCGATACGGGCCTTTACCCGGCGGATCTCCGCATTGTTGTTGGTTAGCTGGTAACTTTCAAAGGGCCTCGGGTCGCTTCGCCAACTTGACGCCATGCTTGCTTTCAGCTTTTCAATCTGGTCCGGCGACAGCAGCGCACAGCCGTCCAGCTTGCCATGCTTGCGGTAATAGGCGTTGACCTCCTTCATAATGAGCTGGGAGCGTTCCAGCCCGTCCAGCTTCTTCTGGAGCTTTTCAATCGCTGCCGGGTCATCGGCGCTGATCCCGCCCATGCCGGTGCTGCGTATCTTATCCAGCAGCCCTTGAATATGCCGCCATTCCTCCATGTTGCTGTCCCGCGCCCGGTTCTGTTTTTCCTTCTTTCCCACCGGGAAATTGGAAGGCCCGGCGATCAGCACAGAGGGAACCCTCGCGTCAATGGCAAAGCCTTGGTTCATGTTTTCGGCCAGCTTGCGGGCGTAGGTGTCTAACAGATGGTCGATCTTCTCATGGTACATGGGGTCCACCCGGGATTTCTGCTTTTCCGCTATGGCGGCGGCCTTGTCCACCATTGCCCGGTATTCCGCCGTTGCGCTCCCTTCCTTGTAGTCGGAAAAGCTGTTCATTTCTTTTGCCCGGCGGGCGGCTCCTTCATTGATAGGGTAATAGTTGATGGTATGCACCTCCTTTATGCTTCGGGCCATGCTGGCCCGAAGTCTTACCGTTCTTCATGAGAAGGCCCCGCCTTGTCCTTTTTCGGAGCGGGTGGGGCTTCTTGAAACCGTTTGAGTGTAGCGAGAATGGAGTGGACAGGCTCGGCCTTTTCAGGATAGGCAAATATCCGGTGTTCCGGCGGAATGTCCTGCGGCCCGTGGTAATACTCCTTGAAGCCCTCCGGGACTGCCGACACATACCCACCGGGAGCGAATACGCCGCCCTCGTTGATACGCACATCCTGCCCGTATGCCTCATAATCGAAGTAGTTCTGAATGTGCTCCGGTATGTCGATAGTCCCAAGCTCGTCGGCGTAAAGACGGCCCAGCCCTTCATCATCGGAAATATCCGGGTAAAAGCGGTAAAGGTCAAGGTTCTGCGTCAGGTTTATCAAATCCTTCACGCTCCTTGTGTGGTTTCCCAAGACAAGAGCGGCTTCAAAGGTTTCCAGTCCGCCCTTATCCCGTACTTCCAGCAGGGCGTGGCCCAGCTCGTTCAGCTCGTCGATGTTCTCACATTCGTAGAGATAATCGTAGAGCCCCAGCACATCACTGTCAAAGCTGGTAAAGAACACTTCGCTGTACCGTTTCCCGTCTATCCCGATTTTGGCAAGGGCGGCCTGCAACTCCTGTGTCGTCATGGGGAAATGTACCGTTGTCCCTACCTCAATCCCCATTAAGGGGTATAGGGCTGTATTGGTTATATAGGCTTCAAACATGGGCTCATTCCTCCTTTCCGGCCCGGTCAGCCAGCACCTCATAAATCCCGGCCATAATGTAATCGGCGCAAGGGAGGGCAATCGCGTTTCCCAGTGCCTTGTAGCGTTGCAGAGGCCGGATCTCCACGCCGTCCGCCCCGTACTTTGTCCAGCCCTCTGGCAGCCCCATCAGCCGTTCGCTTTCCGTTTCCGTCAGAAAACGGATACAGCCGCCCTTCGGGTCGCCCTCATACCAGAAGGCAAAGGGCGTTACATCACTGGCTAAAAGAGTGGGAAAAGGGTCAGTTGGTAATCCGAAGCTGTTTCGGAAGGCCGTTTCTTCCTGCCTTTTTGCCGCTCCCCGCATACGGAAGCACTGAAAGGGGTGGATGACTGGTATCTGCCGCCCTGTTTCAAAAGAAGCTGTTCGATCTCCTTCGGCGGCGGCCCACCCGCCCTCTCCGCAAGGCGGAGGAAGTGGGAGCATTGGACGGGGCTTAAATAGTATGTCTGCGGCACGTCTGCCTCCAAAATCCGCCACGACGAAAATCCGCTGCCTTCGTGCCAGCCTTCGGGAGCCTGCCCAATACTGGGCGTCCATGAGTCGCCAGCACACATCAGGCGTTCCCCCTCGCACCATTCCGGCGTTTCCCCATCTTCCCGAAGGAGGCATTGGAACTTCGGTGTCCGAGAAGGCGGATAAGACGGCTCTAAAGTCCATCCGGTCATTTGTAGAAAACGCTCCCATGACGTTTTCCCAAACAGCGATAGCTGGATATAGGTTATCAGTAGCATCCCTCATTTCCTGTATGATACGAAACGCCTGATAGAACAGGCTTGATTTTGCCCCGGCAAGTCCGGAGCGGTTGCCGATCAGAGAAAGGTTCTGACAGGGGGAACCGAAGGTAATTACATGAACCGGCGGGATTTTCCCGCCGTCCACCTTCGTAATATCCCCCAAATGCACCATGTCGGGAAAGTGCCTTTTGGTTATGGAGATGGGCGCTTTTTCAATCTCACTGGCCCATACCGGACGGATACCGCACCGGGAAGCAGCCAGAGGGAACACGCCAATCCCGTCGAAAAGGCTTCCCAGCTTAATGTCCGGCATGGCCCGGGGTGCCGTGTCCCTTCACGGCAAGCACCCCTTCCAGTGTGGTCGCCGCAATGCCCAGCCGCCCGGCAACCGCAATATCATTTTTTACATCCTCGTCCACAGCGCTGCCGCAGACAATCAGGGTGTGGGAGCGCCGCAGCATATCCCGGCGCATATCAATCCCAGCCTTGTGTTCCTCGGGAACGCTGTCATTCAAAAACAGCGGCAGATACAAGAGCGGGCAGATCGGGGAAAAGCCCGCCTCATAAGCAAGACGGCAGTAGTGGGCCGCCAGCTCCATATCAACATCCGGCTCGCCGCTCCATGCGGCGGTCAGGTATGCTAAAGGTCGTTTCATTGGTTGAGCCTCCATTTCTGTTTTGGTTTAGGGAAAAGCAAGAGTTCGCCCAACCCCTCCGCCCCTTCCCCCGGGAAGGGGAACGGCTCTGGAGAATTTATATCCCCGTCGCTTGACCGGGAAAAAGCATAACCGGGAGAAATCCGTCAAGGGTGCCTCTGGCACCGCCTGCGGCGGCGCTGCCCTTGACTGATTTTCCCGGCTATGCTACGGAATAACTGGCGACGGGGAATAATTTATATCTCCAGAGCTTCGGGGCGCGGGGCAGAGCCCCGCAATCCTCGGGCCATGCTGACCCGAAGTTTGGGCTTACTTTTCCTGTTCGGTTTTCTTCTCCGGCTTTTCATGTTCCTTCTGCTGACCCTTCCAGTCGTCCAGCAGCTTGATGATCTGGTCCTTCATTTCCCTCGGCGTAGTTTCCTTGCCGAAATACTTGCTCAGTTCCGCACCTGTCAAAATCACTTTGTCTACCTCCTTTTTGTCCTCCATCATAATGCCGTCGATCACATCCCCGTTGAGCAGCTTCTTTTCGTCCAGCTCACGCATACGCTTTGCCTGCGCCTGTGAAGGCGAGGACTGCTGGCTGTCAATGGCGACGGCGATATAGTTCTGGTTCTTCTTGCCGATATAGGAAAGCTCCACCGCCGTAGTAAAGCCCAGCTTTTTTTCATCCATCAGCTTCATCAGGTCGGGAACCAGCTCATTGAGCCGGATATACCGCTGCACCTGCTTGACCGCCATCTTATTGCGCTCGGCTACAATTTCGTTGGAGCGTTTTCCTGCGTCCTTCGGGTCAATCTGGCCCGAAGTGCGGGAACCCTGGTGCTTGATGGCCTCAAGCTGCATTTTCAAGGCTTTGGCCCGCTCACTGGGGAGGATTTCTTCACGCTGGTTGAGATTGTCCTCCACCATCTGCGTGATGGCTTCATCGTCCGTCAGATTGCGAACAATACAGGGCATATCCGCATATCCGGCAAGTTCGCTGGCCTTCTGGCGGCGGTGGCCGGACACGATCTCATAGCCGCCATCCTCACGGGGACGGACGATAGCGGGCTGGGTCACGCCCTTGTCCTTGACGCTGGACACCATAGCCCGCATTTCTTCATCATCCCGAACCTCAAAGGGATGGTTCTTGAAGGCGTGAAGCTCGTTCAGCTTGATATAGACGATCTGTTCCTTGCCCCGGCGTGGTGCATCCTTCGGTTTTTCGGGTTCCTTCGGAGCGGGAGCGGCCTGTACCGTTGGCGCCGTTTTTTTCTCCGGTTCCTTTTTGACCGCATTTTCCGGTTTCTGTGCGGGAGCTTCGGGCTTCGGGGTTGCGGCCTTGTCCTTATCTGCTTTCGGGGGACGGCCCCGGCGCTTCGGCTGTTCCGGCTCTTTGGGTTTTTCCTCCGCTTTCTTCGGAGCCTCCGGCTGCTTTTCCGTTTTTGCCGGGGCAGGCTTTTCCCCGCTGGGAGCTGCCGCCCGTTCCTCGACCTTCTTTTCCTTCATAATTTCAGCGAAGTTATAGACGGAAACCTGCGGGTTCTTTACCTCCGGTTCCGTCTTTTTTTCCGGCTCCGGAGAAACGGAAACCTTCTCCGGCTCTTTTGGGGGAGCGGGAGGCGTTTCCTTGCCCGGCCCGCTATCCGTTACCGGCTGTTCCGGCGTTTTTGTGGTTTTATCATCTGCCATAAGCATTTACCTCCTGTTTTTTGGCATGAAAAAAGAGGCTCAACTTTTCAGTCAAGCCCCCGTGGGAAGTTCCTCCTTTCTCCGCCATGATACAAAAATACCGCCCGTAGTCTCGTTTGGGCGGTACTTTGTGTAAGATTGGCAGTCCATTATTAAGTTTTTTATTATGTTCCCTTTGTACACCGTTGCAAGCGACAGCCGAAGAACATGTGACCATCCAATAAAAAGCTCAGTGTTTCTGTGATTTGTGCTGTCAATGTTATGACAAGCATCGCATCATAGAGTTTTGCACGATATTTATCGGTTTCACTTGTGCAAACACGCAAAAGAAACATATATATAACTAATAAAGACCCTGTGCCATTTGCGACAAGAATTTCTGGAATATTCATAATCTACCCTTTTTTTCTCGTAAATCCCTACAGGTCATTTATAAGCCTTTTCACAGAAACTCACAAGCCCTTACAAAGTATTTCATAGATTTTCGTGTCTAAAAGTGCATTCGAAGATGCCGGCGTTAAGACAAGCGCCGTATTGGCACCACTTCCATTGTCCGCAATCGCAAGGACCTTTTCTTGATAAGGAATTTTCCCTGCATCCAAAGCCATTGTGCTTATTTCCACACAAACTTTTGTACCTTGGCCAAACATACGCAAGGTATCGGCAACAATTTCAGTGGGACCATAGCCACCATACTTGCGCGAAAAAGAGCGTTCCGCACCACTTAATGCATGACCAGCTGTCACAATATCCATTCCCATAGCCTCAAATGCTTTACGTTTTTCTTCCGATAAACCACAAACACCCTTATCATAGGCCGTTGTCACGCCCACAACATGTAAGCCACAATCTTTCAATAACTCTAGTGTATCCCCATGCGTACTCGCCACAACGATATGATGAATATCTCTTTCTTTTGCAGCTTTAATGGCTAACGCAACTGTCTGTTCGGTCTCAGTCATGTTTAATCTCCAAGATTTTTTGTTTCAATTCATTCTCAATTTGTCGCAACTCTTGTTCAGCTTCCTGCCGTTTGATTCGTCCTTGTTCTTGAATCTGCAATACATCATCAAAGGTTTGAATCAATTGTTCATTGGTATGTTTCAAGGTTTCAATATCCACAATCGAACGATTGGATTCTTTTGCGGTTTCAACCGTTGCAGAATGCAAGGCATCGGCATTCTTCTTCAACAACTCATTGGTCATATCCGATACTGCTTGTTGGGTCTTGGCTGCTTCCGTGGCATGATGCAAACCCAAAGTGATGACCATCTGATTTTTCCATAACGGAATCGTATTCACCAAAGTAGACTGAATTTTTTCAATCATTAGATTATTGCTGTTTTGCAACAAACGAATCTGTGGAGCGGTTTGAATCGCAATCATACGACTTAACTCTAAATCGTGTAATTTCTTATCGAAACGATCGTAATACATTGTCATATCTTTTAAAGCTTGCGCATCTTCAGGTAAGTTTGAATGCAATGCTTTTTGTTCCAAAGCAGGAATCTCTTCGTTTTTTACATGATGCAATTTTTCTTTACCTGCTGCAATATACATAGATAATTCTTTATAGTAGGTATTATTCAAATCAAATAATTGATCCAACATCGATGTATCTTTCAATAAACGAATCTGATGATCTTGTAACATGCCAGCAATTTTATTTACATTCGTTTCCGTTTGTTCATATTTTGATATCATGCCTTCAACTTTGTTCTTACCTTTATTAAACAAACCAAAAAGACCTTTTTTCTCACCATTGCCATCAAATTCACGCAACTCGCCAACGACCTGACTCAACATATCGCCGACTTCGCCTAAATCTTTGGTTTTCACCTTTTCCAAAGTTGAATCGGAAAAATCCGCTAATTTCTTTTGGGCATTGATGCCATACTGCATGATCATTGTATTATCGGTAATATCAATCTGTTGGGAAAAGTCATGAATCTGCTGAATTTCAGCCTCATTAAATTGTTTATAATCAACGGAAAGATCCTCGCTAAGGTCTTGTACCGGTTGTGCTTGTACAACCTCTTCTTCTTTCTGTTCCGGATGTAAAGTTAATTCTGGTCCTTTATTCGTTTCCATTTTCTTGGCCACCTTTCATTTTCTGATCTGTCAAACCATCTTGAGCCAACAGTGTTTCTAATACCGAGATATCTGCATGAATATCCATCGATGTATCTTGGTAGAGTTCATCATACAAGGCATAAAAACCTTCATTGACCTTTTTCAGTACGTTTTCAATTTCTTCTTTTGAATGTTTCCGATTGTTTCCAGAAACCATATCATCATCTAGATCTTGATAATTCTTCAACAGCTTCATCGTCATCGGTAAATAATACTGTGTCATACGTTCGGTTTTGGCTTCTGCTTCAGGATGTTTCTTTATATACTCTTGAATCTTAACGACAATCAATCTCATATAATCCAATTGTGCTGAAACCCCTGGATTATCAATCTCTTTATTATAGGCTTCGATTTGATCCAAAAACTTCTGTGTTTTCGTGACGGCTTCCGATTGTTCCGGTACCTTCGTTTGTGGCTTTGGTTTAGGTGGAAGATCTGTCGTAGATCTTCTTTGATAAGCAACATTGCTTAAATACACATTCTTTTTATCATAATGCGTCTCCAACAAGACTTTTTCTTGAATATAAAATTGAAAATCCTTTAAAACCGTATCATATGGCAAATTCACAGCACTCGTTAACTCATCCCAAGAGCTTATCTCTTTTCCATCAAAACATGCATAATAAATCGAAAAGCGATTCAGAGAATCCGCAGTAAGTTTATATGGATAGATTCGGAAGACAAAAATGAGAAGCAGTCCCATAACCAGGATGATATCTAGAGCAATATGTGGTCCGGATGTGATGGATTGAAGAAAGACAAAGAATACAAAGCCAAACGCAAACATCCATCCGCGTTTATTCGAACGAGCATGGCTGGATAATTTTGCCAATTTCTTTTTCGAATATAAAACAATTTCACGCTTTTTTGACGATGAATCTGTTGCCAGAGAATCACTAACTTTTTGTAGACCTTCGGCTACAATATTTCGCAATTCGCTATAATCAGCTTCTTTTATTGATTTGGTAAACTTCTTTACAAATTCATCGGCAATCCTTTTTGCTACAATTGCCCACAAGTCAGGAAAGCGAATATGCTAAAATAATTTCAAGAACTTACCTTAACATGCATTAAGAATGTCACATTATTCTATATATTTATTTTAGGAGGAATTTTTATGATCAAGATGCCAAAAAAAGGAACCATCCTTGCTCCAAGCAGTTTACATTTAGTTCTTTATCAAGAACTTCTGAAACAACAAGACCATTATTTATCTTTACAAGTGCTGTCCCTTGCTTCTTTTTTGGATACTTTCTTTCCTAAAGAAGAAAGTGAAACAAGCTATCTCATCCAAGTCCAGAAAGCCTTAGAAAACGTACCAAGCACCAATGACTTCTATAAAAGTATCGATGATCCGATTTTTTTAGAAGAATGTCTTCGTTTTATGCGCCTGGCAAAAACTTTCTCGCAAAGTACTTGGCCAGCTGGCACGAAAAAAGAGAAAGATTTAAAAGTCATCTTAAACTTGTTAAAAGATTTAGAACTCGGTCAATCCGAAGGAAGTATTCCCTCTCTAGAGGATGTCTATATCTTACGTACACCCTATTCGGCATGGGATGCTTTATGGGTAGAACAGCTCCTTCAAGCTGGCGCAAAATGGTTGGACTCCAAACCAACATCAACTCGCCAAAGCTATGTTTCCCTAGGTACGCCGCGTAAACAAGCCCAATGGATTGCCCAAACAATTGTGGAAAAACAATGGAATGCCGAAGATGTCTTGATTGCGTGTTGTGATAGCCAGGATAGCTATGTCCTGGAACAAATGTTCGAAGCGTATAAAATACCTTATACTCTGCTTAAAGAAAACCATAATAACCCGATTCTGAATCAATGGGTGCAAGCTATTCAATATTTGATTGAACCATCATTAAAGAATTTTTTACAGTTTGTGAAAATTTTAGGGGCAAAATATGCTTATTTCGAAGATTACTTCGCATTATTTCCCGAGGCTTTTCCATCTATGGATCTAGTACATCCTGCTTATTCGGATAACCCTTTTATGAATGAAAAAGACTGGCAAAAAGTCTTAAACTCTGAAGCCAAAATAAAAGACTGGATGGATAAACACCCCATGGCTGGTCTTGAAGACATGGCAGCTATCATCCAGGAAGCCAATGCACCAACCCAAGATAATATCCAGATTTTTGGACAAGTGCAGACGATTCTTTGTGATGCCATCGATGCCTCAGAATCGAAGCCCAACTATCGCATTGCTCTACATCAGATTAAAAGCCTCCATCAGGCAAGAAATGCCTCTGATATTTCCGGGGTTTTGATTGGCAATAAAAACACGCTATGTGCCCTTCGCCCAAATGTCTTTTTATGTAGTGCCCATGCCGATGGGTATCCTGTTTTAGACCAAGAAACTGGTATTTTCAATGAAACCTATATCATGCATACGTCTTTGCCTTCCTTAGATACCCGAAACAAGCTACAAAAAGCTTATTTGGAAGAAACCTTGGGCCAAGTACAAAACTTAATTGTGACAATGCCCCAAGCCAATTATCAAGGCGAGGCCTATCAAGAAAGTTTAGATATGCAGCAATTTTTAGGAAAAGAATCTTATTTTATAGATGTAAAGGATCCTTCCATTTGGCAACAACCTTCGTTTAGTCTTGATGCCCAACAGGCAAAAGCTTTGTATTTAAAAGAGAACACATTACATGGTTCAGTATCAAGCTTTGAAAAATTTGTGCGTTGTCCCCTGTCTTATTATTTAACCTATGGACTCCATCTCAAAGAACAAAAAAGCTGGGCTGACCTGCGAACCAGAGGTTCTATTCTTCATACCATCTTAGAAAAATTAACCAATATATATGGAGAAAAATTTGCGACCTGTGATAAACAAGTTCTGCAAGATACGCTAAATGCAGAATATGCCTGGCTAGAGAATACCTTCCCTAGTAAAAAGGTTTGGATTTCCCAACAAAAAATGACTTTGTTGACGCAGTTAGAAACCATTTTCCACAATTTAGCCAAATTCCAGGACCAGTGGCATATGCAGATTTCCGAACAAGAAAAAGAATTTACCATGGAATTACCTTGGGATGACTATATTATTTCCTTCCATGGCTATATTGACCGAATCGATACTTCCGATACCTCTTTTATGATCTTTGATTATAAGAGCAGTGAAAAAAAATGGAAATATTCTGAATTTAAGCAAGGACTTTCCCTACAATTGGCCACTTATACGATTGCCTATCAAAAAGAAAGTTCTTTGCTTCCTTTGGGGCATTACTATATTGCCTTAAAGACAAAGCCGGTCAAACAAGAAGCCATCAAGGTCAACTATAAAAGAAAAAAAGATAACTGGTCAGAAATATCTTTAGAGGATGTACAAAACAAAAGTTTTTCTAAACTTAATGGGAAAGATTATGAAGATGTTAGCATCTATGCGGATGAAAAAATGCTTCAGACCTCTAAACGCGATCTTTCTTTCAACCAGATGAAAGAAGAATGGCAGACCATCGTACAATCCATTGCCCAAGATATTCTTTCTGGTCAAATTCAACCAAATTATCTAAAAGATGCATGTAAATATTGCCCATATCGTTGCATTTGTCGTAATGCACGTAAAGAAGAAACCAAACCGAATCGATTGGAGGTAGCCGAATGAATTTCACAATAGATCAACAAAAAGCCATTGAAGTACGCGGCAAAGATACCCTTGTTTCCGCCAGTGCTGGTAGTGGAAAAACCCGTGTATTAGTGGAACGCTTATGTCAATTGATTGTGAAAGATCACATTCCGGTTGACCATATTTTGGCAATGACTTTTACCAATGATGCCGCCAGCGAAATGAAAGATCGTTTGCGTACCCGCCTGCAAGCCGAAGAAAAGAGTGAATTCATCCAAAAACAATTATCTATCTTAGAAACTGCAGATATTTCTACCATTGATAAGTTTTGTTTAAAAATCGTGAAAAATTACTACTATAAAATCCCTTTAACGTTGGATACCGTAAACCATACCGCCAGCGAAGCGCAAAAAGAACAGGCCTTAAATGAAGGATTCCAAGAAGCGTGTAAATTGGTTGCGACCCCTTGTCTGCAACGTTATCTAACAACTTTCAATCAGAAACTGGAAGCAATTGCGCCTATAGTTTCTGATTGCATAAATGCTGCATGGGCGAAACCAGATCCAGAAAAGTGGCTACACTCTTTCTATTCGGAAGCAATGATAGATAAGAAAAAGACCTGGTTCAAAACTTTCTTTTCAGAACGTATCCAAGCCATGATCGAGTGCTGCAACGATGCAACCTGGAACGATGCGATTTTCACAACTAAACTGGAATACTTAAAAAAATGCCAGGAAGCTGAATCCTTTGATCAATTCAGAAAATGTTTTACCAACTACATTGGAGCTTGTGGATATATGTGTGCCACAAAAAAAGGCACAATGGATAAAGCTGCTTTTGATCAAACGAAAGAAGACTTAAAAAAACTGGAAGCAGAAATTTCATCTGTTTTATTTTCCTGGTCAGAATTCAAGGAAGATGCCAAAGCCAATCAAAAAATCGTAGAAGAATTCTGTGAACTGGTTTTAGAGACAAAGAAACAATTTGATTTGAAAAAAAGAGAAATGGAAGTCATTGATTTTACGGATATGGAGCTTTTCGCTTATCAATTACTCCAAAACGATGTCATTCAAGAAGAGATTTCTAATCAATACGATGCGATTTTAATTGACGAATTCCAAGATACCAACGAGCTGCAAGAAAGCATCATAGCTACTTTTGCGAAAAAAGGCTGCGTATTCCGTGTTGGTGATATCAAACAATCCATTTATGGATTCCGTCAAACCAATCCTGCGATTATGAAAAACCATATGAATAATCCCGAAGAATGCACCTTATATATGGATAAAAACTTCCGTTCTAACGCAAATATCATCCATTTTAATAATGCCTTCTACCAAAAGATCATGAATAGTTCTTGCCTCGGTTCCCAATTTCAAGATAGTGATATTGCCCAGGTAGGAACCGAACGACAAGAAGATTGCGAACAGGTTCCCATTCGTTTTCTTTATACCGAATACAATGACTCCAAAGAAGAATGCAGTACCGTTAAGTCGGCTGAGGCCTTACATAAAAAGAATTGTATTGATCTATTAGCCCAAGATATCCTGGAACATCATGAAAAAGGAACGCCTTTTAAAGATATCTGTATCTTAACGCGAAATCGTAAGGATTATTCCGATTTAATGGAGGCTTTGGAAGCCTATGGCATTCCTAGCGTTGGTCAAGCGAAAGGCGGCTTTTATCAAGATTATTGTGTACAAATTATCCTTGCCTGCCTGAAAGCGTATTTAAATCCATCGGATGATATCGCCCTTACGGCTGCTCTATGTTCTCCAATTGGTCAAGTATCCATTGATCAATTGATTTCGGACGAAAAAGAATACACGCTTTTCCAACGTATCAAAGATCAGGCATACATGGAACCTTGGTTTACGTTAACGAAACAATTCACCAATCAACCAAGTCATTGTTTAAAAGACCTATACGCATGGAATGATTTTTACTTTAACCATACGACCCAACAGAACAAAACCAATTTAGATGAATTGTATGCGAAAAGTACAAAATTCGATTCTTTGATAGATTTTGTGGCTACACTAGATGCCGATGCCCAAAAAGATGCTGTCAGTGAAACCAATCCATACGATATTCATGCCGATATTGTACATATTAAAACCATGCACCAATCCAAAGGTTTACAATTTCCGGTTGTCTATATTTTGAGTAAACATGACGATAAACATAGAGATGATGCTTCGCATATCTTCTTAGATAGTGATTTAGGTATATGTATTTCCTCACTGGATGCAAAGGGGAGCGTTTATCGTCGTTCGTATGAAGAAATTGCCTTTAAAACCAAACAGCTTCATGATGCATTAAATGAAGAAATGCGTGTATTCTATGTTGCGACAACCCGTGCCGAAAAAGAATTGATTTTTGTGGATACAATACAAAGCTATGATACCTATTCGTCCAGCTTAAATACCTCCGCTTTGTTAAAAAATGAGAGTTATACTTCTTGGTTATTCCATACCTATTTTAATGATCCTGATAGTCCCGTACACTTTGTTAAAAAAGACTTATTGGAACGACCAAACGCAAAAGATAAGCCAAATATTTGTCTCAAACATCCATATTATGAAAAAGAACCTACTTCTTTTGCGAGTAAAACAGCCAGCCAATCGAAACAAAAGAGAACCTGGCAAACAATAGATCTTAAGAAAAATACAGGTGCACAAAGAGGAACCATCTTCCATGAAATCATGGGACAATGTGCTTTTCCTTACCAGGAAAAAGAAGTGGTGACTACTGCCAAAAAGAAAGGTTATATCTGTAACGAAACCGATCTGCACCAATTACTTGCGTTAAATGATAACCCTACTTATGCGCAATGGATGAAAATGGATCACACCTTTGAATGCAGTTACATACTAGAAGATCAAAAACAAGTCATTCATGGTTTTATGGATTTAGTCATTTGGAACAATGATTCCATTGTGATTGTTGACTACAAAACTGATACAGCCACAAAAGAAGAATTAATTGACCGCTATCAAAGCCAATTGATGACCTATGCGAAGGCCATGCATCAAATGCAACCAGACAAAAAAATCGAAACATGGATTTATTCTTTCCATTTAAATTCTTTATTCGCATTATGATGTTATAATCAAGTCTATGAATGAAGAAAAATGTTTAGAAACGATTTGTACAGTTGGTACCCTACTTCTAGAAAGTGGAGCTGAGGTCCGCCGGGTAGAAGAGACAATGGTTCGTATGGCAACCAATATGCAAGGGGTGCAATATGCTGATAGCTATGTCACCCTAACCGGTATCACTTTTTCGATGACCATCGATGGAAAGACCCACACCCGAATTGCACGCGTACGGAATACCGAAGTCAATTTGGATCGCATTGATCAAATTAATGACTTATCGCGTACCATGTGCTCGCAACCCTTTACGGTCGAACAAGTAGAAAAAGAATTGGAACGCATTCAAAATCGAAAACGTTATGACTTTTTAGTTACCATGTTCTTTGGCGGTATCGGTGCCGGAGCTTTTGCGATTTTCTTTGATGGAACGGTTTCCGAAATGATTGCTTCTTTCTTTGTCGGCTTAATCATCCGCTGTACCACAAGTTTCATGGCTAAATATAATTTAAATGCATCCTTAAACACGATGTTCTCTGCCGCCATCGCAGCCTTCTTAGTTATCCTCATCCATACATTCTTTCCTAGTCTAAGTGTAGATTGTATGATGATCTCCAGTTTAATGTTGCTGGTACCTGGTCTAGCTATTACCAATGCGATTCGCGATACGATTGCCGGTGATACGCTTTCTGGTCTAGCTCGGGCGACCGATGCCTTTCTTTGTGCTATCTCTATAGCTGTTGGAGCTGGTTTTGTTCTATATTTTTGGATGTGAGGTTTTTATGAGCATACTATTTATAAAAATGGGCCTGTCTGCCTTCTTGGCAAGTCTTGGCTTTGGCCTTCTGTTTAATATTAAAGGAAAGAATCTATTCCTCGCTGGCTTAGTTGGTGGCGTTGGGGGCGTTTGTTACAAAATTTCCCTCTATTACGGATGCAATGAAATTCTAGCGAACTTTATTGGGGTTATTGCCCTATCCTTTCTTTCTGAAATTCTTGCCCGTAAGTGCAAAAGTCCAGTCACTACCTTTCTGGTTTGTGGGCTGATTCCTCTTGTACCAGGAACTGGGATGTATAAAACAATGTTAGAAGCCATTCATGGCAACGCCATACCTGCTTTAAATATTGGTTTATCTACAATCAGTATTGCGGGAGCTTTAGCGTTTGGTATCTTACTCGTTTCTACAATCATGCGCCTTTACTATCACGAAAAACGCGTCATTCGAAAGAAATTTTTCTAAGCATCCGCAATGCTTTTCCTTAAACAAGGAGATATATTATGGAATATATACAAATCACAAAAGAGAATATTGATAAAGAACATATTTGTTGCGCAATGTCTGGCAAACAAAGCATTCTAAAAAAAGCTTGGATGAAAGAACAATTGGATGAAGGACTTGTCTTTTATCGCAGTATAGAACGCGGAAAATGTTTTATTGAATACATTCCCGCAGAGAAAGCCTGGGTTCCTATTGAAGCCGATGGATATATGTATATCAATTGTTTATGGGTTTCCGGTCGCATGAAAGGCCATGGTTATTCAAACGACTTGTTGAATCACTGTATACAAGATGCCAAAGCCCAAGGAAAAGAAGGTCTTTGTATCCTTTCTTCCGATAAAAGAAAAAAAGAGTTCTTATCCGATCCCAAACACCTATCCCATAAAGGCTTCTTTGTCGCAGATACAACCGATACGGGCATCAACCTGATGGTCTACCCTTTCTCAGAAGAGTACAAGCTGCCAAAATTCAAAGAATGTGCCAAACACCCAAAGGTTTCTGAGTCTGGCTTTGTTCTATATTATACAAACCAATGCCCTTTTACCTATTACTGGGTTCCAAGAATTGAAGCCCTCGCAAAAGAAAAGTCGATTGACCTAAAAGTCATTCATGTTACGGACCGTGAAACAGCTCAAAATGTTCCTAGTCCCGTCACAACTTATGCCCTTTTCAAAGATGGAACTTTCCTAACCCATGCGATTCAATCCGATAAAAAGTTTTTAAAGCTTGCCGGCATCGAAGCCTAAAGCTAAATGTCAAAAAAACTCATTCTAAGACCGAGATGTTGCCTTTAAACATCTCGTTTTTCATTTATACAAGTATTCAACCATCTTGCACAATCTGAAAACTTGTTTTACAATTTACACATCGTTTTATAAACGATAGAGGGAGAAAAAATATAGAATATGGAAAAGTTTTTCAAATTAAAAGAGAAGAATACTTCAGTCAAAACTGAAATTCTTGCCGGTTTGACAACCTTCTTAGCCATGGCTTACATCCTTGGTGTAAACCCCGCTATTTTAGGTGATACCGGAATGGACAAAGCTTCGGTGTTCTTAGCAACTGCACTTTCTGCAGGTGTAGCTAGTATCACCATGGGCTTAGTTGCCAATTATCCTGTCTCTTTGGCTGCTGGTATGGGAGTCAACGCTTTATTTGCCTACACAATCTGTGGACAAATGGGATTCAGTTGGGCAGCTGCTTTATGTGCTGTATTTATTTCTGGTGTCATTTTCGTAATTATTTCGGTAACTGGAATTCGTAAAGCCATTATTAATGCCATTCCTGTACAATTAAAGTTAGCAATTGGCGCTGGTATTGGTTTCTTCATTGCCTTTGTCGGATTAAAAAATGCAGGAATCATCGTTGCTAACCAATCAACCTTCGTAGGTATTGGAAACTTAACCGATCCAACTGTGTTACTTGCCATTATTGGTCTATTAATTACGATTGCCCTTGTGCTTAAAAATGTACCGGCTGCCGTATTTGTCGGAATGTTTATTACTGCTGTTTTAGGTGTAATCGGTGGTTTGATGGGTATGAAAGGAATGCCTGTACTTCCTTCTAATCCAGTATCTGCCCACTTTGAATTAAAAGCCTTTGGAGCTTGTTTCACTGGTTTTGGTGAATTATTTGCGAATCCATTCCAAGCATTCGTAGTAATCTTCTCATTCTTATTTGTAGACTTCTTTGATACAGCTGGTACATTGGTTGCGATTGGTAACCGTATCGGTTTAGTAAATGAAAAAGGTGAATTAGAAAATGCTGAACAAGCTTTACTTGCCGACGCAATTGGTACCGTATTTGGTTCAATCGTTGGTACAAGTACAGTAACAAGCTTCGTAGAATCAACTTCTGGTGTTGGTGTTGGTGGAAGAACTGGTCTTACAGCTTGTACAACTGGTATCTTGTTCTTATTATCAATTTTCTTATCACCACTTGTATTGAGTACTGTCACAAACGCTGTTACAGCTCCTGCATTGGTTGTTGTTGGAATCATGATGGCACAACAATTAAAAGGCGTTAATTGGGATGACATGGTATTCGCTGCTGCAGGATTCATCACAATTATCATGATGATCTTAATGTATTCGATTTCTAATGGAATCGCATGTGGATTCATTGTTTATACAATCGCAATGTGTGCCGCTGGTCGTGCTAAACAAATTCACCCAACCGTTTGGGCTTTAATGATTATCTTTATCATTTATTTTGCGACACCTTACTTTATGTAGTATTAGCCAGGAATCATCCTGGCTTTTTCTTTAACAGTTACAACTTAAAAAATTTGAGAAAAGCCTTTATTTATACGGCAATTCTCAATTTTTTTATGCAGCGAAATGTTGTATGGAATATCACAAAAACATCTAGAAATGTGGTGGACACAATGGAATTAGCTATGATTGTAAAACTTGATATCTTCTTCTATTGACTTTTGTAATTCATCACGAGAAGTAAATCCATATTCATGTCCATAGAACATTTCATTCTTCATTTTCCATAACACAATTACCTATACGATTTCTTCTTTTCTCAATAACATTATAATTGTTTTTTTATGTAAGAATTAATCCAAGAGTTTAATAAACCAGAAGAACCTAGTCCCTCATCTGCTGAATCACTTAAAATAGACTCATAATTTATTTTCATATAAAAAGTGAACCTGTTAAGTTTGTTCAACTTTTGAGGTTCACTACAAATTTCTAGATATTTAAATGAAATCTTTACAAGAAATCAATAAATCAATTTTCTTCCATTGCGTTTCTTCATCAATGCAGTTTCCTTCTTCTACGGAAGCAAATCCACATTGTGGAGATAAAGCTAAGTTATCACCAATTACTTCTTTAGCATCTAAGAAACGTTCTTTGATTTCTTCTTTGGTTTCTAAGCGTGGATTTTTTGTACTAATCAATCCTACCACAAATGTACGATCAGAACCTTTTAAAATCTTCCAAGGTTCAAAAGAACCAGAACGCGCATCATCGTATTCCACAAAATATCCATCATATGGAATTGAAGCTACAGATTTTGCGATTGTATCATAGAATCCATGGAATAATGGATTTCCTTTAAAGTTTCCTTTACAGAAGTGCGTAGCAATTTTCATATCCTTTGGATGGTTTTCCAAAGCCTTCGTACTTACTGTCACAAACCAGTTTAATACTTGTTCTTTTGTGTAACCTAAAGCTTCTACTTTCTTCACAAAATCATCATCAATCATATAAGTCCAAGATGTATCATCGATTTGTAAATAACGACAACCATGGTTATAGAAATCTAAAATTGCATCCTGATACGCTTTGGCAATATCATTGATGACTGCATCAATATCTTGTCCATAATACGCTGTATCTTTGATTCCCATTTGTAGATAATGATCAACCAAAATCATATTTGGACCAGAAATACATTTCTTAGCTTGTACACCATCGTATTTTTGAGCTTGGGCATTTAAATAATCCCATGCATACATTTCTTTATGATTCTTATTTGGATCATAGGCAATCTTTCCTTCAATGTAACCAAGTTCAATGTGGTTGTTCACACCATTGATGACTTTATCAAAGTGTTTCGTTGTGAATCCATCAAATTCCTTTAACCAATCCAAATGCCACCAACGACGACGATATTCCCCATCGGTTACAAATGGCAATCCATGTTGCACTTCTTTTTCAACAAGTTTCGCAATCTCTGCATCCTCTACTTCACGTAATTGTTCAAAAGTAATTTCATTATTATTAAATTTAGCGCGGGCTTCTTTAATTTCTTGAGGTCTTAAAAAAGAACCGACAATATCAATTTTAATATCTAACATAATTATTCTCCTCCATGTGTTTCTATTCTAACGACTAATCTACAATTTGTATAATAACAATTTGTTATCATATCCATAGTTTATTTCTATAGCCAAAAAACAACCGCCTAAAAAGCGGTTGCATCTATTACTTTAAACAAATATCTCCATCTTCACTTTTGACTTTTATCCAAGCACCATTTCCTTTCTGATTGAAATTTGATGCATAGTCTTTTCTTTGATAAGAGATATCACCATTTTCACTGCTGGCATGAATATTCATCTTTTCTATATCCTTAACCTGACAATCAATATCCCCATTTTCACTCTCTACATCCAATTTCGTTTGTAAAGAAATTCCAGTTAATGCCATATCGCCATCTTCACTATGAATCTTACTTTGATTCAGGAAAGAATCTTTGATTTCTATATCACCATCTTCACTCTGAATTTGGCTTGATTGAATGGAACAATCCTTTACCGTAATATCTCCCGAAGAACTTATCAAATCTAGGTTTGATAGATTTAATCGATTGATTTCATAATCTCCATCTTCCCCTTCTAAATCAAGCTTAACTTCTTTTTGCTGAGGCACAGAAATAGTAATCGTATTCTCTTCTGTTGTTGTCGCAAAGAAGAAACCTACTTTATTATCCTTCTTTTCTTGAACGATTAACTCTTGATCTTGTACCTTCCATGTAAAAGGCAATTTTCCTTTTTCTTTTAATACACCATAAGAAATATGTGCTTGTGCATCTTTAGAGGTTACGACTTTCACATCCATATCGCCCGCATTGACTTTTATCGTATGAAAATCCTTATCTATTATCTTATCTTGGTGAACCATTTTTGTACTCGATGAATTTCCAATTTGAATACCATCTATGCTATTCGCCGCTTCTAATCCACCAGCCGCAATACCCAATCCTAAAAAGACAGCTCCTACAATACTGAGTATTACCGCAATCCATGCCAATTTTTTCATATTACTTCGACTCCTTTCTAGCGATTCGACTAGTCAATTTCATTAACCCAATACCAATCCATTTGGCCAGCCATACACTAAAAAGACCAACAAGAATACCTAAACCTATACATAGTAAACTCATTCCAAATAGCACAATAAATCCCGCTAAGGAATGTCCTATTAAGGTAAGACTTTGAATAAATACATATCCACCACTAAGGATTCCTGCCAAGCCCACACAAAATAAAGCAAAAAATATACATCCCACAAAAAGGACTACACAAAATAATCCAACTATCAGTGTTAAAAGTGAAGGTAAGGCAATCGGACTTGCACATAAAACCAGTACAATAATCCCCAACGTTTTTAAGAAAGAGTGTTGCTTTTCTTCCGTTTGTCCTTCATTCAACAATTGCAGCAACATCTCTTTTGCAGCTTCTTTTGGTTGCCCTAATTCCTGTATGACTTCTTGTTCTCTTTCGGGTCCAGCTTCATCAAAGTATTCTGTGAAATACTCGATGGCGCTATCGTATTCTTTTTTTGGCAGACGTTTTAAATACTTCTTTAACTGCGCAATATATTCATCTCTTTTCATACAATTTTTTCCCTTCTATAATATCGTCAATCGTATCTCGATACTCTTTCCATTCTTGTCTTTGCAGGTGCAAATGATCTAAGCCTTTTTCTGTAATCGAATAATACTTTCGCTTACGCCCTTGATATTCTTTGGTGTAAGTACGCACATACCCATTGGTTTCCAATTTTCTTAAGATAGGATATAAGGTAGATTCTTTAATCGAAGCTACAAGTTTAATAGTTTGACTAATCTCATATCCATAAGAATCTTCTTTTTCTACCACAGCTAAAATTAAGCTTTCGATTAATACAGCAGAGACTGGATAATAATACATATCGATTTCCCCCCTTTTTTCTTTTTATATATAAAATTTTTATATATAAAATCTATACATATAGTAACATGAAACCCTTCCCTGTCAAATAAAAAAACACGATTTATCGTGCTTTCGCTTGATAAACCGCGCTGAGTAAGGCAATTGCTTCTGGAATGCTTATATGTGTTGTGTTAATCATTAAATCGTAGTTAGAAGGATCACCCCAAGTTTGTTGGGTATAGAATTCATAAAATCCCGACCTTTTTTGATCTTGCATCTCAACATATTTACGAGCTTTTTTAGCTTTGATTCCATGATTTTGAATTGCCACTTGAATTCTCGTTTCAATATCACTATAGAAAAATACCCGAATCACATTGGATTGTTCACGTAATATATAGTCTGAACAACGTCCAACGATAATCGCCGATTCTTTAGTCGCAATATCTTTAATCAATTCCGATGATTTTTCAAACAATTGAGAATTCAGAGAAATTTCAGTCATATTCGCTAACGCGAAATTCCGATTGGAAATAGAAAAGAAACCATCGTCATTTCTATTGTCTTCTTCAAAAAAAGAAGCATCCATCTGCATTTGATTAGCAATGTCATGCATGATTTCTTTATCATAGTACGCAATGCCCAAATGTTTGGCTAACTGACGACCGATTTCGCGTCCATTCGTTCCAAATTGACGACTCATTGTAAAGATAACTGGTTCATTCATAAGCTCATTTTACCCTTTTTTGCATTGAATTTAAACGCAAAATAACAGATAATGGAACTAATCGAAAGGAAGGGATAGAATGAAGAAATTAATTTTTTTAGACTTGGATGGCACGTTATGGAACAATGAAAAAGTCCCTTTATCCGCCTTATCTGCCATCTTACAAGCAAAGAAAAACGGACATAAAATATTTGCAAATACAGGAAGAACCTATTGTGAAGCCATAACAAGTTTACTTCCTTTACAACTAACCGGACATTGTTTTTCCGCAGGAAGCGAAATATATGTAGGTGATAAAACCATTCTCTTTGATCCATTACCCGCACATAGTGTAAAAAAGATGACAAGCTATCTATTAAAACATCACGTTGGGGTTTCTATGGAAGGAAGCCATCGCGTTTATCAAGATCCAATCAATCATAGTTGTTTCGCCAAAACCATCGCAGAAGATGCCAACAATGAAGCTTTACGGCGTTTCATGATTCTAGAAGATATCAGTCAAGCCACCAAAGAAGACTATAATCAATTTATGAAAATCTTCCTCTGTAATCCAAATGGGGTAGATATTTCCACTATACAAAAAGGTGTTGAACCTGATTCTGAACTAACGATGTTTGGACTAGACAGCGGAGAAATCACCAATGCGAAACACAATAAAGGAACGGCCATTCAAACATTAAAACAATATTTTAACAATGCGTATGAAACCGTAGCCTTGGGAGATAGCGAAAACGATTTAACCATGTTTGATGTCGCAGACATTTCCGTTGCCATGGGAAATGCCAAAAAAGAAATTCAAGAAAAAACGGACTTTGTGACCACGGATATTTCCGACAATGGTCTACAATATGCCTTTGAAAAACTAGGTATCATATAAAAAATCAGGAAAGCATCCTGATTTTTTTTCATCTATTGTTGATCTTTTAAAGCTTCTTGATACGTTCTACGACTTGGATCCAAGTTATCTACATAGTAACGTACAGTAAGAGCACCAGCTACTTTTGTACGAATTTTTGGTTCAACGATAAATCCATCCCCTTCAAGCATTGCAGCTAACATTGCTTTACAACAAGGGCTTAAGTTCTTCACTTTTGGTTCGCATTCTTCCATAAATTCTTTTGCGTTCACTTCAATATATAACCACATTTTATCATGTGCTTCTTGTTTCATTTCTTGTAAACGAGTAGCATATTGTTCTTGTGTCCACTTTGCTTTATTTGTTGCCATTTGAATTTTTTCCTTTCTTCAAAAGATATAATAAGCACATCCCATATAAAATGCAAATTTTTGCCCAATTTCACTTATTTTTCACTTGACAGCGCATACATTCTTGTGCAGTCACGACAAAAAACTCGTAACAAAATTACGAGTTTACCAAGCTAATACTTCAATACCATGTTCAGTTACCAACAAAGTATTTTCCCATTGTGCACTTAATTTTCCATCGGAAGTATAAGCTGTCCATCCATTCTTTTCATCAACAAATAAGCTGGCTTTACCTTGATTGATCATAGGTTCAATCGTGAATACCATACCTGGAGCCAATACCATACCCGTTCCTGCAATACCATAATGCATCACATATGGATCTTCATGGAAACCATTTCCTACACCATGACCACAGAATTCACGTACAACCGTATATCCATTTTTATGCGCATGTTCTTGAATAGCTGCACCAATATCACCAACATGTCCCCAAGGGCGAACGGCTGCTTTTCCAACTTCCAAACACTCTTTGGTTACATCCACCAAGCGCTGTGCTTCGGGATCAACTTTTCCCACACAGTACATCCGACTGGCATCGGCATAATGGCGGTGAAAGATTGTCGTGCAATCCACATTGACAATATCACCTTCTTTTAAAACGACTTTATCACTTGGGATACCATGACAAATTTCGTTATTAACCGATGTACATACACTCTTTGGATATCCTTCATACCCTAAATCAGCAGGGATTCCACCATGACTGGTTGTATAGTCATATACAAATTGGTCAATTTCTAAAGTTGTCATACCTGGATGAATCATATGTTCTAATTCATCTAGAATTCCATTATTAATGACAGCGGCTTTTTTGATCCATTTAATATCGTCAGGACTTTTAATCAAATGATGTTCTGGAACAATTTGTCCTTGTAATCTTAATACGTTAACTGTGTTATCCCATTCTTCATGGCAATGTTTATACTTTTTCTTTGATCCACACCAACATGGTGCATTTTTACTCATTTTCATATTTTCACTTCTTTCCTCTGTTAGGCACAACTTATTATACTCAAAAAGTGCCAATTTGGCACTTCTATTTTGTTTCAATTGTTAACATACGATCTTTACCACTCATGTCTTTATGAACCGTAATAATCGCATCCGGGAAGTACTCTTTTCCCAACTTAGTCAAAGCTTGCCCTTGGTTAAATCCCATCTCAAAGGCTAAAAAAGCATTTGGATTTAAAACAAGATGGGCTTTTTCAAATACATCGCGATAAAACTTTAAACCATCTTCCCCACCAAATAACGCAACATGGGGTTCATAATCTACAACACTATGTTCCATTGTTTCTTCACTTGGAATATAAGGTGGGTTACAAACCAAAATATCACACTTTAATTGCCGATCAATTAAGGGATCCAACATGTTCCCACAAAGGAAGTTTACATGGGCACCCAGCTTTTGATTATTTTCTGATGCTACTTCTAAAGCTGCTTTCGAAATATCTGTACAGATCACATTTAATTTAGACTCTTCCAAATTTAAAGAAATACCAATAGCACCTGAACCAGTCGCTACATCGAATACTTGTACATTTTCTTTATCGCTAAACTTATCATCATATAAGGACAAAACTAAACCAACTAGTTCTTCGGTTTCTGGTCTTGGAATCAATACATCCTCATTGACTTTAAAGTCATAGCCATAAAAACATTCATAGCCAAGCACATAGCCTAAAGGTTGTCCTAACTCCATTTTATGCACAGCTTCCAGATAATCCACTTCGAGATCTTCTGGCATTGGCTGATCCATTTCCATATATAAGTTAATGTTTCTTTGACGGCAATACTCGACCATCAAAACTTGGGCAGCTTGTTCTCCTTGACCAGCTTGATACAAACGTTCTTTTGCTTCATTTAACAATTCATGGAATGTCATGCTTGGCTTTCTCCTGCAATCTTTGCCTGTTGA
This sequence comes from Firmicutes bacterium AM41-11, assembly GCA_003480165.1. GTDB lineage: Bacteria > Bacillota_I > Bacilli_A > Erysipelotrichales > Erysipelotrichaceae > Absicoccus. The sequence continues at coordinate 14,687 of QUIQ01000008.1, read as the reverse complement.
TCTGCTAAGGCAAGAGCTTGCATTAAATCATCCAATCTTCCATCCATAATACGATCTAATTGATTCACAGAATAGCCAATACGATGATCCGTTACACGGTTTTGCGGATAGTTGTATGTACGAATCTTTTCAGCACGATCTCCGGTACCGATTTTTGACATACGCTCTTTTTCGTTCTTTGCTTCCAACTCTTCTTGATGTGCTTCATAAATACGGGCACGAATTGTCATTAGGGCAGTGGCTCTATTTTCATGTTGGCTACGACCATCTTGACACTTTACAACAATACCAGTTGGTTTGTGTAAAATACGGACCGCTGAATCGGTCTTATTGATATGCTGTCCTCCAGCACCTGATGATCGCATCGTAGAGATTTCCAAGTCGTTCATATCAATCTCAAAATCATCTTCTTCGATTTCTGGCATACACAATACCGTTGCGGTAGATGTATGAATACGACCTTGGGATTCTGTCTTAGGCACACGTTGTACACGATGTGATCCACTTTCGAATTTAAATGTTCCATATGCGCCTTCGCCATTCACTTTAAAAGAAATCAAAGAATAGCCTCCAGCTTCCGATGGTTCACTTTCAATTACTTCCGTGCGCCATCCTTTTGTTTCACAATACTTCACATACATACGGAATAAATCACCCGCAAAGATATTTCCTTCATCACCACCAGCAGCTCCACGAATCTCAATGATACAGTTATGAGAATCGTTTGGATCTTTTGGTACTAACAAGATTTCAAGACGATCTAAATAATCTTGAATTTTAGGTTCTAATTCTTCAACTTCCATCAATGCCATTTCACGAATTTCTTTATCATCTTCTTTAGATAATTCTTTGGCATCTGCCAATTCCTGTTTTGCTTGTTTATACTCTTGATATACTTCGATAATTGGCGTTAATTCACGTTGTTCACGACCTAATTTAGCCATTGCTTTACGATCGGATACAATCGTATTATCCATCATCTTATCATTAATTTCATTATAACGTTCAACCATTCCGTCTAAACGATCTTCCATTTTTGACATACTGTACCTAACCTTTCAACCATAATAATATACCATGATTGCCAAACAAATGACACTTTAATTCATTTTTGATAAAATAGGGTATATGAGTAAGAAAAGAAGGAAAAGAACTTCTCCAAAAAGAAGAGCAAAAAAACAAAAGCGACCTATCTTGCCATTATTTATTTTCGCAATGCTTTTTATATTTCTAGCTGTTTTCGTTGGCTTTAAAGCAACCGAAGATGGAACTTTTGAAGTTATCGACTACACAAGCGGAAAGCGCGAAGTCTTAAACACCTACCATCATTTCATTCTAGCTAAGCATGAGATGATGAAGTCTGACTCCGAATTAATCTGTGTTTCCGATAAGGATGGAAACATTGTTGCATTAAACCATGGTATTGTAAATTTGAAGACCAAAAACGTTTCTGAAAATACCACTTATACCATTGACGGCAGTGATCAACAAGGCTATACCAATGGAAACTATGGCGCTGACGCCTTATATCTAGATACTTCTCGAGATGGCACGAAAATAAAAATGTTATTAAGTGGTGTAACGGCCTGGGTAAATACAAGCGATATTCAACTATATTTTTGCAGCAACAATGTACATACTTCATATTATTATGTGAAAGATGGTACCTTGATGCACGCTATTTCAACAAGTGTCGTCGATAACCATGTTGCAAAATATGGCATTGGCCCTGCTCCAGAAGGATTAAAAGAAAACACTTACTATTATTCCTATGACGGACACTGGTTCTATACGTCTTTGAATACATATGCCCGAGATATCAAAGCCGGCTCCGTTACCCACGCTGCCAATAAGAGTGCTTACTATAACTATTATCAATATATGCCGCATCGTTCAAAAAGTAATCTGTCCACAACATCATATAGTGCCTATTTACGAAACCTTGCCCAAGTAGAAGATAATTCTTCGGCCTTATACAACGCTGGAAACCTCTTTATTCAAGCCCAAAAGAAATATGGTGTTAATGCCGCTATGATGTTTTCGCTAGCTTGTAATGAAAGTAATTATGGGCGCAGTTCCATTGCCTTAAACAACAACAATCTCTTTGGACATGCCGTATACGATTCCAGTCCGGATTCGGCAAACAGTTATTCTTCGGTAAAACAATGCATCAACTCCCATGCCTACGACTTCATCCAAAAGGGTTTTGCGAATCCACAAGATAGTCGCTATCATGGTTCCTGGTTTGGAGATAAGGCCAGCGGAATCAATGTCGATTATGCTTCCGATCCATACTGGGGCGAAAAAAATGCTGCAATGTATTATTCTTTAGAACCTGAAATCTATAAGAAAAACAATCTTATTTGTTTCCAGGCCAAAAAAGATATCGATGTATATGATGCAAGTGGTTCGGTATTATACAGCTATAAAGCCGGTGCCACAGTAAGCTTCTTAAAAATAAAAAACGCCGGCAATAAAATAGAAGTTGCCAGCGAGACCCCTATCCAAAATCACACAAGTGATGTGAAGGCATCCTATAATAACGCAAAAGCTTACGTCAAAAAAAGCGATATTCGCGAATAAACGCTATCCGCGATGATCAATAATATATTTCTCACAAGCTCGAATCATCTTTTTCGCTCTTCGCTGTGGCGGATTCAACAAAGATGCTTTGGGCTTTTTTGAATATTGTTCTTTATATAAAACCTTGCAGCTCAATGGTCCCGTAGGTTCTAAATCATAAGTTACATGCGTTGATATTTCATGAATCGCAAAAGAATTCTCATAATGTTTATTCGAAATCAATTTTCCTACATGAATCTTTACTGTCTGACCTTGGGCATGGCTTTTCTTTTTGTAACGAAGACCACTCAATTGATCTTCCGTATATTTCTTATGGGTTACCATTTCTACTTCTTCCTGTAAGGATGAAATCAACAATTGATAAAACTCTTCCGCACTGACTTTGAGTGAAACTTCTACTTGCATGGACAATCTCCTTTTCGTAAGATTAATCATATCACAGGAGGATGAAAAGATGTATATTGATAGTCATTGTCACATTACTTGTGATGATTTATATAATCGTAAAGAAGAAGTCATTCAAAACATGCAGGAACTCTCTGGAGCTATGATCATGTGTACCAATCAAGAAGAATTCCTTCGAGCCTTACCCATTAAAGAGAAAGATGCGCGATTTAAAATTGCCTGGGGCTGGTTTCCGGGTGATGCCAAAGAGATAAGCGAAAACCATTACCAAATCTTACAGGCAGCAATTGATACCAATCAGATTGACTGTCTCGGCGAAATCGGTTTGGATTATCATTGGGATGATACTTTCAAAGACACCCAAAAAGAAGTATTTATTCGCCAAATAGAAATGGCAAATCAGGCAAATCTACCTATCTCTATTCATATGCGAGATGCGACAAAAGATTGTTTATCCATCTTAAAAGAACATGCAAAAACCAAAATAATCTTTCATTGTTTCTCTGGTTCCTTAGAAATATTACGCCAATGTCTGGAAATGGACAGTTTCATTTCCTTAGCCGGACCCGTTACTTTTAAAAATGCCCGAAAAGCAGTTAACATTGCCAAAGAATGTCCACTAGATCGCCTATTAACCGAAACCGATAGCCCTTATATGTGTCCCGAACCATTCCGAGGTCATCAAAATGAACCTATGTATGTACAATATGTCGCAAAGAAAATTGCCGAACTAAAAGGTATGGATTTAGCTGAAGTCTGCAAACAAATCGAAACCAACTATGCATCTATTTTCGCGTAAAAAAAGCCTGTTATTTCAACAGGCTTTTATATTCACTAAGTTTATTTCCTACAATAATTTGATCATCACTAATCACAATAGGTCGCTTCACTAACATTCCATCACTTGCCAGCCAGGCAATAAGCTGTTCTTGCGAATCCGTTTTCCGTCTTTCTTTTCCATTCATCTGACGGTACAACTGACCACTTGAATTGAATAGTTTCGCTAATGGAACACCGCGATTCACCCAAGATGTGATTTCTTCTTCGGTAGGATTTTCTTTTGTGATATCCCGATATGTACAATCGACACCTAAATCTTGCAATGCTTGATAGGCTTTCTTACAAGTTGAACATTTAGGATATCCAATAAAGAGAACCTTAGTCATCAAACGTATGCGCAAGTGCAACAGATAAAGATGAGTTAGATTCTACTGCACTAATCAAACGTGACAACAATGGTGCAACAGATAATACTTGCATTTCAGGGAATGCTTTTTTATTTTCTGTTTGGTCAATCGTATTTGTACATACGAATTCTTCCAAACCAGTTGCTCTTAAACGTTCAATAGCAGGACCAGATAAAATGGCATGCGAACATGTTACATAAACTTTTTTAGCTCCATGGTCTTTCAGCATTTGAACACCACTGGCAATCGTTCCACCGGTATCAACCATATCATCGATAATAATCGCTGTTTTATCTTTTACATCACCAATTAAGTTCATCGCAACCGCAACATTTGGTTTTGGACGACGTTTATCAATAATGGCAATTGGCGCATGCAATACTTCAGCTAATTTTCTTGCACGAACGGCTCCACCATGGTCTGGTGATACGACAACTACTTCTCCAAGATCTTCTTTGTTGTTAAAATAATCACCAATTAATGCATTGGCAGCAATATCATCGGCTGGTACATCAAAGAATCCTTGAATTTGCCTTGCATGCAAGTCAATCGTAACAACACGATCTGCTCCAGCACGTTCCAATAAAGAAGATACCAATTTTGCGGTAATTGGTTGACGAGGAGCTGCTTTACGATCTTGACGAGCATATCCATAGTAAGGAATAATCGCATTGATTGTTTGTGCACTAGCACGCTTACAAGCATCAATCGCAATCAATAATTCCATTAAGTTATCATTTACAGGATCATTTGTACTTTGTACAAGATATACGTGTTTTCCACGGACAGATTCTTTTGGTGTAACCAAAATTTCCTTGTCTGCGAAATGATTCAATTCAATTTTACCTAGAGGTAAACCTAATTCCTGACAAATTTCAGAAGCTAATTCTTTACTTGATGATAAAGCGAATACAATTGTGTTTTCCATGAGTTTTCCCTTCCTGTTATTTTATTTCGTATAATCGATAAAACTTCCAATAGATTGGTCACATGAACATTCATGCACATAAGACATTGGACCGATTTGGATATTTGATGCGATCGTCGCATCATGTACAATCGTTCCTGGCAACAATTCCACACCATCGCCGATAACAGACTGGCCAAGAATCTCGACATTTGGATGAATTAAAACATCTTTTCCAATCTTTACATCTTTTCCAATGACCGTACGAAGTGGGTCAACGATTTGTACCCCTTCTTTCATCCAATGAGTATTAATATGATTGCACATCCAAACATACGCTTTGTTTAATTCATAGCAATCATTAATTCCCATTACCTCATCTCTATTTTCAATAACCAAGCCTTTTACTTTTTTATTCTGGCTTGCCAAAATAGAAACCATATCGGTTAAATAATACTCATTTTGTGCATTATTTGTTTGAAGTTTCGACAAATTTTCAAATAGATCTTGATTTTTGAAACAATACATTCCTGCATTGATTTCACGAATTTGTTTCTGCTGATCTGTACAATCCTTCGCTTCAACAATCGAAGTTACATTTCCCTTTGCATCACGAACAATACGACCATATGCACCTGCATCTTCCAGTTCGGCAGTTAATAAAGTGCAAGAAGCATCTTTATTGGTTTGAAATAACCGTTCTAAAGTTTCTGGTTGAATACAAGGTCCGTCCCCATAAATAATAACGGTATCTCCCTGGGCATCTTTTAATTGTGTACATTGCATCACTGCATGTCCTGTACCCAATTGAGGTTCTTGAAGTGCAAATTCTACATCATGGAAGGCTGCTTTAATGCTTTCTGCTTGATAGCCAACGACAACCACGATGCGTTCAACTCCGACCGCACGTAAAGCGTCAATAATATATGCCAACATAGGCCGGTCAATCAATCGATGCATCACTTTTGATTGCGACGATTTCATCCGTGTACCTTTGCCAGCTGCCAAAATAATGGCATTACGCATATCTTTTCACCTGACTTTCCGTACGTTTCTATCTTATCAAACTTTTACAATCAATTAAACCTGCATTTTAAAAAATAGCCCCAGGCAGGCTGGGACTATTTCAAAGCATTCAATTGTTCTTGTAAAGAAGCAATTTGGGCATTCAAATTATCGACTTTATTTTGCGCCGTCGATTGCGTGTTTTGTGCATCCGATAATTGGTTGTTGTAAGTTGAAATTTGATTATTCAAATTAGCCACTTTGGAATTATAACTACTCAAACCATCGTTATAATCGCTTAGAGCTTTTTGCAATTGCGCTTCTAGCTCTGTCGTGTCTTCTCCATCTCCAGCAGATTCTAAAGCACTTTGTGCTTGAGTTACTGCAGACTGTAGCGAATTCAACGTATTTTGTTCACTCGAAATTTGTTGATTCAAAGAATCAATCTGTGATTGAATCGAACTTACACTGTTATTAGCTGAATCCAATTCGCTTTGAGCCGCATTTAACTGCGATTGTAAACCGGCAATCTTCGCACGTAATTTTGCCTTCTTTTCCGCATTTTTCACATTGTTATTCTTTGCTTTGGCAGATTTTTCTTTTTTAGCCTTCTTCAATAATTCCGAAAAAGACGAACCCGTTTTATCTTGTAAAATGTCATCAATTTTTGCTTTTTTATCATTTGATAGACGATTATACATATTCTCATAAGAAGTGATTTCTTCTTTTTCCGCATTGGATAAAGTATCATATCCTTCTGCCCAGTCTAATAAGCGTTTATAATTCATATCCGTTGTTTCAACACTTTGATCATTCTTATTTTCTTGAGAAGAAATCACATGGAACAACCCAAAGCCCAAAACCAATACCAAAAGCACACCGCATAAGACAGCTAAGCTCTTCTTCATATCCGCATTAAACGTAAATTTTTTTGGCTGCTCATGCACCACTTTTCGTTCTAATACAGGATTTTTCCGTGAATTTTCAATGATGGTTTGTACCTTTTCATCATCTAAGACAATCGTCTTATTGGTATCCGGTTTATCCGCTTCTACTTGTAAAGGATGGAATACAGCCGTTTGTCCACCAATCGTATTTCCTGCTTCCTCTTTATAGGCATGCACGCCGACCTCTTGAGTCTGAGCAATCGCATGCGCTGGCTTTTTATCTTGCAGTTCGCTAGATAACTTAGGCATCGCAACCGTATGTCCAGCCGTTTCAGAAGTTTCCGGAACGGTTTTAATTGGTTCAATCGAAATAGTCTCTTGCGCTTCTTTTTCTAAAGCTTGTTCTTCTGCTCTTTTGCGTTTCAAACGATCTTTACGGCTCTTCTTAGCCTTAAAGGCATCCATCTTCCGCTCTAATGTATCATCACTTTCAATCGAATCTAATAAATCCGATATTTCGTTATATTCTCTTGAATTTTCATTCATGTTTTATCATCCTTTAAGAAAATTGTATCAAAATCCCTTCCATATAAAAAGGGCTGGCCTAATTATAAGCCAATCCCCCTTTTTTGCAAGCAAAATTCTAAGCGAAATATCGCTTTAGACAAATCACAATTTTTTTAGTTTTTACATCAATTCAATGCCGTGACTAGTTCCAATACGGTCTGCGCCAGCAGCAATCATCGCATCCATATCTGCTTGATTACGTACGCCACCTGCTGCTTTTACTTTGGCCTGGCCTTTTACCGCCTGCTTCATAACCTCAACCACATGCGTATTGGCTCCTGCACTATTAAATCCTGTACTCGTTTTCACAAAATCAGCTTTTGCCTTCACACATAAAGAACAAGCCCGTTCGATTTGCGCATCATTCAATAAACAAGTTTCTAAAATCACTTTTACAATCTTGCCTTGTGCAGCTTGAACTACAGCTTCAATATCTTTTTGCACAGCTTGATCATGCCCTGCCAACAATTCTCCGATATTCATAACCATATCCACTTCATCCGCACCTTGTTCAATCGCATGCGCTGTTTCAAACGCTTTGGATGCACTGGAAGTAGCACCTAAAGGAAAGCCGATAACCGTACAAACTTTGACATCACTATCTTTTAGCTCTTCCTTGCAGAATGGCACCCAATACGGATTCACACAGACACTGGCAAAATCGTATTGTTTAGCTTCTTGGCATAATTTTTCGATTTGATCTTGCGTTGCTTCTGGTTTTAATAAAGTATGATCAATATATTTGCTTCTTTTCATAGTAAACTCCTCACTTCTTTAAGAATACCGAATTAAGAAAAAAAATACCAGTCCATCTTTTTGCACGTTTTTCTATTTCCATGGAACCTTGCGAAGCGATACGCGCATAGCAGCATGTTCTTGAATCCAAACAGGATGTGCGCTCACCACAAAAACCATTGCACAATCCATTTGCGACAAGGCAGCTTCTAGACTTGCTCCACTGGTACAAACATCATCCACTAAACAGATGGCTTTATTGGGTAAAGGATACAAACTTTTCTTTTTCAGGATCTGCGCAATCTTTTTTCTTTCTTGTTTATGCTGATGATTTTGTTTCCAATCGCGGTTTTTATAAAAAGGACTGTAAAACTCTATTCCTTGCGCCATAAATATTTCTTTTAAGGGTTCAAAGCCTCTGTCCAAGCGTTTTTTCTCTGAGCTACAAAGACCACATACACAATACTTACTAAAGAAAGAAGCACGAACTTCTTCCAAAAATATGGGCGCTAATACAATATCTCTCTGTTCCTTGTAGCGAAACCAAAGCCGCTCTAAAAAGTCATTGTATTCATAAAGCACATACCAAATTCTTCCCTCTATCCGATACGCTTGTTTATGCACTTGTAACTGTTTTCGACAATTTTGACATAGCTTCGCTTCGCCTAAGATCCAAGCAACTTCATCCAAAGGTGCATTACAAACTAAACAGATTGATTCATCTGGCGTAATTGCTTGAGACAATCTTGTATAGATGGATTGACCGATTGGCATAGACAAACTCCTTCCCCTTCGGGATCTTTAAAACTACGTCCCACACGACCATATATTTGAATCAAACTAGCACAAGTAAAAACTGGATGATCGGCGCGATATACAATCACTTGTACACTCGGAACCGTAATCCCACGTTCCAATAACGTCGTACACAATAAAATACGAAAAGCCTTTTGATGAAACTTCGCCATAATTTCATCTTTATCTTGGGAAGCTGAATGAATATATGCACAAGAATAGAAACAAGCGAAAAAGCGATAAAAAAGCTGTACTTCCCGCTTGGTCGGCATAAACAATAACACTTGTTTATTTTTCCATTTATTACAGTAGTAGAATATCCAGAAAATCTGTATCCAAATAGAGCCTTTATGCACAACCGGAAGAATCAAAGGATGTCCATGAGGGCGTTTAAATAAGGTGACCATTTCCATTTTTCCAGCTTGAATTTGCTCCAAACTAAAAGCATCTGGCGTTGCGCTCAAATATAAAAACTGACCAATACAAGCTTGCTGGGCAATTTCTTGCAACAAATCATTATTCGCATAAGGAAAGGCATCAACCTCATCCATAATCAATAAATCAAAAGTATATGGATAGCGATACAATTGATGCGTTGTACAGACAATAAGGTCCCCATCCACAATATCGGTATACCCTTGCGTAACCGCAATGACCGAAAGGCTTGGAAAAACTTTCTTTAAGCGCTGACAGATTTCCAAAACAACTTGGCGGCGCGAAATCGCAAACCCCACCTTTTTTCCTTGCGATAAATAATAGGAAATGCTTTCCAGCGTCATTTCTGTTTTTCCAGCTCCGGTAGCCGCATAGACAAATACACTTTTCCCCTGCTTTAAATACGTTAAAGTCTTTTCGGCCGCTGCTTTTTGCAGGGCAGTCATTTCAAAATCCAGATGATAGCCCTTTTTATAAACCACATGGCTGACTTGCAGAACTTTTGGTTTTTCTCCTACATCCAGACGACCAAACGCAATACATTTACGACAATAATAAATTCCATGGTCATAGGCAAAATATTTCGGATCTGTATTCTTACATCGTTCACATTGCATACCTATTACTACGTTTATTTCCACAAAAAGGGATAAAAAAATTCCCAAATGAATGGGAATTAAAAACAATGCACCTTTTCGAAGCGATTCACCGCTTCTTGTAAAGTAGGACCATCTTGAACCAAAGCCATACGTACATAACGTATACCTGCTTGACCAAAAGATTGGCCTGGTGTCAAAACAACCCCTGTTTTTTCTAGAACATCTAGCACAAACGCATTCGAATCTGAATACGAATCGGGAATTTTTGCCCAGACAAACATCGTTGCTGGACTTGATTTGACTTTCCAGCCAAGGCGATTTAAACCAACAACCAAGATATCACGATGGTCTTGATACATCGCTCGCGTTTCTTCAATTGTAGAACCACCATGACATAACGCTTCAATGCCGGCATATTGTACAGGCAAGAAAATACCATAATCGATATTGGATTTTAAAATCCGAAAATGTTGAATCACATCTTTATTTCCCACACAAACACCCAGACGCGCACCTGCCATTCCATAGGTCTTTGAGAAAGAATTGACTTCTACACCAATCTCTTTAGCACCGGGAAAAGACAAAAAACTCTTTCCTTCCTTGCCATCAAAAACCAGTTCACTATACGCATTATCATGAATCACCAAAATATCATATTTTTTGGCAAAGGCAATCAATTCTTCATAGAAAGAATCTGGTGCAGTTGCACATGTTGGATTATTCGGATAAGAGACAATCATCATCTTAGCCCGGCGGGCAAGTTCGGGATCAATTTCATCAAATTGAATCAAGTAATCATTTTCTTCTTTCATTGGCATAAAAGCTACTTCAGCACCAGCTAGATGTGGTCCATCCACAAATATTGGATAGTGTGGATCAGGCACCAAAACAACATCACCTGGATCACATAAGACCATAGGTAAGTTGCATAACGCCTCTTGACTACCTTGTAAACAGATAATTTCCTCTTTATCTAAGTCTACCTGGTAGCGTTTCTTATACCAGTTTTGAATAGCGAGCAACAAATCATCCAATTCATTGATCGCATATTTATAGTTTTCGGGTTGTGAAACAGCTTCACGCATCACTTGCATAATCGAACTATCGGGTAAGATTTGCGGAGACCCAATGGATAAATCAATCGTTTTTTGTCCCGTTCGTTTGGTGAATTCCTCTTTTTTCTCTTTTAACTCTGTAAAAACAGAAGCATGAAACGTATCCATTCTCTTTGCGAATCGCATACAACCACCCACTTTCGTCTCCATTTTAGCATAAAAAAACGACACCGAAGTGTCGTCTGATAAATCCTTATTTTAAACCATATTTCTTGTTGAACTTTTCAATACGTCCTTGAGCTGCCGCAAAACGTTGACGTCCAGTATAGAATGGATGACAGTTACTGCAAGTATCTACACGTAATGTATCTCCCTTTACTGTTGAACCAGTTTCAAATTCAGCTCCACAAGATGTACATACACAAGTCACTTTGTGGTAATCTGGATGAATTCCTTGTTTCATTTGATTGTCCTCCTTCCGCCTTAAACCCCGTGTGGGTTCAAAGTAAGTGCACTGAGATTATATCAACCCTGTCAAGAATACGCAAGAAAAATTTTTTCTTTATGCATTCGCCATAGTTTTCTTATTTCATTATGCGTAAAATAAAAGCAGAGAGGAATTAAAATGCATCATGAAAGAACCTTTTTTAAATATGTAATACCATCTATTATCGCCTTTGCCCTATCTGGTGTCTATGCCATTATCGATGGCTTTTTTGTTGGAAATACCATTGGTGATATGGGACTATCCGCTATTAATATGGCCTATCCTGTTGTTGCCCTGATTCAAGCCGTTGGTACCGGCATTGGAATGGGAGCAGCAGTATACTATGCCATCCATCTAGCCAGTGGCGACAAAGAAACAGCCGAGAATTTTGCCGGAATGGCCTGGTGGTTATTAATTCTTTCCAGTATCATCCTATCCTTTATCCTTTACCTTTTTGCGATGCCTCTATTAAAAACATTGGGCATGCAAAAAGAACTCTTGCGCTATGGCATGGACTATATCCAAATCATTGCCCTGGGAGCCCTTTTGCAAGTGTTAGGAACTGGCCTAATTCCTTTAATGCGAAATTATGGAGGATCCTTTATGGCCATGATTGCCATGGTCAGTGGTTTTATCACAAACATTGCACTCGATTATCTGTTTGTATGGCAAATGGGATATGGCATCAAAGGAGCTGCTCTGGCAACCATAATCGGTCAAGGCGTAACCGTCTTTATCGCCATAACGGACTCCCTATATAAACACTGTTTCTATATAAAAACTTCTCTAAGCCGTGCCCCCTACTTAATCAAATCCATATGTAAAGTAGGTCTGGCACCTTTTGGGCTAGCCTTAACCCCAAATATTTCCTTAGTCATCATTAATAAGTTTTCGATGCTCTATGGCGGCGAAATCGCAATCGCAACGTATGCATGTATCGAATACATCATCTGTATCATCTATTTAGTTTTACAAGGCGTTGGTGATGGCATTCAGCCTTTATTAAGCCGATACTACGGAGAGAAAAACACTACAGTTTTGCAGTCTACACGAAAAATGGCCTATGGCTTTGCGCTACTTCTAGCTTTTATTGGATGTATTTTCATGTATCTTGGCCGCTGGCATATTGGTCAGCTCTTTGGCGCATCGTATCAAGTAAACATTCAAACCGGAAAAGCTATGCCAATATTTCTATTATCTATCCCCTTTGTAGCCATTACACGAGTCGCAACCGCTAGTTTCTATGCCACCGAAAAACATGTACTATCCTATATTTTGACTTTTGTAGAACCTGTTTTTATGTTTGTATTAATGCTCATTCTTCCTTTGCTTTATCCAGAACAAATCATGATCTGGTGGAGTACAACCTTAGCACGAATGGCTTCGGCTCTACTTGCCATCGTTCTACAAAAAAAGCGCTCCTAATTGAGTGCTTTTCTTCTAAAACATACATAATGCCAGCAAATCTTTACCCAGAAATCTTGCTCTTCCACATATTGGGCAAGATGTTCCATAAAGACATATATAACCCGTACTTCAAATGGTTCCAAGTCAATTTCTCCATACAAACTCTTTTCCATCAAAGAGACTACTCTTTGGTAATCACCTGGATGAATCGATGCGATGGATTGACTCAGCAATCGATCCGCTTCTTCCTCTTTCCATCCCACGCAAAATATTCATTCATTAAATTCCGATTTTCTTTGATATCTAAAAAGTTTCTCTGTAAATTATAAAGGTCATCTTGAATTTCTTTTAAATCACATCCCAATAATCCCTGCAGATTTCCAAATGCAGCAATTGGCATTTGATCCTTGCGGTTTAAAATAACATACGCCGTATCTTTGGATTGGTTTAGAAATTGTGCAAAATCTAAATGTCCATTAAAATTTGCTGAGACTTCAGAATGTGACTTTCCTTTAGAAATTTTCCAAAATAAAAAAAAGGGCGAAAACCACTTCGATGCATGCAATAAATATAAATGGTAAATACATTCCCAGTTTAATTAATCCATGCATATGTTCCACCTTTTCTAATCTATTGAAATAAGTATACTAAAAAATTCAACAAAACTGAATATTTATCGACTTTTCTTTAACAGCAAGCGTCTCCAAAAAGCTTGAATTACTGTATATCTATCGCCTTATACCCATCTAGTGAAGGAAAAAATTTGTTGTATGGGAAACTTAAAAAAATAGACTTTCGCGTTATACTATTAACATGAACAAAATTTACGGACACTTAAAAACAATTACCCGCCACAAATTCAAAGTTATGCATCTTTGTTTCCGATGCCACCTTTATAAACAAGGTTTGTTGCATGATTTAAGTAAATACTCATACATCGAATTAAAAACTGGCTTCCATTACTACCAAGGATTTCGTTCCCCTATTGATGCCGAAAAAGAAGAAAAGGGTTATTCATTAGGATGGCTACACCATAAAGGAAGAAACAAACATCATTGGGAATACTGGCTGGATTTCGGAAAAGATGGAATCTATGCATGTAAAATGCCACGCAATTACGTCATAGAAATGTTTTGTGATCGTGTAGCCGCAAGTATGATTTATCAAGGGAAAGATTATACCGACGCGAGCGCTTTAAATTACTATATACAAGGTCGAAACCATATCTTAATTCACAAAGATACAGACGCTCTAATCTATCACCTATTGGAGTACCTATCCATCCATGGACTTGATGAAACGGTTCACTATATTGTAACCCATAAAAAAACAGGTTTCCCACTCAACAAAGAACAATAAAAAACTATAGGCTGAATCAACAGCCTATAGTTTTCTAATTCTTACTCAAAGATGCAAGTTTCTCACGATAGAAATCACGATCTTTTTCATCAATAGATAATGCATCCATCGCCTGGTCTACATTGAAATTTAAGTTAACCATGATGGAATGGAGGAAAGATATAGAAGTTTCAAATTTTTCTTCTGCTCTTCCTATACCTATTCCTTCAGATATTCCTTTATTTCTCTCGTCTTGAAATAATTCACGCATTGCTTCACACACTTTAACGTCACC
>QUIQ01000007.1 GCA_003480165.1 Firmicutes bacterium AM41-11 | reverse complement strand
TGAAGTCTACTATTCTACCGTGTTGCAATTGACTTGACAATTCGGGAAACAAAAAAAGTAGTTCAAAGAAGTTTCCTTCTTCAAACTACCAATATTTCTACTTTGTAGATAAATCTTTAACTAACTCTAATAATACGTTAGCACCTTTTTCAATATCGGTATAATCCGTCCATTCTTCTGGGCAATGGGATACACCACCATGGCGACTAGGTACATAGATCATATTTGTATCTACATAATCTGCCATAATCATGGAATCATGTCCAGTTCCCTGGTTCATCTGTTTGCAAGAATATCCTAAGTCCTTGCAGATTTTCTCCATCTTCTCTACGTTTTCGTAATTCATGATACTTGGTCCTGTAGGGTTTGGATAGTTAATACGACGAATTTCTTCCATTTCTGTCTTAATGCCATATTCTTTTGTCACTTCATCCAACAAATCTAAAATGATCTTGTTGAAATCATTATTGTTAACAACTTCTTTTGTGAAAGTACGAATTTCAATTTTTCCTTCTACATATTCAGGAACAAATTGATTAGAGTTTGGAACAATTTGTAATTGTCCAACCATTCCAGTTGCTTCATCGCCAAAAGTATTCATAACTTTATTAAATTTTTCAATAAAGTAAGAAGCGCCGACTAAAGCATCTTTTCGTTTACTCATCAATTCTGTAGAATCCGCTGTTTTTCCATAGAATTTAATTGTATAACGACCAATACCAGCTAAGTATTTAATCAATCCAACTTCAATATTTTCTCGATCCAAAACAGGTCCTTGTTCAATATGCAATTCTAGGAAGTTTTTAATCGTCTTTGGATCTCTTTTAGCTTTTTCCAAATCTGGTTCTACACCATAAGCACGAAGGGCTTCTAATTTCGTTTGTCCAAAACGATTCTTTCTTGTTTCCAATTCATGATAAGTAAGAGTTCCCATCATTGCTCTAGAGTTTGTAACACCGGTACTAGGTCCAAATGTGAAACCTTCTTCGGCATTCATTAAGATCAACTCTAATGGATAATCATTCGCAAAATCATTTTCCGTTAAAACACGCATTACTTCCAATGCAGATACAGAACCAGCAACTCCATCAAAAGCACCGGCATGATAAACCGTATCATAATGTGATCCTAACATAACACAAGGAGCATCTTTTAACTTACCTTCACGACGACCAAATAAAGTGGACATACCATCTTCATAAACTGTTAAGCCAATCTTTTCCATTTCGGAAATTAAATATTCTCTTGCCATTCGGTCTTCTTTTGTATAAGAAGATCTTGTTACTCCACAACCAGGAGTTTCATTAAATGTCGCTAAAGTTTCAATATCTTTTTGAATTCTTTTTACATCAACTTTCATCTTACGTACCTCTATAAATTATATTTCTGTAGTGAACTTCTCTCAGTTTGTCCAAATCATAGCACTCCATTTTCCCTCTCACAATGCACTGCCTTGAATTTGGTTCTATATTCATTTTCTGGATAATTATTTACTAATTTTGATAATTTGATCTTGTTTTGCTTCAACATTTGTATGTGGATGCGCAATTTCAATTGTTTCTTTATTTGGGAATACAATGATACAAGTGCAATCTTTGCCTTGTTTTTTCAAGAAATCCATATCCACTTCGGCAATTAAGTCACCCGCTTTAACTTGATCACCTTTTTTCACTTTAGAAGTAAAACCTTCCCCTTTTAATTCAACGGTATCAATTCCAATATGGATAATGACTTCCATTCCGTTTTTACTCTTTAATCCATACGCATGAGCCGTAGGGAAAACTGTAACGACTTCTGCATCAAAAGGTGCATAAATCGCATTAGTCGTTGGGACAATCGCAAATCCCGTTCCCATCATCTTTTGTGAAAAGATGGGATCGTTTACTTCTTCAACGGGAATAATTTCTCCACTAATGGGACTTAAAAAATTATTTTTGTTCTTAAATAAACCAAACATGATACTTCCTCCATTTCTGTTTCCATTCTATGCCGGAATTCTAAGGATTTTCATTCAGTTTATGAATATACATTCTAAATAACTACAGATTCATTTTATAAAGGTAAGTGATACAAAAAGATGTGGTTTCACCACATCTATTCAAAATGATTTAATATTGATTGATATTGAATACTTTGGTTTGCATCGAATTCTTTTTGTGCTTTTTCAACAAGTTCCGGATGATTTAAGAAGTCAAAAGCTTGTCCAGCTAAGACATAGGCTGCATGTAGTGCACCTTTTTCTCCAATCGAAGCCCCTGAACCAGCAGCTGCTTGCCAAGTATGCGGAACAACCCCAACTGGCCAACAAGATGTCGTAAAAGCTGACATTGGCATTTGATAGCTAACATCTCCCGTATCTGTACTTGCGGTCATGTAGCAACGTTGCCAGAAATCACGATCTGAGGTTTCTATAGCCATGGCACAATCTTTTACACCATATAACGCTTCTTTACTAGCCACAGTTTGAGGACTAAGAGTAGCTTGCAGCGCTTTCGCAAATTCTAATTCATCTTCTGTGAATTCAATAGAAGGGGCTGCTTGTAAGTTTTCGAAACAAACATCCGTCATAGATTTCGAACGTTTCATTTCCCAACAACCATACTCTACATCAATATCTACCGAAGTTTCTGTCATCATTGCTGCTCCTTGGGCAACTTTTTTCACTCTTTCTAGAATCGAAAGCACATCAGCCATATGTGGGGCGCGAATAAAATACCAGGAGCTCGCTAGATCTGGCACAACATTTGGCGGTGTATCTCCACAACTTGTACTATAGTGTACTCTAGCTGAATCAATGATATGTTCGCGTAAATAATTTACCCCTACATTCATCAATTCTACAGCATCTAAAGCACTTCTTCCCTGCCATGGGGCAACAGCGGCATGGGCGGTTTTGCCATGGAAGACAAAGCGTACCGAAACATTGGCAAGATACGATTCTTCAAAAGTACAGTTAAAATCCATGGGATGCCAACTTAACGCTAAATCACAGCCATCAAACATCCCTAAACGAATCATCTTTACTTTTCCTGACAACAATTCTTCTTCAGGACAGCCATAAAAACGAATCGTACCGGTCTTTTTATTCTTTTCTAAGTATCGTTTAGATGCAATGGCCCCAACTAGAGCTGCAGAACCTAATAAATTATGCCCACAACCATGTCCTGGTTGACCTTCTTCTACCGCTTCTTTATGACCACATGGTTTTTGGGATAAACCTGGTAAGGCATCATATTCTCCTAAAATCGCAATCACCGGTTTTCCTTGTCCGTATTCAGCATAGAAGGTATGTTCCATCTTGTCTGTATTATGAATCGTAAAGCCTTCTTTTTCTAATTCAGAACGAAAATAGTTCGCCGAAAAAATTTCCTTTCCACCTGTTTCTGGATGGGCAAAGATTGTCTTTACACTTTTATGTAAGACCTCTTTAAGCTGATCTACTTCTTGAAATATTTCTTCTTTTGCCATATTTACCCTTCCTTCTTACTAAACACTTTTAAATTTAAGAAGATTGCCACAAAAACACAAGATAAAGTTCCTAAATAATTCGCTGAACCTGGTAACCAGGTAAATACCCCTGCTTTAATGGCAACATTCATTAAAATCGCAAAAACGACCATTGTCACACTTAACTTCTTTTGTTTCAAGGCAAACTGCATCAACAAAGCCCCAAATAAAGCTGGTAATAAATAATTCAAGGCATTGGTAAAAGAAGCAGGTAGTTTGGATAAAATACTGCTACCTAGAATCACACCAATCGTTAAGACTGAAACATTGATGACAATCGATACCGCCATTCCTAACGTTGCGATAATCGAACCTTTTTCGGTTCCTGGTTCCACATTTGCGGCCACTTGCGCCATACTGGCACAAGGCAAGCGCATGTTGGAAATATTCCCTGATAGAAAAGCCATATAGGTTCCTACTGGACCCAATACCGCAAAGTAAGAAATAGGTTCCACAAACCATAAGATGCCAAAAGCAGAAACAGCGGCAATAACCGAAGTCACTAAAGCTGCCCAATTTGGCAATAAACCATAGACCAAGGCTAGAACTAAAGCTGGCACAAACGATAAGAGTGCCCCTAAATACCCTGTCGTTTTTCCAATGCGATGCATCGTCGGTAAATATTCTTTTTCATAAAAGTTTTTCATTCTTTGCTCCTCCTAGATACAAGCTGTAATAATCATGGCACCAAGTATCGCAATCGTTAGATTCCATTCTTTTAATCGCTTCATATGAAATTTCTCAGTCAGATACATCATGAAAGCCATAATCAATGCCCCTAAAACACAGGCAATTGAGTTTTTATCCAAACGAACCAAATGGCTGGCTGATGTTGCACTAAACACCCCAATCACAGCAGCTGCTGAAATCATCGTTAATCGTTTGGTGTTATTTCCTGACATCTTCTTTTCAATCTTTCCCATCCGGCTTGACGCAAAGGTCGCAAATAAAACCCAGCCAATGGATCCAATAATCATCGTCCAAATAGCCATTGTCAATGCTTCTGGAGTCATTTTATCCACGCCTAAATCAACCCCTACAGCACTGGTTCCCATATTAGCTGCAGTCGATTCAAACATAACCGAACCAATCAAAGACAAGCGCATCCAGGCAACCGGTCCACCTACAGTAATCAATAAAGACAACAATCCTGATAAAACAACGATCGAAGGACCAATCGAAGTAATGGCCGCACTGCGAATGGCTTCCTTCATCTGTCCTTTCGTTAAGTCCACTTTTTCTCCTGCCGCATAAGCTTTTTAAAAAAATGTAATGGCTTGGATCAAAACCATACATACCGGAATTCCACATGCGATCCACATCGGAAGTCCATTGGCAATCTTCATTGCATCCATCTTCTTCTCCTCCTTGAAAACAAAAAAAGCCGAACTCTACTAAGAGAATCCGACTCGCCTTCAAATCTAAGCAGCTCTGTCCTTTGACCTGAGAGTTTCGTGTTTCCACTTGCCCCTTCGGTACTCATTACGAGATTCTCCAGAGTATCTCCATTACCAGTCATCCTGATAACTTCTACGATAAGCGCATTATAGCATATCTTTCATTTTATTTTCAAAATAATTTTCATTTTCTTTCATATTTAACTCTTGCGCCAAACAGTAAACGACAGTAAAATAATTTTAGAACAGTAAAAAACAGTAAACGACAGTAAAAGAGGCTATATATGAAAAGAAATCCCTATACTTTATTATTTGGTAAAGCACCTTCCGAAATCATCTCTCGGATGCAAACTGAAAACGAAATCATTGAATCTTTTAATGCTACACCACCATCCCAACAGATTGCGATGATTACGGGTGTAAGAGGCGCAGGAAAGACCGTTTTTATGACCAATGTTCTAAACCAACTCAAAAAAGATAAACAGTGGATCTGTGTTGAACTCAATCCGGAACGAGATTTATTACTTGGTCTTGCCGCAAAACTAAGCAGCAATCCCGAACTGTCACAAATCTTTTATCAGGCCCAAATCAATTTATCCTTTTTTCACATTGGTGTAGAAATCAAAAATACACCACCGATTACCGATATCGAAACCGCTCTTTCAAAAATGTTAGAAAGTCTAAAGAAAAAAGGAAAACGTGTTTTAGTATCCATTGATGAAGTGACCAATACCCAACAGATTCGTGAATTTGCGAGTGCTTTTCAGATTCTCATTCGTCAAGATCTACCTATCTTCCTTTTGTTGACAGGTCTGTATCAAAACATCTATGAGATACAGAACGAAAAAACTTTAACCTTTTTGTATCGTGCACCCAAAATTCATTTAAAAGCTTTAAACCTTTCAGCCATTGCCCACAATTACCAAAATAATTTTCATTGCGATGAAGTACAAGCACGCCATATGGCACAACTTACTAAAGGTTATTCCTTTGCCTTTCAAGTGTTGGGCTATCTCACATGGAAATATAATGGAGATTATCAAAAAGCCCTACCAGAATTTCAACAATACTTAGAAGAATACGTCTATGAAAAGATGTGGAGTGAATGTTCCGCCATTGATAAAAAAGTCCTTGTAGCCATGGTAAAAACACCATCCGATGCCATTATTGACATCCGTAAAACCCTATCCATGACGACCAATCAATTCAACCCTTACCGCAAACGCTTGATTCAAAAAGGTTTAATTGATGGAAGTGAACGCGGCCACATCACTCTGACCCTGCCTTTATTTGATGCCTTTATTCAAAACAATTTCTACGAAAACTAAAAAAGATTCTGACTAAACATCAGAATCCATCCATTGATTGATACATTGTACACAGCGCTGGGTATTCTTTCCATCGGTGTAAATCATATATTTTTCTTGAAAACGTTGTTCTTTTTGGAAATCATAACTTGATAGATCTTGTAGAGCGGCAACAATTTCATCCTCATCGGTACAAATCGGACCCGGATATTCTTCTAAAGAAAGATTCAGTCCAATTTTTTCTGAATAACTTTGATAATCCGGAATATATCCAAGAATCGGTTTTTTTAGTAGTGAATAATCCAAAATCACCGAAGAATAATCCGAAATAATACAATCACTGACCTGCATTAATTCATACAAATCTTCTTGATTGACATTGATAGCCTGGCAATTCTCTACTTGAATATCACCTAAAAGGGGATGAAATTTATAGAGAATGATCCAGTCATCTAAACTTTCCTGGACCTTTTTCATATCAAAGGAAACCACTTGAAAACCATGAATGATATTGCCTCGGAATGTCGGCGCATATAAAACCAGCTTCTTTCCTTTACATTGCGGATGTCGTTTAAAAAAATTGTTTTCTTTTTCCTGCAATAAAAGATCCGTTCTTGGCATACCTGTCACATAGACTTGATCTGGTTTTACACCAAAAGAGCGACTATAGACTTCTTTCCAAGCAGGTGCATTCGCAAAGACGGCATCATAATTTCGAATGGGATACTCTCTTTGAATTTCATTACCAAATTTTTTTATTGCCCCACACGCATGCCAGACTTGAACAACCTTACAAGTTTTTGGCTTCTTATGAGAAATCACGTAATTGTTGTCATTTAAAATGACTAAACGAGATTTCTTATATTCTACTAACTGTTTTAAACAATTCAGAAAATAATGCATCTTCCCAGTAATTGACTGTTTAAATACCAGCAAATTCGTATGAATATCATATTTCTTTTCCGCTTCCAAAGCCTCATACAACAACTTAAAATCACTGCTTAAACGATCCTGGGTCAAAGAGACAAAGGTAATGCGATTGGCTTGGGGTTTGATCCAAAAGGTACAAAGATCCACAATCGTCAGAGCAATATTTAAAATCCATTTTGAAAGGGACATCTTACGCTTCCTTTCCAAATACAATATCTAAAACCCGTTGGGTAGCATGACCATCTTGCCAGCCATTAAAACGTTGATTAAAGGCTTCCAGCTTTTGATAGTCATAGTGTCCCGCTTTGATTTTTTTCAACAAGTCTTCTTCGTTTTCAATGATATCCCCAGGCATCGTTTCATAGATATCAAAATAGAAGCCTCGTAATTCATCCGCATATTCTTCTAAGTCAAACATATAGAAGTACATTGGACAATTTAAGTTGGCATAATCAAAGAAAACACTCGAATAATCGGTGACTAGAACATCACTGATCACATAGAGATCATTGATATCCGCATTGGCATCCACACTGATCACAAAATCTTTTAAAGATTCATCACCTTCAAATTTATTGATAATCAAATAATGTGGTTTAAATAAGACAATGTATTCATCCCCTAATACTTCTTTCCAGCGATGAAAATTAGCTTTTAATTCAAAGGTATAACCTCTGGTATTATAGGAATTATCTCGCCATGTTGGCGCATATAATAAAACCTTTTTATCCTTAGGAATCGCAAAACGCTTTTTAATCGCATCGATTTCTTCCAAAGTAATATTCGTTAAAAAGTCATTTCTAGGATAACCTGTTTTAATCAAACGCTCTGGATTGATACGAAAAGCACTTTGGAAGACTTCAAAACTAAAAGGATTTGGGGCAATCATATAATTATATTTTGCGACATCATCATCATAGGTATTGGTCATCTGTTGTCGACTCATTCCACTACGATAGAAAGTCTGGTTTTCCACTTCCACAATATCATGAGCCAAGCGCTTTAATGGCGTACCATGCCAAGTCTGAAGATAGACCTGACTGTCTTTCTTTTGGATATGTTTTGGCAACTTGCAGTTCACAATCCAATATTTTGCCTTGCACATATAATAGAAATAACGCAAAGAGTTATAACGAATCACAACCGCTCTTTCAATCGACGTCTGTTTTGGCTTCTTTACGGGCCACACCATCTTATAGTCATCAAAACGGGCTTGTCGCAACATTTCTTGATGAATATATTTGGGATTATCGGTATAGCCACGACCATGAAAGGCAATAAAAATCACCGTTTTATCATCCACAGAAACCGTTTTTTGCATAACCAAATACACGCATTTAAAACAACGAATCGCCATTCGCTTTGCGTATCGAATTAAATTTTGTTTCCATGTCTGATTGGTCGCCATATCTTCACCCTCTACTTCTTTGCTAACATTGCTTCGGCTACATGCTCAGAAGCATGGCCGTCATCATAACAGCAGAAACGATCATAGAATTGATCATATCGCTCTTTGTATTCTTCCGTGATTTCATCAATATCTTCAATAGCCTGTACCACTTGTTCAGAAGTATATAAAAGTGGTCCTGGCACTTCCGTATTCATATCAATATAGAAACCACGCAATTGATTCTTATACTTATCAAAATCATAGGTATAGAACAAAATTGGTCGTTTTAAATTGGCATAGTCAAAGAACACACTCGAATAATCGGTAATACAGATATCACTGATCAAATAGATTTCTGAAATATCATCGTATGAGCTCAAGTTGATCACAAAATCTCCTAAGCCACTGACATCAATATGATCCGAAATATAATGATGCGTACGCAATAAGACTACATAGTCATCCTGCAAGCGTTCTTTCATCAACTTCAAATCCAAAGCTAGTTCAAACTTATATTGACCCGAACCATAGTGTTGGTCATCTCGCCAAGTTGGTGCATAAAGAATTGTCTTCTTATCTTTAGGAATACCTAGTTTTTCTTTTAGTTGTTGGGCAATTTCATCTTTATTTGGCCAATATAAAATATCATTTCTAGGATATCCATATTCCAACATCTCCCCTTCATAAAGGAAACAGCTACGGAATGTCTTCGTACTAAATGGATTGGCACTAACTAAGAAATCCCAGTCTTTTCTTTGCCGGTAGAATTGTTGTTTATATTTTGGCGAAGCACTTGTGACTTCTTCTTGATCAAAAACCAAACGCTTTAATGGCGTTCCATGCCAAGTCTCTAAGAATACTTGTTCTTCCCGCTTGCGATACCATAGTGGTGGTCGCACATTAAAGACCAAGTATTTCGATACCGCTAAATAGTAGGCATATTGGAAACTAAAACGTTTCACCGTTTTGGCACCATATGGAATCTTAGCTCCATCATTGATAGCCCAGACACATTCATATTCGGGATGATTTTGGGCAATATATTCATAAATATATTTAGGCGAGTCACTGTAATTCTTCGCCATAAAGGTTTCAAATAAAATCACATTCTCTTTCACCGGTTGTTTTAAATAACGATGGAAATATGCCAGCTTATAGGCCGTATTCTTATTCTTTAACATCTTTTTGAATTTCTTTTTACCTAAAACCCAGCGAACTTGTTTCTGAACACCCTTTAAATCATGGTTTAATAAAGCTCTTACCATCTTCGCATTATTCCGGGATAATTCATCCAATACATCTGGACGACATTTTTCAATATATGGAATAATCATCGTAAAGTATTCATTACGCCATCTCTCATCTTGACTACGACGCAAGCGTTTCGACATGCTTCGAGTAAAGAAATGAATCAATTTAAAGTCCAAATAATACCGAACAATTCCATTTTCATCAATCAAAGAACGCGTCGTTTCAACAGCTTTACAACGTTCTTCAAAACGATCATCGCTCTCTTCTTGCGATAAAGCCGGATAGTTAATTGGATCGTTGTGTTTTCGTTTCACATAAATGGCATCTTCCACGCGAACTTGCGAAGTTAAACGATCTAATACTGGACATAAGAATGTCATATCGCT
Organism: Firmicutes bacterium AM41-11; assembly: GCA_003480165.1. Lineage (GTDB taxonomy): Bacteria > Bacillota_I > Bacilli_A > Erysipelotrichales > Erysipelotrichaceae > Absicoccus. The sequence goes on along the minus strand of QUIQ01000007.1, from coordinate 74,971 downwards.
GTAATAACGATAGTTTTCATCAAAGGTAAAGCCATTTTGACGAATAAAAGTCGTCTTAAATAAAATACCTAAAGCTGTAATACTGCGAATTCCCTTTTTGACACGCAATAAGTAATAAACCGATTGAAGACGATGTTCACTCTCATCCGGATTCTTCAAACGATATGCATCTACTTTTTCTTCATGCAGGCGTTGTTTCTCTTCAAGGTCGTCGGGATCAATTTCCTGGTTGGCAATCTTCTCTAGGTAGTTGGCCTTATTATTCCAGGTATTGGAAATAGCCCCATAGACAATATCTTCACCATGGGCATGTACCGCTAATAAACCCAGGGTATTTTCTAAGACATAATCATCCGCATCTAAAAAATAGATGTATTCTCCCATCGCATACTGCATGCCAACATTACGGCACGCTGCACAACCATGGACTTGGCTTTCAATTACACGGACAAAAGAATATTCTTTGATAACATCATCAATACAATCGTGTTCTTTATCCACGACTAAAAGCGTTTCAAAATCTTGAAACGCACTGGTTTTTAAGGATTCTAAACATTCTTTTAAATAATGAGGATAATGGGAAAAAGGAATAATGACACTAATTTTCATACAAATTACTTCTTACTCTTCAAATCTTCTTTTAATTGTGTTGAACTAATGCCTTCGGTACGAGGTAAATACACAACTTCACAATAGTCTTTTAAGAAGTCGAATTTTCCTTTCCAATCATCACCCATCACAAATACATCCACATTGTATTTTTTTACATCTTCAATCTTTTGTTCCCAACTGTCTTCCGGAATGACTTTATCGACATATTTAATCGCTTCGACAATGGCCATACGATCTTTATCCGGAATTTCACATTTCTTTTGTTTCTCTTCCCAGTTAAAACGATCACTGCTGACCGCAACAATCAAATAATCGCCTAATTCTTTGGCACGTCTTAATAAATTTAGATGACCTACATGAAATAAATCAAAGGTTCCATAGGTAATTACGGTTTTCATACTTTGCCTCCTTTATTTAGAGAACCATTTTTTCTTTGGTTTTGGTTCAATCAAACGTTTTTCAAACTTTTCTTCCAAGAATTTCTTCTTTTGTTTCTTTGTCATGGCATCCATGAATTCGACATATTCGGCATAGTCATCACAGACTTTATCAATATCGCCCATTTCGACTAATTCACCGCCTTCGATCCACATACCCGTCTTACAGAATTCACGAACTTGTGGCAAGGAATGCGAAATAAAGAAGATGGTCTTACCTTCTTCATCACGTAATTTCATCATACGCTTCATACATTTTTTTGCAAAGCCCTTATCACCAACACTCAAGGCTTCATCGACAATAAAAATATCAGGATTTAGCGCCAAAGAGATGGAAAAACCTAAACGACTTTTCATACCGGAAGAATATTTCTTAACCGGTTGATATAGAAAATCTCCCAATTCCGCAAAATCAATCACATCGTTAGTAATTTCTTGAATGCGTTTTTTCTTTAGTCCCATCAATGCCCCTTTGACATTGATGTTCTCCAAACCCGTCAGCTGGTTATTCAATCCAGTATTGATAGCAATCAAAGATTGTTCGCCATTGATTTTCATAACCCCGCTGTTAATTTCCGAAATTCCTGACAACAAGAGCGATAAAGTAGATTTACCTGAACCATTGGTTCCTAAAATACCTACTACATCGCCTTTTTTTACTTTAAAGGTGACACCTTTTAGCGCATAGAATTCTTTTTTATCCGTTTTATATTGATTGTTCTTATTTCGTAAGGTATAAATTTTCGAAATATTTTCTACTTCTACTGCATATTCTTCTGCCATACAACCCTCCTAAATCATATCGATGAATTTCTTCTTGAAGGTATACATCAAGAAACAACCCAACGCAAAAATCACTAAGACTAAAGCCCAGAAATATAGGGTAATAGCTGGGTGATTGAAAGGTGTACGATTATAGAAAATCGCATCCCGATACCCTTGAATCACATAGTAAACCGGGTTGGCCTTCACAAGCTTGTTTAAAACAGAATGAAAAGGAACCGATTTTTTAAAATGGCAATTCCATAAAACAGGGGAAAAATACATCAACATACGCATAATCGAAGTGATGAATTTCTTTACGTCACGCCACAACATCGTTAATACCGATAAGACTAATGAAATGGCTTCTCCTAACATAAAGGCACAGAACATATAATAAACGATCCATAACCAATAGATGTTTGGCATATATCCACTTAAAAATAAAGTCGCAAAGGTAATGACCAGCATCACAAAGTGGTTAAACAATTCTTTTAAACAAACCGTTGCAGGTAATACCGATACAGGAAATTTCATTTTGGTGATGACATTGGTTTTCGCAAAGACAGCTGAACAACCATCGGTAATACAAGGTCGAATATACCACCATACCGCAAATCCAACGACTAGCCATGGTAAATAAGGAACGGTTACTCCACGATAGGTCTGGGCACTTCTTCCCCAGGCAACCCCGAACACAAGCCAATACGTAAAGACTTGAATAGCTGGTGACGCAAAGTTCCAAAAAATCCCAAATTTTGAATCTCGCATGTCTGCCAATAATTCATATTTGGAAATACTATAAATTCGGTATAAATTGGTGAGGTTTTCCTTCACCACATAAACGATACTTTTCCACATCGTAGCTTCTCCTCTACTTGATTCAAGTTTATCAAGAATCTTTAAAAAAATCTGCCTTTGAAAGCAGATTTTTTGCGATTCAAATTTTATTCCTCTTCTTCTAAAGATTCTGAAGCATCATCCATTTCTTCATCATCTTCATCTAAGGCAATTTCATCTGTATCTGTAACAGATTCTGAATACGTATGTCGAGTTTTTAAATCCCAACTGTTTCCTTCTAGATTCACAAAATGACTATCTAAAGATAAATCGGAATAAAATTGCGCAATATTATCTTCAGCTTGAGTAGGTGTGAAGTTCATTTCCTTAGAAACACTTGTCCAAAGATCTAAAAATGCCATGCGATGATTGTTCTTCAATAAAGTATCTCTTGCAACATCGATCATAGATTTACTCATACTACCAATACTCCTTAATATTACATAGATTCAACTGCTTCAACACCAATTAAATCTAAAGCGTTTGCCAAAACGATTTGGGTAGCTTTTACTAAAGCCAAACGCTGACTGGATAATTCCAAATTGTCTCTGTCAATAACTTTACAAGCATTATAGAAACTATGGAAGTTACTTGCCAAAGACTGAATATAATGACAAACCTTATGAACTTGTCGCGTCTTCGCACTTTCCACAATCACTTTATTAAATTCTTGTAGCGACTTCATCAATTCAATTTCTTTTTCATGTGTTAAACCTTCATAAGAACTAGCACAAGGAATATCCTTGGCTTGTTTCTGAATGGAACACATACGCGCATGGGCATATTGAGCATAATAAACCGGATTTTCATTCGATTTCTTGGTTGCTAATTCAACATCAAAATCCAAATGGGAATCCAAAGCCCGTGCCACAAAGAAATACCGGGCCGCATCTACACCAACACTTTGACACAATTCATGAATCGTTGTCGCATTTCCGAGACGTTTTGACATTTTCATCTCTTGTCCATTAGACACTAAACGCACCATCTGAATAATATCAACATGAAGCTTATCGGGATCATACCCTAAAGCCTGCATAGATGCTTTCAATCTTGGAATATATCCATGATGGTCGGCTCCGAAGAAATCTACCATTTCATCAAAACCACGATCATATTTATTCTTATGGTTGGCAATATCAGGAACCAAGTACGTTAAAGAGCCATCTTGTTTACGTAAAACACGGTCTTTATCATCGCCTAATTCCGTTGTTTTGAACCATAAGGCACCATCTGATTCATAGGTATATCCTTTTTCTTTAATTATGTCAACCGCTTTTTCTACGGCACCTGAATCTCGTAAACTTTGTTCACTAGTCCAGACATCAAAGTCAATTCGATATTCTTTCAAATCCCGTTTGATTTTATTCAATTCAAATTCAATACCTTTTTTACGGAAAAAGTCTAAATTTTCTTCCGTTGGTTCTAAATACGTTTCTGGATATTCTTTCGCCAAACGAATACCTTCGTCTTTCACATCTTGTCCCATATATCCATCTTTACCAATTTCGGTTGGTAAACCTTGGGCTTCTCTATAACGAGCATTTAAAGATAAAGCTAAATTGGTAATTTGGTTTCCGGCATCGTTTACATAGTATTCACGCGTTACATCATAACCCGCTTTTTTCATAATCCGGCTACAGCTATCACCCCAGGCAGCCCCACGAGCATGACCTAAATGTAAAGAACCTGTTGGATTGGCACTGACATACTCCAAGTCCACTTTGATGCCATTCGGTGCTTGTTGTCCATACGCTTCTTTTTGTTCTAAGACATCGCTAATAACCTGAGTAAAACGATCCTTTGACAAAGTGAAGTTTAAAAAACCAGGACCGGCAATTTCCACTTTGGCAACATTGGCTTGGGAAAGGTCTAAAGCTTCCGTCAACTTGTTGGCGATTTCTCTTGGGTTGGTATGCAAAGTACGCGTTAACTGCATCGCAACATTACTGGAAAAATCTCCATGATCTTTATTTTTTGGCGTTTCAATAACAATTGAAGAAAGTTCAAGATCCACATCAAAAGCTTTTTTCACGGAATCTTTTAACATCTCTTTCAATTCTGTTTCAATGGACATTCACATATCCTCCTTTATCGATAAAATAAAATGAAATCTCTGTCGTTCCGATCCTTGGATCAAATCATACATCACTTCCACTTCATCCTTACAAACGGTATATTCGATTAATTCACATTCCACCGGAATCCGTCCATATTCAGAATCAATATGTCCCTTGGTCCGATGATTTTCTTTTAAAGTTAAGAAGACATCTATTTCACTACTTGATTGAATCGTACAAGCTTTTTCATAGATTTTCCAACAATAGCTATATGTACGATCTTTAAAACGAACTTCAAAACCTTGTTTCTTGCGCAATACTTCACCATTTCCTCGAAAATGAATCGTTTGCGTTTTCTGTTCTAATAAAGTAATATTTGCACTCATAGCTATCGCATAATATCACAAATCATAGGTTTTTCCTATAATAAATTCTTTTTTCTAATTGATTTTCCATACGCAATAGCGCTTTTACAATTTCCGACTTGGAAGATAGACACTGTAATTGTTGATTTTTATCTAAGATCCAGATAATAGAATCTTCCTCTGTATAAGGTAAATAGGCATTATTTTTCGTCTTTTCTTCAACATACCAAGCCTCTAAATCATAGCCAGCCTTTTCTAATTTAGCTTTGATTTCCTGCTCTTCTTGAGCCGTAGGATTTTCTTTCCATTCCAGTAAATGACGATCTAAAATACATCGCGCATATTCTTTTAATAAAGGATCATCACACGTACAAGCTTCTTGAAAGCCCGTTAATAATCGCGCTTCATCCATCAATAAGAATTCTTCATTGGTACAATCTCTTGTCAAACAATCCAATAAAGGAATTGTTGTTGCACTTTTTTCATATTGTTTAAAAAACAGTTGTATCAACAATTCATAACTTTTCGCATCGGGATGTAAGTAGACTTGCCAATACATATGATAGCGCGCCATGATATAGTCTTCGACACTATGCATGCCACTTTCCTTCATACATAACGTTTCCTCTTTTACCCGCATCGTACGTAAAATTCGTTCTAGATCAAAAGTTCCATAACTCGTTCCTGTCTCATACGCATCACGAAGTAAATAATCCATCCGATCGGCATCCAGTTGGCTGGAAATCATCTGACTTAACATCTTTTTGGGATGGGTATGTTGGAGAATCGCAACAACTTTTTGCGGTAATTCAGGATGAGCTTTCACCAAAGCCTGATGCACTTCACTCTTTTCATCCAATATTAATAGAGCTGTTCGCTGTTCATGGGAAATACTCTGTAAAGATTCAAAGAAATGGGAATACGGTCCATGACCTAAATCATGCAGTAAAGCCGCACACATAACTTGTAACTTTTCAAATTCATCGAGGGATTCACTTAAATCACGAATCTCTTCAACCATGCGTCGGACAATTTCATAAACGCCTAAACTATGCGCAAAACGCGAATGTTCGGCCGTATGGTAGACCTGAAATACCCCACCTAATTGATGAATCCGATGTAGTCTTTGAAATTCTCTGGCGTTCAGACAATCCCAGATGACCTGATAAGAAATATGAATATAACCATGAATCGGATCTCTTAATACCTTGATTTCATTCGTCTTTTGAAACATCGGCCCACACCTCCTTTAAAGCTTGCACTAAAGCTTTATCACTTTCAAAGAAAGGATAATCATAAATGTGATCAGGTGTGGTCCAAATCCATTGGTCATGGGCATGCGAATGGGTTGGAGTTTGTTTCGAAGTACACGTAAAACAAGTTAAATGAAATGGATAATCTTGTTGATCCTTCGAAGAAGCCAGATACTGAATATTTTCTATTTCGATATCGAGTTCTTCTTGCCATTCTCTTTTTAACGCTGCTTCTTTACTTTCCCCAGCCTCTACTTTTCCACCCGGAAATTCATACCAGCCTTTGGAGGAACCATAGTTTCGTCGGGCAATGAAACACTTTTCCTTCTGAATCAAAACCCCACATACGACCTCAATCATCGATTTTCTCTTCCTTTAAAATTTCAAATAGTAAACTCGCATTTTGTTTCGATACTTGTTTTTGGATATCCAAGATTTTAATTTCTAGAATCCGATAGCCAAATTCCAAGCGCAATACATCACCCACTTCTACTTCTGTAGAAGGTTTTGCGATGCGGCCATTGATCTGAATCCGCCCTTGAAGCGCTAATTCTTTAGCCGCTTCTCTTCGTTTTAGAATACGAGCTGTTTTTAAATATTTATCTACGCGCATAACTTTCTCCATCTTCTGTGAGTACTTGTATGATTTTCATAAGTAAATCATATGGATTTTTTTGATTTTTTATCACAATTTCAATTTTTCCAGCTTTTAAAGACAATTGAATCTTTCGACTGATTTCATTCATCGTCTCAAACAATTTTACGCCATCACATTGACTAGACCAAGCTTCATCCATCGTCAAACAAATTTCATTTTGTTTCTCCATGAGTGAATCCACACCTGGTTGATTGACAAAGAGATCAATTCGTCTTCTTTCAAAGAGCTTTTCGACCGAAGCAGGAATCCGTCCATACAAGTCTTCGATACGTTTTTTATAGGCATCCAGCTCTTTTGGTGAATGAACTTTCGAAATATCCTGGTACAAAGAAAGCTTATCCCCATCATTGCTGGTGAACTCTTTCGGAATATAGCCATTCATCGCAATTTTCGCCGTCTTCTCTTTTGTTTCTTCGACTTTTTCACCTTTTTTCGTTTTAATCGCATTACCTAACATTTCCAAGTATAGATCTAAACCAATCTGGTCAATAAAGCCCGCTTGTTGCGGACCAAGTAGATCTCCCGCTCCACGAATCGTTAAATCACGCATCGCAATTTTATAACCAGAGCCCAGCTGAGTAAATTCCTTAATAGATTTTAAACGTTTCCGCGCTTGTTCATTTAAGACTTTATTTGGTTGAACCATTAAATAACAGTAAGCAATTTTCTCTCTTCGACCAACCCGACCACGAATTTGATACAATTGCGATAAGCCAAAACGATCTGCATTTTCAATAATCATCGTATTGGCATTTTCAATATCCAATCCCGTTTCAATAATCGTTGTACAAACGAGAACATCATAGACTTTATTTGCGAAATCAATCATCGTCTTCTCAATCTCATCGCTACTCATACGCCCATGTGCCACCCCAATTTGCGCATCGGGAAATAAAGTTTGAAGATTTTCTGCTACTTTATAAATTTTAGAAATATCGTTGTATAAATAAAAGACTTGTCCAGAACGTGAGAGTTCTCTTTGAATGATTTCTTTAATGACACGTCCTCGTTTTTCCATTACATAAGTTTGAATCGGATGTCTTTGGGCTGGTGCCGTATTTAACTGACTAATCGTACGTACCCCAATTAAAGACATCTGTAATGTACGTGGAATCGGTGTTGCACTTAGAGAAAGTACATCAATACTATTTTTCATCTCTTTAATACGTTCTTTATGCGTTACCCCAAAACGCTGTTCCTCATCAATAATCAATAAACCTAAATCTTTATATTGGAAGGTTTTATTTAATAATTTATGCGTACCAATCACAATATCAATCATGCCAGCTGCCAGTTTTTGTTTGATCTCTTTGATTTCTTTGGTAGAAACAAAACGATTTACTAAGGCAATATTGGCGCCCGTATACGCAAAGCGCTTGGATAAAGTCTGATAGTGCTGCATCGATAAAATCGTTGTGGGACACAAGAAGACCACTTGTTTGCCATTGGTAATAGCTTTAAACGCACAACGCATTGCCACTTCCGTTTTTCCAAAACCTACATCCCCACATAAAAGATGGTCCATTGGCTTAGGTTTTTCCATCTCCCGTTTGATTTCTTCGGTAGCCCGAATTTGATCTGGTGTTGGTTCATAAATAAAGGCTTCTTCAAATTCTTGCTGCAAAGCATCATCCGGTGCATACGCAAAGCCAATATTTTCATTTCTAGATGCATAGAGTTCAATTAAACGCTCGGCAATCTCTTCGACTTTTTTATTGACTTTGGCCTTGGTCTTTTTCCATTGATCACTACCAAGCTTACTTAAATGAATGCCTACACCTTCTTTGGAGATGTATTTACGCACCAATTGAAATTGGGATAAAGGAACGAATAAATCATCTCCCCCGGCATAAATAATATGTAAGTAATCCAACTTCTGTTTATTGACTTCTTTGGTCACAATACCTAAATATTGACCTATTCCATATTGTTCATGAACAACGTAATCGTATTTTTCCAGTTCTAAAACAGATTCGATAATCTGCCCTTCTTTAAAGGTCTTTTTATATCTTCTTTGTTTCGTTTTTTGGATAAAGAGCTCTTTTTCTGTCAGCACAGCCCAGTTTTCATAGGAAAATCCTTCATAAAAACACGGTTCGATAAAGGTATATTTGCCTTTTAAATAAGGCTTGAGTCGCGCTTTAGCCTCATTGGAAACCGCAAAAAAGACTTCCTCAAAATGCCATTGTTCCAATTGTTCCTGAACCGGTAAACTGGCTTTTTCAATCGGATAGAGATTAGAAGTTAAAGGATCTTTAAAATCTAAGAATTCATGAAATGCGATACTGGATTTACTTAAACGATCAAAATCATGCATGCATTCATATTGTGGTAAAGCTCTTTGATCAGCTATCATTTCCTGCATAAAGACAATATTGTTTTCTTTTAAGTCTTTCACTTCTTCTTGGACTTCTTCCATATTGCTGATAATAACTTGTCCAGATACATAATCTAAGATAGAACTACGTGAACAATAGCTATAGTACCAATAAAGGTGCGCATCAGGATCATAGCTATCCAAAGCCATCAAATCGTTTTCGATATTTTCCTGCAATAAAGAAAATTGTTCTTCCGGCAACCGTTTTTCTTGTTTTGCACATTTTTCGGCTACTTTTTGATGAATGGTTTGAATCTGCTCATCCGTAAACAAGATATCACTAGCTGGACCAATGGTTACTTGGTCTATCGCACGAATTGTGCGTTGACTAGTCTCATCAAAGAAACGAATGGATTCAATTTCAGTATCAAAGAATTCGATGCGAATCGGATTTTCATATTGTAGGGAGAATATGTCAATAATGCCACCCCTGGATGCATAGGTACAAGGTCGATCGACATAATTGACTTTGGCATAACCGGAGCGTTGAAGTTGGGCTTTTAGAGTATTCATATCTAATTCCATATCCACTTTTAAAGTTTGACACATGGACTGATAGAAAGATACATCTGGTAAAAAACGTAAAAAAGCTGCCGTATTACAGATAATAATTCGCTCTTTTGGCTCCATTAGACAAGTTGATAAAAAAGCGACAACTTGTTCTTTATCTTCTGGACTGGAAGCAATGGCTTGCACGCGCAAACTTTCTTCCATGACAAAAAGCAGCACATCATCCAACAGGGGTTCTAACCGTTGGTAGAGTTGCTGAGCTTCATAACGATTCTTTTTTACGATAATTCTGGTCTTTGGATTTACTTGAAAAGCAGTAGCTAAGATGACTGCCTCTTCCATAGGAAAGAGATTTCCTACGCGATTTCCTTTGTTCAAAACTTCTTTGACAACGGAATTATCTTTTAAGCGTTGCGCAAGTATTTCATTCAAAATATCACCTATTTCGTATTATATTGATTCATGGTTTGGGCAAACGTATGATCAATGGAATAATAAGCAGCTTGACTGGCTTTTTCAATAGCTTGATGTAAAGCGTCCATTTCTTCTGCTTTAAATTTTGTCAAAACCCAGTTGATAATGGGAATTTGAGGATCGCGTGTTGTTCCTACACGAATCCGATCAAAATTGCTTGTACCAAGGCATTGGATAATACTTTTGATGCCATTATGGCCGCCAGCACTTCCTTTTTGACGTAGACGGATTCGGCCTACATCTAAATCAATATCATCGTAGATAATCAAAAAGTCCTCTGGACTTGCTTTAAAAAAATCCATGACTTCACGACACGCAAACCCACTGTTATTCATATATGTTGTGGGTTTCATAAGAATCACATCATCTCCTTTGATTTTTCCTTTGGCAAACATGGCTTGAAATTTTTCTTGATCAAAGGATAAGGAACATTCTTTTGCCAAGGCATCCATTACCATAAAACCAGCATTATGCCGCGTATTTTCATATTTCGTTCCTGGATTGCCTAATCCTACTATTATTTTCATAAACCTCCAAAAAAAATAACGAGAGATTCTCGTTATTTATTCAACCTCTTTACCAGGTGTATATAAAATATTGATATGACGACGATCTCCTTCGCCTTCAGAATGCGTAGAGATGTTGTCTAAATCCGCTAAAGCGTTATGAACGGCTTTTCTTTCATCCGCTGTCATTGGATCAAGAGAGGCATCAATCTTGGTACGACGTACATCTTTGGCAACGCGAACCGCCATACGACATAACTTTTCGTAACGCTCTTCTTTATATCCATTGACATCAATCAACAAGCCAATTTTTTTCTTGAATTCCGCACTTGCCGCTACTTTCACCAAACGGTTAAACGCTTGTAGTGAACGACCGGCTTTTCCAATTAAGATGGCATTGTTGTTGGTATTTACGCTGACGCGATAAAAACCATGGTCATTTTGAATTTCAACCGTTCCATCTAATTCGGCATTGTCGAAGTAGTTTTGTATATAATCTTTAATAAATGCTTCTACATCTTTTTCACAATAGACTTCAATATCTACTTGTTTACCAATGCCAAGAAAACCACTTTTTTCTTCTAAAACCGTATAATGCAATTCATCTTGGCTTACGCCTTTACTTTGACAAGCTAAATTTAATGCTTCTTCTAAAGTTTTTCCCGAAAATTTTTCAAAAGCCATAATATCCCCCTACTTTTTGTTTGCATTCATATGTTTATGCAATACAAGTTGTTGAATAATACGAATAATAGATGTAACCATCCAGTAGAATGACATGGCTAATGGCCAAGAAACATAGATGAACGCAAACATGATACACATTGCATACATATACATGTTCATTGCGTTAGCGGTTTGATTTTCTTCACGATAACTATGTTTTTTCACATGATCTTTCTTATCTTGCCATTTCTTTTGCCATTGTGGAAGCATCATTGATACCAATTGGCAAACAACCATCAAGATATATACAACAATTGATCCTACCATTAAATGACGAATCGCATACATTGGTGTATTAAATAACTTCATGCCTAAGAAAGATCCATAGATAACTGAACTAGCACGCATTGTCGCATAGTACATTCCCATCATGATTGGTAATTGAATAAAAGTTACCAACATTGTACCAAATGGATGAATATCATACTTTTGATACAAAGCCTGGGTTTCTTGATACATACGCATTTGCGATTGTTGATCCGTTTTACCTTTGTATTTGTTTTGAATCTTTTGAATTTCTGGTTGAATTTCTTGCATCTTTTGGTTCGACATTTGTGATTTTGCGGTAAACGCAAATAAAACCACCTGCAAGATAACTGTTGTAACAATAATTCCAATACCAGCATCCGTTGCCGCACTGACTTTATTAATCAAAGTAGCTAAAGGCCATACAATTAAGCCATCAAACCAACCAGAAGACCAAGCTTGTTTGAATGTTGTTGGTTTAATTGTGATTTCATCATCTTTGTCTAATTTCTTGTACTCTTTTTCCAACTTCGCATCTTTCATATTTTCGATGCTTACGTCAGATCTTTTTACTTTAAATTCTTCATTCGAGATAATTTGGTCAACTTTCGTTTTTCCATCTTTTCCTCGTGGACTAGAACAAGCTGTACAAGTCAACAATACAAAGAAACATACGAATAGAATCTTTGCTTTTTTACGTAAAAAGTTGCTCATAATTTTTCCTCTACTTTATTCTCTTAAGAATCCGTTTTCGATCATTCTTTAATTCATTGAGATTTTCTTCAAAGGATTGCTGATGATAACGAGGTCGCACAATAATAATTGTGTCAAAGGCTTCGTTAAAATCAAAACAATCATCTACCATACTTCGAACTTGACGTTTGATTTTGTTACGAACAACCGCATTGCCTAGCTTTTTTCCTACTGAAATTCCAACTCGCGCATGTTCACATTTTCGCGCTTCAAAGTAACAAACAAAAGAAGATGATTTAACGAATGTCCTATGCTGGATAATCGATGTGAATTCATAGTTCTTACAAACACGTTTTGCTTTTTTCACAATACACTCCTATCCAGACAAAAAAATCACCTAATAGGTGATTTCTATGCGGATAATACCTTTCTGCCTTTCGCTCTTCTTCTAGAAAGAACGTTGCGACCACCTTTGGTTGCCATTCTAGCACGGAAACCATGCGTTCTTTGACGTCTCTTCTTACTTGGCTGATATGTTCTTTTCATTTCTTTCCACACCCCTCAGTCTTTTATACATATTTAGATTGCCTAATCATTATAATCACAAGAAAAAATAAAAGTCAATCGCTTATTCATGATTATTTTTATTTTTTCGGATTTGATACGCTTTTTCACTAGCTTTAAACAATAATTTATTCACCGGAATATCAAATTCACCAATAAATTCATGAATGACTGGATTATAGATTTTCTTAAAATCGGATAAACCACCGACTAGTTCACCTTCAATACCACCCATATTGCTCATCTCACATCCGCAATCAAAGCAATGTTGCATCGTTTCATACCAAACTAAATAAGGTGCCATTAAACGTTTATATGTCTCATCCATACCGGCATAAAGAATTTCTGAAGTTGGTCCATAGATAACTGTACAAGTTCCACACACGCAAACTTCATCGCCCGATGCCTCTAATTCTTCTTTGTACTCTGTTTTTTTCCGTTCCAGAGAAGTTTTTAATTCCTCAAGCGTAAAACGCTTCTTTTTGGCATTTTCGGGACAATTCTCTAAATCACTTAAACACTTTTGATAACGCTCTAAAGTTTCTTGATACGCTTTTTTGATATTAAAGTAGCCCAACGTAATAAAACAATCTTTGCCATATTGTTCCAACAACAATTGATAATACGCTTTATCGCGCAAAGCGATACCTTTTCGCTCTTCGGTTTTATTCATAACTTTCGCAAAGTCATCCAAGAGTTCTTCTTGTCCGATTCGTACTTCCAAGAAAGACTTTTGGGCAATTTTAATATTTTTCTTGCCCTTCTTTGTGAAATTCTTACTATCAAATTCTTCTTTATGACAAGTCATATGATAACGAGGTTGTACGGTCGTATGAAAATCTCTGTTTAAACCTTTGTACTTTCCCCCGATTTTTTCTAGCTCTGCAATGATGGCTTTGGCTTTGGGATAAGCCGTGACATCATCTTTTTCCTCATAGTGGTAATCGGCATAGGTGATTCCGGGATCCACTTTAATAAATAAACAATGTCTTTTCTTCGCAATTTGTTTCAATTCCGAGAAATAGAATTCCAATAAGCGGGTATTCTCAAAATCAAGAATGGGTCCGCGAGGTAGATAGAACATCGTAAATTTTGCCGGTAGATGTTTGATTAAAACCAAACCCGTAGCTACTAACTTGCGATTTTCATCATAAATTCCGGTATATAAATGATCCCAGTTTTCTTTTACATTTGCCCAATGATAACTCTGCAACAAGTTACAATAACGACTCTTTTTGACAAATGCATCAAATTCTTCTTCTGGAACATTCGTTTCAAATTGATAAACACTCATGTTTTTCCCTCCTGGGTCCGGGGATATTGTATCTCATTCAAAGTATTGAATCAATTCAATCCACATTTCTATCCGCATTTTCCCCACTAGATTTGCCTGCAAGAAAGACCCCTGGGGATAACGGGGAAAACGCCCTTATATATAATAAGGAAAGAAAAGGATTATTTTTCTGGGGAAAAAGAAAAGTTTTCCCCAGTCGTTTTCCCCAATTTCCCACTTTATCCCCATCGGGGAAAAAGTTTTCCCCAGTATGCTTGAAGGTTATCCCCATTTATTTGGGGATAACTTCTTTAATGAAGTTTCAAACAATTCGTGTATAATAGAAAAAGATTCATAACACGGAGGTTTTAATGGCAACATTTGATTTTGATACAATCTGGAAAGAAGTCTTAGATAAAATTGAAGAATCCCAGTACTTTTCAGAAGATACTTTTAAAAACTGGATTCGCAAAACCAATCTTTTCAAGATTGAAAATCAAATTGCGTACGTTTCCTACCGTTCCAAAATCACTTTTTCTTTAATCAGTAAAGAAAAGCAGCTTTTTGAAGAAACTTTGAACTTCGTTTGGGGTGAACCGGTATCCATTCAATTCATGGAATTTAGAGAAATGCAGAAGTTAATGCCGGAAGAAATCGTGCAACAACGAACGGTTGAACTATTAAAAGCGGAATTTAATCCCGATTATACTTTTGAAAACTTTGTCGAAGGAAAATCGAACCAAGAAGCATATGCGGCTTGTTTGGCTAGTTGTACCCAAAGTAAACATTACTTTAATCCGATTATGATTTATGGAAATTCTGGTTTAGGTAAAACCCACTTACTCCATGCCATCGGAAACTATCTACAAACTGAACGGCCAGAACTCAAGGTCTTTTATTCCTATAGTGGAGATTTAGTTTCTATCTTACTGGATGCTATGAAGACCAAAAACGTCCATGGAAATACGGTTGAACAAGTGCAGGCTCAACTCATTGATAACGATTATTTCTTGATTGATGATATCCAAAACTTAACGCAATCAAGCAGCCAGGAAGTCTTCTTTAAAGTATATAATTCCTTAATATCTAAAGGAGCGCAGATCATTATCACCAGTGACATGCATCCTAGCCAATTAACGGGTATTCAAGATCGTTTAGTTTCGCGTTTCACCAAAGGCTTGGTGGTAAATATTCAGCGACCTGAATTTGATACCAGTCGAGCTATTTTGCGTAAAAAGCTGGAAGGCTATGAAGAAACCTGTCCAATCAGTGATGAAGTTGTTGACTTTTTAGCCCATAAATTTTCAGATGATGTAAGAAGTCTGGAAGGCAATTTAAATCGTTTGATTTTTAATGCGACACTTGAAAATCCGGATGTGATTGATCTCGAATTTGCCCAAAAAGTCTTATCAGATACGATTATTCTTTCTACGCCATCGGATCATTTATCGGTAAAAGATATAAAAAAGGCGGTTACGGTCTATTATGGTTTATCGTATAAAGATGTCGAAGGCCATGCCCGGCAGCGTAAATTAACGACAGCGCGACATATGATTGTCTATTTATCCCATGAATTATCAGATACATCTTGGACGCAGATTGGCTATGAATTAGGAAAAAGAGATCATTCTACGATTAAATCCAGCTATGAGCGCGCGGTTAAACTCTTAAAGACGGATAAAGCGTTTGCCCTGGCTATGAACCAAATTAAAGAAGGACTGGAATAGATATCCGCATTTATCCCCAGATATCCCCTGTCCATAAATCGCGTTTTAACCAATACCTATGCGGAAAACGACGACTTTTTCCCCGTTTTCCCCAGGTTATTGTTGTTACAAATAAAAAATAAAGGAGAAACCACTTATGAAATTTACGATTGATCGAAAATATTTTTTCAACAAATTATCTATTGTTGCTCGAGCTATTAGTGTCTTTTCACCCTTACCAGCTTTATCTGGTATCTGTATTGATGTAAAAGAAGATCAAATTGTTCTAACCGGAAGTAATTCTACTGTTTCTATTCAAACGATTATCTATCCTGGTGAATTGAACCAACTGCAAATTATTTCTACTGGATCAATTATTATGGAATCTAAATTCTTACTAGAAATTGTTCGAAAAATCGATTCTACTATGATTGATATTGAATTAAAGGATTTTGAACTGGTTCATATTGTCAGCCAAAATGGTGAATTTAACTTAAATGGTATGGAAGCTGGTCAATATCCAAATATTGACTTTACCCAACCAGAGTCTTGTATTTCTTTAGATAGTAATACCTTAAAGGATATTGTGAATCAAACCGCTTACGCTTGTAGTGAAAATGAACAACGTCCGGTATTAAATGGTGTGAATTTTAATGTAAAGGATACAACTTTATATTGTTCGGGAACAGATTCGTATCGTTTGGCTCGTAAAACGATTCAATTAGATCAAGGGACAAACTTTAATGTTACGATTCCCAATAAATCTTTAGTTGAAGTGGTGCGTTCACTTTCTGAAGATAACGAAAAAGTTGATTTATATGTCGACAGCAAGAAAGCCCAGTTTATCTTTGGTCAAACAATTTTCCAAACGCGTTTATTGGATGGAAGTTTTCCAAATATTGAAACCATTATTCCTACAACTTCGGTTGCCAGTATGCATGTATCATCCCATGAATTAAGCAGTGTTATCGATCGTACCAACTTTATTCGTAACGATAAGATTCATTTAGTAAAACTTGTTTGTTCCGATGATGTAGTACGTATTAAAACGTATTCTTCCGAAATTGGAAACAGTGATGAAGTTCTGACCAATTGCTCGTATCAAGGGGAAGCTCTTACACTAACTTGTAATGGTAGCTTTATTTTAGATGCCATTCGAGCTTTAAATTGTGAAGAAGTAAATTTAGAATTTTCGGGACCAAAACATCCGATTCGTATTTTAAATCCTGAAGATTCATCGGTTGTGATGGTTATTGTTCCGGTACGAAGCTTTGATTAATCGACATTTTAAGGCCTTATAGGCCTTTTTTTATTTTTGTATAGGTACCTACATATAGTAATAAATCCCAATTTATGATATAATTTAGGGGTGAAAAGGGGTCTGTCCATGCATTTTAAACTAAAAAATGAATATATTACCTTATCGCAATTATTAAAAGCTTGTAATGTGATTGACAGCGGTGGATTGATTAAAGCCTATTTGGCAGAAAACTATTGTTTAGTGAATGGGCAAAAAGAAAATCGTCGTGGTCGCAAATTATATGCAGGCGATACGGTTGAAGTAGAAGGTAATAGGATTGACATTGAATGAATCTAAAAGAACTTTCTTTATTAAATTTTCGTAATTATACATCGTCTTCTTTTTCTTTTGAACCCAACAGCATTCATATCCTTTGTGGCAAGAATGCTCAGGGAAAAACCAATTTAATTGAAGCGGTGTATTATTTAAGTCATTTACGCTCTTTTCGTACCAATCAGATGAATAGTCTTATTCAAACAGATAAAGATTATTTTCGTATGGAAGCTCAGATTGAAAATCATGGGCAAAATCAAGATTTAGCGGTAATTGTTTCCCAACAAAAAAAACATTTATTTCTATATAAAAATCCCGTCAATCGTTATTCGGATTTTGTCGGGGTTCTTAATGCGGTTTTATTTTGTCCGGATGATTTGATGTTGTTTCATCAATCACCGAAAAATCGTCGCCATTTTATTGATATGGAATTGATCAAGCTTTCTCATACCTATACGAAAACTTTATCGCATTTTCAAAAAATTCTTCGTTATCGCAACAAATTGTTGAAACAAGAGAAAATCGATGATGCTTTGTTGTCTATCTATACGGATCAGATCATCAAAGATGAATGTATCATTATGAAGCAGCGTTCGCTTTTTATTTCTCAATTAATGGATCGTGCTTCCCAATTCTATCCTTTTTTTTCGGATAAAAAAGAAGTTATTGATGCAAGGTATTGTACCTTTGTTTCGGATTTTAGCTTTGATGCTTTAAAACAAGTGTACGATTCTCATTTAGAAAAAGATAAGCGATATCATCAGACCAATATGGGAATTCATAAAGATGATATTCAATTCTTACTGAATGGAATTCCAATTGCGGAATGTGCCAGCCAGGGTCAAAAAAGAAGTTTCTTATTGGCTTTGAAACTTGGGTTGGTACAAATCATCAAAGAAAAAACGCAACAATACCCGATTTTATTATTGGATGATGTCTTTAGTGAATTGGATAGCAATCGCAAAGCGCAATTGATTCAACATTTACCAAAAGATATGCAAATATTTATTACGACTACTGAACCGGTGGATACCGCTTGGTTTACTGCGCGTTCGGTTCATTGTTATAACGTCGATCAAGGCCAAATACAGGAGGTGCCATTATGAGTCAAGAAGACATAAAAAAAGAAATTCTTGAATTTGAAGAACTGGAGTCCGAAGCGACTACCGTTGATCATTCGTATACGGCGGATGATATTCAGGTTTTGGAAGGTTTGGAAGCCGTTCGGCTACGTCCTGGAATGTATATTGGTTCTACAAGTTCCCGTGGTTTACACCACTTAGTTTGGGAAATTGTCGACAATGGGATTGATGAAGCTTTAGCTGGCTTTGCCAATGAAATTAATTTAACGATTGAACCTGGTAATGTTATTGCGGTTCGTGATAACGGTCGTGGAATGCCAGTTGGAATTCATGAAAAGACAGGTGTCAGTGCGGTTGAAACGATTTTAACAGTTTTACATGCCGGAGGAAAATTCGGTGGTGGCGCTTATAAAGTTTCCGGTGGTCTGCATGGTGTTGGAGCCAGTGTTGTTAATGCTTTAAGTGAATGGATGGAAGTTACGGTTTTTCAAAATGGTAAGAAATACTTTATCCGTTTTGAAAATGGTGGACATACAGTTGCACCTTTAAAAGAAATCGGAACGACGGAAGAAACGGGTACTTTGGTTCGTTTCAAAGCCGATCCATTGATTTTTAAAGAAACGACTACCTATGATTTTGATACGTTGAATACGCGTTTACGCCAATTGGCTTTCTTAAATAAAGGCATTTGTTTGACGTTAGAGGATCAAAGAGAAGATCCAGAAGTGCGTAATGATTACCACTATGAAGGTGGAATTATTGAATATGTTAAGTATTTAAATCAAAATCGCAACAAAGTATGTGATCAAGTGATTTATTGCGAAGGTTTGGTTGATGGAATCTTAGCCGAAGTAGCTTTGCAGTATAACGATGGCTATCAGTCGAATATTTATTCTTTCTGTAATAATATTCATACCCATGAGGGTGGTTTCCATGAAGATGGTTTCCGTATGGCCTTAGCACGTGAAGTAAATAAATATGCTAAGGATCATAACTTATTAAAGAAAGATGAATCTTTATCGCAAGATGATGTAAAAGAAGGTTTGGTTTGTATTATTTCGGTCAAACACCCGAATCCCCAATATGAAGGACAAACCAAAACGAAATTAGGAAATAGTGAAGTAAGAAAAATTGTTTCTGGAGTTGTCGGTAAACAATTGCAACGTTATTTCTTGGAAAATCCGGATGATGCAAAGAAAATCGTTGAAAAAGCGATGGTTGCTTCCAAGGCGCGTATTGCGGCTAAAAAAGCGCGTGAATTAACACGAAGAAAGAGTGCTTTAGATGGTATTTCCAGTTTACCTGGTAAATTGACGGATTGTTCCAGCAAAGATGCCAGTGAATGTGAAATCTACATAGTCGAAGGGAACTCTGCCGGAGGATCTGCAAAACAAGGACGTGATGCAAAGACTCAGGCTATCTTACCTTTGCGTGGAAAGATTTTAAATGTTGAAAAAGCTAGAGAACATCGAATCTTTGATAATGCGGAAATTCGTTCGATGATTACGGCCTTTGGTTGTGGTATTCGTGATGAAGTTGATGTATCGAAATTGCGTTATCACAAAATTGTTATTATGACCGATGCCGATGTCGATGGTGCCCATATTGCGACTTTGATGTTGACTTTCTTATATCGCTTTATGCGTCCGATTATTGAAGGTGGCTATGTCTATATTGCCCAACCACCTCTTTATAAGGTACAAAAAGGTAAGAAGATTTTATATGCCTACAAAGAACAAGAGATGGATCAGATTCGTGAAGAATTAAAAGATGGTTATAAAGTGCAACGTTACAAAGGACTGGGTGAAATGGATGCGGAACAGTTGTGGGAAACAACAATGGATCCAAAACATCGAATTTTAAAACGGGTAACGATTGATGATGCGGAATATGCAGATAGTACTTTTGAATTGTTGATGGGTGAACAAGTAGAACCACGTAAAGACTTTATTCAAAAGAATGCGGTATACGCAAACTTAGATTATTAGGAGGAATGCTATGTCAGAAAACAACAATCCAGAAGAACAATATGATGTAGTCGAAGAAGTCGAGATTTCGCGTGAGGTCCGTGAAGACTTTCTAGATTATTCCATGTCGGTTATTGTACAGCGTGCCCTTCCTGATGTTCGTGATGGTATGAAACCAGTACATCGACGTATTTTACATGCGATGAATCAATTAGGTATGTCTTCTGGGGTAGCCCATAAGAAGAGTGCGCGTATTGTCGGTGAAGTTATTGGTAAGTATCACCCACATGGAGATACGGCGGTTTATGATGCCATGGTTCGTATGGCTCAAGATTTCTCTTATCGTTATCCGCTTGTAGATGGTCATGGAAACTTTGGTAGTTTGGATGGCGATGGTGCTGCTGCCATGCGTTATACCGAAGCGCGTATGTCTAAAATTGCCATGGAAATGGTTCGTGATATTAATAAAAATACGGTTGATTTTGTTGAAAACTACGATGGAGAAGAAACCGAACCTTTGGTTTTACCGAGTCGTTTTCCGAATATTCTTGTCAATGGTTCGATGGGTATTGCGGTTGGTATGGCAACCAATATGCCAACGCATAACTTAGGTGAAACGATTGATGCCATTTTTGCGGTCATGGATGATCCAGATATCTCGGTACCTGAATTGATGAATCATCTAAAGGGACCAGACTTTCCTACTGGTGGTATTATTTTGGGCCGTAAAGGAATTCGCCAGGCTTATGAAACGGGTCGTGGTACGATTTATATTCGTTCTAAATACCGTATTGAAGAATTGTCAAATGGAAAGAAACAGATTATTTTCTATGAAATTCCTTTTGGCGTAAATAAGGCAAACTTAATTACGAAGATGGCTTCGCTGGTTCGTGAAAAAGACATTCAAGGGGTTACCTATTTGAATGATGAATCGAATCGTGAAGGTATTCGTATTGTGATGGAATTGAAAAAAGATGTTCAAGAAGATGTCATCTTAAATCAATTGTTCCGTTTAACACCTTTGCAGTCTAGTTATGGTATTAATATGCTGGCTTTGGAAAATGGTCGTCCACGCCAATTGCCAATCAAAGATATTATTAATGACTATATTGATTTCCAAGTGGAAGTTGTAGAAAGAAAAACCCGTTTTGATTTAAAGAAAGCGGAAGATCGTGCACATATCTTAGAAGGATTTAGAATTGCCTTGGACCGTTTGGATGAAGTGATTCAGACGATTCGTCAATCCCATTCGGATGAAGCTGGCCTAAATGCTGAGTTATGTGAAAAGTTTGGTTTTGATGAAATTCAGGCACGTGCTATTTTAGCTATGCAGTTGCGTCGTCTATCTGGTTTGGAACGCGACAAAGTCGAAAATGAATACCAAGACTTGTTGTTAAAGATTGCCGACTATAAAGATATTTTGTCAAAACACAGTCGTGTTCTTCAAATCATTCGTGATGATTTAACGGAAATCAATGAGAAATACGGGGATGAACGTCGTACCGAAATCACGGATTCTTATGTGAATATGGAAGACGAAGATCTGATTCCAAAGGAAGATGTGATTGTCATGTTGACGATGTCTGGTTATATCAAACGTATGCCAGTTGATACCTACCATGCGCAAAATCGTGGTGGTCGTGGTATCAAGTCACTGACGTTAAATGCGGAAGATGATATCGATACGATGATTTCTTTGAATACCCATGATCATTTGATGTTGTTTACGGATCTTGGTCGGGTCTATCGTTTAAAGGGATACAATGTGCCAAGTGGTTCACGTACTTCAAAAGGTTTACCAATTGTGAATTTAATTCAATTGGAAGAAAATGAACATGTGACGGCCTTATTAGGTATTCCACAGGATCATTCATATGAAAATCTGCTCTTTGTCACAAAAGATGGAGTTGTAAAACGTACCCAATTATCGGAATTTGATCGGATCAACCGAAATGGTAAGATTGCGATTAGTTTAAAAGAAGACGATATCTTATTATTTGTGAAACCTACTAGTGGCCATGATCAAGTAATGTTGGCTTGTTCCAATGGTAAAGTTGCCCGCTTTGATGAAAAGGATATTCGTCAAATGGGACGTAGTGCTAGTGGTGTACGTGGTATGAATACCGATGGTGGAAGTATTGTTGGTGCAGCTATGGATTATGAAGGAGATACCTTATTATCTATTTCTGAAAATGGATATGGAAAACGTAGCAAGGTAGAAGATTATCGTTTAACTTCTCGTGGTTCCAAAGGGGTTGCGACAATGAATGTAACTGAGAAGACCGGTGCCCTTAAATTAGTAAAAGCGGTACGTGGGGATGAAGATGCGATGATTGTTTCAAGTAGTGGTATTATGATTCGTATTTCGGTTGCGGATATTGGAATTTATTCACGAAATACCCAAGGGGTTCGTTTGATCAACTTAACAGATGATGCCAAAGTTATGCGTTTAACTTTAGTTGATCATGAAGAACCTGAAGAAGAGAATATAGAAAATGCATAAAAGCTCCGAAATCGGAGCTTTTATTCTGATTTGTAAATCATTAGAATTTTAGATGGTTCCTGGAAGGTAGTGGTAACGAGTGTATACCCTTTTTGGACCATCTTTTCATTTTCTAAAATGATTCTTTCATCAACATTTTCGGTTAGATCTTTATTGATGATGACGCATTGATAGTTTATAGGATTCTCCTTTTTTTCAGTATAGGAAAAAGAGAATAAAGTTTCATATGAAATAGGTAAAAGATTTGTAAAATTAACGTGGAAATAGGTTGAGAAATGCTTGAAATAATGATATAAAAATAAAGAAAGCGAAGATAAGGAAGAGTAATTTTTTCTATTTTCTAGAGATGATATGGTTTGGTGAAAATATCAAGGTAGGAAAAATGAAAAGCACCTTAGAGCAATTTAATGAATGAAGTAGTTAAATTCGGTACATACCGTTATCATGTCAAGAGATCTTAGCAATAAGATAAGAAGGGTGGCAACGCGAGACATCGTCCCTTTATGGGTGCAATGTCTTTTTTTATTGAATGGAGGAAAAGAAAAGATGCTAGATATCAAATTTGTTCGTGAACATGCTGATGAAGTAAAAGAAAACATGAAGAAAAAATTCCAAGACAAAAAGATTCCTTTGGTGAATGAAGTCTTATTGGAAGACAAAGAACTTCGTCAAGTTCAACAACATGCCGATGATTTACGTGCCCAAAGAAAGAAAATCTCTAAAGAAATTGGTACCTTGATGGGACAAGGTAAAAAAGAAGAAGCGGAAGAAGTAAAGAATCAAGTTCGCAATATGGCGGATGAATTGGAGGCTTTGGAAGAAAAAGAAGAAAGCTTACGTGAATCTGTTCGTCATAAAATGATGATGATTCCAAATATGATTGAAGATACAGTTCCTATTGGAAAAGATGATTCCGAAAATGTTGAACTTCAAAAATTTGGTGAACCAAAAGTTCCTGATTTTGAAATTCCTTATCATACTGATATTATGGAACGTTTGAATGGAATTGATTTAGATTCTGCTAGAAAAGTAGCGGGGAATGGTTTCTACTATTTAACAGGTGATATTGCTCGTCTTCATTCAGCTATTTTGTCTTATGCTCGTGACTTTATGATTGGTCGAGGCTTTACGTATGTAATTCCACCTTATATGATTCGTTCCAATGTTGTAGATGGCGTTATGTCATTTGAAGAGATGGATGGAATGATGTATAAAATCGAAGGAGAAGATTTGTATTTAATTGGTACAAGTGAACACTCTATGATTGGTCGTTTCATTGATTCTATTATTGATGAAAAAGATTTACCTTATACCTTAACTTCTTACTCTCCTTGTTTCCGTAAAGAAAAAGGTGCACATGGTATTGAAGAACGTGGTGTATATCGTATCCATCAATTTGAAAAACAAGAAATGATAGTTGTATGTAAACCAGAAGAAAGTAAAGAATGGTTTGTGAAATT
Organism: Firmicutes bacterium AM41-11; assembly: GCA_003480165.1. Lineage (GTDB taxonomy): Bacteria > Bacillota_I > Bacilli_A > Erysipelotrichales > Erysipelotrichaceae > Absicoccus. Next base: position 50,324 of record QUIQ01000007.1, on the reverse strand, counting down.
ATATACGAATACAGTAGATTTCTTCCGTACTTTGGATATTCCTGTTCGTACTTTGGAATGTTGCTCTGGTGACTTAGCTGACTTAAAATCTAAATCTGTAGATGTAGAAGCATGGTCTCCTCGTCAAAAGAAATACTTTGAAGTTGGATCTTGTTCAAACTTAACGGATGCCCAAGCACGTCGTTTAAAGATTCGTGTACGTGATGAGAATGGAAATAAGTATTTTGCCCATACTTTAAATAATACTTGTGTTGCTCCACCTCGTATGTTGATTGCCTTCTTAGAAAACAACTTACAAGAAGATGGTTCTGTATTAATTCCAGAAGCCTTACAACCTTACATGGGTGGACAAAAAGTCATTAAATAGTTTAAAAAGCTGTCTATAATTTTATAGACAGTCTTTTTATAGGAATAGTGTAGTGAATTCATATTGCTTAGGCGATAGCTTCTATGTTATACTAAGTGAGCTACTACAATGATATCTTCTGAAATTGGTCAGGTCGGGAACGAAGCAGCCATAAGGGAGCTCCATCATGTGTAGTAGTTTTTTTATAGGAAAAGTATATGAATAATGAGAAATGGATGAAGGAAGCCATAAAACAAGCAAAAAAGGCTGCCCAAAAGGATGAAGTACCGATTGGTTGTGTCATTGTAAAAGATGATCAGATTATTGCACGGGCATATAATAAGCGCGAGATGAAACAATGTAGTACGGCTCATGCGGAAATCTTAGCAATTGAAAAAGCGTGTAAGAAATTAGGCAGTTGGCGTTTAGAAGATTGTGACTTATATGTGACACTAGAACCCTGCCCTATGTGTTCTGGTGCGATTATTCAATCAAGAATCCGAAATGTGATATTTGGAGCTTATGATCCTAAAGGGGGCTGTATGGGCTCGAATATGAATATTAATGATGTTCGTGGGTTTAACCATTATCCATATATTGAAGGTGGCATTCTGCAAGATGAGTGTTCCCGTTTATTAAAAGAATTTTTTAAGGCAAAGCGAAAGAAGAAGTAGCTTTGTCTTTTTCTATATGATTTTCCTATACATGATATAATAGAGCCATTAGAAAGCAGGTGTTCTATGGCTTATCAAGCGTTATATAGAAAGTATCGGCCTACTACATTTAATGAGGTTGTAGGACAAGAAACAATCATTCAAACCTTGAAGAATGCGAAAGCACAAGATCGTGTTGCACATGCATATTTATTTTGTGGTCCTCGAGGAACAGGCAAGACAACCATCGCAAAGATTTTTGCGCGTATGTTAAATTGTACGAGTACGGAAGATAATCAACCATGTGGAGAATGTGAGAACTGTAAGATGGCTTTAAATGGCAGTCATCCAGATATTATAGAAATCGATGCTGCTTCCAATAATGGGGTTGAAGAAGTTCGTAATTTAATTGATCGAGTGAAATATGCACCGATGCAAGGACAATATAAAATTTATATTATTGATGAAGTTCATATGATGACAAAGAGTGCCTTCAATGCCCTACTAAAAACAATTGAAGAACCACCTAAACACATCGTATTTATTTTTGCGACAACCGAACCTAACAAAGTATTACCAACTATTATTTCGCGTTGTCAGAGATTTGATTTCAGCAAAGTATCTGCCAAAGATATTGTGCAACGTTTATCTATTGTATGTGAACAAGAAAAGATTCAGATTGATGCAGAGGCAATTGGCCTAATTGCTTCCTTAGCTGATGGAGGTATGCGTGATGCCCTATCAATTCTTGATCAATGTGTAGCTTATTGTTCATCGGAAATTCATATAGCGGATGTAAGAAAAATATATGGTGTTTTAACGTTAGATGATATTGGTCAGTTATTCGCAAACTTATATCATAAAGATATTGAGAAGCTTATGACAGAGCTCCAACATATCTCTGACCAAGGTATGGATCTTGTTCGTTTTACTTCAGATTTTATATCCATATTAAAGAATAGTGTGATTTATGATTACTCCCCTACTACAACATTAATGGATGATTCGACAAAGGAATTGATTCAGAAATACTTTGTCGAAGCTCCTATGAATTTCAGATTAGCTGTATTAGATAGTTTAATGGACACGTATAATAAGTTCCAATATGCTTCAAATGTATTAGATTATATTGAAACAGGATTATTAAAGACGATTTCTCAATCATATGAAGAAAAGTCGCCTGTGAAACAAGAAATATCTGAAATGAAAACGAGTGAAAAATCGGAACAGTCCTATGATTCTCCATCTGAAAAGCAGGTAAAATCAGACGAAAACCATACAATTTCCTATAAACAAAGGGAAAAAGCCCCTGATTTACCATCTGATGTTTCACGTGAAACATCAAAACAATCAGAAATCAAAGATAGTAAAATCATATTAGAAGATATGTTTTTGTTACAACTTCTTGTCGGAGCAAATAAACAAGAAAGAGCTAATGATAATAAAAAGTATGAACAGATAAATCAATTCACATCAGATCTAACGTATATGCGTCCCGCAAATTTATTAAATCATACGCAGATTATTGCAAGTGGTGATACTTATCTATTAGTAGCTGCAAGAAGTGATGTAGCGTCTAAAGAAATTAATGAATATGAAAATACGATTGGATTTCAGAATTTTACCGAGAAGTTATTGGGTAAAGAGAAGAAAGTTTTTTCAATGGATGTTGAACAATGCAATCGTGTGATTCAAGACTTTAAAGTTCGTATGAATAATCATACTCTCCCTGATCCAGCAGAAATTGTATGTGAAAAGAAAGCGGATGATTCAGATCAGATGAAGGAAGAAAATCCAATTCAAAGCATATTCTCGAATGTAGAAGTAAGAGAGGATTAATATGTATCCAAAAAAGTTTAATGATTTAATTCAGGCATTCCGAAAGCTACCTGGTGTAGGTCAAAAGACAGCAGAAAGATATGCTTATACTGTACTTGGATGGAATGAGGAAGAATTCACAGAATTTCAAAATGCGATTAATCATATGAAAGAAGGCGTTCATTACTGTAAGAAATGTGGGAATATGAGTGAAGGAGAATATTGTGAATATTGTATGGATTTGAATAGGAATACGCATATGATTTGTGTAGTTCAAAGTCCAAAAGATATTGCAGCCATTGAATCTATTCAGGAATACAATGGCTTATATCATGTCTTACATGGTGTGATTAATATGCAAAAAGGCATATTGCCAGACTCTTTGAATATTGCTTCTCTATTAGAACGTATACAAAAAGAAGATATAGAGGAAGTCATATTGGCTTTAGATCCTACGGTAGAAGGTGAGACAACTTCTTTATATCTCGAAAAAATCTTAAAGGATAAGGTTAAAACTACCCGATTGGCATATGGTATTCCTATTGGTGGTCATTTAGACTATACCGATGCCTTAACCCTACTAAGAGCCTTTGAAGGACGTAAATAGGACCAATCATACGAACGAGATAGGAAATAATGACGAATAATTTCATTTATTTATCCTTATTTCCTGTTTTCATATACTAAATCATATACTATTTAGTTATTTTTCTTCTATCATCTGATTTTCCTATAAATGGAGAAAGAAATTTTCTCCATCTTTTTTATTCGTATGATTTTATTATTTCATTCCTATTTCCATATGAAATACATATATGATATTCATATTTATTCATATAATAATTAAAATTTTTTCATTTTCTTCAAATTTTAAATTTCTTCTCTTTCATGTGAATAAAATATGAATAGAAAATTGAAAAATCACCAATAATATAATTCATATGAAATTAATAAATAAAAATTCACATAAATATTTATTCATATGAATAGAGTGGGACTTGATAATTTTACATAAATATGATAAAAGTGTTCTAGTGCCATTCGTATGAATGGAATAGGAATAGATTTTGTGCGTGTTCAGCAAATGATATGACTATATGAAATATCATAAGTAGGTTCATATGAAAACAAAAGGGGTTGGGAATATGGAAGAAGCAGTTGATGTTTATTATGATATGGAGATTGCGGATATTTGTCAGCATTTTTCTAAATCACGAAATACGGTAGATAAAGCGGTTGCTAAGCTTGTCAAAGATTATCCAGATGCTGGTTATAAATATAAGAATCCAGAGACGCGACGGATCACGATTAAGGCAGAAGGTGTAGAAAAATTATCGAAGTATTTCCGTAAAAAAAAGAATGAAATTTCTACGGTAGAAGTTGAATTACGGTATGAAAATGAGAAACTGAAAGCCATTCTTGAGGAAAAAGAGAAAACGGAAAAACAGATTGAACAATTATATAAAGATCGTTTGGCTTCTGAATTAGAAAAGGCGCATCAGACATTCTTATTAGAGAATCAATCAAAGGATGAAAAAATTCAGATGTTGACGGAAGAATCTTCTTCGAAAGACCTAAGAATTACGCAGTTATCCGAAGATATCGCATCAAAAGATCAAGAAATCAAAAAATCGCAAGCGGAATTATCGGAAAAGAAATCGGAATTAGATAGGAAAAGCACACAACTTTCCGAAAAAGAGACGGAATTAGCCGAAGTATCGAATAAAAAAGCAGATTTAGAATCGGAAAATGAAGTGTTAAAAGAAAAAGTTTCTGCTGCAGATCAGATGCAACAGGAATTAGAAGATTATAAAAAAAGAGAAGAAGAATATAATTCTAAATCCTTCTTCTATCGCATGTTTCACAAATTATAATGCTCTGGCAATCTTGCTGGGGCAGTTTTTTGTATAGGTCATTCCATAAGGTTTTAGTATTTCATTAAATACTTTGATACCATCATGATCCTTTGTATATTCATATTCACATTCATAATCTATATGATTTTCATATTCGGTTTGATCCAGGCATAACTGTCCGTTTTCTAAATCATAGGTTTGTCGAATAGTTGTAAAGGAAACAATTGCTTCTACTTCTTTCGGAATTTCATATTCTTTCAGCCAAGCTAAAATCTCACTATCCGTAATGGCTTGAATCGAATCGACATTGATTTCCTTTTCTAGCTCAATATGGGTAATCGCATCTCTGCGAATCTTTAAGGTAAAAATATGTTTATTCCCAATTTTACGAATACGTAAAGCACCATGGCGCTTTTTTATTTGTCCATCTTTTGTATCATAATAGGTATTCGTTTGTGCCCATGCATCGGAAAATTCATAGGAATTTCGCATTTTTTCATAAATTTCTTTTGTGATGAGAATTTTTAATTCTCTTTCGATTTGATCATACATCTCTTACTACCTCACTCACAATAGTATGATACAATGAGCGCAAGGATGTGAATAGTATGAAATTTGCGATTGTTGAACGAGGCGATGCGTATTCCAAAGAATTGGCCGATTATATAAAAGAGAGATGCCAGCAGGAAGGTTGGCAATACCATAAATCCAATCCTGATCTAATAATCAGTATTGGTGGTGATGGGACAATGCTTCGTTCCATCCATGAATATCTAGATCAATTGGATTCCGTCTGTTTTGTGGGCATTCATACCGGAACGCTGGGTTTTTTAACCGATTATACAAAACAAGAAATTCATCTATTCTTACATGGTTTATTTAATAAGAAACCGCAATTAGAAGAATTTCCTCTTTTAGAGATTACTTTACCGGAGAAAAAGGAAACCTTTTATGCTTTTAACGAGATTCGTATCGAGAGTATTGCCAAAACAGTCCATTTAAATATTTATATCGATGGGGAATTCTTTGAGAAAACAACTGGTTCTGGTATTTGTATCAGTACCCAAAATGGTTCCACCGCAATCAATCGAGCACTTTCTGGAGCTGTAGTGGATTCAGGTTTACAAGTAATGCAGTTATCGGAAATTATGCCGATTGTTCATAATCATCATCATTCGCTAAAGAATCCATATATTATGCGTAAAGATCGAGAAATTATGGTGCAAGGCGATACGATTCGCTATACAATGGGCTGCTATGATCATTTATCCCGCACTTTCCAAGATGTGAATCAAATCTTAATTCGTACATCACAAAAAAAAGTACGGTTCGCGCGTTACCGTACCTATTCTTATTTACGAAGATTAAAAGAATTGTATTAATTGTGTCGTAAAGGACGTTTCAAATGAATCGTCTTTTTTTTCGATGGAGAAATGTTCATAATAATCGCAAAGGAAATAAAATACGATAAGATACTACTTCCTCCATAAGAAATCAAAGGCAAGGTGATTCCGGTAATTGGTAATAAACCGATAATCATACCTAGGTTTTGAATCTGTTGGTAGAAAAGCATGGCAACGACCCCAATCACAATTAAACGATTTTTAGTGCTTTTGGTGTTATACGCAATTTTACAAAGATATAGATCTAACACCATACAAATACATACGATAATTGTTGTCCCAACTAAACCAAAACATTGGCCAATTGCCGCAAAGATAAAATCGGTATGGGCTTCTGGAATGGAAATGATTTTTGCTTGCAAGCCATATCCAGTTAAACCAGCACTACCCAATGACAATAAAGCGGTATATAGCTGGTTGGAACTACCTTGGATATAACTGTCTGGATTCAACCAAGACTCAATTCTCTGTAGACGATAGGCATCAAATAGAGAAGAAAGAAAGTCTTGTTGATAAAAATACAAATAGAAGAATAAAGCAACCGCAAAGACAATGACACCAATAATGGCCATGACGTATTCTTTACGAATCCCCGAACAAGCCAATAGAACAAAAATGGTAAAGCCAATAATAATGAATACTCCAGTATCTGGTTGCATAAAGATTAAAATCATCGGCGGTAGACAAATCTTAAGAATTTGTTTAATCAAAGTCCAATCCTGTTTGACAGTTGGATCTGGATATTTTTTCTGATGTTTTTGAATGGTATCACTGACTAAACAGATAAGGACAATTTTCATAAATTCACTGGGTTGGAAACTTCCCATCAAGGGAATTTGAAACCAGGAAACAGCACCATTGATAGCAGGTGCTAAAGGTAATGTATGACCGATGACACTTGCTAAGATGCGGGAAATAAATAAATAGATGAGGGCATACATCAAATATTTATAAGCGATTTTCATGGCTTTATAGATTACTTCATTTTGTAGTGAAGTGAGTAAATACATGGTTGTAAAGCCTATGCCATACCAGAAAATCTGTCTCAGCAAGTACCCAAAACCAGTTCCGGTCTTGACTAAATTGAAGGCATTATATAAAGAAAAACAACTGACAAAACATAATAGACAGAGAATCCCAATGAAACCTAGATCTATTTGAAATGATCGTTTTCCAATGATTACTGTTCTTTTCATAGAAAAAAGCCCCCTAAAACGTGACCTTAGTATATCATATTTCTAATCGTTGCTTAGAAAATTTGCTATAATGAATCCTATGAAAGAAAAAAAATATACACCGATGATGCAACAATATCTCCAAGTCAAGAATGCGAATCCTGGTTCCATCTTGTTTTATCGTATTGGGGATTTTTATGAAATGTTTTTTGATGATGCAAAAATCGCCAGTCGAGAACTCGACCTTGTGCTTACCGGAAAAAATGCTGGTGTAGAAGAAAAAGTTCCCATGTGTGGAATTCCGCATCATGCAGCTAGTTCCTATGTTCAAAGATTAATTAAAAAAGGCTATAAAGTTTCTATTTGTGAACAATTAACGGATCCCAGTGAAGCCAAAGGCATTGTTGAGCGAGGTATTATTCGTACCATTACACCAGGTACGTTTATGGATGAGACCTTAGATGCCAAAATGAATAACTACTTAGCTTCGGTTGTTTTATCAGCTTGGGAAATATCTATTATCTATTGTGAATTAAGTACGGGAGAATTGAAGTATCAAACTTGTGAACATTCTTTAGTTGCTTTACAAAAAGCTTTAAAAGAACAATATATTCAAGAAGTCGTTGTTGCCAAGACTTTAGATAAAAAGTGGATGGCGGCTTTAGAAGAAAACTTTTTAGTTTCTCGCCAAAAGAAAACCGCTTTACAAGCCGAAGATGAAAAACTATGTCCAAGTGATGCTTCGGATTTGTTGAAACAAAATTGTTCGCAGTTAATGGCTTATTTAAAAGATACCCAAAAACAACATATTGATCATTTCATGCCTATGGAATCCATGGATGCCAAACAAGTTTTAATCATGGACTATGAAACAAAAAATCACTTAGATCTAATTGATCGTAGCAAAGGCATGAGTCTTTGGTCTTTTATGGACCGTTGCCAAAGTGCAATGGGCAGTCGTATGTTGCGAAACTGGATTGAACGACCTTTGATTCAAGTCGATAAAATTGCCAAACGCCAACAAGCTGTACTGACTTTAAAAGAAGATTTTCTTTTGCGGGATCAATGCAAAGAACATTTGGTATATATTTATGATATGGAACGCTTGGCTAGTCGTATGGCCTATGGCAATGCCAGTCCGAGAGATGTTTTACAATTAACGATTTCTTTGGAACATGCCAAACCATTACTGGAGCTTGCCCAACAACTCAGTTCTTATCCTGAATTCAAAACGACTCCAGACTGTCAGGCATTGTATCAAGAAATCAAAGGTGCCATTGTGGAAAATCCACCATTGAGTCTAAAAGAAGGTGGCGTTTTTAGCGATGGATACAGTGAAGAATTAGATCAATTACGTCAAATTGCCAAAAAAGGCAGTGATTTTATTTTAGAATTAGAAGCCAAAGAGCGTGAACGTACCGGGGTAAAATCGTTAAAAATCGGGTATAACCGAGTCTTTGGTTATTATATTGAAGTAAGAAATGGCAATCTTAAAGCCATTCGCGATGAATTTGGCTATCATCCTAAACAAACCCTTGCGAATTCCACGCGTTTTATTACTAGTGAATTAAAAGAAAAAGAAGAACAAATTCTGCATGCCCAAGAGCAGAAAGTGAAATTAGAACAAGAATTATTTAAAGAACTCTTAGGTAAAATTAAAAGCCAGTTATTTGATTTACACGCTTGTTCCAAAGCTTTGGCGACCATTGATGTATTAGTTGCGTTAGCCAATCTGGCCAATGAGAAAGGCTATATTTGTCCAAGTTTTCATCCTGAATCCAGTGTTTCAATTATCGAAGGAAAACACCCAATTCTAGATGATCGTATGAAGCAACAAAAATATGTTTCGAACAATTGGATTATGCAAGAAGATACCCATGTGGAAATTATTACTGGTCCGAATATGGGTGGTAAATCGACCTACATGCGACAAAATGCTCTATTAGTAATTATGGCGCAAATGGGAAGTTTTATTCCGGCCAAAGAAGCAAGTTTACCTATTTTTGATCGCATTTTCACCCGAATTGGAGCCAGCGATGATATTTTAACGGGCAAATCTACTTTTATGACCGAAATGATGGAAGCTAATATTGCTTTGCATTATGCCAGCAAGAATTCTTTGATTTTATTTGATGAAATTGGTCGAGGAACCGCAACCTATGATGGTATGGCGCTAGCCCAGGCGATGATTGAATACATTAATTCGGCTATTCAAGCCAAAACGCTTTTTTCTACCCATTACCATGAATTGACAAACATGGAAAAAGAATCGGCATCAATTCATAATGTCCATGTCGATGTCCGGGAAAAGAAAGAGACGATTGAATTCCGTTATCGTGTTATTGAGGGAAAAGCCGATAAGAGTTATGGAATCAATGTAGCTAGACTGGCACACTTACCTAAAGTTGTCTTAGATCGAGCCAGCCAATTGCTTCAAGAATTTGAAGGCATGAATGATTCCAACCAATACCAGCCTAATCTTTTTGTGATGGATACTGTGCAACCAGAAAAATCGGAACTTGTGGAGCGTATTAAAAATTTAGATATTGATGCGCTTAGTCCAAGAGAAGCTTTAGAATTCTTATATGAAATGAAGAAATTATCAGATGATATTGAATAGGAGGATTTCTTTTGTCCAAAATACATGTTTTAAGTGAACACTTAACCAATATGATTGCGGCTGGTGAGGTCGTTGACCGGCCAGCGAATATTGTGAAAGAATGTGTGGAAAATGCGATGGATGCCCATGCCAAAGTCATTAACATAGAAGTATACCAAGGGGGTATTGAGCGCATTATTATCACCGATGATGGCGATGGAATGGATTATGAAGATGCGCACTTGGCTTTTATGCGCCATGCCACTTCCAAGATGCAAGATGAGTCTGACTTATTTAATATTCAGACCATGGGATTTCGTGGCGAAGCGATTCCCAGTATTGCTTCTGTAGCCCATGTGGATCTAGAAACCAATAATGGACAAGAGTGTACTCATATTACTTACGATTATGGCAAGTTGGTTTGTGAAGAAAAAACCAACTGCCCGAAAGGGACAAAGTTTGATGTATCGGGTTTATTTATTAAAACGCCAGCGCGTTTTAAACATTTAAAAAGTGTAAATTATGAATTTTCTATCATTGCCAATTTACTGAATCGTTTAGCTTTAAGTCATCCAGAAATTCGTTTTACCCTATCCCATGAAGATCGGGTCGTTTTCCAAACTTCCGGAAATGGCAAAATTCAAGAAATCTTATATCAGATGTATGGAAGAGATGTCGCAACCAATGCCATTGCCTTTGATGCGAAAAGTGAAGATTTTCATATTCATGGATATGCCGTTCAACCAAAGATTTCGCGAGCTACGAAATATTTTATGTTTTTATCGTTAAATACGCGTTTGATTCGCTCCAATGTTCTACAAAAAGCTATTTTGGATGTATATGAAGACTATATGCCAAAGAATCGGTATCCGATTGTTGTACTGCAAATTGATTCCGATACCCAGTTAGTCGATGTCAATGTACATCCGAATAAATGGGAAGTCCGGCTTTCTAAACAAAATCAATTGGTAGAACTGATTCATACGACGTTAAGGGAAACTCTGCAAGCTTCTTTAAAGACAGTGGAAGTAAAACAGAAACAAAAAGAAGTGGTGTATGAACAACCTCAGCTTTCTTTTCCTTATCCCGTTGTACAAGAACAATTGCAGCCTAAACGAGAAGACACCACACAGAAGATTCAAGAAAGTTTTGCCAATTACACCAAAGTAAAAATGCCTTCTATGCCGGAAAAGGAAGTTGTGGTGAATGAGCCAATCGTTGCGGAAGAACCAGCGGAATCCGATCATGGATATGCTTTTTTTGATCATTTACAAGTATTAGCCCAGTTGCATGATTCCTATATTCTTTGCAGCAATGAAGAAGGTTTAGTTATTATTGACCAACATGCTGCTCAAGAGCGTTATCATTATGAACAAATTAAAGCGGCTTTTGATACAAAGGTGACGACGAAACAACCATTAATGGTTCCTTTACAATTGGATGTCAGTCCAGATGTGATGGCCCAAGTAGATACTATCAATGAAAAAACGGATTATTTTGGGTTATGTTTCGAACCCTTTGGCACGGATCAATTGATTATTCGAGAAATTCCGCTATGGTTTCAAGATGTGCATCAAAAAGATTTTTTACAAGATTTGCTGGATTACTTTATGGCCCACCAACAAGTGGATATGATGACTTTACGGCATAAGGTTCTGGCAACAATGGCGTGTCATAGTTCGATTCGTTTTAATCGTCCTTTGTCGATGGATGAGATGCAACAAGTTATCGAAGATTTAAAGAAGTGTAAACAACCGTATCATTGTCCTCATGGTCGCCCAACCGTTATTACCTTAAGTGACAGTGATTTACGAAAGGAGTTTGAACGTGGATAAAGTATTGGCAATTGTTGGTCCTACCGGGGTAGGAAAAACGAAATGTTCTATTGCGTTGGCGAAGCTTTTCAATGGGGAAATTATTTCTGCGGATAGTATGCAAGTCTATCGTCATATGGATATTGGTACCGCAAAAGTAACCGAAGAAGAAAAAGGTGGCGTTCCCCATTATTTAGTGGATGTGCAAGATTATTCCGAACCATATAATGTGAAAATCTTTCAAGAACGGTGTCGCCAGGCCATTCAAACGATTCAAGCAAAAGGAAAACTACCGATTATTTGTGGAGGGACTGGCTTGTATTTAAAAGCGGCTTTATACGATTATGTGTTTGAAGATGAGCCTGAAGATCAAGCCTTTACCGAAAGTTTAAAGGCTCAAAGTACGGAGGATCTGTATGCTCAGTTAAAAGCTATTGATCCGCAAAGCTTAGAAAAGATTCATCCCAATAATCGGAAACGTATTATTCGGGCCTTGCAGATTGCGCATAATGGTTTAAATAAATCCCAACGCGAAGCCCAACAAGAACATAAGCCACTGTATGATGTATATTTTCTTGGCTTGACCCTCGATCGGGATGCCTTACATGAGAAAATCAATGCGCGGGTTGATCAAATGTTTGCCGATGGCCTCGTGCAAGAAGTAGAGACTTTATTTACCAATCCAGAAACTTGGAATTATACGAGTTTTCAAGGAATTGGCTATAAAGAATTTAAAAGCTATTTTCTCAATGAGGCGAGTTTGGAACAAGTGAAAGAAAAAATAAAGACGAATTCCCGCCGTTATGCCAAACGGCAATATACGTGGTTTAAAAATCAAATGGATGTACATTGGTTTACCTATACCGATGCAGCTATTGAAAATGAAATTAAGCGATGGTTAGAACAATGAAAAAAGTATTTATTATCAATCCAAAGATTCACTGGAAGAAACAAGTCCAATGGATGAAAAGTATCAAATCGGCTTTTCAAGGGGAAGATATTCTGATTGAAAAGACCAAGGGAAGTGGATATGCCCAAAATATTGCCCAAAAATATGCGCTTGAAGCGCAAAACGAACCGGTGCATATTTTTTCTTGTGGCGGAGATGGCATCCTGCATGAAATTGTGAATGGAATTGGCGATACGCCCAATGTCTATCTTTCTATTTTACCGATGGGAACCGGAAATGATTTTGTGAAGAGTTTTCCTCAATATACTTTGGAAGATTTCTTAGATTTGAGAAACTATCAAGATCCAATCGAACATACGATTGATTGTATGAAGGTGAATGGAGAAAGGGTGATTAATACCGTTTCTTTTGGCTTTGATGTAAAAGTTGCGAAACTGGCAAACCAGTTAAAAAAGAAGTTTCCTTTAAAAGGCATTGTTCCGTATTATATGGGCATGTTAGGGACTTTGATTGAATCTCCCAAAGAAAATGTAGCTATCCAGATGGATACGAAAAAACTGCCCTGGAATGATTATATGTTTGTAGTTTTCTGTAATGGAAAATACTATGGAGGGGGCTATAATCCATGCCCGGAAGCAAAGTTGGATGATGGATGGATCGATGGGTGTTTGATTTCGCCGGTTTCACGCAGGCAGATATTAACGCTTGCCCAATTGTATCACAAAGGCCAACATACTCAATTTACCGATTTGGTTTCTTTATTTCGTGCAAAGACTGTACATATTGATACCAACAATCAAGATATTTTTGCGAATTTAGATGGGGAAGTTCGCAAAATGAAAAATCCAACGCTTGAAATATGTGAAAATCATATTCATTTACTATTACCAAATATAGGAGAGTCCGTATGGAATCAGATATAAAAATACAAATTATACTTTTACTCGTGTTGTTGTTTCTTTCGGGATTTTTTTCCAGTGCAGAGACAGCTTTAGTGTCATGTAATAAAATTCGTATGCGTACCTTAGCGGATCAAGGACATAAACGTGCCAAGATGGTATTGGATATTACCGAAGACCAAGGCAAGATGCTCAGTGCCATTTTGATTGGAAACAATTTGGTGAATACTTTTTCTGCCAGTATTGCGGCAACGATTGCGTATTCTTTTGGTGGGGCAGCTGTCAGTATTGCGACGTTTTTGATTACGATTCTAATTCTAATTTTTGGAGAAATTACCCCAAAGACTCTAGCTACGCAAAAGAAAGATGAAATGGCTTTGGCCTATGTTCCGATTATTCGATTTTTAATGATTGTCTTAACGCCAATTATTTTCTTGATCAATTCGATTTGTTCGATTCTATTACGTTGCCTAGGCATCGAGAAAGATAAGAACAACCCTTCAATGACAACTAGTGAATTACGTACGATTGTCGATGTGAGTCATGAAGAAGGCGTGATTGAAAAAGATGAAAAGGAACTAATCAACAATGTCTTTGATTTTGGGGATGTAAAAGCAAAAGATGTCATGGTTCCAAGAGTCCACGTTGTGATGGCAGAAGTAGATAGTACGTATGAGGATTTATTGAACTTATTCCGGGAAGAGATGTTTACTCGTATTCCAATTTATAAAGATTCGATTGATAATGTGATTGGTTTAGTCAACATGAAAGATTTATTGTTGTACAAAGACTTGGAACATTTTGAAATTCATAAGATTTTACGAAAAGCTTTTTATACGTATGAAAATAAACCGATTTCAGATTTATTGTTGGAAATGCGAAAATCAACAGTCAACTTATCGATTGTCTTAGATGAATATGGGGAGTTAGCGGGTATTATTACGTTAGAAGATATCATTGAAGAAATTGTCGGTGAAGTTCAGGATGAATACGATGCGCATGAAAATGCCAACATTCGTCGGGTTTCGGAAAGAGTCTACGATGTGAAAGGCTATATCAGTCTGCATGATTTAAATGATACCTTGCATTTGTCTTTAGATAGTGAGAATTATGATTCCATTGGTGGTCTTGTGATTGACAAACTACAAAGGCTTCCAGAAATCAATGATTATATTTTCTTAGAAGATGGAACACGAATTCAGGTTATCAAACTGCAGAAACAAAGAATTGAAGAAGTGCGGATTTCCCTTCCGAATAAGACTAAAACAGGATCGACTGAGTAGTCGGTCCTATTTGTTGTGTTTTAGAATGTAATTGTGATATGCCTTAGCAGAAGCTTTGGCAATTTTTTTTATATTCTTTGTGTTTGTGATGGCCTTTTCTTGTTTGGCATTGGATGAATAGCCTACTTCAAATAATAAAGATGGGCGTTCTTTTTGATCCGAGATCACATATAGCGGATAGGTAGCTACATCAGTCATAGTGTAGTTATAGTTCCATCCGGCTTGTTTTAGATTTTTGGCAATACTTTGGGCAATGTCGTAACTGACTTGATCATTTCCCCGATAGAAGAATCCATAATCATCCAATTTTGGATTTTGTTCACTCGAATATAAGTGGAAGCTGATGAAGTAATCCGCTTTGGCTTCATTAGCTATTTTGACGCGGGCTTTTAGATCGCTGTCTTCATTAGAATCCCAAGAAACATTGTCATCTTCACGCGTATAAACTAGGCGAATGTTGGGATTCATGGCTTTCAGGTATTTGCCAAAATATTTGGCATATTGAATGGTATAGTCTTTTTCAATGCTTCCATTTACGCCGACGTTTCCGCCATCGTATCCACCGTGTCCGGCATCAATGCAGATGGTTACATGTGGATATTGGCTGGTATCTACAGTTTTTTTGGTCGTTGGTGCAGGTTGGCTGGGAAAGAGCAAATGCACCAGCAAAGCTAAGATAAATAGAAGAACAACGCCTCCGGCTGCAAGTTGAAAATGTCTTCTTTGGCGACGGGTAAAATGGCTTTTCTTCTTTGGCTGTTTATACCGGGACTGATTTTTTTTATTGGAAGGCTTTTTGTGAGCCTTTTTTATTTTTTTCTGCGATTGCATGTACCTATCATAACAAATATTTTCGATAAGAAAATGGGTAAAATGATTAATCTGTAAATAAAGCGGTACCAATACGAACTTGGGTCGAACCGTGTTCTAAGGCAAGACGCCAATCATGGGACATTCCCATAGAAAGAGTTTCAATTTCGGGATATTTTTCTTTGGCCTCATCGAAGATTTGTTTCATGGTATCAAATTCTTTGATGTTTACGGCTTGGTCATCGGTATGGGTGGCAATACACATTAAACCTTTTACTTTGATATGAGGAAATTGTTGTAACTCAGCTAAAAAGTTCATTGCGTCTTGATACGGATAGCCGGTTTTGTTCTCATCGGTTTGGGAAACTTTTAGTTCGACAAAAACTTTTTGGACAAGATCTTGTTTTTTGGCTTGTTTTTCAATTTCTTTGGCAAGTTTAATGGAGTCTAGACTTTCAATGACATCCACTTTCCCAATGATGTATTTCACTTTGTTGGTTTGTAGATGTCCGATAATATGCCAAGTATAGGCAGGATCGTATTTGGTTAAGAATTCTTGCACCCGGTTTTCGCCAAAAACGGAAAGACCGAGGGCATGAAGTTGGTCAACCTCTTCTTTTGTATGTTTTTTTGTGACCGCAACTAAGTTAATATGTTTATCTTGAATTTCTTTGATTAAAGCTTCGTTCATGATGATTCCTCCTGTTTTTTTGAAAATTATAGTACGAAAAAAGAAACCTTACAAATATTTGACGTCCATGTGATAGGATGAGTTTATGAAAGATCTTAGGAATGTTTTGGCATGTATAGGAGCCTTTGTTCTGGCAACTTTGCATATTCAGGGAAAAACTATGTTGGTTTTACTGCTCTTTAGTTTTTTATTTGCGCATTTTATTTGTGGTTATACCTATACTTGGAAGAATTTTAAAAGTGCATTAAAAGAACATTGGGTTTCTATTTTATTGGTTTTTGGCATTCCTTTTATTACTTTATTTATCGCATTATATCCTTTTACTTTGCGACCTAGTGGTATAGAGATATGGCGAGATGGTTTCTTCTATTATTTTCTTGTGGGATGTGTTGAAGAATTGATGTGCCGGGGTTTACTATTAGAAGCTTTTTTACGCTGGTCAAAACGACCCTTTTTTGCGATTGTTTTATCATCGCTATTGTATGGTCTTTTTCATATACCTTCGATTTTTGGACAAGTACCGATACTTGTATTGATGCGGATTTTTTGGAGCATTGGTTTTGGACTGTATATGGGCAGTTTATATGTAGAAACCAAAAACATCTTATTTGTGGCTTTGGTTCATGCGATAGCGGATTGGGCAACGATTCTCTTTTTATTTTCAAATCAAAACAGTTATCCGGCTTGGGCTGGGGCAATCATCTTATTGGTGTATTTATTCCTTGGTTTTTCAAGTATTGTACCTTTTTTGGAAGAAAAAGCGTGAATGCAACCACTGGTTGACAGAATTACAGCTTGAAATGGTAGTGAGTAATGGCTGCAGAACGTATACTTTGGGTAAAGAATGAGAGGAAAAAACAATGAATTTAGCAGATAAAATTATGGCAGAAAGAAAGAAGAAAGGTTGGTCCCAAGAAGAACTAGCTAATCAATTAGGTGTCTCTAGACAAGCTGTTTCTAAATGGGAAAGTGCTGGATCTACACCGGATCTGCAACGGATTCTTCAATTATCGGATGTATTTGGTGTAAGTACGGATTATTTGTTAAAAGATGAAGCGGAATCGGATGCTGACCAGGAAGGAAGAGAAAGTATCCGTTTGGTTACTATGGATGATGTGAAAGAATTCTTATCGCTAAAAGAAAAGAGCTCCACACTGGTAGCCAATGCCACAAGTTTATGTATCTTAAGTCCGATTTTATTGATTGTACTAAGTACTTTGGCAGATGAGAACCATGGTTTATCGCAAGATGGTGCGGCTGGAATCGGAATCATTGCGATTCTTGTATTAGTTTCTATTGCCGTATATATGTTTGTGAGTAATGGCATGTATACAAAACCAATGGAATACTTGGAACAAGAGAATTTTCGGATCGAAAATAGCGTTAAAGAAATGATTCGATATAAGAGAGCAGCGTATATGCCAACCTATTCTAGAAGTTTTTCGATTGGTGTGGTACTTTGTATTGTCTCTGCCATTCCGGTACTGTTGGCAGGTGTATTAGATGGTATGGATACTATGGCTGGTATTTCCGTGGGAATCCTCTTGGCTATACTAGCTGTTGGGGTAAACTGCATGATTCGGGTCAGTGTAGTAAAAGGTAGCTTTGATACATTGCTGCAAGAAGGCGAATACAGCTATCAAGAAAAACAATTGCGTAAGAAAACCAGTGCTTTTTCCAGTGTTTATTGGTGTTTGATTACAGCTTTGTATTTGGCTTTGAGTTTTTGGACGGGCAGCTGGGATCGAACCTGGGTTATATGGCCTGTAGCGGGTGTTTTATTTGGTGCGGTTCAAGGCTTGTTGAAAATCTTTATTCGGCATATTTAAAGAAAAACCCAATGAATGAATTTTCATTGGGTTTTTTATAAGGTGCATTCACCGCGTAAATCGGTTTCCATGAGTTCTTTGATTTTATTGGAATCATAGCCTTTCGAGAAAAGATAATATAATTTTGCGACACAAGCTTCGGTTGTGATGTCATATCCACTGACTGCACCAGCTTGTTTTAAACCACTGCTTGCCTCATAGGTTCCTAAACTAACCGTACCATGTACACATTGAGAAGTGACGGTCACAATGGTTCCTTGCTCAAAGGCGCGTTGAATCATGGGTAATAATTCTTTGCCATCTTGGGGAATATTTCCGGCTCCAAAGGTTTCAATCACAATCCCTTTTAAAGGTTGACTGAGTAGGGATTTAAAAAGATCGAATTGGATGCCAGGAAAGATTTTCAATACGCCAATGGGAATTCTTTTTAAGCGCTGGAAGGTAAAGGGCTCTTTACTTGGCTGCATAAAAGCAGCGGTATGGTAATTGATATCAATGCCGACATCAGCCAGGGTTGGATAGTTTGGGGACATAAAGGCAATTAAATCATTTGCGGAAAACTTGATGGAACGATTTCCTCGAAGTAACTTGCCACCAAAATATAAACAGACTTCATGTAAGTGGCTGTTGGAAGCAATCATTAAAGCGGTAATTAAATTATCTCTGG
Organism: Firmicutes bacterium AM41-11; assembly: GCA_003480165.1. Taxonomy (GTDB): domain Bacteria; phylum Bacillota_I; class Bacilli_A; order Erysipelotrichales; family Erysipelotrichaceae; genus Absicoccus. The sequence continues at coordinate 31,571 of QUIQ01000007.1, read as the reverse complement.
CATCGTTACGAATTTCGCATAAGGGAATTTGCGAGCCTGTAAACACAACGGGTTTGTTTAAATTTTCTAACATAAAAGATAGTGCAGAAGCTGTATAGGCCATTGTATCGGTTCCATGTAAGATCACAAAGCCATCGTAATTGGCATAATGTTTGGCAACAATTTCTCCAATTTTATTCCATTCATCAACGGAGATGTTGGAAGAATCCAGTAAGGGATCCATGGCATAGAAATCCCATTTTGGCATTTTTTCATCTTTTAATTCGTGAATGGTATGGAGTTGTTCAATAAAAGAATCGAGTTGGGGAACGTATCCATTTTCACTGCGTGTCATTCCGATGGTTCCACCGGTATAAACAATTAAAATTTTCTTTTTCATAAAATAGTCCTCAAAATACAAACATTATACTGCATCGCAACAAAAAAAGAATTCTTTTCGTTGACAGGCGAGTTAGACTATGCTAACTTATAGACAGTTAGTCAAGTCTAACAGGAGGAATGAATATGAAATATGTATATGCGTCTAGAACAGGAAATGTAGAAGCATTGATTGGAAAATTAGGTATTGATGCTATGCGCATTGATGATGGTAGCGAAAGTTGTGATGAAGATTACATTTTATTCACTTATACCGATGGCTACGGGGATATTCCAATGGAAGTAGATACATTCTTAATGGCTAATTCCATGAATCTTCAAGGCGTAGTTTGTTCCGGATCGAAAGATTATGGAGATGCCTATTGTCAAGCTGGAGATAAAATTTCTGAAACTTATGATGTACCTTGTTTATACAAAATGGAAAACGATGGGACAGATGAAGATGTAGCTGCGATTAAAGCTGTATGTAATATTTAGGCTCATGCCAGATCATGGCGAATTATTTCAAAAACAATTGATTGAATATGGAGCTTGTACCTTTGGCCGAATGAAAACGGGAAGTCTTTTCCGCATCTTACGGAAAGATATTCCCAATAGTGAAGAATGTATGTGTTACTTCGATAAACAATGTTCTCCTTTTGGGTACCATATATGTGTCTTACAAGAAAATAAAGAGGGCTGTTTGGTTTATGTCTATAATGCACACAAATTAGAATACATTTTATCAGAACCTTCCATTCAAATATTCCTCTCGGATTTTGGATATGATGTATTTGATGTAGACAAAGCTCTCCAGCGCCTTAAACAAAGGCTCCATGAACAATCTGAATTCCCTCATGAAATTGGAATCTTTCTTGGTTTTCCTTTACAAGATGTCCAAGCATTTATCACACCTCAAAAAAAATGCAAGTTAGTTGGTTACTGGAAAGTATATGGAAATGTTAAGAAATTCCAAAAAGTATTTTATCGCTATGATTGTTGCACCAAAACATTTGTAGCTTGTTTGAACCAGGGTGAAACATTTGTTCAAATCCTTAAAAAATGCAATGAACTTACACACTAAAGAAACACTAGAGAAATCACCCACTCTGGTGTTTTTTTGTTCATTGCATAAAATGTCCGCAAACGGAAAAAATATGCAATGAGAATTGTTGCGAAAGGAAGGACTTGTTATAATGTCATTGAACAAAATGTCCGCAAATGGAAAAAATATGCAATGAGGTGAGGATATGGAAATACAAAGAACGCAATATATAGACTTATTGTTGAATCGAATGCATAACAAAATGATTAAAGTAATAACCGGTATGCGAAGATCAGGTAAAAGTTATTTACTATTCAACTTATTTAAAAAAACATTAATTGCGCAAGGTGTTGCACAATCTCATATTATATCCATAGAATTCGATCGATATGAAAATCGCGCATTCCGGGATCCAGATGTTGTTTTAGAATATATCCATTCCTGTATAAAAGAAGAAGGAATGTATTATTTATTAATGGATGAAGTCCAAATGCTTTCTGACTTTGAAGAAGTGCTAAATTCTTTGATGCATAATGATTCTCTAGATATATATGTCACAGGAAGCAATTCGAAGTTTTTGTCTAAAGATGTAATGACACAATTTCGGGGCAGAGGCGATGAAATCCATGTATTTCCACTTACTTTTAAAGAGTTTATGCAAGTATATGAAGGGGATGTTTATCATGGATGGTCGGAATATGTTGTGTATGGTGGCTTACCTTTGGTTGCGACAATGCGAACCGATGAACAAAAAATCCATTACTTGACAAATCTATTCACGGAAACCTATTTGAAAGATATTATCGAACGTTATCATATTGATAAAATTCAAGAGATGGATGACTTATTGAATGTGTTAGCTTCTTCTGTTGGTTCTTTAACCAATCCCCCAAAGATAGAGGCAACCTTTAAAAGCACCATTCACTCAAACATTAGTATGAATACGATTCGTCAGTATTTAGCGTATTTAGAAGATGCATTCCTCATTCATAAAGCGTATCGCTATAACGTTAAAGGACGAAAATATATTGGTACACCTTTGAAGTATTATTTTGAAGATGTGGGTTTAAGAAATGCTCGACTGGGATTTAAGCAGGTAGAAGAAACGCACTTGATGGAAAATATTATCTATAACGAATTAAGGAGTCGCGGCTATTCGGTAGATGTAGGTGTGGTTGAAAAAAGAGAAAGAGATGAACGAGGAAAAGAAATCAAAAAACAATTAGAGATCGATTTTATTGCGAATTTGGGAAGTAATCGCTACTATATACAGTCAGCTTTTTCTATGCCAACCGAACAGAAACGTATACAAGAAAAAGCTTCTTTAGTGAATGTAAAGGATTCTTTTAAGAAGATTATTTTAGTGAAAGATGTAATGAAAGTATCGCATGATGAAGATGGTATTGTAACGATGAGTGTATACGATTTCTTATTGAATGAAAACAGCTTGGATTTTTAAAATTGAATAAAATGTACTCAAACGGAAAAAATATTCAATGACTTGTGATAAAGATTGAGAATTTCTCAATCTTTTTTATTGGTTTTAGAGTGAATGAAAAAGGCGTTCGAAGTTTTTTTCACCTTGTCTTTACAGACAAGACTGGCATCTTTTGGTATAATACTGTGAATTGGAGGATACTATGAAACAAGGCGTTTTTATTACATTTGAAGGCAATGATGGAGCCGGAAAGACAACTGTCTGTAAGGCCGTAGAAAAAAGATTAAGCGAAATGGGATATTCTGTACTTTATACTAGAGAACCCGGAGGATCTCGTATTGCGGAAGCGATTCGACAAGTTCTATTAGATGTAGAGAATACGGAAATGGATGCTCGTACCGAAGCATTGTTGTATGCGGCCAGTCGGCGTCAACATTTAGTGGAAGTAGTATTGCCTGCTTTAAATGCCAATAAAATTGTTTTGTGTGATCGATTTATTGATTCAAGTCTAGCCTACCAGGGTTATGCGCGTCAGATTGGTGCTCCAGAAATTTGGGATATCAATCAATTTGCGATTGATGGCCATATGCCAGATAAAACGCTTTTCTTATCGGTTTCGGTAGAAACGGGAAAGAAGCGCATGGATCTGCGTGGGGATAAGAACCGTTTGGATTTAGAAGCGAGTGCTTTTCATGCCCGGGTTCGTAAAGGATACCAGACTTTATGCCAAGACTATCCGGAACGAATTACAGTTATTGATGCAGAGGCGGACGTGCAAACCGTTGTCGATCAAAGCCTTCAAGAAATATTAAAGGTTGTGCATGCCTATGAATAAAGAAATTTTGCGGCAAGAACAGCCGATTGTTTATCATACCTTATCCAATGCTTTAAAGAATAAACGTTTAGCGCATGCGTATTTATTTACCGGACCTAAAGGATCACCAAAAGCCGAGACGGCACTTTTACTGGCACAAAGTATGATGTGCCAACATCCCGATGCCGATGGTTTTGCGTGTGGGCAATGTGATCAATGTAAACGGGTGGAACAAGAAGAATCTTTGGATTTCTTTTGGAAACATGCGATTGGAACCATTCCAGAAAAGAATACGACCTTCACTCATACCAAGGCCAAGAAAACGGAACGATTAAAGAAACAAGATATTGTCAATCTACAAGCGTTCTTTGAAGCAACTTCGGCAGAAAAGGCCAATGCCCGTGTGTATATCTTGGAAGATTATGACCAGGCAACCCAAGAAGCTTCAAATAGTTTGTTGAAATTTTTGGAAGAACCGCAACCGGGTATCTATGGTATTTTGATTGCGGATGATAAGAATATGATATTGCCGACAATCCAATCTCGTTGTCAGACGGTGATATTTCGACCGCCTTCTAAAGCGAGTATGATTCAAGCTTTAACGGAAGTGACAGATAGGGATAGTGCAGAAATGTTCGTAGAAAGTGGCTATACTTTAGCCCAGGCGAAAGAATTGATTGACCAGGAAGCTTTTCCCATTATTAAACAAGCGGCAATCGATTATTCAAGAAATTGGGATAGCTATGCCGAAATTAGTCGCATGCAGACCAAAATCTTTATTCCGAAAAGCACGTTGATGGATAAAAAATGGATCCGTCTATGGATGGAATGGTTATTATATCGGATAAAGAATCATAAGTTACCGATTGCTTTTGAAACCGAAGTATCCCTACAAAGGATTCTGGTTGAAGCTTTTGATATATTGCGAGCTCCGGTTGATTTAGCGTTATTTTTAGATAAGTTATATACCCAAATACGAAAGGTTGTTTTAGATGAAAAGAGATAAAGAAGAAAAGACTGTTCAAAGACAGTATGATTATTTAGTTTATATTCAATTTGAAAATTCTACGAAACAATATAGTTTTGGTTCAAATACCCAATATCATGCGGGTCAAAAGGTTGTAGTTGAAACGATTCGGGGAAAAGAACTTGGTACAGTTTGTGAAGCCAGCGTTCCTTTTGACAAAGAAAAAATCAAAGGGGAATGTAAACCTGTAATTCGTTTAGCTACAAAATACGATGAGATTCAAAAAAAGGAAAATGAAAAGAAAGCCGAAGAAGCAATTAAGATTTGTCGTGAATGTATTGAAAATTTAAATTTGGATATGCATTTGATCAATGGAGAATATACCTTGGACTGCGCTAAAGTAATCTTTACCTATGTAGCAGAACAAAGAGTCGATTTCCGACAATTGTTGAAAGATCTTGCTAGTCGCCTGCATTGTCGTATTGAATTACGGCAGGTAGGACCACGTAACAAAGCCAAGATGATTGGTGGATTAGGAAATTGTGGTATGGAGACTTGTTGTTCGCGTTTCTTAAATGATTTCCAAACGATTTCTATCAATATGGCGAAAAATCAGTTATTGGCATTAAATATTTCTAAGTTAAGTGGACAATGTGGAAAGTTGATGTGCTGTCTGCGTTTTGAAAATGATGAATATACCCGCTTAAGAGAAGGTCTTCCAAAGTTGAATTCCAAGATTCAATACCAGGGAAATACATTTAAAATCACCAGTATGAATGTGCTGCAAAAAGTTGCCAAAATTGAAAACCGGGAAGAAGTTCTTTTTGTTCCATTTGAAGATCTATGGCCCGACAAGGATTTTAACGATGATTAGACAAAAGAGTTTTGATAGTGACGCGGCAAAAGTCTATTTAGTTCCTACTCCGATTGGAAATCTGAATGAAATGACATCGAGAGCTTTAGAGATTCTTGCCAAAGTGGATTATATTGCTGCTGAAGATACGCGCAACACCAAGAAATTATTGATGCACTATCAAATCAATACGCCCTTATTGTCCGCACATGAACACAACCAAGAAAAGAGTATTCCCATGCTTTGTGATCTAGTTGCACAGGGAAAGTCCATTGCGGTTGTATCCGATGCTGGCTATCCTTTGGTTTCTGATCCTGGGCAACATCTTGTAGAACAACTGATTGCTCAAGAAGTACCAGTGATTTCGGTATCGGGAGCCAATGCGGCCATCAATGCCTTAGTAGCCAGTGGCTTATCGTGTTATCACTATTTATTCTATGGCTTTCTTGACAGTAAATCTTCGAAACGTAAAAAGGAACTGGAAGGTTTAAAAGCCTTTCCGTATACTTTGATTTTCTATGAAGCACCGCATCGTATTGCGGCAACCTGTCAAGATTTATTGACGGTTTTTGGTGATCGACAAATGGTTTTAGCCCGCGAATTAACGAAACTTCATGAAGAGTATATTCGTGGTACCATTTCGGAAATCCTTTCGGTTTGTGATTCTTTAAAGGGTGAAATGGTTTTAATCGTAGAAGGAAACAAGGAAGAAAATGTTTTTGATATGGATGCAGCCATCACAAAAGTTCTGGCTTTATCTGAAACGATGAAATTAAAAGAAGCCTGTAAACAAGTAGCGCAAGAATACCATGCTTCGAAAAATGAATTGTATCAAGAAGCACTAAAAAGAAGGGGATAAATTATGTTGATTGACCAAAGTTCTTTATCTCGATTTATCCGTGATCAATGGATGTTTTACACAGCGGATGATGTGCGATATACGGGTAACTTATCGACCATTGATATTAGTTTGGTTAGAAAGAAACATTATCTTTTTTATCAATTTATTTGCGAATTTTATGATTATACGAAACAAAAAAATTATCGGGTCACTTTTTTAATTAACGAATATGGCACAATTATAGAAACCAAGTGCACGTGCAAAAAGAAAGGTTGTGTGCATTTGATTGCGGCGGTCAATGCCATCAATGAAATGGATATCGATTTAAATCATGTACCAATTCATATTGATTATGAAGCGTATCAAGAAGAAAAACGCCGTAAAGAAGAAAAACGTCGTAGAGAAATAGAGCTGAAAGCTTCGACGCAAGAGGCTATGGATCTATTGGATGTGATTCATAAGAAGAGTTTAGATCAATTGTTTGAATCAGAAGTAAAACCTTTGCACTTTTATATTGTAGACGCACATAAATGGGGTTCTTACAATACTTATCCGATCTTTCGCTTAAAGATCGGGACCGATCGCTTTTATGCGGTTTCTAACTTAGAGGAACTTGTGTATGGTTTCTTAGATGGAAAAGAAATGCGTTTTGGAAAGAGTACATACCTGCCTTTAAAACGCGAAGGTTTGGATGCATCGGGGCAGTTGATTTTTGATTTCTTGTATCGTCATGCACTGGCTAATAACTGGAGTCGTGATGGAAGGTTGAATTCCACTTCGATTGATGATTTTTATCGTCTGATACAACAACTGCCAAGAGGTATTTGTGAAATTGAAATCCCGGAAGCCAAAGAAATGATTATCGTATCGATTGAAGAGAAAGAAGATATGTATGTCATTCATTGGCGCTCGAAAAGTCGAAATCGTTTGATACCAGGAAATCAAGATATCTATGCGAATGAACCAGACGGCTTTTCTCACCTTTCTTTGTCTGCCCAAACGACGATGTTTTTACGAGCTAGTGATGGCGAAGGTTTAAAGATTAAAAAAGAGGCGTTCCCAAAATTTTATCAGGAAGTCTTAGAACCCATTCGCTCGGAAGTTGAATTTGAAACTGAGGTAGATTTAGAAAAATTCCATGAAACTATCCAAAATGTTCGCATTTATGCGGATATTGAAGATGGTCGGGTATTTGTATGGGGAAAATATTACTTAGATGACGTAGAACGTGATTTATTCCATGGGGAAGGATTGCGCCCGATTCCTTTTATTGAAGCGATCATTCAGCGTTATGCGGATTCAATTGTCGATCATAAGGCGGTCTTTAAGACCAAAGGAATTGCGTTATTTAACTTTTTGGATGAAGGAATTCCTAAGATTCAAAGCTTAGCTGAAGTCTATATTTCCGAAGATTTGATGAGGCTGAAATATCGCAAGAGTGTGAATTTAAATGTCGGTTTTTCCATCAATAATAATCTTTTAGAAATTGATATGGACAGCGACATCAATAAGAATGAATTGATGGGTATCTTGCGTTCCTATCGGCGGCGTAAATTATTCCACCGTTTAAAAAACGGAGAACTTGTCAATCTGCAATCCGATGATTTGGAACAATTGGATCACTTGGTGCAAGAATATGGTCTATCCCAAGCAGATTTTGAAAAAGATGTGATCCAAAGACCGGCTTACCAGGCTTTAAAGGATGATCCTTCTTTATGTATTCGTAAAGATGAAACGGTTCAAGCGTATATGGATCAATTGAATCGGAGTAAAAACGAAGTTATTGAATTTCCAGAGAAATATGCCACTTTATTACGCGATTACCAAAAAGAAGGGGTGCGCTGGATGAAGCATCTCTATGATATTGGCTTGAATGGAATCTTAGCCGATGACATGGGATTAGGAAAAACCTTACAGGTTCTCTGTTTACTGGAATGTTTTATTCCCAAAGAACTCCCTTCTTTGATTGTTTGTCCATCGAGTTTGATGTTCAATTGGGAAAGCGAAATTGAGAAGTTCCAAGTGGCTTTGGATGCGGTTTGTGTCTATGGTACACAAAAAGAACGGAAACAGAAAATCAACCAAAGCCATAACTTGTATATTACAACCTATGATTATCTAAAACGGGATTTGGAATTATATGCGTCAAAAGAATTTATGTATGTGATTTTGGATGAAGCACAATATATTAAGAATCCGAAAACAAAAAATGCGAAGAGTGTAAAATCTTTGACTTGTAAGCATCGTTTAGCCCTCACTGGAACACCTATTGAAAATGGCTTAAGTGAATTATGGAGCATTTTTGATTTCTTATTGCCAGGATATCTTTACTCTCTGGAATATTTTACTCATACATTTGGAAAACCGATTGAAATCGAAGGCGATGAAGCGAAACAAGCGCAATTGAAGAAAATGGTTTCGCCTTTTATCTTGCGGCGTACGAAAAAAGAAGTATTGAAAGATTTGCCGGATAAAGTAGAAAAAGATTTATGGTTAGATTTTGATAAGGAAGAGCGAAAGCTTTACTTAGCGAATCTAGCTTTGGTCAACGAAGAGCTCCAAGCACAATTAAAAATGGATAATGTGGATTCCATCTTAATTCTTTCGATGTTGACCAAATTACGCCAAATCTGTTGTGAACCAAGAATGTTGTATTCAAACATCACAAAGCCAAGTACGAAATTGGAAGTATGTGTTGATTTGGTCCAGACGTTAAAAGAAAACAATAAGAAAGTATTATTATTTTCAACATTTACACGAATCTTTGATTGGCTGGAAGCAGAATTCCATGAAAAAGGCATCAAGTATCATAAATTAACTGGGGCCACATCCAAAGAAAAGCGGAAAGAAGAAGTGGAAGCTTTCCAAAACGACGATAGTGATGTTTTCTTGATTTCTCTAAAAGCAGGAGGAACCGGATTGAACTTAACGAAGGCCAGTGCCGTGATTCATTTTGATCCATGGTGGAACTCTTCGGCTCAATCGCAAGCGACAGACCGGGCATATCGAATTGGGCAAAATCAGAATGTGATTGTCTATCAATTGTTGATGAAGAATTCGATTGAAGAGAAGATCTATCAAATGCAGGCACGTAAACAGAAGATGAGTGATATTTTTGTGGAAAATAATGGACCGAAGATTTCCCGTATGACTGCCGAAGATATCAAAGAATTATTTTCGATATAAAAAGAATTCTTTTCGATATTATTTTTTTCATTGTAAATAAGACTTCTATCATGTATGATGTTTTTGCATGATGAATTTTGGAGGTCTTACTTATGGTCTTAAGAAGATTTACGAAAATTTATAGTGAAATGCTCTTGTAGTGCACCAGTTTTTTTGGTGCGCTTTTTTTGTTGGTGGAAAGGAAACAGAATATGACAAAAAAACAAGTTTTGATTGTAATGGGTTCACGCTCAGATTTGCCTGCAATGGAAGGATGCATGCAACAACTCGATGCCTTTGATATTGGGTATGAAGTTCGTGTTTTGAGTGCTCATCGTACGCCAGAAGCCGTACTTCAATTATCGGCGCAAGCCAGAGACCGTGGTATTCAAGTGATTATTGCGGCTGCTGGTGGAGCAGCACACTTAGCTGGGGTAATTGCTAGTTCGACACCACTTCCTGTGATTGGAATTCCGATTCAAACTTCCGCTTTAGGTGGTATGGATTCTTTACTATCTACTGTACAAATGCCAAGTGGGGTACCGGTTGCGACCGTTGCGATTGGAAAAGCGGGTCCTAAGAATGCTGCATTATTAGCTGTGCAGATGATTGGCTTAACGGATGCTTCCATCCAACAAAAAATGATTGATTTCAAAAAAGAACAAGCCGAAAAAGTTTTAGCAGATTCAATTGTAGAATAAGGAGAACAAATACATGGATACTAGATTTTTTGTGCAGAAAAAAGAAGCTTTTCGTACCGAAGGAAAATCGTTGGAAAATGAACTTCGTACTTCTTTGGGCTTAGCGCAAGACTTTTCTTTACATCGTTACAATATTTATGATGTATTCAATGCCGATGAAAACGATATTGCCTTATTGAAAAAAGATGTATGTAGCGAAGTGGTAACGGATACGGTCTATGATACAGTTGACCTAAATGGAAAAAGCTATTTAGCTTATGAATACTTGCCAGGACAATATGATCAAAGAGCCGATAGCGCTATGCAGTGTTTAATGCTTCTAAACAATAAACAAAGCGTGCGAATTCATTCTGGAACTTTATTGGTCTTTGAAAATGTTACGGAAGATCAATTGCCAAAAATCGAAAAATACTTAATCAATCCCGTAGAAGCAAGAGTCAAAGATTTAGCCGTTTTAGAAGATGAACTGGATATTACCGTAGAAGATGTTCCTGTCATGGAAGGATTCACAACTCTAGATGTAGCGGCTTTATCCGATTTGCGCGAGGAACTTGGTTTAGCGATGAGCCAGGAAGATATTGAATTCGTGCAAAGCTATTTTAGAGATGAAGAAAAAAGACAACCAACGATGACCGAGATTCGAGTTTTGGATACATATTGGTCTGACCATTGTCGTCATACAACTTTCGAAACTATTTTAGAATCGGTTGATTTTAAATTAGATACGTTTGCCGAACAACTTCAAGCATGTTACCAACGCTATTTAGCTATGCGTGAAGAACTTGGCCGCAGCAATCGCAATCAAACTTTAATGGATATGGCTACTATTGCCGGAAAGTATTTACGGAAACATGGAAAACTTGAAGATTTGGAAGTCAGTGATGAAATCAACGCTTGTTCGATTGAAGTAAAAGTGGATGTCGATGGACAAGATCAAGACTGGTTATTGATGTTTAAAAACGAAACGCATAACCATCCAACCGAAATTGAACCATTTGGTGGAGCAGCTACTTGTATTGGAGGAGCTATTCGTGATCCGCTAAGTGGACGTAGTTATATTTATCAAGCGATGCGTATTACTGGTGCTGGTGATATTACCAAACCAATCAGTGAAACAATGGAACATAAGTTGCCACAATCTAAAATTTCTACCGAAGCAGCTCATGGCTATTCCAGCTATGGAAACCAAATTGGTTTAGCTACAACATATGTTGAAGAAATTTATGATGAAGGCTATGTTGCCAAACGTTTAGAAGTTGGTGGTGTTGTTGGGGCAGCACCTAAAGACCATGTTATTCGTGAACATGCTGAACCTGGTGACATTATTGTCTTATTAGGTGGGGCTACTGGTCGTGATGGAATTGGTGGCGCAACTGGTTCGAGTAAAGAACATAATGAAACATCCCTCAATAAATGTGCCAGTGAAGTACAAAAAGGAAATGCCCTAACAGAACGTAAATTACAACGTTTATTCCGTAATCCAGAATGTACGCGTTTAATTAAGATCTGTAATGATTTTGGTGCCGGTGGTGTTTCGGTTGCGGTTGGTGAATTAGCCGAAAGTTTGGATATTAACTTGGATGCCGTTCCGGTAAAATACCTGGGCTTAGATGGAACCGAATTAGCGATTTCAGAATCTCAAGAACGTATGGCTGTTTGTATTGAAGCCAAAGACTTTGACCATTTTGTACGCTTAGCCCATGAAGAAAACTTAGGGGCTGTAAAAGTAGCTGATGTAACGGATACGAAACGTTTGGTTATGAAATGGCGTGGTAAGACAATTGTCGATATGTCACGAGCTTTCTTAAATACCAATGGGGTTGCCCAACACCAAAATGTAGAAGTCGTAAACAGTGAATACGATGTACAACCATTTGCCCAAACCGAGACTAATTTATTGGATGTCTTAGCACAACCTAATGTAGCCAGCCAGATTGGCTTGAGTGAGATGTTTGATGCTTCGATTGGTAAGAGTACCGTTTTGATGCCTTGGGGTGGAAAATACCAATTAACCCAAGAAGAAGGATCGGTGCAAAAATTGCCGGTTCATGGTTTTACCAATACTTGTTCTTTAATGACCTATGGATATGATCCAACGTTAAGTAAATACTCTCCTTATCTAGGGGCATCTTATAGTGTTGTAGAAGCTTTAGCACGTCTAACGGCTTTAGGGGCTGACTATAAAACAGCGCGTTTAAGCAACCAGGAATATTTTGAACACTTAGGTAAAGATGCACATAAGTGGGGAAATCCTTTCCAAGCTTTATTGGGTTTGATTGAGGCGCAATTGGAATTTGAAACGCCAGCCATTGGTGGTAAAGACAGTATGTCAGGAACCTATAAAGATATTCATGTTCCACCTACACTGATCACTTTTGCGGTCACAACGGCTAAAACGGAACAAATTGTGAGTGCGGAATTTAAAAAGGCAAATAATTATGTCTACTTAGTTAAACATGATCCAAAGGCTAATCATTGCCCAAACTATGCGCAGTTAAAAGAGAATTTTGATGCGGTGCATAAATACATGCATAATGGCAAGATTGTCAGTGCGGCGACAATTAAATTTGGTGGCTTAGGGGCAACTTTAGCCCGTATGGCTTTTGGAAATAAGATTGGGGTTGCCGTTCAAACTAGTGAAGATCTCTTTGGCTTTAATATTGGTTCCTTTGTTGTGGAAACGACAGAAACCATTCAAGATGAACACTTTACTTTGTTGGGAATGACTAAGGTAGAACCAGAAATCATCTTAAATGGTGAAAAGACTTTGATCAAAGAAGCACTGGCAAAATGGCAAGCGCGTTATCATGAAATTTATCCAGCTATTGTCGATGAAGATGGAAAAGCATTACAGACACCTTTAATGAATGTAGACTTACCACAATCTAAGAAAATTGTCGAAGTACCAAAAGTGGTAATTCCTATTTTCCCAGGACAAAACTGTGAATATGACACAACGGCTAAATTTGAAAGAGCTGGGGCTAAAGTAAGTCAAGTTGTCTTCAACAATATGAGTGTAGAAGATATTCAAACCAGCATTGATCGTTTAGCGCAAGAAATTGAATCTGCACAGATCTTAATGTTGGTTGGTGGCTTTAGTAGTGGAGATGAACCAGATGGCTCAGGTAAATTTATTGCGACGGTCTTAAAGAATCCGAAAGTCAATGCGGCTATTCAAAAGATGCGTGCTAACGAAGGTTTGATTTTAGGTATTTGTAACGGATTCCAGGCTTTGATTAAATCAGGCTTATTGCCTTATGGAGATGTTACGAAGTTAGATGAGAACAATCCGACTTTATTTAGAAATAATATTAACCGCCACGTATCCCATATAGCACGTACGCGTATTACTTCGAATAAATCACCTTGGTTACAAGGCTTAGTTCCTGGTTCGATGTATTCGATTGCGATGTCACATGGGGAAGGTAAATTTACGGCTTCTCAAGAAGTGGTAGAGAAGTTGATTGCCAATGGTCAGGTTGTGACGCAATATGTCAATGAATTTGGTCATCCGACAATGAATGGTTTAGATAATATCAATGGCTCGACCATGGCTATTGAAGGTATTTGTAGTGAAGATGGAATGATTCTCGGTAAGATGGGTCATAGTGAACGTTATGAAGACGGATTATTCCAAAATATTGCAGGAGATAAGGATCAAGACATCTTTGCGAATGGTGTGCGATTCTTTACGCATAAATCATGTTAGATCAAACAAAAATTGTACAAGATTCTTCCGGAATTGTGGGCGTGTTTGAACAAAAACACGCTGCACAATCGGTCTATTATGCACTGCATGCGATTCAACATCGAGGTCAAGATGCGATTGGAATTGCGTCCAGTGATGGTCAAAATGTGACTTGCCGAAAGGGTCTGGGTCTATTAAGTGAAATTGCGACTAGCGAAATCCTTGATACTTTACAAGGGCATATTTCAATTGGTCAAGTACGTATGGCTACCTTTGGGGATATGCGTTTAGAAAATGTGCAACCGAGTACGGTTCGTGCCCATCAAGGAAGTTTTGCGGTTGTCTCAACGGGTATGATTACCAATGCGATTTCTTTGCGCGAACAGATGGAAGACGAAGGCTTGATCTTCCAGGGAACCAGCGATAGTGAATTGTTGTGTCATTTGATTCAACGTTTTAAAGGTTCGTTTGAAGCAAAGATTATGCAGACCTATCAAGCCATTGAAGGGGCATGTTCTTTTATGATTGCGACCAAAGACTGCTTGTTTGTGGTTCGGGATCGTCATGGTGTTCATTCCTTATTTATGGGATCAAACGATAAAACGTATATTTTCTCTAGTGAAACTTGTAGTTTTGGCTTGTTGAATGCCAAAGTGATTCGTGAAGTTGAACCAGGGGAAATGATTCGTTTGGATGATCGTGGGATTCATACCAAGTTATTGTCGCAAGATCAAAAAGCGGTCTGTGCGATGGAATATGTGTATTTTTCCCGGGTAGATAGCATCATCAATCAAGTGAATGTGCATGAAATGCGTAAGAAATTTGGCTATTACTTAGCGAAAAAAGAGACGATGAAAGCGGATATTGTCATTAGTGTACCGGATTCGGCGAATTCTGCGGCAGCCAGTTTTGCCCAGACTTTAGGGATTCCATATGAAGTGGGTTTGATTAAAAACCGTTATATTGGTTCGACCTTTGTACGTCCAACCCAGGAACAGCGTAAACAAGGAATGCGCGTGCGCTTGAATGCGATTAGTTCGGTGGTCAAAGGGAAGTCGGTTTTCTTAGTAGATGACAGTATTGTCATGGGTTCAACCGCGCGCCGTTTAAGTCAATTGTTGAAAGAAGCTGGTGCGAAGGAAGTCCATATGCGCGTCGCAAGTCCTAAGATTCAATTTCCTTGTTTCTGTGGCTATGAAAGAACGGAACAAGATAAGTTGGTAGCTTTTAACTATTCAGTGGAAGAAATGGTGGAGCTTTTCCATATTGAATCTTTACGCTTCTTAGATATCGAAGACTTTAAAAAGTGTGTTCCTGAAACAAGTTGTTTAGCTTGTTTTGATGGAAACTATCCAATAGATTTAGCAGATTATGCTGGAAAGGTAAAGAAATAAGATGGCAGAAAAATATGCGAAGGCGGGTGTAAGCCTGGAAGCTGGCTACAGATCCGTAGAATTGATGAAAGAACATGTAAAGAAGACCATGCGTCCAGAAGTACTTGGAGGTTTAGGTGGTTTTTCTGGAGCTTTCTCTTTAGCAAAAATCAAAGAAATGGAAGAACCTGTACTTTTATCGGGAACTGATGGATGTGGTACGAAGGTAAAACTTGCGATGGTGATGGACCAACACGATACAATTGGCATTGATGCGGTCGCAATGTGTGTGAATGATATTGCCTGTGCAGGTGGTGAACCTCTGTTCTTTTTAGATTATATTGCGTGTGGTAAAAACCAACCGGAAAAGATTGCCGATATTGTCAAAGGCGTTGCGGAAGGTTGTCTACAATCTGAAGCCAGCTTGATTGGTGGAGAAACAGCGGAACATCCTGGATTAATGCCAGAAGATGAATACGACTTAGCCGGATTTGCGGTTGGGGTTTGCGATAAAAAAGATATGATTACCGGACAAAATTTAAACGTAGGTGATGTTTTGATTGGCCTTCCTTCCACTGGTGTTCACAGCAATGGTTTCTCTTTGGTTCGCAGTGTCTTTGATATAACAAAAGAATCTTTGGATACTTACTATGAGGAATTGGGTACAACTTTAGGAAAAGCTTTATTAGCTCCAACTAAAATCTATGTTAAAGCATTGAAACAAATTAAACGTGCAGGTATTACTTTAAAAGCTTGCAGCCATATTACTGGTGGAGGATTCTATGAGAATATCCCTAGAATGTTAAAAGATGGCATGGGTGTGGAAATTGAGCTTGCTTCTTTCCCAAAACCAAAGATTTTTGATTTGATTCAAAAAGAAGGCAAGATTACGGACCATGAAATGTACAATGTCTTTAATATGGGACTTGGTTTTGTGATGGCTGTTGATCCAAGTGATGTAGAAAGGGTCCAAGCAGCTTTAAAAGAAATCAATGAAGTATCGTATGTAGTAGGAAAAGTTACAGATTCAAAAGAGGTTGTTTTAAAATGACAAAGATTGCGATTTTTGCATCGGGATCAGGAACCAATTTTGAAGCGATTATGGAGCATATCGAAGATGGTTCTTTGCTTTGTGAATGTGCTTGTTTAATTGTGGATAAACAAGATGCGTTTGCCTTAAAAAGAGCTGAAAATCATCATGTTTCTGCCTATTTTGTGAATCCTAAAAAATATGCGAATAAAGCGGAATATGAGACAGAAATTTTAGGAATTCTCAAAGAAAAAGGTGTGGAATTGATTGTCTTAAGTGGGTATATGCGCTTTATTGGTCAGGTTTTGTTGGAGGCGTATCCGATGCGAATTATTAATTTACATCCCGCTTATTTACCAGAATTCCCTGGTGCACATAGTATTTTAGATGCCTATGAGGCAAAAGTCAGCCAAACGGGTGTCACAGTTCATTATGTGGATGAAGGGGTGGATTCTGGTCCGATTATCCAACAACGCCGGATTCCGATTGATCCAAATTGGACTTTAGCGGATTTAGAAACGCATGTTCATGCGGTGGAATATGATTTGTTCTGGCAAGTGATTAAAGCGGTTGCGCAAAAGATAGAAGAGGAGAAAAAAGCATGAAGCGAGCATTGGTAAGTGTTTCAGATAAGAGTGGTTTGGTCGAATTTGTATCAGGTTTGGTAGAAAATGGGTATGAAATCATTTCTACCGGAGGAACGAAAAAGGCTTTGGAACAAGCGGGTTTAAAACCGATTGGCATTAGTGAAGTGACGGGTTTTCCAGAAATCTTAGATGGTCGGGTAAAGACGTTGCATCCAAAAGTTCATGGAGGCTTGTTGTCGGTGCGTTCAAATCCTGATCATATGCGACAGATTAAAGAGTTGGGTATCGAATGTATTGATATGGTTGTTGTGAACTTATATCCTTTTAAAGAAACGGTACAAAAGGATGGCGTTTCCCATGAAGAGATTATTGAAAATATCGATATTGGCGGACCTTCCATGTTGCGAAGTGCTTCTAAGAATTACCAATCGGTAACAGTTGTAACGGATCCTGCTGATTATGAACGAGTTTTAGAGGAAATCCAAGCGAATGGTGATACAACACTGGAAACTCGAGAAAAACTGGCAGCGAAAGTCTTCCGTACTACAGCTCAATATGATGCGATGATTGCCGATTACTTAACGAAGAAAACGGGAGAAGAATTCCCAGAAAAGATGACGATTACCTTTGATAAGGTACAAGATTTACGTTATGGAGAAAATCCGCATCAAAAGGCGGCTTTCTATAAGAATATGCAGCCCCAATATTCTTTGGCTAATGCGAAACAACTTCATGGAAAAGAGCTTTCTTACAACAATATCCAAGATGGCAATGCCGCTATTGAAATCTTAAAAGATTTTGAAGGCCAACATGCTGCAATTGGTTTAAAACATATGAATCCATGTGGTGTGGGGATTGGTGCATCCATTGATGAAGCGTGGGATAAGTGTTTTGAAGCGGATCCAGTTTCTATCTTTGGTGGTATTGTTGCCTTTAATGATGTCGTAAATGTATCTACTGCAGAAAAATTATCGAAGATCTTCTTAGAGATTATTATTGCACCAGGTTTTGAAGAAGGGGCTTTGGAAATCTTAACGCGTAAGAAAAATATTCGTTTGATGACTTTGGATGTAACGCAAAAGGTTCATGATATCTTCAAATATACCAATGTCAATGATGGCTTACTTGTGCAAGAATTAGATCAGAAACAAATTAGTAAAGAAGATGTTCGTTGCGTAACAAACCGCAAACCAACGGATGAAGAAATGGAACAATTATTGATGGCTTGGAAAGTTGTCAAACATGTAAAATCCAATGCGATTGTTCTCTTTAAAGATAATATGACTGTTGGGGTTGGAGCTGGTCAGATGAATCGAGTAGGTTCGGCAAAAATTGCGATTGAACAAGCGGGAGAAAAATCGAAAGGATCGGTTTTATCGAGTGATGCCTTCTTCCCTTATAAGGATACAGTAGAAGCTGCCGCTGCAGCTGGCGTAACTGCTATCATTCAACCTGGTGGATCTATTCGTGATCAAGAATCTGTAGATGAGTGTAATGCACATAACATTGCGATGGTTTATACGGGTGTTCGCCATTTTAAACATTAAGGAAATTTAGACAGGGATTGGTTTTCCCTGTCTTTTCTTATAGAATAGTACTAAAGGCGGTAAGTAGTATGAATGAAAAATCATGGACAAAAGATGTTGCGCCAGCAGAGTTTATTGAAAACGCAAAGAATTTCCAAGACTTGATTATGCAGTATCGTTGTGCCATTCGGGAAGTACAGACGAAATTGGAAGTATTAGATGATGAATTTTCGGTAGAGTATAAGCGAAATCCGATTTCCTTTATTAAAACGCGAATCAAAAAACCCCAAAGTATTTTTGATAAGCTGCAAAGAATGGGTTTGGAGTTTTCTATTGAGAACATCCAAAAGTATTTAAACGATGTAGCTGGAATTCGTGTGGTTTGTGCGTTTGTCGATGATATTTACTGGATTGTAGATTTGATTACCCAACAAGATGATATTAAGGTCTTAAAGGTGAAGGATTATATCAAGAATCCTAAACCAAGTGGCTATCGCAGTTATCACATGGTGGTAGAGATTCCGGTCTTTTTCTCAAAAGGGAAGACACCGATGAAGGTGGAATTGCAGATTCGGACCAATGGAATGGATTTTTGGGCTACGTTAGAACACCAGCTTCGTTACAAAAAAGGCATTGAAGAAATTCCGGGATATGATCATATTAGTGCGCAGTTGCAACATTGTGCCCAGGCGGTCATGGACGCGGATACGGAAATGCAGAAGATGAAAAATCAAATTGGACATTTTAATGAAATTTAAGTTTTATTTAAAGTACGAAAAGTAAAGTAAAACCATCAAGTAAATACTTGATGAAAATGAGTTTACCAGCAATCCCTTTCTCTCTAATCTTATTACTTAATCTTTTTTACTGGTAAACGTGCACACAAGATGACTTCGGTCATCTTATTTTTTTTCTAAGATGGGGGTTAGACCATAGAAAGTTACATCATTTAGAATTTGACTGACTTCTTCCAAGTTGTAAGGGTTGTCTTTTTGCAGGTAACGGCGATAGACAGAAATTACGCCTGAAAAGACATAGTTGACATAGATATCGAGGGATAAAGGAGAGATATCTAATTTTTTGGCATAGGCTTCTGTGGCGTTTTGGACACAGATTTCTTTGAATTTTTCCCAGAATGAATCGTAGACGGAATGACTGGCAAAATTTTGATACAAAGATAAATCTTTTTCTAACAGTTCATAGATAGCTGAAAAGACATTTTGAGAATTAAGGGGTTGATCAAAGAAGTTTTCTTTTTCTAAGTGGGCAAAGAATTCTTTGGTCTTTTGTTCACAGAATTCGACAATGATGTTGGTTGGTGAATTATAGTGGGTATAGAAAGTTTTTCGATCAATGTTTGCCGTTTTGGCAATTTTGGTAATCGTGATTTTTGTGGTTTGATTTTCTTCAATCAATTGAAAGAAAGCGTTTTGAATGGCTTCTTTGGTTTTTGTGATGCGACGGTCCATATGCAACAAATTCTCCTAAATTGTGGATTATTCAACAAGTATAAAGAATTGCCCATTGAATAATTGTAATGAAGTAATGATAATACCCATGTGAGGAAAAAGCAATAATTGTCCAAACAAGGAGAATAGATTATGAAAGTAAAAGTAGTAACAGATAGTGGAGCTTTAATGACCCGCTTAGAAGCCAATGCGCTGGGGATTGATTATTTGCCTTTGCAGGTAACGATAGATGAACAAACGTATTTAGATGGAATGAATCTGAGTACATCGTATTTATATGATCAAATGGAAAAAGGGGCTTTTCCCCAAACGAGTTT
The DNA here is from genome assembly GCA_003480165.1 of Firmicutes bacterium AM41-11. Lineage (GTDB taxonomy): Bacteria > Bacillota_I > Bacilli_A > Erysipelotrichales > Erysipelotrichaceae > Absicoccus. The sequence goes on along the minus strand of QUIQ01000007.1, from coordinate 11,400 downwards.
ACCTCCAATGGGAATGGTAGATGATTTATTTAGCGAGTATGAGAAAGAAGGTATTACGGATGTTCTTTTGATTACTTTATCTAAGGGTTTATCTTCGACCAATGAGAAAGTGATGTTATTTGGGCAGCAACATAATCTTTCTATGCATACCTTGGATATTTGTTCAACTTTGGGTATGGAAAAATATATGGCCATCTATGCCAAACAAATGGTTGATGAAGGCATGGATCCTGAACAGATCATCAGTCGTTTACAGGAAAGTGTCGATGCTTCTTGTGGTTATTTGATTGTCGAAGACTTGGATCATTTGGCAAAAGGTGGTCGATTAACGCCAATGGCTGCAAAGCTTGCGGGTATGTTGAGAATCAAACCGATTTTAAAGGTGTCCAAAGATACGGCAGGAAAAGTGGATGTATTTGAAAAAGTGCACACGATGAAAAAAGCCTTAAAACGAGCTGTAGAAGTCATCGGAGAAGATCCAAATGTTAATGCGGAGGATTATCTGATTGTCTTGATGGATTCAAGAGCGAAGAAGAATGCGGATTATGTCGAGAAATTATTGCTCGAAAAATATCCCGGCATGCAAATTGATCGTAATGATTTGTGTCCAGTTATCAATTGTCATACGGGTATGCAGTCAATTGGAATTCAATATATTAAAAAGTTAAAGTAGAGTTAAACCGGGGAATGTATTTTATGTATATCAAGAAGAGATTCTTGGTGGATTGACGTATTTCCAATAAATTTCCCTCTATGTTCCTATGATAAATTGTGTCAATCCAAGCAGCTTATGGCTGCTTTTTTTGTGTGAATTGCGGTAGAATAGAAAAGAAATGAGGAAAGAATATGAAGTGTATTTCATGGAATGTGAATGGCATTCGTGCTGTATTAAAAAAAGACTTTATTGAGATCTTATATGCCTTGGATGCGGATGTGTTCTGTATTCAAGAAACCAAAGCACAACCGGAACAAATTGAAATTGATTGTGAGATTTATCCGTATCAATATATCAATAGTGCAGAAAAGAAAGGATATAGTGGAACGATGATTCTGTGTAAAAAAGAACCCTTATCGATCCATTATGGAATTGGAAAGGAAGAACACGACAAAGAAGGTCGTGTTATCACAATTGAATACGAAGACTTTTATCTTGTGACGGTCTATACCCCAAATGCACAACCAAATTTAAAGCGTATTGATTATCGTTTGGCATGGGATCAAGCCTTTAGTGCTTATGTGACTTCCTTAGATAAACCGGTAGTTATTTGTGGCGATTTAAATGTAGCGAATGAAGAAATCGATTTAAAGAATCCTGATGCCAACCATAATAATCCAGGTTTTTCGGATCAAGAAAGAGAGAGTTTTAAAGCCAATCTACTAAAGTACTACATGGATAGCTATCGAACTTTGTATCCGGAAAAAGAAGAATATTCCTGGTGGAGTTATCGTACCAAGGCCAGAGAAAGAAATGCAGGTTGGAGAATTGATTACTGGTTAGTTTCAAAGGCCTTATGGGATCGGGTAGAAGATTCAAAAATTTTAACTGATGTGTATGGCAGTGACCATTGCCCGATAGAATTGGATTTGAACTAAGATGTTTTTCTTTATTGCCCTGACCAATCGACAAGAAGATTTGGGAATACAGTGGTTGGAATGCAGTCATTGTCAGAAAAAAGAGCGAGCGCATATCTATTTAACGTACCAGGTTTTGATTTTGTTCTTTATTCCGGTATTCAAATGGAACAAACGATATTTGGTGAAGATGGAAGATTGTGGCTCTTTGTACGAAGCGGAAGATGCTTCCTTGGAAAAGCTTCATTTGTTGAAATCGGGAGACAGGAAAAAATATTGTCCGTATTGTTTGGCGGAGATAGATGCTTCTTATCAATACTGTCCACATTGTGGCAAGGAAGTAAAAGAAAGAATGTAGTAGGTGGATGGAAAGTAGAAATGAAATATTGTTTTGATTGTGATGATACTTTATATGATCAAGAATGGCCGTTTTTGATGGCTATGCAGGAAGTTGTTCCGGATGCACCCATTATGGATATGGATCAATTTTATAAAGATTATACGGCGATTGGAGAATCGATTTATGATGTGATGGCTCGAGGAATTATTACGGTAGAAGATCATGGAATCCTTCGCGCGTATCGGGCTTTTGCGGCATATGAGATTCCCTTTAGTTTGGAACAAGCGGCGGATTTTCAAGAGGCGTATGTGCATTATTTACAGAAGATTTCTTTGAGTCAGATCTATCGGGACTATTTTGCGCATACCAATGCAGAATTAGCTGTCTTTTCTAATGGCGATGATACGCGGCAAAGAATGAAATTTGCGAATTTACAGCTTTTTGATTACTTTGATGAAAATAAAGTATTCACAAGTGATCAAATTGGCTATTCGAAGCTGGATAAAAAAGCCTATGAAGAAATTTGTCGACGCATGCATACCAATCCAACGGAATGGTTTTATATTGGTGATAATTATATTAATGACATGGAAGGTGCGAAACAATTAGGCTTTCGAACGATTCATTTGAATCGCCATAAGGGAAAAGAAGGTCCTGCTAGTGATTATGTTGTGTATTCGGAAGCAGAATTGATTGACTTATTGGAACATTTGGATGCTGGTGAGGCCGCAAAGAAACATAAAATCTCAAGACAAGTAAAAAAGGCTATGTTATAATGCAAATCGGCATCTAATTGTATAAAACTTCAAAAAATCCCTATAGCTGGATGCCATGTAGAAGAAGTCTGGACGCAGATTTCTTCTTTTTTGTTCCATGGTCTGTTACTATATAGGTATGAGTTTAACGAATGAAGTAGAAAAAATGGCTAAACATCCTTCCAAAGAACAATTGGTAGAAGTTGTGGTTTGTTTAGTACAAGAAGATGTTTATGTGCCGATGTTTATCGAAAAACTTGAAAGAAAACACGATGTTCTAGTAAAGGATTCAATTACGTATTTTCCTGTGTTTACTGATGAATCGCAGGTTCCAGAAAAATATAAACGTAAGTTTTTTCTGGCTAAAAAACCATTTTTAGAGGTCTTGGATCATTTGGATACAGATCGGATTGCGGTGAATCCATTTACGCAGAATTTAATATTAGAAGAAGAATTACTTAAAGTTGTTTTAAGTTGTAGGAAGTAGGATAGTTATATGACATATGAAGAAATTATAAAGAAAATTCAAGCGGGTTTATCGGGAGATAAACAACAAGACCAAGCATATTTGAAGCAACAAATGGAAGAATATAAAGATCATAGATACAATCATGAAATTGTTCGGGAATGTGGTCGTATGCTCTATGATTTATTAGATGATGCACAAAAAGAAAAATTTGTCCGGAGTATTGAACAAGATACAGAACATATTCGTTCGGCTTTAAAGGAAGTAGAGTATTTTCTATCTAAAAAAGATGCATCGAAAGCCAATGAAGTGATTGAGCCGATTATTAAAAGCATGTCGCAGGAAACGATGTTTAAAAATGATTCAAAGAATGTTTTTTACTCTTTTAATGAACCATTTGAAAATGTTTTATATGAGTATTTAGAAAAAACAGAACAGAATGTGCAAAGAGCTTCGATTCCTTATTCGGATGCATACTATGATTATGCCAGAGTTTGTTTAGAACTGGGTGAACAACAGAAGGCCCAAGAGGCTTTAAAGAAAGCCATTGATTGGAATCCAATGAGTTCTAAGGTTCAACTATTGTACATGGAATCGATGAAAGAAGATTTGGAACGCTTCTTTGCGTTTACGAAATTCGCTTTTCAAATTATTTTCCATAGACCAGATTTAGCGAAGGCGTATCGCAATTTGGCATATTATTTTGATCAAAAGAATTTACAACGGATTGCCTATGGTTGCCATGGAATCAGCTTGCAATATGAAGCAAGTGAAGAATCGGTAAATTATATGAATGCTTTGAATGAACAAGACTGGTTTAGTCAACCAAGTATGGATGAAATGCGTGAGTTTGCGAAAAAATATGAATTTCCGATTGGTCCAGATCAACAGGTTGTTGGTTTAGCTTATGGCTATGGAAAACAGTGCTTTGAAGAAGGCGTAAAAGATGGGGCAAAGTACTTTTTGACGATTGCCTATGATTTAACGGCGGCTCCAGAAGCAAAGGAATTGTTGGACCAGATGGAAACTGAGTGATTTTTCTTGTATAATATTTCTAATCAGTACGAGACAGTAAGGGGGTAATGAATATGATTTTAAAAGTTTATACGAATCAAGTGCAATTGAAAGATGACGAAGACAAATTGATGGCAAGAGTTGAATTTGTTGCCAACGAAGAGGGTGTTTGTCGCATAGGGGATGTTATTAAGGAAACAGAAATCAGTCCAAAGGTAGAAAACAAAATGATGTCTTTGGCTTTACAAAAAGTAAGAAAGAATGGTCAAAAGGTTGTTCCTACAACAGCTTTTGCGCAAACTTGGTTTAATAACCATCCTGAAGATCGTGATTTAATGGCAGAAGGAGCGGATAGTTATATTTCGCAATCTACTGCACCTGCACAAGCGGAAGATGATATTAAATTAACCGTGAAACAACAAGAACCTGCTTCACTTGCACCAAGTCAAGAAGAAGTGAAAAAAGTGGTAAAGAAAGGCGGACATAAGGTCTTCCGTGGTATTGCTCGCTTGTTGCAACTTGTCTGTGTGATCTGTATGGTTGCCATTATTTATTTCTTTGTGACCAATGCGGTGGCTAATCTTGGCTTTATTCAAGTGATGATTACTTCAGCTGGAACTGATCATAAGATTTTCTTAGGTGGAATGGTTGCCTTTGTTCTTTTCTGTGTTATTGAATTAATTTGGATTATGACACGCAAAAAGATTAAAACGGAAGATGAAGTAGATTATATTGATTCTGGTCGAGGAATGATTGCCTTTATCTTAATTTTAGTGGCTTATTTTGCAGCATTGTTCGCATTTGGAACATTTGGTAAGACGGGTGTTTATCAATGGATTCCACATTTCATTACACCATTGATGTATGTTCCATATATTGCGGGAATTGGTGCATTGCTTTGTATCATTCGAAAAATTATTGGAAAATAGATTTTATTGCCCCTTTTGAAGGGGCTTTTCTTTTGGGCAAAAAAAAACCCTGGATGAACCAGGGTGCGAATTGGGCTTACTTTCTGTTTACAGCTTCTTTTAATGCTTTTGCGACTTTGAACTTTACATTCTTGCTTGCAGAAATTGTGATTTTCTCTTTTGTTAAAGGGTTGATTCCTTGACGAGCAGCACGTTCTGCAATAGAGAATTTTCCGAATCCTGCTAAGTCAACTTCTTGTCCATCAACTAAAGCATCGTTGATTTGGTTTAAAGCAGAGTTAACGATTTCTGTGATTTCTTTTTTTGTGAATCCAGTTTCTTCAGCAATGTTGTTGACAATATCTTTTTTTGTTAATTTTTCCATAAGTAACTCCTTTTATACAAATATGTATTTCATGCCTTAATATTATCATGTTTTACGACAGATTCAATTGATTTGTTGATTCAGGCTATTTCAAGATGGGGTGTTTGGTTTCGCTGAGTTTTAATTTGGTCATCTTGTTATCAAGTTGGCTACAGATTTCAGCAGCTTCTAATAAGTCTTCGGCTATTTCATCTAAACGATCTTGCGATAAATCTTTTTTGTAGCGCAATTTGTGTTCCAGGCTGGCCCAAAGATCCATGGCAATGGTGCGAAATTGGACTTCTACTTTGATCCATCTTTTTTCATTGGCTAAGAAGATGGGAATTTCAATAATCAAGTGCAAGCTTCGATAGCCATTAGGTTTGGGATGTTCAATATAATCTTTTCTTTCAATCAAGTGGACATCATCTTGCTGCAAGAGTAGTTCTGAGAGCATATAGATGTCATCTTGAAAGGAACTGATGATACGAATTCCCGCAATGTCAAAGAGATTTTCCTGTAAGGATTCTAGCGTTAGAGGAAGATTTCTTTTTTTTAGCTTTTTTAAAACACTGGTTTGGGATTTAATACGAGTTTCAATACTTTCAATGGGATTGCGATCGTAATACAAAGAAAACTGTTCATCTAAAACACGAAACTTTGTTTCAACTTCTCTAAGGGCGCAGCGGTAGTAAGTCATTAGTTGGCGATAGGGAAGAGATTTTTCTTCATAGTCGTCATCTAATGAGGCGCGTAGCATTTCTTCTAATTCATTATTGTTCAAAATAATTCACTCCTATGTGATTGTCTATTTTTGGGTTTGGATGAAGTCTTTCTTCATCTATTTCTTGTCTTTATTTTAACATATTTCCCTTCTGTATTTCGGGAAATTCTTGTTTCTGACAGCTATGATGTCAATATGTGAAGCATACTAAAAAACGATCTGTGATATAATCTGCTTATGACAAAAGAACAATTTATAGAAGCTTGTGAAAAAGCTGGATTAATACTAAATCAAACACAGATTGAACAATTTGAAACGTATTTGCGTTTACTGCAAGAATGGAATGAAAAGATGAATTTAACTTCTATTATTGAAGCAACGGAAATATGGGAAAAACATTTTTATGACTCGGTGATGCCGTTTAAGGATGTGAAAGGCGTAAGCTTATGTGATGTAGGAACAGGTGCTGGTTTTCCGGGAATTCCGGTTGCGATTGCTTATCCAGATATGAAAGTGACTTTGGTCGAGCCATTACAGAAGCGGTGTCGTTTTCTAGAAGCGATAAAATCGGCTTTACATTTGGATGTGACAATTTGTAACCAGAGAGCAGAAGACTTTGCCCAAGAACATCGGGAACAATTTGATATTGTGACTTCACGGGCTGTGGCCCGGATGACGATCCTTTTAGAGTTGTGTGCGCCACTTGTGAAAGTAGGAGGTACTTTTGTTGCTTTGAAAGGAAAAAATGGACTGGAAGAACTTAGACAGGCTAAACTGGCTATGGATACATTACATGTTTCTTTACAATCGGAAGATCATGTACAGGTTCAAGAGGCCCAACATATTGTCTTTTATTTACAAAAAGAAAAAACTTGCCCAAAAAAATATCCGAGAAATTATGGGCAAATTAAGAAAAAACCGTTAGGAGAGTAGTATGGGAAAAATCATTGCGATTGCCAATCAAAAGGGCGGCGTAGGAAAAACAACAACAGCCATTAACTTATCTAGTGGCTTATCTTATGCAGGGAAAAGGGTTTTATTAGTGGATATGGATCCGCAAGCGAATGCAACCCATGGTTTATTAAGCCTGCAAGAAATTGATGAAAATGTATATTCGGTCATGATGTCGGAGGCGGATATTCATGAAGCGATTATTCATAAACAAGAACCGAAAATTGATATTTTGCCTTCACATATCAGTTTAGCTGGGGCAGAAATTGAGATGAATAAAATCGCTAAAGGAAAAGAAGCTCTCTTGAAGAATCAATTGAATCAGATTCGGGACCAATACGATTTTATTATTATTGATTGTCCACCTTCACTTGGTTTATTGACAACCAATGCCTTAACGGCTGCAGACAGCGTATTAATTCCGGTACAGTGTGAATACTATGCCTTGGAAGGTGTTACGCAGCTGTTCTTAACAATTCGTTTGGTTCAAAAAACCTATAATGCGAATTTACGTATTGAAGGAATCTTGTTGACAATGTTTGATGTACGAACCAAATTGAGCGTTGAAGTAAGTCAGGAAGTTCGTAAAAACTTTGTGAAGCAGGTTTACCAAATTGCGATACCACGCAATGTGAAATTATCCGAAGCACCAAGTCGTAGTTTAAGTATTTTTGAATATGATCAAGAATGTAATGGCGCAAAAGCCTATAAGCAGTTGACAGAAGAATTAATTAAACGAAACGAAAGGGGATAGAGCTATGGCCAACAAAGATAGTTCTCGTTTAGGAAGGGGTTTGGATTCCTTATTTGGACAACAAAATGTGACAGATATTTTAGAGGATATTGAAAACGGAAAAGATCAACGTTCACAATTGATGATTCCCGTTAGTGAAATTCGTCCTAATCCCTATCAACCACGAAAGATCTTTAATAAAGAAGCTTTAGAAGAATTAAGTTTATCCATCCAACAACATGGTGTTTTTACACCTATCTTAGTTAAGAAAAGTATTTCTGGCTATGAATTGATTACGGGAGAGCGTCGTTGGCGTGCTTCCAAAATGGCTAATTTAGAAGAAATACCTGCCATTGTCGTTGATTTTGATGATCAACAGATGATGGAGGTTGCCTTACTGGAGAATGTACAACGTGAAGATTTAAATGTGATCGAAGAAGCTAAGGCATATGAGCAATTGATTCAAAGATTGAATTATACCCAGGAACAATTGGCCCATCGAATTGGAAAGAGTCGTGAACATATTACGAATACGTTGCGTTTATTGCGTTTGCCTGAAGAAGTTCAGGAGAAGGTGACTTCGAAACAATTGAGTATGGGGCATGCGCGTGCTTTATTGGGTTTAAAAGATGAAGAATTGATGAAAAAGATTGCCAAACAGACGATCCAACAAGGTTTAAGTGTGCGTAAGGTTGAGCAATTGGTCAAAGCGCAATCGCAGAAAAAAGAAGAACCGAAACAAGAAGAGAGTGTGTTTGTCAAAGATGCCAAGCGTAAATTAGAGGAATATTTCCAAACCTCTGTACATATTGGTACACATAATATCTCTATTCACTATGAGAATGAAGAAGATCTCAATCGTATCTTAGAATTATTAAATTTAGTCGAAGAATAAAGATTGTGACATTGATAATGCCTCTTTGTGCTTTATGTTGAAAGTACAAGGAGGGCAGTAAGATGTCAAAAGTATATTTTACGATTACAGGGGCGGCGCATTATTATGGAATGGATTTTTTCGAAAAGAACATGGTAGTAACGCTTCGCAAAGATAAAGAAAACGAAGTGGATCAAGAGGCCATTGCGGTATATGTGAAAGGATTGGGTAAGGTTGGTTATGTGGCCAATAGTCCTTATACCGTACTTGGTCAAAGTATAAGTGCTGGCCGAATGTACGATAAAATCGGCAAGAAGGCCAAAGGAAGAGTTCGTTTTGTGCTTGAAAAAGGCGTCGTTTGTGTATTAGAAAAGAAGGGATAGGAGTAGGTAAAACTACTTCTATTTTTTTATGCTCAGTGGCAATTTTTGAAAATCCATGTATAATGGTCTATATCGTGGAGAGTTGTAAAAAAGTATAGCGCCAGGACTGTATCGATTTAGATATAGTTGACGAGGTTCAGGCTTATCGAAAAATTCGGCGGGTGGCCTGAAGGTTGATACGACCTTAAATAAGGACAAAACCAACTTGTGAGAGTTGAACAAATTCCTTAGAGTATCCTCCATGATCTATGCACAGAAGGAGGATTTTTTTATAATGTGTGGAATTACAGGTTTTACCGGTAAAGTGCCTGCTTTACCAATTTTATTGAAGGGATTAGAATCTCTTGAATATCGGGGATACGACTCAGCTGGAGTTACTTTAGTAACCGAGGATGCGTTGTTTACCCAAAAAAGAAAAGGTCGTTTAGCTGATTTAGAGAGTTCAATGGATGTTCCAAGTTTTATGCAAACTACAGGAATTGGACATACACGTTGGGCTACCCATGGAGTTCCTAGTCAATTGAATTCCCATCCGCATACCAATGAAAAGGAAACAATTTCTATTGTTCATAATGGAATTATCGAAAACTATCAAAGTATTAAAGAAAAATTAATTGCTCTAGGCTATGTTTTCCAATCGGATACAGATAGCGAAGTCATTGTTCACTTGTTGGATCATTATTATCAAGGGGATATGATGGAAGCCATTCAAAAAACGGTACAACAATTGAATGGTTCTTATGCAATCTGTGTTGTCACAACAGATCATCCAGACGAAGTCTATGTTGCCAAAGACAGTAGTCCAATGGTTATTGGTCATAGTGAAAATGGATCATATTGTGCTAGTGATATTCCTGCTATTTTAGAATATACAAAAGATGTAGTTATTCTAGAAGATGGACAAATGGCAAAATTAACACCAAATGGTGTTGCGGTATTTGATTTTGCGGGAAATGCATTAGAAACAAAAGTAACACATATTCCATATGATATGAATGCTGCCCAAAAAGGTGGATATACGACTTTTATGGAAAAAGAAATCTATGAGCAACCGGTTGCGATTAAAGAGACGATGCGAGGTATTATTGATCATGGTCAGATTCACTTGCCACAATTGGATGCCGTGGATATGCAGAAGATTCAATATGTTCACTTTGTAGCTTGTGGAACGGCGTATCATGCATGTCTCTATGCCCAGGCATTGGTTCAAAAGTGGTTAGGACGTATTGTAACTTGTGTTGCAGCTAGTGAATTCCGTTATGGAAATTACCCAGTGAATGAAAATACATTATGTGTTTTCGTAACGCAATCCGGAGAAACAGCAGATACTTTGGCAGCCCTAAAGATGTCAAAGGAAAAAGGGGCACAGTGTATTGCGGTAACCAATGTATTGGGTTCAAGTATTAGCCGTTATGCAGATCAAACATTGTATACTTCCGCAGGACCTGAGATTGCGGTTGCTTCTACTAAAGCATTTACAACGCAATTGGTTTTGTTGACGCTTATGGTATTTGATTTAGCGAAAAAAGAGGGACGTGAAATTCCTGATGGCGATGCTATTTTAAAAGACTTACAAAGAATGCCAGAAATTGTTAAAGAAATGTTGGAAAAAGCACCATTGATGGATCAATATGCATATTTCTTAGATAATCAATATGATGCATACTTTATAGGACGTCAAATGGATTACGTAGGTGTAGTAGAAGGGGCATTGAAATTAAAAGAGATTTCTTATGTTCATGCGGATGCATATTTAGCTGGTGAATTGAAGCATGGTTCAATTGCTTTAATCGAAAAAGATACAGTTGTAGTTGCCTTGGCTACTGAGCCAAGTGTTGCAGCTAAAACAATTTCAAACATCGAAGAAACAGTAGCCCGCGGAGCAAATGTGATTTTGATTACAACGCAGCAACAAGACGCACCAGGCTTTAAGAATGTGATTCGAATTCCAGATATTCATCCTGTTTTAGCAACGATTCCTGTTACGGTGTTATTGCAGTTATTCGCCTATTATGCAGCCGTGCATAAAGGACGCGATGTAGATAAACCACGTAATTTAGCGAAATCTGTTACGGTAGAATAATAAATTGACAATAAAATAAGTAGAGTTTAGACCAGATTCAAGAAATCTGGTCTTTTTTTAAGAAATTTTATCCTTTTTTCTAAAAGAATCGTATTAATAAATAGACACAAATAGGAGGTAAAAAATGAAACGTAAATCACGGCAATTAAACAAATATTTGGTAAAGGATATTAGAAGAGGAGGTGGAACATGAAACCTGATATCCAACTCAAAAAATTCTTTGAGCATGATGA
>QUIQ01000006.1 GCA_003480165.1 Firmicutes bacterium AM41-11 | reverse complement strand
CACTTTCTTTTTTTTGACATCCGTTGCATTTAGATTGTAAATTCGGGAATAAAAAAGAAAAATTTTTAATAGAACTTGGAACATTGATTGGCACCATTATTCTAGCCATAGCACTATATTATGTAATGAAATTTATTGATATAAAAGTACTAAATTTTGTAAATGGAAAAGATGACTCTATTCATTTTATCGATAATCTTGATTATTTTATCTCAAATTCTCAGATAAATAACTTGGATATGAGAAATATAATGTTCTGGTTTATGCCACAAACCCCATTTTGGATTAGAACAACCTATCGACTTCTACAAATATTCTATATTTATGGAGTATCCATCGTAATGCTACTTATCGCCATCATCGGTCTCGCATTTGTCTTTGATGGCAACAGACGAGTAGAATACGAAACCCGTTGGTATGACAGATACTAAAAAGGAGGAAATAAAAATGTTTGATAATATTATTGAAAATACGAAAAGAAATATCTCAAGTGCAACTTTGATGGCAATCGCTATTACTATTCTCGAATCCTACTTTTTAATCAAAGGAAACTTTCCAATTTCTTATACGATTCTATGCGCAATACTGTTTTATGTAGGATGGGTCGTCTTCTGTTCCATTGCACTAAGTATACTGAAAACAATCATCGCCTTAATTTTATGGATAATCGAAGAAATCAAGAAGGCACAAACCTGCACAAATCAAGAAGTAAAGCCAAGTGAACTTCCTCATCCGATTTTTGATGATGACATCGTCATCAAAAAATTTACCGAAGAGGATATGAAAAATACCTATCCGGTCGATGAAGATTTTTAAAAATAAAGATTTTCATCCAAGAACAAAAAGAGCCTTTCTTATACAGTCTATCGAGTGTATAGGAAAGGCTCTATGTGTATTAGAAAATCGTTACAATTTTTAATCAATTATATAACTTGCAACGATTTCAGCTGTATAGGCAATATGGGTATCTTGATTGCTTCCAATATCCAGGCCATCTACATCTTTTGGATAATACTTCAAGAAAGTAGCATCCAATGTCGAAAGATCCATTGGTTGTTTTTGAATGATTTTACATTCTAACGTTAACGGATATTCTTTTACAGCAGGAACCGAAACTTTTCGGGCATCGACTAGGGTTAAGTTGGCTTCTTTTTCTTTATCTACATCTCGACCACTAATAGAACCACAAACATGTTGAATCGTTGGATTAACACCCTCTAATGGGATACTCAAAGTAAATTCTGGATTTTCATCCAATTGATGACGTGTATAACGATGTTCACGAACAAAAACTGTCACAATTGGCGTACTCCAGTTTACACCAATAACACCCCATCCAATAACCATACTGTTAAATTTATCCGACTTTGAATTCAACAAGATTCCTTTTGGCAATGCCTCAATCATCTTTGGGGCAACTTCACTCACTTTTATATCTTTCATATTTCCTCCTATGGAAAAGAGTAAGCATCTGCTTACCCTTCGTTGATTTTTGATTCAATATCTTCAATTTCTTTTTCTAATTGAGAAATGAATTTTTCTTTTTGTTGGATTTCTTGTTCCATGTCACCTAAATCAGATTCACTGACCAAACCATTCATATCATCATTTAAACGTTGAATTTGACGTTTTTGATTGGCGATTTGTTCATTCTTATGAGCAATTGTATCCTTCATACGTTCTAACCAATCTTCATGTTTTTGGTCATTGAAAGCACGTAAGCCATCAAAATAATCATCCATCTTTGTACGGAAAGAAGTCCAAATTTCATTTTCTTTGTCACGTCCACAAGAACCAATTTCTTTCCATTGAACACTTAAGTTTTTCATAGTTTCTGTGTTTTCACGCGTATAAGAAGCTGTTCCGGCAATTAATCCAGCGTGTTGAACCAATTGTTTTTTCTTTTCATAGTTTTCTTCTTGGCGGGCATGCAATTGTTCAAAATGTTCGTTACGACGATCATAGAAAACTTGGCGGGCTTCACAGAAAGATTGCCATAAAGCATCTTCATATTCACGGCCAGCACTACCAGCTGATTTCCATTCATCCATTAAATCACGATATTTATCCGAAGTTGCTTTCCATTGGTCAGAATCTTGTAAAGCTTTCGCTTTTTCAATTAAATCCTTCTTAATATCTTTGACTTCGCTAAAACGATCGTTCATAGCTTTCCAATGATCATGTTTACGATCATAGAATTTTTGACGTGCTTCATTAAAACGATCCCACAACTCATCATCGGTTTGACGACCAGCTGTACCAATCTTTTTCCATTCTTCCATCAAGTCTTTAACGGTTTCCGTAGCTTCTTTCCATTGATCGGATTCGGAAACTTCTTTGGCTTTTTCAATTAATTGTTCTTTTAATTTTTTATTTTCATCATATAATTCATCACGTTTGGCATAGAATTTGTCAATAATTCCTTCAAATTCATCACGCAATTGATCTTCATATACTGAATCTGAATAATGAATTTTCTTCCAACGTCGTTTTAAATCATTGATGGTTCTTGAAACCGCATTCCAATCTTGCGATTCATCAATTTGTTTGGCTTCTTCAATCAAAACTTTTTTGGCTTCGATATCCGCATCCATATCATCAAATTCTTCCATCATTTCTTCGTAATCCTTCTCCATAAATAACACCTCAATCCCATAGCTAAAAAAGAATCTATATACACCTCTAGTTTACACTAAAAGTTTCGATTCACCAAAAAATAATCACTTTTTTTCGATAAGAAAGCGGTTTAGTAAGAATTTCAATTTTCTCTGTTTTTATCCCCAAAATTCGTTAAAATAACTTTATGATTGATTTTTTTGTACTCTGTAAAACAATGTTGGAATTATTTGCGCTGCTTTGCATCGGGTGGTTTATCGGCAAGACCAAACACGTCAATGAAAGCGGCAACAACCAGATTTCCTGGTTAATTGCTTCGGTATTAAACCCTTGCCTCATCATTGCCGCCGTGCTTGATACCCCACAATCCCAAGATAGTTCCATTGTGAATCAAGCTATCTGGATTGGCTGGGTTTTATATATTGTCTCCATTTTAGTAGCTGAGCTCTTCTTTTCTATCAAAAAAGAAGAACACAACATCTATAAACTCGTTTGTATCTTTGCCAATACAGGATTCATCGGATTTCCCATTGTACGTGCTCTATTTGGTGACTTTGCGATGTTTGTGTTTTCCGTTCTACATATGCCATTTAATATCATTTTCTATATTTATGGCATCAAACAAGTCCAGAAAAACTCCAAACTCTCCATGGCAGAACTTTTTAATCCTGGTTTAATTGCTTCTATCCTGGCTTTAGGCATTTACTATTTCCATTGGCAACTACCTGAAGTACTTAGTTATATCTGTACCCAGTTAGGCAACGCATCCATTCCTTTAAGTATGTTAGTGATTGGAATTTCCTTAAGCTTTATTCCTTTATCCATTGTCTTTAAAAACCGGAAAAATTATTTCTATACCTTTATCAAACTGATTGCCTGCCCTATTCTCTTTTTCTTGTTTGCGAAGGTTATACCATGCACCATGTTGTTAAAACAACTCCTTGTTTTGTCAGGTGCTATGCCAACCGCCGCTATGGTCAGCATCATTGCCAATCAATATAATTATCATAAAGAAATCGCCAATGCGAATGTATTTCTAACCACGCTGGGCTCTATGATTGCCATTCCTTTGGTATGTACAATCTTTTTCCCTATGCTATAATACAGCGTATGAAAAGTAATGAATGGTTTCACTTAGGCTTATTGATTCTGACTGCTCTTATCTGGGGAATGGCTTTTGTTGCCCAAAGTATTGGCGCCAATCTTGTTGGTCCATTTACCTTTTTAGCCACCCGCAGTTGGCTGGGCGTCCTAGCAATAGTGCCTCTATTTATCCACACTTTATCAAAAAATCCTTTAAACAAAGAACAAAAGAAACAATTGCTCTTAGCCGGATTCTGCTGTGGGTTCTTTCTTTTTAGCGCTTCCGTTGCCCAACAAATCGGCATCAAATATACCACAACCGCAAAATCAGGATTTATCACAGCCTTATACATGTTAATCGTACCTATCTTCTCGGTATTTATTGGCCACAAACCAAGTAAACAAACTTGGGCATCCATATTCATCGGTTTGATTGGCTTATATTGTTTATGCATCCATGGATCGATAGATAATATCACCAAAGGTGATTTCTATACGTTGATCTGTGCCTTCTTATTTGCCCTGCAAATTCTTGCCGTCAATCATTTTGTGGAAACTTGTCATCCGATTCTTTTATCGGAAATCCAATTTTTCTTCTGTGCTATCTTTGCGACTATCTGCATGGCATTTGAACCAATGACCATTCAGAATTTACGCCAAACAATCATTCCTATTCTTTATGCAGGTGTTTTTTCTACTGGTATTGCCTACACCTTACAAATCGTTGGACAGAAAAATTTAAATCCGAGCATTGCCTCTTTGGCCATGTGTTTAGAGAGTGTCTTCTCCGCATTAGGCGGATGGATGCTTTTAGGCCAACGCTTAACGCCTATTGAGTTAATAGGCTGTCTAGTAATGTTCTTTGCGATTGCGATCAGTCAAGTTTCATTTAAACCAAGCATTTAAAAAGGTTCGAATTCCTTTTACAGGATTCGAACCGTTTTTTTAATCAATTGGACAATCACAAACTATAGAAGCTGTATCTATTTCTATTTCGGTAACCGTAGTAGGCAACTGCGTTTGATCTACATCCATTCCATAAAGAATCAAGGATAAGGTATGTCCAGCTGGAATGGTATAATCATTCGTTACAAATTCAAAAGCATAGGTATTCCAAGCATTGGGATCAATAGCCACTTTTGCATAATTATTCAGACGATTCTGTGCATTCATCCATCCTCGGGTAATCACAAAATAATCCGATGGTTCCGACTCCATCTGAAAGACAAAAGATGTATTCTCGTCGCCATCCAATTGAGATGTCAAACGAACTTGTTTTCCTTTTTCTACAAGCATCGCACTTAAAATAGCTGTTGGCTGATGGATTTTAGCTTTAAAAGATAGTTTTGCTCTACCGGCAAAACGCGTATCCTTTTCCATTGTTTCTAAATCAAAAGAAAGCGAATGGGCATTCTTGGTTTGCACCAATTCATCCAACCATGCCTGGGTATTCTTTTCTTTTCGATCATACACCGTTTGCGATAAATCATCGATGATAGATTTTATACCTTGATCTGGTATCCGATACGTTTTATTTCCTTTTGGTGGCCATACATTTTCTTGCATCCATTGCGTTTGATCCAGATTATTTTCCACATAGATCTTCGCTTCGTTTTGAATCCCTGTATCGATTCCTTTTAGATAATAATCCAACCAGCGATCAATCAAAGCAAGCGTTGGGCTTCCTTCAAGATGATAGGTATAGATATGTTGACCTTGATGTAAGAGCATCATACGCTCTTTCCCCAATTCCTGAAGTTTTTCAAACAAACGAATTCCTTGATCTGGCTTCACATTCCAATCATTTAAACCTTGTAAGATAAAGACTGATGCTTGGATTCGATCGGCATGCTGCAAGTAATTTCGTTCATCCCAAAAGCGATTGTAGTTACCAGATCTTCTGTCTTCACCTTCTTGCAGAGCCTTTTGACTTGCTTCAAACAAAGGTTGAATCGAAGCAAAATCTTCTGGATCTAAAGCCCGTGAAAAACAATACTTCGCTAAAATATCTAAGTCATCACCTTGCCAGTCCATAGCTGGTAAAGTCAAACCATTGTGACGATAGTACTCATACCAGTTCGAAATACCAGCCTCAGGAAGAATGGTCTTTAAACCTTCTACACCCGTTGCAGCTACCCCAATACACATCGTTCCAAGATATGAACGAGCCGACATCGCAACCAATCCCGTACACCATTCAGCCAGCACTTGAACGGTTCGGGATTTATCGGTAAAAGCCCGTGCCCGACCATTCAACCAGTCAATAACGGATTTAAAAGCCAGCACTTCTTCTTCACTACCTGTAATAGTTAAGCCATCACTGCCCTTAGTTCCAAGTCCACCACTAAATACACCGGCATAGCCACGTTCTAAAAGATGCGCATATAAATCCGAAATACACTCATACTCGCTGGAATCTGGTTCGGGATACGGACTAGATAGAACCGTTTCTTTCACGGCTTTTTTCGGACAGACTACAGGCTTTTTGGGATGAAACGTAATTTCTTCTTGGAAAATGTCTTGGGTTGGATACGCTTGAATATCGGTATTCACATCGTATAAGTCGTACCAATCTTCATTACAATGTAACATATACGGATTGGCCACAAAGACAGCTGGTACTTTTTCATCAAGTTTCGGACGTTTGATATAAACCGCAATCAAATCGTATTGTCCATCTTGATCCGTATCAACTGGCGTTTCGACAAACACTCTTTCAAACACTGTTTCCATACTATTTTACTTTCGGATGTTTTTTCAAATAAGCCTTCCAAACTAAGACAAAGAAAGCCCCTAAGATCAACATAACAACTAAGAAACCAAAAAAGACACGATATCCACCAACACCTGGATTTTGGTCAATCATAACCCCGGCTAAAACGGACACAAAGATTTCTGGCAAGTATCCAATCGTAGAGATGATTCCGGCAGCGGTTCCAGAATATTTTTCTGGTACTGCTCCTTCATCCATCATGGCCCATGTTTGTGCATAGTTTACATTATAGAAGATGTAAATTAAGACAAATAAAACCGTAAAGATCGCAATGGATCCAGAATTCGTTGGTAATACTAAGATACCTACGGTTCCTAAAGCCATAATCAAAAATGAAATTAATAAGGCATTTCCGGTTCCAAACTTATCCGAGAAGAAACCGCCACCAATATTTCCAAATAAAGAGAACCAACGTTTTAAAGCCGCAAGTGTTGCACCAAAAGTAACTGTAGCGCCTAAGATAGAGGTTGCATATGGTGTAAAGTAATACAAAGATAAAGTGAATACATAGTTACAGAATGTCACAAAACTAATAATCCAAACAGCTGGCATCTTCAAGACTTGTCCAATGCCTTTAAAAGAAATACGATCACTGGCTTCCATATGGCCATCTTTTACAGTAAAGAAGCAGAAGATTCCCATCGCAATCGTTAAAACAGAATAGTAAACAATTACAGCTTTCATACCGGCTACTTCATTATCGATTTGGCCAATCCCAACACGGAATGCGACAACCGCACCCATTGCCATTAAAGCCGCACCAATACCACGTCCACCTTCAAAGAATCCATACGCTTTTCCTTGATCATCAGAACCCGAAAGAATGCGCACGGCTTTTACACAAGCTGGCCAGAACGCAAATAAGCTGGAAATACCCCAGAAGGCATAAAGCACCAACAATTGATAGTAATTCAAAGGCAATAAGTGCACAAACCCACCTAAACCAGTTCCAATCAAAGAAACCGTTAAGATCATTCTGGTAGAAAAACGGTCCGCTACAATTCCACCAAACAAATACGAAATCATACCAAAGATTCCTAAGATACTTCCGAATACACCCATTTGGGTATTGGTTAAATGATACGTAGCTAAATATGCATCATAGTAATCAAAACGGAAATAAGGCAAGCCATAAATAATGGCCCCTCCAAATGCGACAATAATAATGGCCCAGAAATTCTTGGCCATCTTATCGCCAAAACCAAGTTTTTTAAATAAATTGTTCATCATTTCCTCCCTCATCATTCACAATTTTATTTTCTTTATGATTAAAGGTATGCAGTCCTCGATAGAGAACAATACCTGCAATCGCATATAATCCAGCTGCGATAAAATACGCAAGCTGATAGCCCGACTGGTGAACAAACAGGATTTTTCCCGTAAAATGCCCACTTAAGATACTGACAATACCAGCCGTAAAATTTACTACAGATGTATAAACAGGTCGTAAATCTTTCGGAATTACATCCATGGATAAAGCACTATCCACAGGACTCGATAGATTAGCCAGCCCGGCACGAACAAAGAGTGCAACGCCGACAATTGGAACCACCCATTTTCCAAAACAATTTCCATTTCCTATCACTAACATAAAAGGAATCGAAGCCATAACGGTTAAGAAAATGGTTCCTACTTTGCCAAAACGTTTCGCACACTTTGGCGTCAAGAACATAAATAGGACAATTGCCACATAGGAAATCGAGACCATGAGTGAGCTGGTCGCCTTATCAATATGTAAGTTGCGATTTAGATAAACCGTATAATACGAAGTAAATAAACCCATCGCAAAGGAAATCAAGGCCCAATACAATAAATAAGCTCGCGAAAACCGATTTAATAACAATTGTCTGGCACCATTGATTTTTTCTTTCCAAGTTATTTTGGGAGCAAGTTCCATCTGAAAATCTTCCGGTTTTTCCTTAATACAGAGAACCGGCAATAAGGAAAGTAAAGCGATACACCCCACGCCAAATAAAACGATCCGATTAGCATCCATATAACACTGATGCAGATAGGGTGAAAGCTTTGTCATATAGCGCGTAGCTTCTTGGGCTTGGGCATAAGTAAGCTTTGCGACAAAGGAAAAAGCCTTTACTACACATGCTCCACCAAGATAGGTGGCTAAAAAATACCCAATATAGCCCATATAATAGGCTCTGGTATACCAATGAATCTCCTCGTTTTTCAAATGCTCCGTATAACAGGCTACAAATGGACTCAACATAATAAAATGCAACTGAACCCCAGTTAAAGCGAGTAAAGTTGCCAGATATAAGACCCAGCTTGCATCCATAAATACCGCGCCAAAAAAAGCACAAGCTGTTCCTAAAGAACAAAAGAGTAAGAGTTTTTTATAACCTAGTTTTGGCACAAAGAGTAATAAAGCTGCACTGATAAATGTTGCGTACCCATAAAAAGCCCAAAACGAGGTTGCGATAGAAGTTTGGGCTTCTTGTAGATAATTCACAAATGTATCATACAAAACCCCGCTTGCTAAATTATTGATGACATAACTGATAATAAAATAAAGAATATTGCGTTTTTCTCTGCGTTCTTCCACGTCTTCCACTCCTAAAAACTGTTCTAAATTATACGATTTTATGAAAATTTATTCAATTTTTTGTTAGTAAAATCTTACATCATAAAAGGAAGAAAGAGATCTTCTCCTTCTTCCCTTAAAATAATGTCATTTGATTTTCTTCATCCAAGCCTTCTAAAGCCCCCATTTTATCCATTACTTCAAGTAAGGATTTCGATAGCTGGGTCCGTTTTAATACATCTTCTTTGGATAAGAAGGCTCGTTGCTCTCTAGCCTTTACAATCGAGCGACCAACGTTGGCCCCTAGACCATCCAAGGAAGTAAACGGTGGAATGATGCTCTTATCATCATCAGGATCATAGATAAAATCCGTTGCATCACTGCGATTAATACTCATATTCGAGAAACGATATCCCCGACAGAGCATCTCTAAGGCAAGCTCTAAAGTAGAATAGGTATCCCGATCTTTTTTAGTAACTTCCCCAGGTGCCTCTTTTTCTTTTTTCTTAATATCCGTCATCTTTTGACGAATGGCTTGTTCACCCGCAATCATCGTTTGAATATCATAAGCATCACAACGAATACTAAAGAACATACAATAATACGCAAGCGGCACATGAACCTTAAACCAGGCAATTCTTACAGCCATCATTACATAGGCAACGGCATGGGCCTTAGGGAACATGTACTTGATTTTCAAACACGAATCAATGAACCAGTCTGGCACGTTACAAGCCTTCATCTCAACGATCCATTCATCCTTTAAACCTTTTCCTTTACGGACAAATTCCATGATTTGGAAAGCGAGTTTCGGCTTCATACCATAGCCCATCAATTCCACCATGATATCGTCACGACAACCAATAACTTCGCTTAGGCGACAAACCCCGGCATCAATCAAAGCTTCGGCATTGCCTAACCAAACATCGGTTCCATGGCTCAAACCAGAAATGGTAACTAATTCAGAAAAAGTTGTTGGTCGGGTCTTTTCCAAAATACCCCGGACAAATGGCGTTCCGAATTCTGGAATTCCTGCAGCACCAGTTTGTTCATCATAACGTGTAGTATCCACATGTAACGATTGGGTAGAGCTAAAAATAGCCATCGTATCTTTATCATTCATAGGTAAAGTGGTAACTGATATACCCGTAATATTTTCCAACATCTTCATTGCCGTTGGATCCACATGACCTAAAATATCAAATTTTAAGATATTATCGTGAATTTGGTGGAAATCGAAGTGGGTAGTCAGCCAAGTTGCATGCGGATCATTGGCCGGATATTGTACCGGCGTAAAATCATGAATATCCATATCTTCAGGAACCACAATAATTCCTGCTGGATGCTGACCTGTTGTCCGTTTAACCCCTTCACAGCCCTTAGCTAAATCAATGCGTTTGGCATCATTAAAGGGTTCTAATTCCATCTCTTCTTCATATCCCTTAACGTATCCATAAGCCGTTTTTTCCGCTACCGTACCTACGGTACCAGCTCGGAATGCATGGTCTGCACCAAATACTTCTTTACAATAATTATGCGCCGTCGGTTGATAATCTCCAGAGAAGTTCAAATCGATATCAGGGACTTTATCTCCTTCAAAACCAAGGAAAGTTTCAAATGGAATATCCTGGCCATCACCCTTCATCGTCTCATGACAAATCGGACACTCTTTATCTGGCAAGTCAAAGCCAGAGCTAACCGTTCCCTCATCTAAGAATTCATAATGATGACAATGCGGACAATAATAATGCGGTATCAAAGGATTTACTTCGGTAATTCCAGACATCGTAGCCGCAAAAGAAGATCCAACACTGCCTCGACTACCTACAATATATCCATCATCGTTACTTTTCTTTACCAACAAGTGCGAAATATAATAAACCACATAATAACCATGGCCAATAATACTATCTAGTTCCCGCGTCAGGCGCTTTTCAACAATTTCGGGCAGGTCTTCGCCATACATTTCATGAGCTGTCTTAAAACAGATATCACGTAATTTTTGATCAGACCCCTCGATTTCAGGTGGATACAATTTATCGTGAATAGGGAACATCTCTTCACATTGCGCTTTTAATTTTTTCGGATTTTCGATTACGAACTCATAGGCTCTGTCCCCTAGCCATTCAAATTCTTGCATCATTTCCTGGGTAGCACGCAAATGTTGATTCGGTGCCAAAGTAGCTTTTCGGCGTTGCGCATTAAAAATATACAAAGGATGTCGCAAACCACCGATGGCTTTGGCATTGATATAAATATCTCGAATTCGCTTATCTCTTGGATGCACATAGTGGGCGTCACTGCTGGCAATAATCGGTTTTTCTAGCTTATCGGCAGTATCAATGATAAAACCTAGGGTTTTCTTTAAATCATCGAGCGAATGTAAAGCATTTCGATCTAATAAATTTTTATAACAAGCCAACGGTTGAATCTCTACATAATCGTAAAACTGCATAGCTTCTTCTAATTCCTGTTGGCTGCGCGTATGGGCTAAATCAAATACTTCCCCATTTTGACAACTTGTTCCAAAGAGTAAATTGCCATGTGAATGGTACTTAGCCAAAGTATGTTTCAACATTCTCGGATGCGCCATAATATTATTGGATGAAGAATGTGGATTATAAGCCAAATACTTCGTATGCGATAAAGTCACCAGTTCGAACAATTCTTTTAGTCCTGCATGATTCTTGGCAAAGACCGTAATATGTTGCGGGTACTTTTTATAAACATGATCCTTCGTTGGCAATTGTTCAATCGTATCTAAAGTTGCCTCTTGACCTAATTCATTCATCATCGAACAGAAACAACGGCTTAATACTTCCGCATCATAATCTGCCCGGTGGGCACCTTCTCCATCATAAGCTACATTATAGTGACGACACACAGCCCCTAAACGGTATCCCTTCATATCCATTAACAATTGCGCGAAAGGAAGCGTATCAATCATTGGATTTGAAATTTCTGGTTTCCCACAAGCGCGACAAGCGGCATTCATAAAGCCTAAATCAAAGGTACCATTATGAGCTACTAAAATCGCATCACCGATCCATTCCAACAATTCATCTAATACATCACGAATCGGCTTGGCATTTTCTACATCTTTTTGCGTAATATGGGTTAAATTCGAAATGTCAGCGGGAATGGGCATCTCTGGATTGATAAATAATTGTTTCCGATCAACCACTTCGCGATTCACCATCTTCACGGCACCAAATTCAATAATTTTATCCAAGCGCTGAGATAAACCAGTCGTTTCCAAGTCAAAAGAGACAATGGTCGCATCTTCTAAAGAACGATGGTCATTATTCCATACGGGATAAAACTTGTCTTCTACCATATTCATCTCACAGCCATATAAAACTTGAAAATGGCGGTCGGGATGACTCTTTAATAGACCTTCTACTTTATGTTGGGCAAAAGGAAACGCCTGGACAACATCATGGTCACATACCCCAATTGCTTCCATACCCCAGTCAAAGGCTTGTTGGATATAATCTTCAATAGCACTTACACCATCCATTTCCGAGAAATTGGAATGTACATGCCATTCAATCCGTTTTTCTTCATAGGTATCTTCCCGCTTCTTTTCCGGAATGACTTCCAACTTAGAAATCATAAAAGAATCGCATTTTCCATAGCTGTCATAAACGACTTCACCAGTCAATTGCACAGTCTGCCCTTTCTTTAAGGCATTGATTTCATCAATGGTACAGCGTTTTCCTTCAAAGCGCTTAGCGACAATCGCATCTTTATAATCACTGATATATAGTTGCTGCAAAGTCTTCTTTGAACGCAATAAGCGATTTTCCAAGGCAAAAACATGACCTTCAATCATCACATTTTTCATCCCAACTTGTAGTTCCGCAATCGCATACGGCGTAGGTGCTTGTTTGGCATAAGAATAATTATTCTTCTTTTCGACCATCGGCTTTTCTTTGACAACTACTTCGATTTCTTTGGTTTCAATTTCTTCATCGTCTTGATCAAAACGACAGATAAAACTCATACCAATGCCAAAAAAGGCCAGTTTTTCTTCTAAGACTGGCAATTTTCTTTGCATCGAAGCGACTTTGGCTTCATCACTGCTCAAAAAACAAACCGATTGGTTTTCTAAAAAAGGATGACTATACATAAAATCTTGTAGCTCACGGTTGCGTTCTACAAGATCATTGACATACCCATCCAAATCGGCCATGGATACTTGATGATTCTTTGCTTGAATCTGTAAAGAAATATCGGTATGACAAGCCATCTTTAAGGCATGGCATACATTCTGATACACCTCGTATGGTAAAACCTTCTCAGTTTCAATATGTAAATCCAAACGGCCGGAAAGAGAGTGATAGACAGGATTCTCTAAAAAACGTGCATTTTCAAAATAGCTTAGGTCTTCACTGGATACGCAGCGTTCTAAATCTTCGATTACACTTTCCATTCTGACCTCTTTCTATTTTGCCATTTTTTCAAATGCATTCTTAGCCGCCTTTTGTTCGGCTTTTTTCTTTGTGGTACTTGTTCCTGTTCCTAATAAAATATCATCTAAGTAAACGCCCATCGTAAAGGTTGGAGCATTACTGGGACCTTTTTCTTCTAACATCTTATATTGAATGGTCTTACGACTATCCGCTTGAATTACTTCTTGCAGGTGAGTTTTATAATCCGTTACATCTTCGCCTTTAGCCTGAGTAAATACAGGCTTCATGACTTTGGTTAAAATTTCATCGCATAAGCCATATCCTTGATCTAAATAAATCGCTCCAATACAAGCTTCAAACTGGTCTGCCATAATACTGCGACGATGCCGGCCACCGGTTTTCATTTCTCCAACACCGAGTTTTAAAAATTCATACCAGCCCAATTGTTCATTCAATTTTGCCAGGGTTGCTTCACAGACCGTTTGGGCCCGCAAAGTTGTCATTTGTCCTTCATGCATTTTAGGACGCATGTGCATCAATTGATCTGCACTCCAAACTTGTAAGACCGCATCGCCCATAAACTCTAAACGTTCATTGTTTTCTAGATGCAAATCATGATGCTCATTCGCATAAGAAGAATGGGTACATGCTTCATCATAATATTTTTCATTCGAATAAGAATATCCTTGTTCTTTCATCCAATCAATCAATGTTGCCATTTTCTTTCCATCCTTTCCAAACACAATCTGGTACAAATTGTGAAAAATCTAAATCATATTTAATACATTCCCGTACATTCGTACTTGTACAATACATATATTCGGGTTTCGTTAAAAAACAAACGGTATCCAGAGTTGCATCAATGCTCTGATTCATATAATCCATATTCTGTTCATACCCCAGATCCACACTATTGCGAATACCGCGAACCAAGAATTTTGCGCCTACTTTTTTTGCCGCATCTACAGTCAAGCCATCTTGAATGTCACAGTGTACATTGTCCCATTCTTGACAAGCCATCTTAAGCCAGTCCAAACGCTGTTGGGCTGAAAAATAAGTCGTCTTTTCTGAATTTGGTGTCACAAAAACAACCAGTGAGTCAAATAACTGGCTCGCTCTTTTTATGACATCGAGATGCCCTTTGGTCACAGGATCAAAGGTTCCACAAAAAATAGCTGTTTTCATCTATTCTGTCTCCTTTCGATAATAGGTAATTTTTGTATTTCGATAGTCTTTTTCTTTATATTTTTTTAAACTAGCCACTTGATCTGGCCAGCTTTCCTGACTGGTACTTTCCACAACCACAATACATCCAGGATTCAATAAGTTTGCGTAATCTAAAGCTTCCATCAAAGCTTCATTCTTTTGCAGCTTATAAGGTGGATCAATATAGACCACATCAAAAGGTTCTTTTAAGCTTGATAATGCTGAGAAGATATCTTTTTGTATCACTTTACAACGCTTTTCCACGCCAAGACTATGCACATTTTCTTTAATCGTTAAAATAGCTTGGCGATTTTTATCCACCATCACCGCAGTATCCATCCCACGTGACAAAGCTTCTAAAGCCATATTCCCCGTTCCGCTGTAACAATCTAAAAAGCGACCTGAATGAAAGGTATTTCCTAAACTAGAAAACACAGCACCCTTTACCTTATCCGAAGTCGGACGCGTACTATCCCCTTTTACACTTTTAATCGGGCGTGAACCAAACTCTCCAGCAACAATACGCATATTATTCAATCTCCTTATTTTTGATATGGCGAATACAGTTTTGTGCCAAGCCAATGGATAGACAAACCGTAAACAAGCTTGAACCACCATTAGAAATAAACAACAAAGGAACCCCTGTAAAAGGAATTAAACAGGCAACGCCCCCAACATTTAAAATAAAGTGCATAGATATATAGGTAGCAATACCAACTAAGGTAACTTTATACGTTAACTCACTTGTCTGTAAGGCAAAGTAGAACAAACGACGAATCAAGACAAAATAGAAAAAGACAATATAGCCCAAGCCAAAGATGCCCGTTTCTTCGATAATAACGGCCAAAATATAATCGTTTTCCGCCTGGGTTAGATAACCATATTTTCGCATGGAATTACCGATTCCTCGTCCAAGAATATTGGAACTGCCAATCCCATATAAAGAGTTAGCGGGTTGATAGCCATCGCCATATACATCATTAAAGGGATTTTTCATGTTTTCAATTCGCACGGCAACATGGGAAAAAGGCGTTTTTGCAATCAATTGCGTTCCAATATCGGTTACCCCAAATAAAAGAATCGCGGCTACAATGGCCACCAAAGCCAATACAATAAACCAATGTTGAAACTTTTTTAACGAAGGATAATCCAAAACCATAATACACATCACATAAGTGACAAATAAAATAGAAAGGGTACCTAAGTCCTTCTGCGCAATCAGTTCCACAAAAAAACATGCCATAGCTATTAGGGAAAAACGAAACATTTTTTTTGGTTCTTTTGCCAGAGATTGTTTCTTCTTTGTCCGATATACCGCACTAGCAACCATTAAAATCATAAAAGGCTTTAAAAATTCAGCGGGCTGAATGGTAAACCCCAATGGCAAACGAATCCAGGCATGACTTCCTCCGGAAGCACTAAAGGCGAAGGGTAAAAGCATCGCCACAAACAAGATCACAAAACCTAAGGGTTGAATCAGACGAAATCGTTTAAAGCTAAACCACTTAGACATAAAAAATACACACGCAAAAGCTAGAAACCAATAGATCACTTGTTTCAAACAATTGCTGACCATAACCATGGCACTGGTTGTGGTTTTCCCAACTTCGGTTGATAAGACCATCAAAGTTCCAAATCCCATTA
Organism: Firmicutes bacterium AM41-11; assembly: GCA_003480165.1. Lineage (GTDB taxonomy): Bacteria > Bacillota_I > Bacilli_A > Erysipelotrichales > Erysipelotrichaceae > Absicoccus. The sequence goes on along the minus strand of QUIQ01000006.1, from coordinate 74,079 downwards.
ACGCTAACATACATAAAGTTATGGTTTTATCGGCACTGATTGTCGATTGAATTTCTTTTCCAAAATTCGCAAGTTTCTTCATGAAGGCTCCTTTTCAACATGGTTCATTCTATCATATTTTTCAAATGATTTGTCATAAGCTTAAAAATCCATTAAAATGTCTTCGGGTGAAATTTATGAAAATCAAAGTAGAAGACATCATTCTTGACTCAGATCCGAGAATCCGTGAAAAAAGTCAAGATGTAACCTTACCATTAAGTGAAGAAAATAAAGAATTATTACAAGCTATGTTTAACTATGTGAAAGACTCACAAGATGATGCCATTGCCGAGGCCGAGCATCTACAACCCGCTGTAGGTATTGCCGCTATTCAATTAGGTGTTCCGAAAAAACTTATTGCGGTCTTAGTACCCGAAAAAGATGGCGTGCATCAAGTAGCCTTAGCCAATCCAAAAATTATTTCGGAATCTGTCCAAAATGCGTATTTAGACGGAGGTGAAGGTTGTTTATCGGTAAAAGATGAACATCCCGGTCATGTTTTCCGTCATGCCCGCATCAAAGTTCGCGGATATGACTTGTTGACAGACAAACAAACCGTCATCTCAGCAAGTGGATACTTTGCGATTTGTCTGCAACATGAAATTGATCACTTATCAGGTATTCTCTTTTATGATCACATCAATCCAGACGATCCATGGATGGAAGATGAAGAAGCTATCGTAATTTAGCTTCTTTTTTTTCACTGAACATTGTTATAATATATAGGAGTAAAAAAGCGTTTAAAAATCAGTAAAATCATAGATTTTCAACAATAGAAGGGGGCATTTATGCCAAAACTGACTGAATATAATATTGAGCACACAAAAAATCGGAAAACCTACCGTGTTGAAAAAAACGATACCTTGATCTATGCCCTGGGTGGTTTAGGTGAAGTTGGAAAAAACATGTATTGTTTTGAACATGACAACGAAATCTTAATCGTAGATTGTGGGGTTTTATTTCCCGATGATGACCTGCTAGGTGTAGATTATGTAATTCCTGATTACCACCATCTCATCCGCATGAACAAAAAACATAAGACATTGGTCATTACCCACGGTCACGAAGATCATATTGGTGGGATTCCATTCTTATTGAAACAAGTCAATATCGACGCCATCTATGCACCGCGTTTTGCGAAGGCGTTGATTCAAAAGAAATTAAGTGAACATCGTGGGCTGGAAAGAACCAAGATTATTGAGATCAACGAAGAATCCAATGTCCAAACGAAATATTTTCAAGTAGGCTTCTTTAATACCATTCACTCGATTCCCGATTCTTTAGGAATTTTAATCAATACCCCAAATGGTCGTATTGTCGAAACCGGTGATTTCAAATTTGACTTCACCCCAGTGGGTACCAATGCCGACTATCAAAAAATGGCTTTTATCGGTGCCAGCCATCCGGATTTATTAATGAGTGATTCTACCAATTCCGAAGTAGAAACTATGTCTATCAGTGAAAGAGTTGTAGGCAAAGAAGTCTTAGAAATCATGCGCAATCATCCCAAAAATCGTATGATCGTAGCAACTTTCGCATCCAATGTTTACCGTGTAGCCCAAATTATGGAAGCAGCGGTAAAATGTAATCGAAAAGTCATCGTCTTTGGACGCAGCATGGAAAACGTTGTCGAGATTGGTCGTAAGATGGGAACCATTAAAATCAAGAATTCCCAAATGCTGAAGCCAGAAGAATTAGCCCATACCCCAGATGATAAAGTATGTATCATTTGTACCGGATCCCAAGGCGAACCTTTAGCAGCTCTATCACGTATTTCCAAAGGAACCCACCGTCACATTCATTTAAAACCTGGTGATACAATTATTTTCTCAAGCAGTCCAATTCCAGGCAATGAAGAAAGTGTCAACCGTGTTGTAGATAACTTGTTTAGAGCAGGTGCCATTGTATTGAATAAATCCATTTTAAATAATTTGCATACAACTGGCCATGCTTCCCAAAAAGAGCAAAAATTGATGATTCAATTGATTCGTCCAAAATATTTTATGCCCGTACATGGGGAATATAAAATGTTGGTTCACCATCAACAAACCGCTATTGATACAGGTATTCCACCAGAAAATACCTTTATTTGTGCCAATGGAGATATCTTGATCTTACGAGATCATAAAGTCTTACCTAGCAACTGGCGGTTCCAGGGCGATGATATTTACGTTGATGGAAATGATGTATCCGGTCTATCCACTGCAGTTATCAAAGATCGTCGGATTCTAGCTGAAAATGGTTTGGTTGCGGTTGTCATTGCGATTGATTCAAAGACCAATACCTTGCTGTCACAACCTGTCATTGTCTCACGAGGATTTGTCTTTATTAAAGATTCCCAAGGCTTGATGCGAGAAGCAAGTTTCATTGTCAGCAAGTCTTTGCAGGAGATCATGAAGGAAAAGACAACCTTTAGTGAATTAAAGAACTGTGTCCGCTCGACCCTTGAACCTTTCTTATATAAGAAAACGCATCGTAATCCAATTGTGATTCCTGTTATCATCAACTCGAAACAAACGATGGAGCAACTGCAAAAAAAGCGTAAGATGCGCCATGCGAAGCCAAACGAAACAAAAGAAAAAGAAGATTGAGAGATCTTCTTTTTTTGTGGTAGAATTTGCCTTGAGGTGAAAAAATGCCAAAGCTCCAAATTCGTCTAATGATTGTTTTATCCATCTTGTTAGCATGTATCATAACTTTTGATGCGACTTTCTTTTATGGTATGACCGTTTCTATCAACCAGCTGGATACCCAGATACAAACATTAAAGAATCCTGAGATTCCGCAAAACATGAACGGAAAAACAATTATGTACTTTTCTGACTTACAGTATGGAGCCTATACCGATACCAAACGCGTGAAACAAGTCTTCCAAGAAATTAAATCATACCATCCAGACATCTTGATCTTTGGTGGTGATTTATATGATACGGATACAAAAATCAATAAGAAAAATCAAGCTATGCTCGTTTCACTTTTTCAATCCATTGAAGCGCCTTTAGGTAAATATGCCGTCTGGGGAGAAAAAGATCTAGCGAATAAAGACCAGATTGCCAAGCTCTATAAAAAAGCCCAAATTGAAGTGCTGGATAATTCCCATGTTTCGCTATCCAACCAAAGTCGCAATAGTATGCGTTTGGTTGGTTTGACAAATACAGATGGAATCAAAACAGCTACTGAGAACATTTCTAATAAAACCTATAATCTTTTAGTAACCCATGAACCGGATAATCTGGTCGATGAGCAATTATCCACAAAGAGCATTAACTATGCCTTAGCTGGACATGCCCACAGTACGCAGATTACCTATCCATTCTTAGGCGGTTACCGAAAAGAAAAAGGGGCAAAGGAATTAAATACCGCCAAAAACAAGAATTTGGCTTTTCCTTATACCCTTACAACGGGTGTTGGCTGTACACGCGTACATATACGCTATAACGCAAAGCCAGAAATGCACTACTTTATTTTAAAATCCAAATAGCTTATAATACTTCGTGCAGGGGTGCCACACTGGCTGAGATGCTTACTCGCAATCCCTTATAACCTGATCTAGGTCATTCTAGCGTAGGGAGCCACATTCTGGTTTTCGTACACCTTCAAATGGAGGTGTTTTTTTATGAAGAATTCGAATTTATCTGTAAAAGATCTCGTAACTATTGCCTTATATTTGGCGTTATTTATGGTTGTTGATGCATTTATCAACACATTGCCATTTCTCCAAATGCCACAAGGAGGATCCCTTGGTGTTTCCACGGTTGTTCTATTAATCGCAAGTTATCACTTAGGGGCTAAAAAAGGTCTTATCGTATCCTTATTGAGTGTCTTGCTTCAATTTGTAACTGGACGTATGTACATCTTAGGCTTTACCCAGTTCTTATTGGATTACATAATTTCTTTTGGGGTATATGGAATCGCTTGCCTATTTCCTAACAAAGGATACTTCTATTCTGGTGTATTGATCACAAATATCATTCGATTTATCTCTAGTACCTTAAGTGGGGTTTTCTTCTATAACGTCACTTTAGGCGGAAGTATTATTTATCAAGCTTGGTACATGGTTCCAACAACGATTGTTGGTTTAGTTTTAGTTCCATTGCTGTATCAAAAGTTAGAAGCTGTAATGAAAAAGTAACTTGATCTCGTTTGGCTTAATATCTTGCCTGGCACGGTGTTAAGCCTTTTTATTTTATTCTGCTTCACAAAATAAAAAGCGAACCTCGCAAGTTTGTTCAACTTTGAAGATTCACACCCTTTTCATTTAAATTTATTACTTTTAATTAACCATACAAAGGCTGCCACACATCCCACAACGGTCAATAAGCATGGGAACCAAACATACGGAAGCGGAAGTGTTACGTTCATTCCATAGAAGGCATAGATGATATTAGGAATGGATAAGACAACAGTTACAATTGCTAACATTTTCATAACATTATTCATGTTATTGGAAATAACACTATTATAGGTTTCACGCATTTGTGACAAAATATTTGAATAAATGTTACACATCTCGGTTGCCTGATTCATCTCAATGACAACGTCTTCCCATAAATCTTCATCTTCCTCATACAATTTAATTTGTTTACCGCGATGAATCTTTTGCAGCGTTGTTTCATCTGACTTTAAGGAAGTAGAAAAGTAGACCAAAGATTTTTCCAGTGCTAATAATCGTAATAATCCTTCATTATCCAAACTTTGTTGGAGGCGGGATTCGGTTTGGGTCGACAAGCGATCAATTTCACGCAAGCACATCAAGAAACGTTGGGAAATGAATAATAAAAGCGTTAATAAGAAGCGTGTTTTCAAACGCGTATCAATGCCTTTGGCTTTACCTTCTTTTAGGGCATTGATACCCCAGCTTTCATACAAAGAAATCGTCACAACATAGCCATGCATGATGACAACGCCTAATGGACAAGTAAAGTACTCTACATTATTGATATCAATCTTATTCATGCTTGGATAATCGACAATTACCAGGGTTTGATCAAAATCATCATCATAGTCCACGTGAGAAGATTCCTCTTCATCTAAAGAAGACTTCACAAATTCTTGTAAAACACCAATATTCTTGGTTAGAAAGTCGCGTTCTTCTTCAGTTGGGGCAATCGCATTGATCCAACAGCCTGTCTCCGGTTGACCAATTCTTGTCATGCCTTTTTCACTTGTCTTGTAGTATTCCAACATACGGCTTTCCTCCCTCTTAAAAAAAAGCAAGGATATCCTTGCTCATACTATACTCAAATCATAAGCCATGTTCTGTATATGCAGCCATTTATCTATATCTTTCGATATCCAGCCTTCCTTTCAATTCATTCCAGCTGACTCCCCTACCAAATTTGGGTTTCTCGCTTGTGGGGTTTACCCGTTCCACTTCGTTGTTTCCAATCGAACTCGTCTCTGTGGCACTTTCAAACTCGCTTCCATAGTTGCCCTTAGGATTAAAGTTGCCGTCAAATTAATGCCTAGACTTATTTATTCATCTAGCACAAACACTACAATCATCGCAGATTGTGCGAGCATGGACTTTCCTCTAGTTAAAAACCAGCGACTGCGTTTTGAATATATTAGTCTTCTTTATTTTGATTGTTTGGATGAGCGTTATTGTATTTCCGTTTGTTCTTAGGTCCACGGTTTTGTTGACCTTTATTTTGATTATTATGGAAAACAGCTTGCTCTAATCGGGAAATACGTTTCAAGATATCTACTTGGTCCGAATTTCCAGCATTCACCATGCCATTACGCATCGTTTCTTGCAATTTACGGTTATCTGCATTAAGCTCAACAATTTTGGCTTGCAATTCATTGATTTTTTGTTCGTAACGCGTAACTGCTTGGCTTAATTCTTCAATTTTTTCATCATATTCCTGGTAGTCTTCAATTACCTGGTCTAAAAATTCATCAACTTCTGCAGGAGCATACCCTTTTAAATCCACATGGAATTCTTTTGAATATACATCTTGTGCAGTCAAATTCATATTTTTTGCCATAATAATAATTTCCCCCAATACTAATTCCCATTATGCCGTTTTTAGCCCAAAAAATCAACCAGAAGTTTGAATGTTCTAGCGTTTTCAAGTATAATTATTCCGATGAGTGCAATCAAATATCCGAATGGGATAAAACCAGCATTTGCCACACAATCAAGCGAAACCCACAGCGGTCGAGGCATGCGATTAGAAAGCGATCTCAATGAGTCGAATAAATACTATCGTGCCAATGATATCGCCTTAATCTATAAGAAGCCGACCCCAATTCAAGTGGTTCGCGTAGATTACCCAAGTCGTAATCGTGCCAAGATTGTCGAAGCGTATTATCGCACCCCATCCACAACCGATTATAATGGAGTTTACCGTGGACGCTATATTGATTTTGAGGCAAAAGAAACGAAAAATAAAGCACGTTTTCCTTTATTTATGATTCATCCCCATCAAGTAGAACATCTAAAGAAAGTCCACTTACATGGCGGAATTGGTTTTTTTATTATTCGTTTTACACTATATAATGCAACCTATTTAGTCGATTCGGAAAAACTTATCAATGAAATGTATGCAACGAATCAACAATCTATTCCCTATGCATGGTTTAAGGAACATGGACACCTCATTCCGGAAGGCTTTAATCCACGCCTAGCTTATTTGAAAGTTGTTGATTCTATTTATTTTAAGGAGGAACGTCATAATGGCAAATAATTTCTTAAAAAATGTAAAGGATAAAATACCCCAAAATGACAAGAAACCAAAAAAACCAAAACAAAAGCAAAGAAGATTAGACATCTGGAATAAAATTGCCGTCGGCATACTTACCTTATTCTTAGTCGGATGTATTTCCGTTTTCTTCGTTTTAGTCAATATTATTAACGATCCAGAAGGTATGCGATTTTCACAAGATGGACTTCAAACGATGTCCAATTCCCGCATTTATGACACCAATGGAAAGTTAGTCTATGAATTTGGACAAGAGATTCGTGATGATGTCAAATACAAAGATATTCCTCAATGTGTTATCGATGCTTTCTTATCCATTGAAGACTCCCGTTTCTTTAGTCATAACGGATTCGATTTGCCACGTTTCTTATCCGCTGCCATTACCGACTTGCGAAGCGGTGATTTCGAACAAGGTGGTTCCACTTTAACGATGCAGATGATTGATAACTCTTTCACCAAAAATCAGGAACAAAAACTGATTAAAGAAAATGGTTCCATCTCAAAATTTGGGCAAGTTAAATTAAAAGTACAAGAAATTTACTTATCTTTGATTGCCGAACAATCTGTCAGCAAAGAAAAGATCTTTGAATATTATGTCAACCGTATCTGGTTTGGTTCCAGCAATTCAACGCGTGGTATTCAAAAAGCTGCCCAATACTATTTTGGAAAAAATGTACAGCAGTTAAACTTAGAAGAAGCAGCTTTCTTAGCTGGTTGTATCAATGCCCCTGGTATGTATAACCCACTAGCCAATGAAACCGATTCTTCGGTTGACCACTTACAAGCTGGTCAAAAACGACGAAATGCTACATTGGATTTGATGTTATCCCATGGATACATTACCCAAACGGAACATGATTTAGCAGTAAATACCAATTTAGCCTATGATTTGAATCCAATCGAACAAACCAGCGATGGCAACGATCCAAATGAAGCATATATTGATATGGTTATCGAAGAAGTTAAATCTTTGACTGGGCAAGATCCTGGTGTTGTTCCAATGGACATCTATACTTCTTTAAATACCAATGTACAAAGTGAAGCCGATAAGATTTGTAAAGGTGATACAATTGCCTTCCCGAACGATGCATTTGATGTTGGATTCTCCATTGTCGATAACTCATCTGGAGAAATTCTAGCTGTTGGTCCTGGTCGAACTTATCATTCCGATCAAGTAAAAATCAACAATGCAACCGATCGAAAGCAACCTGGTTCTTCGATGAAACCTTTGATGGCTTATTGTTCAACCTTCGATTTATTAGGTTGGTCAACCGAACATACAGTAAACGATAAGAAGAAAGACTACTGGCACAGTGGTACTCCTTTAGGTAACTCGGATGGAACTTATGCAGGTAATATTTCTCTAGCATATGCCTTAGGGGTTTCAAAGAATACGACCGCTGCACAAGCTATGTTAGATTTGATTGATGCCAAAGGATATAACTATTGGATTGATTTCTGTAAGAAACTTGGTTATGACGAAGATGTATGCGAAGAATTCACGGAACAATATTCTATTGGTGGTGGAAGTATGTATGCTTCTCCAGTCCAACAAGCAAACGCTTATTCTATTTTTGCCAATAAAGGAAATCGTGTAGATGCACATACCGTGCGAAATGCGATTCGCCGTACCGACAATAAAGAATTCAAAGCCAATGCCGAAACAACAAATGTTATTAGTGAAGATGCTGCCTTCATGATGAGCTACTTATTATATAAGGTTGTCCATGGTGGTTACAACAACTTCAACAACTTCTTAACAAGTTCTTATCCAGTGTATGGTAAATCTGGTACTTCTGACTGGGGTACAGATGGATTGAAATATGGTATTCCGCAAGGCGCTGTAAAAGATGAATGGTCGATTGGTTATACATCGCAATTCACAATTGCTACTTGGTCAGGTTATACATCAAAATACCAAGAACAAGGTTACTATATTCCAATTAACAACATTACAAGCTATACCCAAGCCTTCCAGATTTCGCATTACATGTTAGACTTCTGCCAGAAATATGGAACGTATTCGGATATTTCACCAACCAGTGGTGTGTCCCATTACAATGGTGGTTATATTGAAACGCAATACTTATCGCAAGGTGATAAGACAAAATCAACGGATTCTGATCCAGATACTTCAACGTCAACTCAGACGCAAACAACCACGGATACAAATACCAATGGTTCTGGTGAAACCGATGATGATGTAAACAATAACCTCTACAATAATAGTGGATCAACCGATAATAATGACTACAATGGTGGTTATGATTATAATGGAGATCAAAATAACCAAGGTGGCGGTGATACCGATTACTATGGATTGTTTGGATTCACAAAGAAAAGCTTATTCAACTTATTTAACTGGTTATAAAAAATGGACGTGATTTTTCAATCACGTCTTTTTATTTCAGAATTTCTTGATATACACGCAACACATTGCGATAAAAAATTTTCTCAATTTCTGCTTCACTAAGTCCTGCTTTACGTAACGCTTCTTCCAACAAATACATAGCACTTGCATCTTTGATTTCTAATTGAGAAGAGATTCCATCAAAATCCGTTCCTAATCCAATTACATCAATTCCCGCTAGTTTTCGAATATAAAGAATATGCTGAACCATATCTTCAATACAACTGTAATCCGCATCCTTTTTTAAAAAGCTGGAACAGAAATTGATTCCCATCACACCGTTACGTTTAGCCAACTCGCAAATCATATCATCGCTTAGATTTCGTGCCACTCCACAAACCGAACGTGCATTCGAATGGGAGGCTACAAATGGCTTTTGCGTATGGTTTAAAACATCATAGAACCCCGCATCATTTAAATGCGATACATCAATAATGATTCCTAAACGTTCCATCTCTTCGATGTAAGAAAGGCCAAAAGAAGTGAGTCCTTGTTTGGTATCAATGGCATGAAAATAATTTGGCTCCTTCCCCACTAAATCATCCATAGACAAGTTTGGATAGCCAATGCCATTGGGATAATTCCAAGTCAGGGCAATCATTCGAACCCCCATGCGATAATAATTACGTAACATAGCCAAATCGTTAAAGACTACGCCACCATCCTCTAAGGTCAATAAACTCGATATCTTGCCAGCTTTTTCATTTTCTTCAATATCCTTATAGGCGTAAATTGGAGCAATCCAGGCCTTATTGGCTTCCATTTCCCGACAGTATTTATCATACAAACGCATCGTCTGTTGTTCTGGAATAGCTAAAGTTTTTTGATTAGTAAAAAGGGCAAAGTTTTGGACACAGTACTTCCCTTTTCTAAGTTTTTGTACATCAATGGAAACATCATTAGAAAACAAATCACTCGAAAGTCCTTGTTGCTCTTTTTCTAGTAAGAGAGAAATCGTATCACAATGCATATCTACTACTTTCATATCAACACCTTCTTTTCTTTATTATAGCGAAAAAAAAGAATAGACGGTTAAGTCTATTCTTTCGTAATTTCGCGAGCTACATAAACACCAGAAGCACTGGCATGGCTTAATGAATGAGTAACCCCACTACAATCTCCAATTACATATAAACCTTTATGTTTCGTTTCTAGATGTTCATCGACTTCTACTTGCATATTATAGAATTTTACTTCTACACCATATAATAATGTATCATCGCTTGCAGTTGAAGGACATACTTTATCTAGAGCATAAATCATTTCAATAATATCATCTAACTGACGTTTAGGAATAACCAAAGATAAATCACCAGGCGTAGCTTTTAAAGTTGGTGTGACAAAGCCCTGGGCAATACGACTTGGTGTCGAACGTTGTCCACGAATTAAGTCTCCAAAACGTTGTACGATAACGCCACCACCTAACATATTCGATAAGCGAGCAATACTTTCTCCATATTGATTACTTTGTGAGAAAGGTTCAGTAAAATGATTTGAAACCAATAAGGCAAAGTTGGTATTATTCGTAAAGCGTGATGGATCTTCGTAACTATGTCCATTTACCGTAACAATTCCGTTGGTGTTTTCGTTTACGACGACCCCTTTTGGATTCATACAGAAAGTACGTACACGGTCTTGGTATTTTTTCGAACGATATACAATCTTTGATTCATATAAAGAATCTGTCAATTCACTAAATGTATCTGCATTTAATTCGACACGTACACCAATGTCGACACGATCACTCTTCGTTTCAATGCCTAAGTTGGAACAAACACTTTCCATCCATTTACTACCTGAACGGCCGGTAGAAATAATACATTTCTTACCCATAAATGTTTCGCCATTGCATGTGATTGAATAGCCATCATCTTCTTTATTGACTGATTCGACATGAGAATAGAAATGGAAATCTACTTTATCTTTCAACAAATCATATAAGTTACCTAATACGACATAGTTGATATCTGTTCCTAAGTGACGAACTTTTGCCTTTAAAAGGTGTAAATCATTTTGTAGACATTTCTTTGCGATAGCGGGATCTGAATTCGCATACAAACGCGTTTTTTCTCCACCCATCTTGCAGTTGATTTCATCTACATATTCCATTAAATCAATAGCTTCTTGTTGGCCTACATATTCAAATAAGTTGCCTCCGAATTCGTTGGTAATATTATATTTTCCATCACTGAAAGCACCAGCACCACCAAAACCATTCATAATGGCACAAGATTTACAATGAATACAAGATTTGATTTTCTTTCCATCAATTGGACATTTTCGCTTATCCAATGGTGCACCTGCTTCAAATACACCAATTTTTAACTCTGGCTTATTTTTCAATAATTCGTAAGCCGAATAAATACCACCAGGGCCTGCACCCACAATCAATACATCATACATAGTCTTTGTTCTCCTTTTATTTATTCTCTATCGGTTCTCATCAACCGCACAATTATCATCTCTTACACTCTTATTTTTTTTCGTCCGATACTTGTTCCTCCTATGATCTTTGACAGTTTCATAGGGGATGTCAAAGCAAACCTTTAGAATTATATACTCTTTGTTTTCTTTTTCCAAGCGGTTTTTTCAAAAAGCAGAAAAAAAAGATAATGTCAAACATTATCCCAAAGAAACCATAATATCTTCGACTTCTTTACGTTTTGGTGCCGTAGGATCAATGTCTGCAACCCCAAGTGAAATAACCGCTGTAATAATTTGACTTGCAGGAATGGAACAATTCTCTCTTAAGACTTGTTCATCCCGAATTCCCATAATCAAACTTCCATAACCTAACTCATAAGCTTTTAGAACTAAGTTTTGACAAGCTAAACCATTGTCAAAAAAGCCCCAGCCATCACCTACTTCATTATCTGGCAAACCATTTTTCATAAATCCTGCCCGACCTCGTTCAAATGTCATGACAATCAAAGCGGCTGCATTTTTCGTATTTTCCGTGTTTCTTTCTGGCAAGGCCTCACGCACTTTATTCATAGCTTCTTCACTTGTCGCAACATAATAGCGTGGCGTTTGCGAATTCTTCCAAGATGGAGCCATATTTGCGGCTGCAATTATCGCTTGGATATCTGCTTGAGAAATCTTTCCGGTTTTATAAAAACGAATACTTCGTCTTCCTAACATTGCATCTTTTAATTCCATAAAAAGAACCCTCCTTACCCAAAGTATACGGCATATGGTATCCAATTCAAGTTTTGCACAAACTTTTCCATAATTTGATGGCACTTCACAATTTTTCACATGATTCAATGATAAACATGACACAAAGATTTCTTATATTAATAGTGGTTCAAGAAGAACCACTAAAATTAAAAAAACTTCATATATTTCTCTCTCCCTAATACATATGAAACTTTCAAAAGGCGATGACACAAACCATCGCCTTTTGTTTGTATATTGTTCTCTACGATTGGAATACTTGATCAAAAGTAGCTAATATCTTTTTGATATCAATTGGTTTTGTGATGTGTGCATTCATCCCTACCTGGAAAGCTTTTCGTCGATCTTCTTCAAAGGCGTTTGCGGTCATGGCAATAATAGGAATATTCGCTTTCCGATTATTTTTCATCATACGAATTTCTCTAGTTGCGGTATAGCCATCCATCTTCGGCATTTGAATATCCATAAGTATGAGATCATAGGTCTCTTCATCCACTTCCACCATGCGATTTACCGCATCCATTCCATCTTCCACTGCATCTACCACAATACCAGCTTTTTCTAAAATGGCGGTCGCAATCTCGCTGTTTAATGCATTGTCTTCAACCAACAAGACCTTTTTGCCGGCATATCGATTTTCTTCTTTCTGCCACTTTTCATCCTCTTGTACGAGCGCAATAGGTTGGGTAAGAACTTTTCTGAGTTCTGACATGAAAATCGGTTTTTCCACAAAAGCCGTAACTCCGGCTTCTCTAGCTTCTTGTTCAATATCAGCCCAATCATACGCTGACAAAATAATAATTGATGCACTATCTCCAATCACACCACGAATCCGGCGTACCGTTTCTATACCGTTCATATCTGGCATCAACCAGTCAATGATATAGACTTCAAACGCATCCTTTTGTTCAAACGCTTCTTTGGCCCGAATAATAGCTTCTTTACCAGAAGTAGACCAATCGGCTCGCATTTCAATATCTCGCAGCATCTTACTAACACTGGTACATGTATGGATATCATCGTCCACAACCAACGCTCTTGCCCCTACAAGCTCTGGAATCGGACCATAAACCATCACGGTATCTAAAAGCTTAAAATCAAGCGTAATGACAAATTCCGTTCCTTTTCCTTCTTGACTTGTCAAGGTAATGGTTCCATTCATCATATCTACAATGTTTTTCGTAATCGCCATTCCTAAGCCTGTACCAGGTATGCCACATTTTGTCGAAGAACGTTCGCGTGAAAAAGAATCAAAGACATGTTCTTGAAATTCCTTAGACATACCAATGCCATTGTCTTTAATTCGGAATTCAAAAGTCGTATAGCCCTTTTTACTACATGGCTTTTCCGAAATTTGCAGATTGATCATACCTCCAGTCGGAGTAAATTTTATAGCGTTTCCTACGACATTTAATAGAATTTGATTCAGACGCAATTTATCCGTAATCACATTTTCATGAACGATATCTTGCGTATCAATATACAAATCATGTTGTTTGGCATGAATGTTTCCTTGAATAATCGTTCGCAGATCATGTAAAACATCGGGAATATGTACTTCATTTTCCTCAATTTTTACAATTCCACTCTCAATCCGACTCATATCCAAAACATCGTTAATTAAAGAAAGAAGATGTTGGCTCGATGTTCCAATTTTCGTTAAATAATCTTTCACAACTTCTGGTTGATCTACATGAGTTACCGCAAGGGCCGTAAACCCAATAATCGCATTCATCGGTGTCCGAATATCATGTGACATATTATTTAAGAAAGCTGTTTTCGCTTTATTGGCATGTTCGGCACTAGCCAGCGCTAAACGCAGGGCATCCTCTTGTTCTAATTCGCGATTTCGCTCTTCACTGACATTTCGCGTTGCGAATAATACTTCGACTAAATTGCCTTTTTCATCCCATTTTTGTGGAATCGCATTGATCGCAATCCATTGTTCATTGGGACTCCGATAGATATATCGAATCATTCTTTGGCCTTTCAATCTTTCGGCAAGGGTTGAAAGGTCTGTGAATTCCAAATACCCTTCTTTATATTCTGGTTTCATGAAATGATCCGCTATCGTATAACGAACATCATAGGCATCTGGCTTATCTCCTAGCTCTTCCATCTGATCATCGGGAATCTTAATCCATTCCCCTTGGCGCGTATCCATATAGACTAAAAGGTTTCGTACAAAAACACTTCCCAGCACATTTAAGGCTTTTTCTTGCAATGAAGCAAGTTCTTCATTGGCCTTTTTAATCGTTGCGACCGTTTGCGTCAGTTGTTGATTGACACTCGCCAATTCGGCATCATGTTGTTTAGTATGCCGTAAAGCTTGCGATAGCTCTTCATTCTTTTTCATTACACTGATGTCTTGATAGGTTACATAAATGTATTCTTTATCTCCAACCATGATGTAAGACAGATCCGATTGCAGATAGAACCACTTCCCATAGGGATTTTGCACCCGGTAAAAGATATTAATATGTGGATGCTGGGCAGATAGTTTGCGAAAAGAGCCTTCCACATAATGCAAGTCATCCGGATGAACTGCTTCATTGAAAGGTTTACGATGCATCCACATCTCTTCTTGGCTTACTTCCATCATTTTGGCACAGCCTTCCGTAAAAAATATGACCTCATAACCGGCAGATCCTGCTTGATGAGAAATTTTAAACAGTGCTGCACTATTTTTCACGGACTTTAAGGTTTGGACAAAAGCCTGTTGTTGCGGATCGGTATAATCTTCGACAAATAGAAGAACCGCCTGTGAATCCTTGTTTATACGGATAAAATCAAACTGCATAAAGCGCATTTGACCATCCAGCATGAAATTGATCATCACATGATGAATCACACTTTGTGCCGTTCCTTGTAGAATCGATTCTTTTTTCAGTTGGGCTTGAATGCGGCAAATATCCTCTTTATAGCCAGCCACATACTTCATAAGCGTATTCTGTACCTATTCATCAAATGTTCTCTGATCTGTTAAAGGAAAAATGGCATCTCTATTGAATGCATCCTTATCTTCATAAAGTACTTCAATTTTTCCTTGATGTTCAAAATCGATAGATATAATTCCTAAATAGTGCTTCTTTAAAACCTTCTCATAGATATCGGTCTGTATTGTATGATCGAACAATGGAAAATCCTCCTAATCCATAAAACGAAAATCGTATAATTACTTCTATTATACTTTTGGAAAGATATTCCTTCAATGAAGACAAAAAAAAGAACATGAGTAATAAACCCATGTTCTCTATGATTATTCACCCGTATGCATAACGTAATTGACTTTACTTGTAGCACCTTCTGGTTTACCGGCAAAGTTATCATTTTCTTCGGTTAATTCTTTAATTTGATTGAATACATCCGTTAAAGAAGAAACTTCAGATTCCGTTAAATCGGCCATTTCTTTTAATGGCTGCATAGCTTGGGCATTAAATTGTTCATGACCTTGTGCCAATTGAGCAGCTCCATCATTTAATTGTGTAAAGGCACTGCTTAATTGATCCAAGCCATCAGCCATCTCATTAACTGTTCCACTTTGTGAAGCTAATTGATTGGTTCCATCACTTAATTGACTCGCTCCACTATTCAACATCAAACTATTGGAAGACAATTGTTTAGCACCTTGTTGGACTTGTTGAATACCTGCACTCGATTGGGTTTGAAGTTGAGCTAAACCGCTATTTAAAGTATTCACACCATCTAATAAATCACTAGAACCTGCATACAACTGACTAGAGGCTGCTTTTAACGTAGCCATTTGTTTACTTAGATCCTTATAGTCAGAGCTTGAGGCAACATTGTTAAGCATTTCACTCATTCCATTTAATGTTTTAATAGAAGTATTGATATCATCATTTAGACCCTTCATTGTATCTTGGGCTTGACCTAAAGATTTTTGCATCGTAGCTAATGATCCACCTAATGTTTTTAAGGTACCTTGAATTGCCTTGGCATCACTGACAACTTGACTTCCATCTAATGAATCTAAAGATTTTAGATTATCCACGGAAATATGTTGAAGCGCAGCCGGTGCACTAATTTGTGGTGCAGAACCTAAGGCTGCCTTTGCGCTTTCAATACCTGCTTTGGCATCCGCATCCTCGGTTGCTGCTTCGGCATTATTTAAAGCAGCATTTGCGCTACTGTATGCATTATTGATATTTGCCTGTGCGCTGGTAACTTGTGTATTAATGGCACTATTAATGGCATCAATTTGACTATTAATGTCATTTACCTTTGTTTGTAATGCTGCATTGTTCGCATCAATGGTTGAATTATCACTCTTAATCGTTTCATTTAATGCCGCAACATCCTTACCCAATTGGGCAATTTGATTACTTAACGTTTGATCTTTTTCTAACGCTTCTAATTGGCTGCTTGCACTTTGTAGTGCAGTTCCTAAACCTTCTAGCGTCTTGGTATCCTTTGTCAAAGTACCTTGCATAGCAGTCAATGTTTCCTTAGCAGAATCCAATTGTGTTTGTAAGCCTGCTAATTGATTTGGATCCATATTATCTGTTGAATCTTTCAATTGTTTTAGTCCTGCATTTAAAGCTGTTGCTCCTTCTAGTAAAGAAGTTTGACTTGCCTTGTGTACCGTAGTAATACCATCGGTAATTCCACTCAATTGTTGCGAACCTATCGCTAATAGATCAACCCCTTGAGTATAATCTTTTACGCCACTAGCCATCGTTTGAGCCCCTTTATTCAAAGTTGTGAAAGCTTGTGACATTTCCCGAACACTACCACTGGCAGAAGTTAAAGGCGCACTTTGGCTAATAAGTTGTTGGGTTCCATCATACAATTGTTCGGAACCATCTTGTAATTGATTGGCTGCATCAACGATTTGATTGACACTGCCCGCTAAATCCGGAATATTTCCGGTTTCAACTAAGTCGTTTAAGTCAAAGTCACTCGACATACCAATCATTAAATTGCTTTCATCAAAATCTTTGACATCCGCTTCAATCGTACAATCATCACTGGCTTGTACTTTTTCCGTTAATTTTTGAAGACCAGCTGAATTTAAAGTTTCCGCTAAGCCAGGAACAGAGGCAAAAGCTAAGACTTGGTTGCTTCCATCATTAATGACTTTTCCACTCGAACAAGTCACATTAGAATAATTGCCATTGTCTAGACGTAATAAACCACCAGCTAAATAACCTGGGTGCACAATGACACCAGAACTTGTCATTTTAGAAACGGTGTTGGTGAAGTGAACATTGATCTTCATATGTCCACTTTTGCCCTTCATTTCCTTGGCACTGTATTCTTGTCCATCCATATAGTAGGTAATCGCTACTTGAACAGGTAAAGCTTTCGTCGAATCTCCTTGATAATACACATCGTCTCCATCGGAATTCCATGTATACGTATTTCCATTCTTTTGAATCTTATCGTTGGTTTTAATGTTTTCTACATTCGTTAAATTCAATTGTTCTTGCACATTGTGAATTCCATTTCCATCATGTAACCAACTGGAAACGACAGCATTGGAAACAGATCCATCATCGTTTAAGGTCGCATAAACAGTTTCCGTCTTTTCAACATCGGATGGATTGGATACTTGACTTGTTTGGGCAAATACAGGTGCACTAAATAGGCTCATTGACATTGTTGCACTCAATAGACAAGCTCCTACTGCTTTTAACGTTGTGGCATTTACGCCTTGTTTATTCATCTTCATTGGTAATCATTCCTTTCTCAACCGTGGCTACTGGCCATCCTTTCGTTGTTTTTTCAATAACTTTGTGGAATACCAACAATAGGGTTGGTAAGACAACTAAAATCGCAACAACACTAATCAAAGCTCCACGGGCTAATAAAATACAAATACTCTTTAATAAATCCATTTCAGCTACAAAGCTAACGCCAATACATGCGGCAAAGAATGACAAACCACTGGTAATAATGGATGTACTTGTATGCTTGATAGCTGATCCAATCGCATGTTTACAATGTTTTCCTTTTTCCAATTCTTCTTTAAATCGGCTAGTCATTAAAATCGCATAATCGACCGTTGCCCCTAATTGAATCGTACCAATGACAATTGGTGCAATAAATGGCAAAACAGAACCGGTCACATATGGAATACCCATATTGATATTAATAGCGAATTCAATAGTCGCAACTAAGATAATTGGTAAGGCAATAGATTTGAAGGTAATCGCAATGATAATAAAGATTAAAATCATCGAAACCGCATTGACCATCTTGAAGTCTTTTTGACAAGTATGAATCAAATCTTCGGTTAACTTTCCTTCCCCACCAATCACGGCATGTTTATCGTATTGATGAATGATGTCATCCATCTGATCCAATTGTTTATTCAAGTTATCACGAGCTGCTCTATAGTCACTGTTGACAACAATCAAGCGTCGTCCATTGTTGTTTAGGATTTCTTTGATTGCACTTGGTTCAAACGAAGATGGAATACCAGATCCAACGGCTGTTTCATAGGCCAATACATTATGAATACCATCTAGATCTTCAATCTTATTACACATTTCTTGAACATCTTTGGTGGATACAGAATCATCGACTAAGACAAAGTTTGTCGTGGTCATATCAAATTTTTCTTTTAATTGATTGGTACCAATGACACTATTGAACGTTTGTGGCATATTCGAAATCAAATCATAATAGACATTGGTATGATTGCTGGCATACCAAACCGGAATAAAGGCAATCGCAAAGACAAGTAAGATTGCTTTATAGTGATTGATAATCTTGGCTGGCACTTTTTTCAAAGGACGAATCAATACTTTATGTTTTTTCTTCTCGATTTGTTTATCAAAAATCATCAATAAACTAGGAAGAATAAAGATTGTACTCAATACACCTAAGACAACACCTTTGGCCATAACTAAACCAATATCTTTACCTAATGTCAAAGACATGGCACATAAAGCCATAAATCCGGCAATAGTTGTGATTGAACTTGATGAAATGGATACAAAGGTTTGCGTAATCGCATGTGACATGGCCGTTTCATTATCATTACCACGTAACTTTTCTTCTTGGTATCGATGTAACAAGAAGATGGAATAATCCATTGTAACGGCTAATTGTAAGACCATAGCCAATGCTTGTGTAATATAAGAAATTTGACCAAAGAAAATGTTCGTACCAAAGTTATACGCAATTGGGAAACCAATTCCTAACATAAATACAAACGGTGCAAAATTGCTTTCCAAGCCAAACCACAATACAAATAGAACTAAGACAATCGCAATCAAACTAAAGATTGGCATATCATGATTAATCATATCTTTGGTATCTTCACTTAAAGCCGACATTCCGGCTAAAAAGCATTTCTTACCTGCGATTTTCTTAATATTCGATATTGCATTCATCGTTCGATCCGATGCCGTTCCTTCTTTAAAGGTAACAATCATCATCGTTGCATCATCTGAATACAACATGCTTCTGACACTTTTTGGTAGAGCTTCTTTTGGAATCGTTATTGGCAGTACATCATCCCGCCAATAGACTTTCTCTACACCATCTACTTTTTTAACTTCCTGTTTTAATTCGGCAACATCTTTATCTTTCATTCCATTAACAACCAGGAAATCCACACTGGAAAGATTAAAATCATCCCCCAAAATTTCTTGTGCTTTCATGGATTCTGCTTCTTGGGGAAGATAGGACAACAAATCATAGTTGATTCCGGTTCCTATAAATCCCAAGGCACTTGGAATTAATAAAAGAATTGCGAAAATAAGGATCTTATTACGGTATTTAACAATAAAATTCGATATTTTTTCCATATACCCTCACCTCAACGTAAGACAGTATAGTTTTATAATGACCAACAGTCAATTCTTTAACAGCCATTTTTAGACAATTAGCTTGATTTAACCAAAAAATTGACCACGAGTACATTTTTTATATATAATATTGTTGAAAAGAGGTGAAACCAGTGAAGTCAAAAATAATCGAAAACAAGAAAATAAAAGAAACAAAATTACTAAACGCGGCATTTGAATTATTTACCAGTAAAGATATTCAAAATGTAACAATTAGCGAAATTGCGAAAAAAGCTGGTGTAGCCAAAGGGACTTTCTACCTATATTTCAAAGATAAAGACCAGATTCGCGATATCCTTATTTCTCGGGAAGCCAGTAGAATCTTTCTCAATGCGCAAGAAAAACTAGATGAAAACGACATTCGCAACTTTGAAGACAGTATCATTTACTTAATCAATCAGATTCTGAATGAACTTGAATCCAATAAACAAGTTGCCTCTTTTATTCAAAAGAACCTCTCTTGGGGCATCTTTTCCGACTATGTGCATAAAAGCTATTCCAACGATGAACTACATATTCGTAAGCGATTTGCGGAATTAGCGGAAAAGAATGCATATAACTACGAAGATCCGAATTTGGTTTTATTTATGATTATCGATTTTGTCGGTTCGACTTGTTACAGCAGTATTGTCAAAAATGAACCCTTACCTATTCGTGAATATAAACCTTATTTATTCGATGCGATTCGGGCAATTTTGCAGTCACAAAAAAAATCTTAATTTTTTTAAAAAAAGCACTTGCGTCTATCAAATAACCATGCTATTATTATTGAGCGTTGAGCAATACGCAAACGCCTCAATAGCTCAGTTGGTAGAGCATCCGGCTGTTAACCGGCAGGTCACAAGTTCGAGTCTTGTTTGAGGCGCCATTTAAAAATAACACTCCAATGGAGTGTTTTTTATTTGTCTATTTTATACAAATAAAGATTGAAACAAATTGGCCTCACTGCACAATTGTTCGATCTTTTTTTATTTATCAATCACGTTCATAATGTCGATTGATTAATTCTTTACTCATAAATAACACATAGAAAACTCGACCATAATGCGTAGTATCTACAATTCGTCCATGATCAAATACTTCTATCTTGCTTCCATCTCTTCGAATAAAAGAGAAGCTGACATAATCATTTTTATGCCCATCATCCGCATTAATCTGTTGCCAGATACTTGCTTCAACAGCGTCTCGTTCTGGCTCATCAATTAAGTTTCGGAAACTGCATTTGGTATACGCAAAGAATTCATCCATATCCTTACAACCGGCTAGTTCCAACATTTCATGATTTGCGAACAACAATTGATCATCCGCTGGATTGGCTTTATAAATCAAAAATGCACCGGGTAAATTATCCGAAATATCCTGCAGGGCAAAACCTAACTGGGTTCGGGTTGCTTGCAGACCTTTTGTGAAAACCATACAGCCTTGTTTACCTTTTTGTTTAACCCCATATAAAGCCGCATCTGCGCATTGCATTAAACCATTGCGATTTTCGGCATGGGTTGGATATTCTGCATAACCTAATGAAATGGTAAAAAAATGTAATTTGCCTTTATAAACAAAACTTTTCCTTGTCTTGGTGAATTTTTCTAATTTTTTTTGCACAGATTGACAGGTCGTGTCAGGAAGCAATAGACAGAACTCATCCCCACCATTTCGACCAATGATAGCTTCACCCAGAAAAGCCTTTCGCATATTATTCGTCAGACTCTGCAAAGCCAAATCTCCAGCCGCATGGCCATACATATCATTAATAAATTTAAAATTATCAATATCGAGTTCCGCTACCACAAAAGAAGAGTTCTCATGGGCTTCGATGTGCTGATCCAATACTTGATCAAAACCACTTCGATTGTACACATTGGTCAAGGCATCGGTTTGGGCTAACCAATGTAGATTTTTCCGCCTTTGATTTAAGATAAGCACCGCAATCATTAATCCTGTCATCAATAAAAGAATAAAGAGACCGCCACCAATGAATACAAGCTCCAATTTTTTATTTTGCCAACCATCCTTTGGCATGACTTCCAGTTTCCAACATTCCTGTCCAATCTTAAACGTATACGCAACCGGACGTACCAGTTTACCTTTGGAAGCAGCTACATCGGTATATTTTTTAGACCAAGGTGCCTCGGTTTTTAATAAACGATATTGATAGCCAAAGTTCTCCAAAGCTTTTGCCGATTTGGAAAAAATATCTGGGACGCGAATAATCGCAATCGTAAAGCCCCAAAAGACTTTTCGCCCATCCTTTTCCAGGTAAACCGGATTTCTTATGGCAATTCCCTTGCCACCTTGTCTTAGATCAAAAGGACCTTGCGTCACTATACAATTCTGCTCCATCCCATAACGGGCATAGGCGCCTCGTGCTTCATCGGTCATCAAGTCAACCTTTCCTGCTTCATTACCCGCTTCCGGATAAATCTCGGTCACCTTTCCAGCCGGAGCCAATTGAATACTCTGAATGGATGAATTCATTGAATTTCTCGCAATTTCATCAAATGCATTACAACGCCCATCTTCACTCACAATCACTTGTTTCAAACTGTTGGTGATAGAGATACCGGCATTAATATCTTCCTTAATTTGTTCGGCATACGTTATCGCATTCATTCTTGAGATTTCTTCTTTAGAAGCAAGGTGATTTTCTAATAGATTATTCGTAATCATTTCTAAAAAAAGGCAACCTACAAAAAACCAGATAATAGGAATTGCCCATACTTTATTCTTTTGAATAAATTTCTTTATTTTCATAAGTGGTTAATACTTCTTTCTGCCCTATTTACATTTTTTAAATATACCATAAATATACTCTCCCTTTATCAATTCTATGTAAATTGCGACAAAAAAAGGCGGATAACCAACAGTCATCCAGCCTTATGTTTTATGTCAAAGGATAATCCTCGACATGTAGAAGTGTTTTTACCCGATTCACTTGTTCAACAGTCGGAGTCGGAACATCCTTTAATGGATATTCTAATCCTAAAGCTTCCCATTTATACATTCCCATCGTATGGTAAGGAAGTACATCCACCCTTTGAATATTCTTTCTTTCCTGCAAGAATTGATCTAGCCTTTCCAATTCTTGATCTGAATCATTGATGCCTGGAATCGTCACATGACGGATCCATACTGGTTTATGAATCGAATCTAAATATCGGGCAAAAGCTAAGATATTGGTATTCGGGTGTCCCGTTAAAAGCTTATGTTTTTCATTATCAATTTGTTTAATATCCAACAAGACAAGATCTGTCACTTCCATAAGCCTTCGAATCTTTGAAAAACCTGGCTCAGCCTGGGTAAATGGCTGCCCACACGTATCCAAAGTCGTATGAACTCCGGCTTTTTTAGCCAAGGTAAAAAGTTCAATCAAAAAATCAATCTGCAATAAAGGTTCTCCCCCACTGACCGTAATGCCACCCGTATCTTTCCAATACGTTCGATAACGCAAGGCTTTTTTTAATACGGAAGCAGCATCTTGGTCTGGTGTCATTTGTTTCCAAGTATCCGCATTATGACAAAATTGACAACGCATATTGCAGCCTTGCATAAAAATCACATAGCGAACCCCAGGTCCATCTACGGATCCAAATGTTTCTATAGAATGAATGGCACCTAACATAGAAATCCCCTTTCTGCATAAAGAACCACTTATAGGCTCTTATGACATGTACGACTAATTACATCGAGTTGTTGTTCACGAGTTAAATCAATGAATTTTACTGCATATCCAGAAACCCGAATCGTAAAGTTTGCGTATTCTTCTTTTTCTGGATGTTCCATCGCATCTTTTAACTTTTCAACCCCAAACACATTTACATTTAAATGATGGGCACCTTGATCAAAGTATCCATCTAATACATGAACAAGGTTATCCACTCTTTCGGCTTCGGTATGACCTAGCGCATCTGGGTTAATCGTTTGAGTATTACTGATTCCATCCAGGGCGTATTCATAAGGCAATTTAGCCACCGAGTTCAAAGAAGCTAATAAACCATTTTGTTCTGCACCATAAGCTGGATTGGCACCTGGTGATAAAGGCTCTCCGGCTTTACGACCATCTGGCAATGCTCCTGTTGCCTTTCCATATACCACATTAGAAGTAATAGTAAGAATCGATGTTGTTGGTTCACTATTGCGATACGTATGATGCTTTTCAATCTTTTTCATAAAGGTTTTTAATAACCAAACCGCAATCTCATCTGCACGATCATCATCGTTTCCATAGCGTGGGAAATCCCCTTCAACTTGATAATCCACGACAATACCATCTTCATCCCGAATGGTTTTTACCTTGGCATATTTGATAGCACTTAAAGAATCTACAACATGCGAGAAACCGGCAATACCCGTAGCAAATGTACGGCGTACATCGGTATCAATCAAAGCCATCTGACTGGCTTCATAATAGTATTTATCATGCATGTATTGGATCAAGTTTAATACATTGACATATAAACCACTTAACCAATCCATCATGATGTCATATTTATGCATTACTTCATCATAATCCAAGTATTCACTTGTAATCGGCTTATACTCTGGACCAACTTGGGTCTTAGTCTTTTCATCAACTCCTCCATTGATGGCATACAACAAACACTTTGCCAAATTGGCCCGAGCACCAAAGAATTGCATTTCTTTTCCCGTTTGTGTTGCACTGACGCAGCAACAAACCGCATAATCATCGCCCCAGACTGGACGCATTACATCATCGCTTTCGTATTGCACACTACTTGTATCAATCGAAATCTTAGCAGCATATTTTTTAAATGCTTCTGGCAAATGACTGGAATACAAGACCGTTAAATTTGGCTCTGGACTTGGTCCCATGTTTTCCAGCGTATGCAAGAAACGGAAACAAGTTTTTGTCACCATACTTCTTCCATCCATACCAAGTCCGGCAACATCTAAAGTCGCCCAGACAGGGTCGCCTGAGAATAACTGGTTATAGCTTGGAATACGGGCAAATTTCACCATCCGGAATTTCATTGTCAAATGATCGACAATTTCTTGGATTTCCGCTTCGGTATAGGTTCCATTCGCTAAATCTCTTTCAAAATAGATATCTAAGAAAGTAGAAATACGTCCAACACTCATGGCAGCCCCATTCTGTGTCTTAATGGCAGCCAAATAACCAAAATACAGCCATTGTACCGCTTCTTTGGAATCTTTTGCCGGAAGACTAATATCAAAGCCATAGTCTTTGGCCATGACTTTCATTTCCTTTAAAGCTTTGATCTGATCCGCCAGTTCTTCTCTTTGACGAATCACATCATCGGTCATCGTTCCATCCCCACAATACGCAAAATCTTCTTGTTTCTGCGCAATTAGAAAATCAATACCATATAAGGCAACTCGGCGATAATCCCCGACAATTCGACCCCGTCCATACGTATCAGGTAATCCCGTAATAATTTTATTACGACGACATAGACGCATTTCCGGTGTATATGCACTAAAGACAGCATCGTTATGCGTTTTATGGTATTTTGTAAAAATTTCATGAAGCTTTTCGCTAGGTTTATATCCATAGGTTTCACAAGCTTCTTCACTCATACGAATTCCACCATACGGCATAAATGCCCGTTTTAAAGGTTTATCCGTCTGCAAGCCAACAATCTTCTCTAAATCTTTATCCAAATATCCGGGTTTATAGGCTGTGATACTAGAAACGATTTCCGTTTCCATATCCAATACACCATTTTTACTACGTTCTTCTTTTTGTAGCTTTTGAAGTTCATCCCATAATTTTTCGGTTGCCTTGCTGGGACCGACTAAAAAGCTTTCATCCCCATCATAAGGCGTATAGTTGTTTTGAATAAAATCACGAACATCTACTTCATCCTGCCACTTTGTTCCTTTAAATCCTTGCCATTGTTCTTTCATACATACCTCCTGTCAAAGAATTTAATAGTTAGCTATAGCTAACGCCTAAAAATACGTTACTATACTTTGTTTCGTTCGTCAATCGACATGCAAAACAAAAGCCGACCACTGAACAAAAACATTTGCCCAGACGGTCGGCTATATTAGTCCCTTATACTTCATGTGGTTATTCCACTTCCGTCAGTCATATAAGTGATTAAATCTTAACAAATCATTAAAGCGCTTTCAAGCCCCTAATAATTTTTCTCATCTAAGAGCACTTGATCGGCTTTGGTAGGACGATATTTCTTTCCTTTTCCAATAAATGGTGCCAAGAAAATCAAAATAGGGAAAATCTCCAAACGCCCAATCAGCATCGCAAAGGATAAGACGATTTTCGATAAATCACTAAAAGCAGAGAAATTTCCAAATGGTCCAACCATCGCAAAACCTGGTCCAATATTTCCAATGCACGCAAAACAAGCAGAAATCGTTGTTTCAAAATCAAAACCATCCAACGATACTAAAACCATGCATAAAGCTAAAATCAAAATGAAGCAACAAAAGAAACTCATAATTTGATCAACTACTTTGTTGTCAAGCGCCTTGCCATCAAAGGTAATCAAAGTCACCTTTTGCGGATGGATCGTCTTTTGAATGTCCGCCCGAATCTTCTTAACAACAACAATCATTCGGCTAACCTTTATACCTCCACCGGTACTACCAGCACAAGCCCCTAAAGCCATCAGAAGCAATAAAATCATCTTTGAGAAGGTTGGCCACAAATTGAAATCACAAGAAGAATACCCTGTAGTAGTAATAATGGAAGACACCTGGAAAAAGGCTAAGCGCACAGCATCTATGAACCCTCCATGAATCAGTGGCAAGATGTTAATGGCAATGAATAAGGTAGAAAAGCCAATGACTTTAAAATACGTTTGAACTTCTTCCATATGGAAAGCTTCTTTCCATTCATGGATCAAACAGAAGAAATAAAAGTTAAAGTTCACCCCAAACAAAGCCATGAAAATACCAATCACCCATTCATAATAGGCATTGTGATACTGGCCAATTCCCTGGTTGGTTATACTAAATCCACCTGTACCAGCAGTTCCAAAGGTATTACATAATGCATCAAATAAAGGCATTTTTCCTAACAGTAATAGAACCACTTCCAAAATCGTCATGCCCATATAAATCGCATAAAGAATCATTGCACTTTTACGCAGCCGTGGAACCAGTTTTCCAATGACAGGTCCTGGTGATTCGGCCCGTAAGATATGTATCGAACGATCATTGGATTTCGGTAGAATTGCCAAGACAAAGACTAAAATTCCCATACCACCAATCCAATGGGTGAAACTACGCCAGAACAACATACATTTTGGTAAAGATTCGACTTCTTTTAAAATACTTGATCCTGTGGTAGTAAAGCCTGAGACAGTTTCAAAGAAAGCATCAATAAAATGCAGAATTGTACCGGAAAACCAGAATGGTAGAGCACCTACAATAGATAATACGACCCAGCATAAACCAACGGCCATCAGGCCATCCCGAGCAAAATACATGCGGTGTTTTACTTTAATGCGAGATAAAGGGAAACCCACTACAAGACAGGCAATCATCATAAAAAGAAAGGAAAGAACTTCTTCGTGATAAATAATTCCACAAATGATTGGAAAAACAAATAAGAAAGCCATGACTAGTAACACATTCCCAATAAC
Source organism: Firmicutes bacterium AM41-11 (assembly GCA_003480165.1). Classification (GTDB taxonomy): domain Bacteria; phylum Bacillota_I; class Bacilli_A; order Erysipelotrichales; family Erysipelotrichaceae; genus Absicoccus. The sequence goes on along the minus strand of QUIQ01000006.1, from coordinate 46,340 downwards.
GTTGCCAATCACATGCCAGTTTAGTTTACGTCCTTGTCTTCTAAGCCAAAACATCATTAATATCCCTCAACTTTGGAATGCTACTAACCACTACGACCGTATCACCTTCTTGGACAACCGCATCTCCATTGGCAATTTCAACCTGACCATAATGGGTAATATAACCAATAATAATTCCTTTTCTAAATTTTAAATGTTTTAACGGAATACCGATAAACTGGCAACTTTTACGGACTCTAAATTCCAAGGCTTCAATTTTTCCTTCATTCAATGTCAATAAAGATTCAATATTCGAACCACTCGCATTGCTCATAGCTCGTACATAGCGAATAATACGGTTGGCTGTGGAAATTTTTGGGGTAACCGCATTGGCAATGTCAAAGCGATCTAATAAAAAATCTAAAGAAACGCGATTACATTTTGGTACAACACGTTCCACATTGCGACTCATCGCAAATATCGAAGCAATCACATTCTCTTCATCATTATCCGTTAGCGCAATAAAGGCATCCATCGCATCAATATTTTCGCTCAATAAGAATTCCTGGTCCGTTCCATCGCCCCATATGACATTGGCTTGGGGAAAGCGCATGGCTAGCTGGCGGCATTTATTGGCATCTTTTTCAATGATCTTCAAATGAATGCCCATTGGTAGTAACATAGCTGCCAAATAATACGTAATACGACCGCCACCAATAATCATCATTTCATGAAAGTTGCGATACTCGCTGATACCCGTTCGAACTAAAAACATTTCCAAATTACGCGTTGTCGCAATAACTGAGATTCGATCTCCTTTGTGAATCACAAAATTTCCATTGGGAATAAAAATTTCATTATTTCGAACCACGGAACAAATTAATACTTGTCCTTGAAAGCGCGAACCGATTTGGCTAACGGCTTTATCAATTAAATCGTTTCCTTCTTTGACCAAGATTTCCGCAATTTCAACACGTCCTTTCGCAAAGGTTGAAATACGTACCGATTTAGAGAAATGAATTGAACGCACAATTTCCCGAGCGCAAGAACGCTCTGGATTGACACTCAGACTCAGACCAAGATCCTTTTCTAATAGAGCCATTGAATTGACATATTCTGGATTACGAATACGCGCAATGGTATTTGATACCCCCATCTTCTTTGCCAACAAGCAGGAAATGATATTGATTTCATCACTTCCTGTTACCGCAATTAAAATATCTGCATTGGCAGTATCGGCTTGTTTTAATGTATCAACATTGGCGCCATTGCCTTCAATCGCTAAGACATCTAGATGATCGTTAGCTCGCTCAATGGCTGATAATCGATTATCAATGATGGCTATATCATGCCCCTCTTTTTCTAGTTGAGAAGCTAGTGCATAACCAACTTTTCCTCCACCTACAACGGATATTCTCATTGTTTTTCTCCTTTAAAAAGAATTTCGTTTAGTAGTAAAAGATATTTTTTATTTTATCACAAATTTCCAAAGACGCTTTTCATTCCTTTATTATTATATAATGAATATTATTATATAATGAAATCTGACGAAATGAGGTACTCAACGAATGAAGAAACTATTTGCCCTGTTATTAGCTGGAATCCTTTGTTTCACAAATACACTTTCCCTTCAAGCTGCTACCATCGATTATGATGGAACCGAAGTGGAAAGTAAGGTTTCTACCCAAACGATTTGTGATACCGAAGTTGTTAGCTTACATAAAACAAAAAAGCCGAAATACACAATATTATATATTCATGGTGGTGGCTATATGAATACAGTAAACGCCACGCATTGGGCCTATGCCGATGCCCTGGCACAAGAATTAAATGCCAATGTCATCGTTCCCATTTATCAAACCATTGGTTTGGGTGACTGGAAAGATGCCTACCGCCTATTAAATATTCTATACACCAATATCCGCGCCAAAGCCAAGACACCAATCATCTTACTCGGTGATTCAGCTGGTGGAGGTCTGGCTACTGGTTTCTGTGAATACTTAGCCAAACAAGGTAAGAAGCAACCCAATAAATTAATTTTATTTTCTCCCTGGTTAGATATCTCTTGTTCCAACAAAGAAATTGTCAACTATCAAGACCGGGATGTTCGCCTTTCTGTGAGTCAACTTGTTGATTATGGAAGCCAGTGGGCCAATGGTCTAGACATGTCTGATTACAAGTTATCACCCATCAATGGAGATGTTTCAAAGCTCAAAAATGTCTACCTCTTTGTCGGAACCGAAGAAATTTTCTATCCCGATGTTCAAGAATTCTATCAAAAGTTAAAAGATAAAAAACGCAAAGTGAAACTAACGGTAGGTGAAGGCATGTTTCATGACTATCCCCTCTATATCAATCAACTCGATGAAGCTGACAAAGCTTTCCAAGAGGTAACAAAATTCATTAAAAAATAGAATAGATATCTAAATTTTCATAGTGTCGAGCATAGCCTCTAAATTATTGTAGGGTCGTGCTCGTCCCATTTTTAAATGCTTTGTGCAAATAAAAAAGCCTTCCATTGTAAATCATATTTGGAAGGCATGATTCTTATCACCAAAGAAATTATAACAGAGATTCTTAATATAAACCAAAAAACGGGCCTAATCACCACAAAAAAGATGATTATGACCCATTTTTTCATTTTCTCAATACTTTTAGGGAAACCCTACAATATTTTAGAGCCCTCTATTTTTCATATACCGAAATTCGATTAATCGCACGTGCCAAAGCTAAGCTGGCCCGTTTCATATTCGTATTGACATCTTTTTTATCCAGACGTTCTCTTGCTCTTCGATACGCTTGACGAGCTCTTTCAATATCAATATCGTCTTTGCCTTCAATCGCATCGGTCAAGATCAAACAAGCGTCATCTTGAAATTTAAGAAAGCCTCCCGAAAGGGCATAATACTCATCTGCTTTTCCAAGCTGTAAGGCGCAGGGAACAAGGGCTGCAAATACTGGTGTATGATGCGGTAAAAGGGTCATTTCCCCTTCTACGGTTTTCATATGTACACTCGCTACTTCCCTTTCTAAATAAATACCTTTGGGGGTAACGGTTTTAATATGGATCATACTATTCACCAGCCATTTCTTTCGCTTTCTGTACGGCCTGTTCTACAGTACCTACCATCATAAAGGCTTGTTCTGGCAAATCATCAAATTCACCACTTAGAATTCTTTCAAAGCTATCAATCGTATCTTCTAATGGTACATATTGTCCTTTAATACCAGAGAATACTTCCGCCACATTGAATGGTTGAGATAAGAAGTTACGTACCCGACGTGCACGATTGACTATTTTCTTATCTTCATCGCTTAATTCATCCATACCTAAAATGGCAATGATGTCTTGTAGTTCCTTATAACGCTGCAAAATGTTTTGTACCCCACGCGCTACATCATAATGTCGTTGACCCACTACAAGTGGATCAAGAATACGTGAACTTGATTCCAATGGATCAACTGCTGGGTAAATACCCAATGCGGCAATACCACGGTCTAAGACAACACGGGCATCCAAATGGGTAAAAGCCGTAGCTGGAGCAGGGTCGGTTAAATCATCTGCGGGAACATAGACAGCTTGCACAGAAGTAATGGATCCTTCTTGCGTAGAAGTAATTCGTTCTTGAAGTTGTCCCATTTCTGTAGCTAAGGTTGGTTGATACCCTGCGGCACTTGGAATACGCCCTAACAAGGCACTAACTTCCGAACCGGCTTGAGTAAAACGGAAAATGTTGTCAATAAACAATAAGACATCTTGGTGTTCTTGATCACGGAAGTTTTCCGCAATAGTAAGACCAGTAAGACCTACCCGCATACGTGCACCTGGTGATTCATTCATCTGCCCGTACACTAAAACGGTTTTATCCAAAACGCCACTTTCTTTCATTTCATTGTACATGTCGTTGCCTTCACGGGTTCTTTCCCCAACCCCTACGACAACGGATTTTCCACCATGTTCTGTTGCGATATTATGAATTAATTCTTGAATCAGTACGGTTTTTCCAACCCCCGCACCACCGAATAATCCGATTTTTCCCCCTTTCATATAAGGGGTCAATAAATCAATGACTTTAATTCCGGTTTCCAAAGGTTCACTTTTTGTTGACTGTTGATCAAAAGCAGGGGCGGGACGATGAATTGGATGATATTCCACTTGATCACTTAATTCACCTAAGCCATCAATGGGACGTCCTAATACATTGAACATACGCCCTAAGACTTCTTCTCCAACAGGAGCCATGATTGGTTTTCCTGTATCAATGGCATCCATGCCACGAACCAATCCATCCGTTGATCCCATAGAAATACAACGGACTTGATCGGCACCAATGCCTTGGGCAACTTCTAAAATTAAAGATTCTTGTCCTGGACAAGGCACTTCAATTGCCGTCAACAAATCAGGTAAACTATCTTCAGAAAATGCGACATCGACAACAGGGCCAATGATTTGCACAATTTTTCCAATATTCTGCGTCATATTTACCTCCTTAAGATAATGCGTTGGCTCCGCCAACAATATCGATGATTTCATTGGTAATAGCCGATTGCCGAGCCTGGTTATATACCAACATCAATTCATCACGTAGTTCATCCGCATTATCAGTTGCTGCTTCCATTGCCATTCGACGATTGGCTTGCTCACTCGTTTTACTTTCTAAATAGCGGGAATATACAAGCGATTTTATTGCCATAGGAATGACCATTCCCAGCATTTGCTCTTGTCCCGGTTCATAATCCGTAATCTGTTTCGCTTTTGAAGCAACTTCTTCTTTTTCCTTCTCTTTTTTAGCTACAGGTAAGACTGTTTCTAAAGTAGGAATATACGTTAATGTATTTTTAAAATGTGTATACAATACTTGAATCTTTCCAATATCTCCATTTTCAAACTTCATCAATGCCGTATTCACAATGGCAGATAATGAATCATAGGCAATATCGTGATTGAGATCCATCAACTGGTTCGCACAGGAAATATTTCGACCATTCGCCCATGTACAGCCTTTGGAACCAACCATAACCAAATAATCTTTATCTGTAATAGTCTGATTCAATAAACGGAGGATATTGGCATTATAAGAGCCACATAATCCCATATCACTCGTGAACACGAATAAGAAAGTAGGTTTATCCACCTCTTCTTTTAAATAAATAGAACGATTTTGGCTCGATTGTACCGCAAAATCCAAAAGTTCCGATAAGCCTTTCGCATATTCACGATTTTCTTCCATGTGTTTACGCTGTCTGGTTAATTCCGTACTGGCAATCAGCTGCATTACACGAGTAATTTTTTCCGTTGATTCCACGGAGCGAATGCGGTTTTTAATTGCTTGTCTACTTTCTGCCATCTGCTGTGCCCTCGGACAAAGAATAAACCTTCGCAAAAGCATCTAAAGCGGTTTTTATATCGGCTTCCAGTGATTCATCAATTTTGGCACAAGTTGCAATTTGATCTAAAACATTTGGATATTCCCTTTGGACATACTGCAACAGGCTTTCTTGATAAGAAGCAATTTTTTCCACTTCTATCGCATCCACATAGCCATGTTGGGCAGCATATAAAACCAATACTTGTTGGCTGACTGTCATTGGTGAATATTGTTTTTGAACCAACAATTGTTCAAGCCGTGCCCCATGATCCAAAATCTTTTTTGTGGTAGGATCTAAATCCGAACCAAAACGCGCAAAAGCTTCCATTTCATGATATTGGGCAAGATCTAGTTTTAATGAACCCGATACTTGTTTCATAGCTTTAACCTGAGCTGCACTACCAACTCGGGATACACTTAATCCACTATCTACTGCCGGACGGATTCCTTCATTAAACATATCGGTGTTTAAGAAGATCTGACCATCGGTAATGGAGATAACATTGGTTGGAATATAAGCAGAAATATCGCCTGCCTGGGTTTCAATAATTGGCAAAGCCGTTAAGGAACCATTGCCATAGTTCTCATTTAAACGCGCTGCACGCTCTAATAAACGAGAATGTAAATAGAATACGTCACCAGGATAGGCTTCTCGTCCCGGTGGACGACGAAGTAATAAAGACAGGGTTCGATAAGCCACCGCATGTTTTGATAAATCGTCGTATACAATCAAAACATCTTCGCCATTTTCCATCCATTCTTCTCCCATCGCACAACCTGCATAAGGAGCAATGTATTGTAAGGGAGCTGAATCCGATGCGGTCGCAACTACCACAGTTGTATAAGCCATAGCGCCAGCTTGTTTTAATTTTTCCACGATTTGGGCAACCGTACTTGCTTTTTGTCCAATTGCCACATAGATGCACTTTACACCCGTTTCTTTTTGATTCAAGATCGTATCAATCGCAATCGCCGTTTTTCCAGTTTGACGATCGCCGATAATCAATTCACGTTGTCCACGTCCAATAGGAATCATGGAATCAATGACTTTTAAACCCGTTTGTAAAGGCACGGATACACTTTTACGGGTAATAACCCCAGGTGCAACACGTTCTACGGGACGTGTTTTATTAGAAACAATAGCGCCCTGGCCATCGATTGCTTGTCCTAATGCGTTTACTACACGCCCCAACAAGCCATCACCTACAGGCACCTCTACAATATGGCCGGTTCGTTTTACAGGATCCCCTTCTTTAATATCCGGATTCTCTCCCAACAAAACGACCCCTACATTTTCTTCTTCCAAGTTCATGACCATGCCATAAACATCATGGGGAAAAAGAAGCAACTCACTCATCATTGCATTTCTAAGGCCATATACCATCGCAATCCCATCACCAATTGTAATGACAGTACCGCTTTCACTCATTTCTAGATCCTGGTCGATATTTTGAATTTGCGCTTTGATTAATTTACTAATCTCTGCTGGGTTTAAACTCATAGTATCACCTCTAGTTTTTCTTAATTTGTTCTTTCATAGAATTTGCTCGGGTTAATACAGTATTATCTAGAACAAATTCACTTGTATGTACGCGTAAACCAGCAATCAAGTCAGGATTTACTTTTACATTTAAGCGCACAGTTTTCTTTAATTTTTTTGCCAGAACGCTTTCCAAGTCTTGTATCTGCTTGGCATCGAGCTCACTAGCCGACTCCACATCCACAATTTCAATCGCATGGGCTTTATTAAAGCACTTTGTATAGGCAGCCGCAATTTCAGGCAGATACCCAAGTACATCATGTTGATTTAAGACAAGTAAAAACCGAAAGAGAATGGGATCTACATTCTCACCCAGAATTTTTTGAAGAAGTTCTTTTTTCTCTTCCCGTTTAACTTTCGGATGTTTAAAGACTTGGACCAATTCTTGATTTGATGACCAAACTTCTGCTAATTCTTGTATTTCTTGACCAATCGACACATCTTTTTGTGCTTCTGTAGCCACTTCAAATAAAGCCTGTGCATAAGGCATGAAATCTACCATTGAGAATCACCCACTTGATTGATGAAATCATCCACAAATTTTCTTTGTGTCGTTTCATCCATATCCTTATCCACCAATTTTTTCGCTGCTTCAATGGCAACATCACCAATCGCATTTTTCATATCGTCTTGCGCTTTTAAGCGATCACGATCGATATCTTCTTGCGCTTTTTCTTTGATTCGCGTTGCTTCTTTTTCCGCTTGCGTTAAAATTTGCTTCTTTTGTTCATTTGCAGAATTACGTGCTGTTTCAATAATCACATGCGCATCTTGGCCTGCATGTTTCATCTTTTCATCGTATTGATCCTTTAAGTCCATCGCTTCTTTTTTGATGGTTTCCGAAGCATCAATATTTTCTTGAATATAGGTCTGACGCGCTTTCACAAAGCCAATAATCTTATCCCAGAAAAAGTGTTTGGCAAATAAGATAATCAAAGCCGTTGAAACAAGCACCATCACAATGTCTTGAAGATTGATACGCAGATAGTTGGCTATATTAAAACTAATATCCATCGTTCAATACTCCTATTGTTATGCTTTTAAGAAAATTAATAAAATTGCGATAACCAATGAATAGATACCCGTTGTTTCTGCTAAGGCAATACCTAATACCATGGTTGATTGAATTTTCGATTGAGCATCTGGATTACGTCCTACAGCTTCTGCACCACGACTTGCCGCAATACCTTGTCCAATTCCAGGGCCAAGACCAGCAATCATCGCAATACCCGCGCCAAGACAAGCCATACCTTTTACGAACTCTTCATTAAACATTCTTTTATCCTCCTACTCTTGTTCTGGAGCAATTTGTTGTCCTAGATAAAAGGATCCCAAAGTCCAGAAAATATATGATTGAATTAAACCTGAGAAAATATCAAAGTACATATGCAAGAAAGGGGTCGCAATATAGCCTAAGATTCCCCATGGCATTGTACTTTTCATCAATGTGTATACCAACATAGTAATAATAAAACCCGCTAAAATATTTCCAAAAAGACGCATCGTCAAGGAAATAACTGGAGCGATTTCGCCAATAATATTGATAGGAAACATCACTGTAAATGGTTCACACCACTCTTTTAAACGGCCTACGATTCCAGCCCGTTTAATAGCTTGAAATTGGACCGTCAAAAAGATACATAAGGCTAAGGTTCCATTAAAACTCACATTAGAAGTTGGATTTTGAAGTCCTACTAAACCAATTAGATTTGCTGCTAACATCATGAAAATCATCGTGCCAAAGATATGCATGTATTCATATACTTTTTCACGCAGATTACCCTCTGTCACATATAATGTTAAATTCACCATTTCTTCGGCAAGATACACTAAGCCCGTTGGTTTTTTTCTTGGATCAGCCTGGTCTATTTTTTTACCCGCAAAATAGAAAAAGATACCAAATAAAATACATAAACCAAACCATACAAGAATGGATTGTTGGATTTCCAAATGAAAAGATCCAAACGTACACTCTAATGCACTAGCCTGTTCGCCCATGAAAATCCTTCCTTTCTATTGTACACAGTAGAATTGCTGCTTTGTGTGCCATAAGCCCCACCAATCCAGCAAGCACGGGAATATGCAAGAAGACCAATCCAAGCATGCCAATCATATAAAACATGTAACGAAACGCATAACTTTTCATTCCTTGAGATTTGCCATCTTCTACTGTTAAGTTGCGGACCATAGAACAAATCATTCTATAGCCAATCAACCCCATAAATGAGCCCCACCAAATTCCTATAAAAACTTTCCAATCCCATAGTACCATTCCAATAATGGAGACCCCAATGGTCAAAAGAAAGGTTCTGACTAGAATAGGTCGACTCATTTTAAAGTAATTATTTTGTGCCAAAAATACGATCTCCTGCATCGCCTAAGCCAGGGACAATATATCCATGCTCATTCAAATGATCGTCTAAAGCAGCTAAGTAAATATCTACATCTGGATGCGCCTTTTCAACCGCTTTTACCCCTTCTGGAGCTCCAACTAAACAAACTAAGCGAATCGATTTCGCACCTTGCTTCTTTGCCATATCAATGGCAGCAATACTTGAACCACCTGTAGCCAACATTGGGTCTACAATAATAACTTCTGCTTCCGCAAATTTAGGTGGATATTTTTCAAAATAAGGAACCGGTTGTAATGTTTCTTCATCACGATACATACCAATATGTGCCACTTGAACAGTTGGAATTAAGTTCATAATTCCATTAACCATACCTAAGCCAGCCCGAAGAATTGGAACAACGACAATTTTCTTTGCGAGTTCTACTCCAACACAAGAAGTAATTGGCGTTTCAATTTCCACTTCTTTTACAGGTAAATTACGGGTTACCTCATAGGCCATCAAGCCTCCAATTTCATCTAAGTTTTGACGGAAATCCTTTGTTCCCGTATCCTTGTTTCGCATAATCGTCAATTTGTGACGAATTAATGGATGATCAATAATTTTTAACATAGTTTATTCTCCTTTACTTCTGATTCTACCATCTGTTCTAAGCATATTTCAATCTATTTGCCAGAAATTGTAAGCGCTTCAAATTGTTTCGCAGCACGTACTGTTAAATTCGCATACGGCAAGCCTTGTTTGCGAAAAGTCTCTTGAAAAACATCCAATGCCAATTCTGGTACATTGGCTTGTTCCGATAGATGCGCTAAGACAACTTCTTTTGTCTTCGAATTAATAATCTGGGAAAGATTCATTGAAGAATCCTCATTATTTAAGTGACCACTATCACTTAAGATCCGCTGTTTAATAAACATTGGACGATTGGTCTGCATTAAGCGGGCAATATCGTGATTGCTTTCAAATACATAATAATCGGCATTACATAAAAGGGCTTTTTCACCGTTGGGAATATAGCCCGTATCGGTGATATACACCAGTTTTTCCTGATCTGTTTCAATCACATAGCCAACCGTTTTAGGGCTATCATGGGATAAACGAATCACCTGGACATGAAAACAGCCCAAATCAAAAGTTGATAAGGGCTCTACAATCGTATGATGATCCACGTCTTCAAGATCACAATACGAATAAATAGGAAGATGTTTTACATCCTTGATTCGCGAAACATGATCTTTATGTGTATGGGTAATCAAAACCCCGTTACAATCATCAAAAGAAGCTTGCACCTTGTTCATTGCCTGCTTTAAATACCGCTGTGTAGAGCCACAATCAATTAAGATCTGGCTATCTCCATGACGAACCAGGCAAGCATTCCCTTTTGATCCCGAACACAAAACATCAATTCGCATAAATATCATCTCCTGCATTCGCATAGTTTGTGAAACGCGAAATATTCTTTTCAAAGGCTAATTTGATTCCGCCAATCCCACCATTACGGTGTTTGGCCAAAGACAAATCAACCACTTCTGTCTCTTCTTGTTCTTCTTTATCTTTTTCATAGTAATTAGCCCGATATAAGAACATGACAATATCGGCATCCTGCTCAATCGAACCCGATTCACGTAAATCGGACAATTGGGGTTCATGGTTTGTTCTTTCTTCCACCTTACGGGATAACTGTGATAGTGCAATTACCGGACAGTTCATCTCTTTCGCTAAAATCTTCAAGTTACGAGAAATATCTGATACTTCTTGTTGACGCGATTCCGCTCTTGTTCCAGAAATTAACTGCAAGTAGTCAATCACAATTAGAGAAATCGAACCATGTTCACTTTGCAGCTTGCGACACTTCGAGAAAATCTGGGAAACGCGAATACTACTTGTATCATCGATATAGATAGGACGTTCACTCAAACGCGTTGCACTCGCATTTAACTTCGACATATCAGAATCCTTAAGTTTTCCCGAACGAAGTTTATCCGAATAAACTCGACTCTCAGCACTCATTAAACGCTTCATCAAAGAGTCCGCAGGCATTTCCAATGAGAAAAGACAAACACAACCTTCGTTTCGTTTAGCCACTTGGTTGACAAAATTTAAAGCCAGTGCGGATTTTCCCATTGCCGGACGTGCGGCAAGAATAATCAAATCACCACGTTGGAAACCATTGGTCATACGGTCTAAATCCGTAAAGCCAGTCTGAATGCCCGTTACCCCTTTATGGTTTCGTAATTCATTTAACTCGGCAATAACCCGATTGGCAATTTCTTTGCTGGATTCGAATTCCGTACCGCGGCGATCCCGGGTTACTTCCATAATGGCACGTTCCGCATTATCTAAGACGGAATCAATATCCCCACTGTTCTCATAACTGTCATTGGCAATCTTTTCCGAAGTATCAATCAAACGGCGCAATTGGGCCTTATTCTTAATTTCTGTAATATACATGCCAACAACGGCAGGACTAATGGCAGTATCCGCTAAAGAAACGACATAATCGGCGCCCCCTGCTTGATCCAGTTGTTCTTGATCTTTTAAACGCGTAATGACCGTAATCTGATCAATCGCTTGATTGGCATCCGCCATATCCAACATCGTTTGATATAAAGTTCGGTGTTGCGGCAAATAGAACTCTTCTGCTTGTAAATCTTGATCACTGCAGGCCGTCATAACATCGGGCCACATCATAATAGCCCCTAAGACCGCACATTCCAATTGCTGGCTGTTAGGTAATTCCCTTGGCATTCCTAGCCTTTCTGGCGAACTTTTACGACAATTTCGCCAATAACTTGATTACGATATAAATCAACTTTTACGCGTGTAGTTCCTAAAGAAGAAATTGGTGTATCCAAAAGAACTTTTCGCTTATCGACTTGAATTCCTTTTTTCTGTAAAGCTGCAACAATATTCTTGCTGGAAACCGAACCAAAGACTTGTCCTTCTTTACCCGCCGCTAACATAAATTCAACTGGTGTCTTTGCCAATTGTGCTTTAACTTGTTCGGCTTGTTCCTTTAACTCGTCTTCTTGTTCCTGGCGCACTTCTTGTTGCTGCTCTAAAACTTTACTGGAACCAGAAGTATATTGGATAGCCAAATGGTTTTTAATCAAATAATTACGTGCATAACCATCACTGACCTCCATTACTTCATCTTTTTTTCCTAATTTTCTTACATCTTTAAGCAGGATTACTTTCATGTTCTTCTTCCTCCAATAACTGTATTAATTTTTCTTTACATTCCTGTGGATCTAAATCCGTTCGCTCTACAGCAGCGGCTGTAAAGTGACCTCCACCATTTAATTTTTCCATAATCTTTTGGACATTGTATGCCCCGGTACTTCGAGCAGATACCGCTGTGACTTTTTCTTTGTTTTCCAAACGGGCAATCACAAAGGAAGCATCACACCCTTTAATCAATAATAAGGATTGGGCTACCTTAGCAAGCATCGTCTTTTCTACAGGCTGTCCATCAATACATACCACCATGTAACGACTAAAAACCCATTGCGCTAAATTGATCAAATGGTTCTCAATGACGAAATCGGTATAATCGATACATAACGCTTTTTCGGCAAGGTTCGCATTAGCGCCCCACGAGCGCAAAGCTGCAGCTGCTTCAAAAGTTCGTGCATCGGAATGCATCTTAAAGCGGTTGGTATCGACAAGAATACCTAAATACATAATAGTGGCTTCTGATTCATAGATTGGCACGTGGTTTGGCACATTTCCAATTAATTCTACAATCAGCTCACAAGTGGAACTTGCCGCTGGTTCTACATACGTTAACATCGGATTGTCGACAAAGCTATCACTACGACGATGGTGATCAATAACTAAAATATTCTTACAGTTATCAATAAAAGGCCGCGCACTGGAAATAGCTGGAATTCCATGGTCTACAAGGATTAGTAAATCGTTTTCAAAATCCATCATTTCCATTGCTTCATTCGGTGTCACAAATTTATGACGATCGAGCAATTGTTGTTTAAAATGTTGCATCACATCATCCAATTGCGTATCCCGACTCACATCTCGCAGGGCAATATAGGCTGTCTTACCTAAAGCTTTGGCCCAGCTAGACATACCTAAGGCCGCACCCATACAATCAAAATCGGTATCTACATGACCAACGATAAAGATCTTATCGGTATCACGCATCGCACCTTGTATGGATTGAGCCATTGTATGCACACGCACTTTCGAACGCGTGGAACCACCTTCACTGTTTCCCCCAACATATTGTACAGGGCCATTCATATTACGGAAAGCCACTTGATCGCCACCTCGTGATTGCGTTAATTCAATCAACTGGTTTACCATATCATCTAAATCCGAAAAGTCATTGCTTCCATACGCAAAGGCCATACTTAGCGTAATAGAAACATCGAGTCGATTGGCTTCATCTTTAACAATTTGAAGAATCGAAAAATTATCTTGTTTAAGCTCTTCAAAACTCTTTTTATTTAAAACCACAAATAAGCGGTCAGCACGCGTACGCCGAACCACCATATTGTGCTCTTTAGCCCAGCTAATTAAAGGACCACGCAACTTCATGTTGATCTGTGCCATGGTCTCTTCATTCTCAAACGATTGATACTCCAAGTAGTTATCCAACTGCAATAAACCAACCACAATCGCATTTTCTAAATACTGCTTGGATAACTTTTGATACGAAGTGACATCTCGCACATAGATGACATTGGAATTCACCTTACGACTAATTTCATAGTAAGAATCTTCGTATTCACCAATAACGTAATCCACTTCATCTTCAAACAATTTCCGGGTATCTTGAATCCAGGAAGTCAACTTGTTGTTAACTATATGAATGCCACGTTCTTTAAAGAAATCACTGGCCCATGTCACAATATACTCATCGTTGTAGGTCAATAAACCAATGTTTCCAAAACTTAAAGCACCCTTAGCATCTTTACCTAGAAAACGGGATACATCAACTTCGGTCTGATAGCCTTTTTTACGAATCGCAAACCAAAGCCCCAAAAAAGAGGCTTCAAAAAACGCAAGTAAAAAGGCCTCGAAAATCAATTTTACGATATTTCCGGTTTTCAAAAAGTCATAACCGATATAAAAGATGGTAACAATACATGCCACAAAGGTAATGTATTGCCATTTTTGAAATCCTTTCATACTATTCCCTCAATTCTTATGCCGTATCTGAAACAGACAATCTGCTAGTCCTGCACCAATCCAAAGGAATTGAACCAGTGGCACAAAGGCACCAATGATAGCTAAAAAAGTCGATGAACGGCTTTTGCGGGCAATACTGCGATTCAAAAAATACAGTACGCCAAAAAAATCTAAGACCATTAAATCCATAATGGCAATGATTTGCAGAATATCTTTCATATCAGAGTTTACCACATTTTGGCCTAAAAAGTAGCCTGCCAGAATGAGCACAGAAACAATTCCTACCCAGCGTGGTGTAGGAAAATCCCGAATATTGCCTAATGGACGTATTTGAACATGGAGTCTGGCACAAATCATTAAAGCAATCATGTGAATACAAAAAGCTTGAAGAATCCCCAATAAGATCACAAAGACAAAGACCAGAACCTGTAAGTGAATCCATGGTGCAATAGCTAAGATATCCGCAAATTCTGTTGCCAGATCATAGCCGAAAATACCAGCCCATAAATAGATGATCAAAGCACTGGAAATAACGGAAAGAATGGCACAAATAGAAAAATTCAAGACATGTCCCCAGCGTTTATACAAACCAATTCCATAAATAAAACCGATGAGAATGGAAGTCCAGCTATAAAACCAAGTGGTAAATCCTCCAAATAAAAAGGTCATCATAGCCATCGCAACAGCTACAATTCCACCCATGTTGGAGCCATACATTCCGGTATAAATTAAAACCGGAAACGTAAAGATCCAATTCATACTACTTTCGATGGTTAGAGCGGTTTGTTGGTTAATAAATAATAAAATTCCATAGAGGGCACAAACCATCGCCCCTCTTGTAAGTTCTTTTGTTTTCATACAGATAACTATAACAAAAAGAAAGTCAAAAAAAAAGTGCTCTAAGAGCACTCTATTAGTCTACTACATATGGTAATAATGCCATTTGACGAGCACGCTTGATTGCTTTGGCAAGCATTCTCTGATATTTAGCACGAGTACCAGTAACACGTCTAGGAATAATTTTTCCATTAGCGTTGATAAAACGTTTTAATAATTCAACATCTTTGTAGTCAATGTATTTAATTTTATTTTTCGTAAAGTAACAAACCTTTTTACGGCCCATACGTTGTTTTCTAAATGCCATGATCTTTACTTCCTTTCTAGAATGGTAAATCATCACTAGCAATATCTAGTGTGTCATTTTCATCAAATGAAGAATCGAAAGATTGTTCAACCGGTTGTTGTGCAACAGGCTGTGAATAAACAGGTTGTTGATTATATTGAGGCGCTGCATAGCCATTGTTTGCTGGCTGTTGATTTGCTTGTGATTGTGCACGAGATTCCAAGAAAGTGAAACTATCGCAAACAACTTCTGTCACATAGACACGTTGTCCTTGTTGATTGTCATAATTTCTTGTTTGAATACGTCCATCAACCCCAATCAATGAACCTTTATGTAAATATTGGGCCATTGTTTCAGCACTACGATTCCAAGCAACACAGTTGATGAAATCTGCCTCTGGTTGACCTTCGCGTTTAAAACTACGATCGACGGCAAGCGTAAAAGATGCAACTGCTGCACCACTTTGCGTACGTCTAAGTTCAATATCTCTAGTCAAACGACCTGTCAAGACAACTCGATTAATCATAATTAACCTCTTTTTTCATCTTCGGTTTTTACAACCATAATACGGATAACACTGTTGCTGATACGAGCTAAACGTTGATATTCAGCAATACCTTCGTTATTTGCGGTAGCATTAACGACTGCATAGTGTCCTTTTTTCATGTGATCGATTTCATACGCAAATTCTTTGATTCCCCAATCATCAAATTGGTCGATTGTTCCACCATTTTCGATAATTGTGTTGTTCAAACGATCAGTCACTTTTTGGAACTGTTCGTCATCTAAAGATGCGTTGACAATGTACATGATTTCATATTTTTTCATACGTACACCTCCCTTTGGACTTTTGGTTTCTTTATTCTAAGAAACAGAGAGCAAGCGCAAACTTGCTCGTTTATAGTATCATTCAAGACTTGAAATGTAAAGTAAAATTTTCTAGGATTCATTGACGAGTTTCCCCGTCATATGATGAATCTCTAAATAGAACATCTGTAAGCTATTTTCGCAATTTTTGATGGAATCCCAAAAGGCTTGATCAACCGGATAATAGCGTTTCCCAAAGCGATAGATCCAGTCTTTGGTTTCTTGCGGATCGGTAATAAATTTCACTTCGCCAAAGACGACAACACTTTGGAAATTCAAAGACCAATGATTCGGTTTAGGCGTGCCTTGGTCCATAACACAGAAACAAACTTTTGGGTTTTGCTTTAAGATCTCCATCTTACAGCCTTGCTTAGCGCCATGAAAATAGAGTCTTCCATCGGCATAATAATGATTTAATACAACCGTATAAGGATAGCCATTTACATCATATAAAGCCATTACACCTCGT
Organism: Firmicutes bacterium AM41-11; assembly: GCA_003480165.1. Taxonomy (GTDB): domain Bacteria; phylum Bacillota_I; class Bacilli_A; order Erysipelotrichales; family Erysipelotrichaceae; genus Absicoccus. The sequence continues at coordinate 29,491 of QUIQ01000006.1, read as the reverse complement.
GGTTCCTTTTTTAATATTTCAATACAAGCTTCTTGCGATAAAGCTTGTCTTTCCCTGCGCATTGCCGGAAAGGATTTATTTAAACTTTTCATGCATTTCATCCGCAATTCGTTTTAATTCTTTAAATTCTTCACTTACATGACGTTCTGGGAAAGCCGAACTTAAATGGGACTTCTTCATCGCAACGATGTTTTCCATATTTTCATGGAAACGATTTAAACGAGATTGAAGATTTTCTTGTTGTGAAACCCATAATTCAAATTCTTCTCGGCGTTTCTCTTTGCGAGCTTGTCTTTCCTCTTTACGCTGTTCGATTTCCGAAAGTCCCATTTGTACATTAGCTTCAAATTGGGCTTGGAATTCTTCCACATCGGCGCGCATCTTTTCTAGAACATGTTTGCGGCGCATCAAAGAAATCAAAGTGAAGACAAAGTCAATGCTCCATCCAATCGTAAAAACGCCTAAAAAACATACAGTATAAATAAATGGGATAGAAGTCACCAAATGTTTTGCGAAAGGATGTACGACATAGACCAATGCCAACAACATCAAGCCAAAAAGGGTTGAGTTTAACAGGCAAACCCGACCATTGATATTGTATTTCCGATAGCTATAATCCCACCATCGCATATGGAAAAGCTTCTCCATAACCCAGCTGGTGATATACTCCATAACCGAGCATAAAAACGAGCCTAGAAAAAAGATAATCAATGGATTATTTTGAAATGGCAACAAGGGATACAAAGCAATTAGTGAGCCAAAACCATAAATAGGAATATAAGGGCCATAAAAGAACCCTCTATTCACAAAATGTCCTTTGGGAATACTTACATAGGTACTCTCACAGATCCATCCCAAAAACGAATATAGTACAAGGTAAAAATAAGCGTAAACAAGAGCCTCAACCATTATTTAAACTCCTGTGCATTTAATCGAGCATTGGCCATCATCAAACGAATTCGATTCTCCTGGTTTACTTTCGATGCACTTGGGTCATAATCAATTGGTGCAATATTGGCTTGCGGATATTCTTCTTTGATTTTCTTTGTCATACCTTTGGCAACAATATGATTTGGTAAGCAGCCAAATGGTTGACACATAATAACATTATCCACACCTGATTTCACTAAAGAAACGACTTCGCTTGTCAAAAGCCATCCTTCACCCATTTTTACGCCTGGATCAATAAATGGTTTTCCATTGCGAATCACTTCTGAAAAATCATCTGGTTCTCTAAACGTACCATCTTCTTTAACGGCATTCATAAAGTTTTTTTGCATACGCATCACAACATCTTTGGCTAATTGATAAAAATGATGTGACTTGGCATGCATATGATAATAACGATAATCAATCAAGCCATTTTCAATCGAATACAAGGCAAAATCCATAACGCCAGAAACGACAGGTTCAAAGCCTTCTTGAATCAAATAGTCTTCCAGATGCCCATTGCCAAGTGGCGAATACTTCATATAGATTTCCCCAACGATTCCTACTCGAATCTTAGGTTCCGTACTGCGCGGAATGGCCTTCATACGATCAATCATAATTTGATAAATCTTCTTTGACTTACGATATTGACCATCTTCAAAACTGTGCAAGAGCTCTGCAACAATTTCATCAATCACTCGGTCAGTATCTCCAGGATTCAACTCATAAGGTTTCACTTGATTCTTTAACCACATCAAAGCATCCCCGTACAAAGTTCCGTAGATAATACGCATAATCAAAGGCAAGGTAAAATCAATCCCACTATCTTTTTCAAGACCAGACATATTGGCACTAATAACCGGAATATAGTCTAGTCCTTCGCGTTCCAAAGCCTTACGCAATAAAGAAAGATAGTTGCTGGCACGACAACCTCCACCGGTCTGTGTAATTGCCAAAGCTACATGGTCTAAGTCATATTTGCCGCTTTTTAGGGCATCAAAGAACTGCCCAATAACAAGTAAAGCAGGATAACACATATCATTATGTACATGAGCCAGACCTTCTAAACGAATATTATCGTTATCGGTCTCTAAAACTTCTAGTTTATATCCGTTCATTTCAAAAATTGGAACTAAAAATTTAAAGTGAATAGGCAACATACTAGGGACAAGGACCAAATGATCCTTTTTCATATCAGATGTAAACTTTGTATACATTCTAAGCACCTCCCGTTCCAGCATCACTTTGATTCATTTTCTCTTCAATTGCACCTTTTAAAGAACGCAAACGAATACGCACAGCCCCTAAGTTATCAACTTCATCAATCTTGATCTGGGTATAGAATTTATCCGCTGTTTGAAGGATTTCTTTCACTTCATCCGTTGTTACGGCATCGATACCACAGCCAAAACTAACCAGTTGCACCAAATGCATATCTTCATTTTCACAAACATAATGAGCCGCTTGATATAAACGTGCATGATAAGTCCATTGGTTTAAAACATGGGTCGAATGCGGTTTTTGCACTGGCACAGATTCTTCCGATAAAACCACAAATCCAAGTTGCGTCAACAATTGATTGATTTGGTGATTGATTAATGGATCCAAATGATATGGACGACCACATAGAACTACCATCGGATGATGATGTGCACGGGCATAATCCACTAATTCATTATGCTTGATATGTAGTTGATACATAAATTCATTGTATTCATTCACCGCTGCATGCAACGCAATACGAATATCTTTAGCTTTAAACGAGATACCCGCTTTTCCAAAATGCAATTCAATGGCTTTCACAAAACGTTTTTCGTCATCAAAAGAAAGGAATGGACTAATAAACTTTGTATCGCCTAAATCCATATTGCTTTCAATAACCTGTGGATAATATGCAACAATCGGACAATTGTAGTGATTATCGGATTGGTTTTCATCCACGTTATACGTCATACAAGGATAGAAAATCGTATCCAAGTGCATATTTAATAATTGTTGGATATGTCCATGTACGACCTTAGCAGGGAAACATGCCGTATCACTAGGAATAGTTTGTTGGCCAAGTTGATACGTTTCAATTGTACTTGGTAAAGACCAAACAACTTGATAACCTAAGCTATCAAAGAAACGTGACCAGAATGGCATTAAATCATAATTATTTAAGACAAGTGGCATACCAATCTTCTTATCTTGTTTATATTTATGGCGAATTTCTTCTAACATGCCCATCTTGATCTTATACATATCGGGCAATTCTTCTTTTGGTTTATTTAATTTTAAAGGTCGTTCACACTTGTTTCCGGCGATTAAGCGCGTACCATCCGAGAAAGTATTGATTGTCAAAGAACAATGGTTGGTACAACCCTGGCAGGCTACACTTTCAGATTTATGTGAGAAGTTCTCTAATTGTTCTGCATCCAATATTGCACTCGGACTACGATGTAACTTTTTCGCATACAAAGCCGCTCCATAAGCTCCCATTAAGTGAGCAATACTTGGACGAATGACAGGATAGCCTAACTCTTGTTCAAAACTGCGAAGCACTGCATCGTTTTGGAAAGTTCCTCCCTGCACAACAATATGTCGACCAATATCATCTTTACCTCGGGCACGAATTACTTTATATAAAGCATTTCGTACAACCGAACGACATAAACCTGCAGAAATATCTTCTACAGTTGCCCCATTTTTCTGCGCTTGTTTAACGCCACTGTTCATAAAAACGGTACAGCGTGTTCCTAAATCAACAGGATGTTTGGATTTTAATCCCAGTTTGGCAAATTCAATCGAATCATACCCTAAAGAATTGGCAAATGTTTCAATAAAGGAACCACATCCACTCGAACAAGCTTCGTTTAAAACGATATCATCGATGTGGCCATCGCGAATTTTGAAACACTTAATGTCTTGACCCCCAATATCTAGAATATAATCTACATCCGGGTTAAATTGTTTTGCGGCTGTATAATGGGCCAGTGTTTCTACAACCCCTCCATCTAAATGGAAGGCATGGCGCATTAATTCTTCTCCATAACCTGTCGAATAGGCTCCATAAATCGCAATTTTTGGATTTTTGGCATAAATATGCTTTAAATCATCTAAAACAACATCTAAAGGATTTCCTTTATTGCTGGAATAGGAATCAAACAAGATTTCCCCTTGTTCCCCAATAAGTACAAGTTTTGTCGTTGTTGATCCACTATCAATACCTAAATACGCTTTGCCTGTATAGCTAGATAAATCGGCATATTTTGCATCATGACTTTGATGACGTTCTTTAAATGCTTGATATTCTGCTTCATCTTCAAACAAAGGTTCGGATTCATCCAAATGCATAGGTGCATGCACCAAATCATCTAAAATCTTTTCTAGTTCTTCGGCTCGGAATGTTTTATCTGCACAAAGAGCGGTTCCTAAAGCTACATAGTGAATGGCCGTATCTGGACAGTTGATCTGCGCATCACTGAGATGCAAAGTTTCTTGAAAACGGTTCCGTAATCCACTCAAGAAATATAAAGGTCCCCCTAAGAAAAGAACATTTCCTTCAATTTTATGACCTTGCGCTAATGAGGTAATCGTTTGCCCTACAACGGCTTGGAAAATACTTGCGCATAAATCACTTTTTGCCACCCCTTGGTTAATGAGGGGTTGAATATCCGATTTTGCAAAAACCCCACAGCGACTGGCAATCGGATAAATACGATTATAATGCAAGCTGGCTTCATTCATTTCTTCCAAACTCATATGCAACAATTGACTCATTTGGTCAATAAAAGCCCCTGTTCCTCCAGCACATTGTGAATTCATTCGTTGTTCAATGCTGCCTTTAAAGAAAAGGATTTTCGCATCTTCCCCACCTAATTCGATGGCACAATCCGTCTCAGGATATAATTTTTTAGTGGCCATAGCACTGGCAAATACTTCTTGGACAAAAGGTAAACCCGATTGTTCACACAATCCAATAGCACCTGATCCACTAATCGCAAATGTAAAGGGTTCTTTGGTATATTTTCTTAATTCCACAAGTTTATCTAAAGCTTTTTGACGAACTTGTGCTTTATGTCTTTCATAACTCTTATAACATATATGATTTTCTTCATCTAATACGACTGCTTTGATGGTTGTACTCCCAATATCAAAACCTATTCGATACATACAATATCCTCCATTCATGAAATGGTAAACACTACTTATTATGCGAAATTGTCTTCAAACTTTCAAGCAAAAAAGGTTCTTGCGAACCTTTTACTGATAAAACAAATTTTAATACTTTAATTCTTTTACTTGTTCCCAAGGGAAAGCTGGATCACCAAAATGACCGTAACAAGCCGTACGTTTATAGATAGGACGGCGTAGATCTAATTCCGAAAGAATATTTCCTACGCGGAAATCAAAATTGTTTTCAACAATCTTTAAAATTTCCTCATCGGTCATTTTACCTGTTCCAAACGTATCAATATTTAAAGATACAGGTTCTGCTTTTCCAATCGCATAGGCAACTTCTACTTCAGCTTTTTTCGCCAAGCCAGCTGCTACAACTGATTTTGCGACATAACGTGAATAGTAAGCTGCACTACGGTCTACTTTCGTAGGGTCTTTACTTGAGAAGCATCCGCCACCAATACGGCCACGTCCGCCATATGTGTCACAGACAATTTTTCTTCCTGTCGTTCCAGAATCACCGAAAGATCCACCAACGACAAAACTTCCAGATGGGTTGATAAAGTATTTTGTGTTTTCATCTAAGAAAGCAGGATCAATACTTGGTTCAATCACTTCTTTCATGATCAATTCTTTAATTTGTTCTTGCGTTACATTGGCAGCATGTTGCGTTGACACAACAATTGTATCAATACGTTTTGGTTGGTCATCTACATATTCTACCGATACCTGCGTTTTTCCATCTGGGCCTAAAATAGTTGGATTAGCACGACGTACTTTGGTTAATTGACGTGCCAACAAATGTGCATAGTAAATTGGTAAAGGCATATATTCTTTACTTTCATCACATGCATAACCAAACATAATACCTTGGTCACCGGCACCAATCTCTTCACCATTTACTGCATTGTGAATTTCTGGAGATTGTTGGTTCACTACGACATGAACATGATATTCTTCTGGATACCCAATTTCACGAATCGTATCAAGAGCAATTTTTTCATAATCAATCTTCGCTTTTGTGTTCGCTTCTCCATAAATTAATACGAAGTCATCTTTAATGGTACACTCAACTGCCATATTTGAATTTGGATCTTGGCTTAAAGCACAATCCAAAATTGAGTCAGCAACTAAATCACAGATCTTATCTGGATGGCCTTCGGTAACACTTTCACTTGTAAAAATGTAGTTTTTCATCTTCCTTTTCCTCCTTATAAAATAAAAAAACACACTATAAGAAGCATGCTGTTTTTCACTATACTTCTTATCCTTTCTAGTAGGACCACCTTAATTATGTTTTCTAATCAGGTTGGTGTGGGATCTTTGAGCTAGGCCTCTACCCCATCTCTAGATAATGCATATATAATTTAACATTTTTCTCAATTAAGTCAATTAGACATTTTTTTGAGAATATCTAAAAAACAAGCAGAACTTATTCTTCTGCTTGTTTAACGATTTTCCAAATAAACCAGGCCCGCAGGATTCCGTATAAACAAAATACAGCTCCAATCGCACCGATATCTAAACGATGTTTAATCAGTCCAACAATCGCAATCACAATGCCTAAGCCGGCAAGCTGGAGTTGTTGGTACAACGCTTTATGTTTTTGACTCATTGAATTTTTGTGCCATTTGGCATTTTCTTATCGACAGTTAATAACGATACTTCTGAATCATCCATAGCACATAGAATCATACCATTTGATTCAACACCTTTTAATTTTCTTGGTTTTAAATTAGTAATAACGACTACTTGTTTACCAACCATTTCCTCTGGCTTGTAGTATTTTGAAATTCCACTAACAATTTGACGAACTTCACTACCTAGATCAATTTGTTCTACCAACAAACGATCCGCTTTCGGATGCTTTTCACAAGAAACGACGGTTCCTACCTTCAATTCACATTTTGCGAAATCATCAATGGCAATTTCTGGTAAGCCAGGTTCTTTTTCTTCCGCTTTTTTGGCATTCATTTCTTCCATGAACTTTTCTGCATCAATACGGGCAAACAATGGTTTCATCTTCTTTACGACTTCGGTTTCTTCCAATTGTCCAAAGTGATCTAAGGAATCAAAATCACGCATTTCCGTACCAATCGCATCTAAGATCTTCTCACTGGTCTCTGGTAAGAAACTATTCAAAAGCACAGCACTGAAACGGATACTTTCTAATAAGTTATATAAAACCGTAGCTAAACGATCTTTTTTGGCTTCATCTTTGGCAAGTACCCATGGTTCAGTTTCATCAATATATTTATTAGTACGACGCAACAAGGCAAAGATTTCATCTAAGGCATCACCGACATGGAAAGAATCCATTTGTTTTGTGACGTTTTCTAAAGTTGCTTCAGCTAAGCTCTTCAATTCCTGGTCAACATCTTCCTCTACATGTGGATTGCTTACTTTGCCATCAAAGTATTTATTTGACATGGCAATCGTACGAGAAACCAAGTTACCTAATACATTCGCTAAATCACTGTTGATTCTTTCAATAACCAATTCCCAAGTAATCGTTCCATCTTGGGCAAATGGCATTTCATGTAAACAATAGTAACGAACAGCATCTACCCCAAAGGCATCGACTAGGTCTTCGGCATAAATTACATTTCCTTTAGATTTAGACATCTTGCCATCCCCAATGAGTAGCCATGGATGTCCAAAGACTTTCTTAGGCAATGGTAAATCCAAAGCCATCAAGAAGATTGGCCAATAGATAGTATGGAAACGTAAAATATCCTTTCCGATAATATGTGTTCCAGGCCAGAATTTTTTAAAGCGTTCACTCTCTTCTTTGGTTGGATCATAGCCTAGCGTTGTAATATAGTTGAATAACGCATCAATCCATACATAGATTACATGTTTGGAATCAAAATCTACCGGAATTCCCCAAGTAAAAGATGTACGTGAAACACATAGATCTTGTAGACCTGGTTTTAAGAAGTTATTGACCATTTCATTCTTACGTGATTCTGGTTGAATGAAGTCGGGATGTTCTTCAATGTATTTCATCAAACGGCCTTCATACTTTTTCATATTAAAGAAGTAGGCTTCTTCTTTTGCTTTTGTTACTTTACGACCACAATCTGGACAACATCCATCCACTAATTGCGATTCGGTCCAGAAAGATTCACATGGTGTACAATACCATCCTTCATATTCGCCTTTATAGATATCGCCTTGATCATATAAACGTTTGAATACTTTTTGTACGATTTCTTCATGTTCTTTGTCGGTTGTACGAACAAAATAATCGTAACTTGTGTTCATCAAATCCCAGTTTGAACGAATTTTACTAGCGGCATCATCGACGAATTCTTTTGGTGTAATGCCTGCTTCTTGGGCTTTTTCTTCGATTTTTATACCATGTTCATCCGTTCCAGTTTGGAAATACACATCGTATCCTTCATTTCTTTTAAAACGCGCAATCGCATCAGAAAGGATAATCTCATACGTATTTCCAATATGGGGACGTCCCGATGCATAGGCAATCGCCGTAGTCAAATAATAAGGTCCTTTATTTTCCATTTTCTCTTCCTCCATTAAAAAAGAGATTTCATCCAAGGACGAAATCTCGTGGTACCACCTTAGTTCGTGTATTTCTACACCTCAAACCCTTAACGCGGGAAACGTTCCTTTCTAATCATTCAAAAGGAAAGCTCCAAGTCCATCTTCCATATTTTCCATTTGTTCTCTTTCACCCAATGAGAACTCTCTATGAAATGGTTCCATATGTACTCTTCTTTTCTTTGCTTTTAACAGTAGTATTATACGTGAAATTGTAAAACAACTCAATCTATTCTTGTTGATCATCCGTATCCAAAGCTTTTGTCATAATCCGAACCAAAGGCAAAGCTTTTTCTGGACAGTAACATTTACCCATTTTGAAACGCGGACGTTTTGGTCCGTGATAATCTGAACCACAAGTCACAAAGGCATGATGTTTAGTAGCAAGTTTTAATAATGCAGCCATGGTTGAATCATGAACTCTTGGTGAGAAACATTCAATTCCATCAATGCCTAAATTCATCATTTTTTCAATATCTTCATCCGGAATCATATCCATATTCCAACTTGATAAAATGGCAATTCCATCGGCATCGTGAATAGCTTGAAGCACATCTTTTAATTCTGGATATTGGGCTTGTACAAAACAAGGTCCGCCTTTGCCAAAGACATCACGAATAAATTTCTTACGTGCTTGTTTTTCACTAGAGCTGTTTTCTAGATACTTCTTCACAAAGGATAATTCTCGAACACGCTTGTTGTGGAATACCATATTTGTGATATCAAATACAGTAATCGTTTGGAAACGCGAATTAGGCATCAATGAATCAACATCAATATGAATGCCACAGTATTCTTCGAATTTCTTTACCCGTTCTAGAGAAAGTTCCTTTTCTCTTTGTAAAGACAAACGTTCGTATTCATCAAATACTGGATTGTTCCAATCAATATAATAACCAAGTAAACGAACGCGTTTTGATTCGAATTGGGCATCAATTTCAACCCCAGGGATATAGTGAATATCATATAAAGGGGCAAAGCGTTGCGCAACCGCATTCGCTCTGGCACAGTTATGATCCGTAATCGAAATCGTTTCCATATGATTTTCCTTGGCTTGTTTAAATAGGTCTTCGACATCGTAATAGCCGTCGTCACTATAATTCGAACGCAAGTGCAAATCAATTGGCATTAAATCATCTAATGTTTCCACTTTTTCAACTGATGGCTTCTCTATGGCTGGCTTAGCTGCAACCACTGGTTTTTCTTTTTTCTTTACTGGTTTTTCCTTTTTCGTTAATTGTTCCATCTTATTTTTAAGAGAAGGTTTTGGTACAACCTCTTCTACCACTTCTCCGGCATCCAAATTGTCATAATCTGGTTGATGAACCAATCTTGTTTTAAAAAGTAAATCGACTAAGGTTTGTTGGTATGGTGTAACAAGTACACAAATACCGTTAATCAACCACCAAGCTAACATACCAAATACTTGGAAGAAATACCCTAACACCATAAGTGGTACCCCAAAGCCTAAAGCTTGACGGAAAATCAATACCAATCCACTGGCTTCTTTTTTATCCATACGGACTAGTTTTAGATCTGTGACATAGCCACCAAAGCTCTGCCCATAGGTATACGCTGTGAAAACGCCTAAGACTAAAACGCTCATCACAAAGAGCAAGGCAAACATGATATAAAACAACAAATCAAAACAATTTGGTGGTATCAAACCACATAGAATCAATAAAAATTCTATAACCCAAATATATACAGGTAACAGGCTCACATTAATATCAATCAAAAAGGCATAAAGATGTGTTCCGTAATCTTTTATATTCTTCTTTAAAAAACGAGCTTGATGATATCCTTGCCGCTTATATTTTTTCGATTTTTCGGCAAAAACAGCATGGGCAAACTCACTTAAATCAATCTTCCTAATTTCCATCTAAACTACTAACCTTTCTGCAGCTATTATACAAAAAAATAGGGGCAAAAAAAAGTCTACACAAAAAAGTTCTCGATAAAATCGAGAACCTCATTAATCTTCCTTTTTCTTTAGAACCGAAATGATTCCCAATACCGAAGTACCAATCATAACCGTATAAGAAACTAGTGAAGTACTTGCTCCGGTATGGACCGAACCAGATGTTTCATTGACGTTTTGCGCTTCAATATAAAGCTTGTTGTAAGTCTTTCTTACTTTACTGTTTAACGTACCATTTACTGAAATCTTATCTTCTTTACTCAAATCATCCCAAGCACTCTTAGAATTCAAAATATTTTGTGCATTTAAGTCATTAGCTTGTGAATAAATCACACCCGTAGGACTTGTTAAATACGTTTGAATAAAAGATAAAGCCGTTGTATCTACAGTATTTTTATTTGACGAAGTTGTGTCATCATTTGATGAAGTATTCTCTGTCGTACTATCTGTTGTTTCATTTTGGGAAGGCGTTTGTTCCGTTGAACTTGCTGTATCTACACTTTCTTTTGCCAAACGGCTTGCTGCCTGACTTGATACAAGAACATCTGTATCAATCTTTTTCACTGTAGCTAGTGTATATGGTGAAAAAGAAGCAGTAGAAATCGTTACATTATTGCTTGTTGTGGTTGCAACGGCATTGACCTTACCTTGTCCACCATCGTGGATAACAGTAATTTCTTCGCCTTTTGCGAAAGCATCAGAAGATAATTGAACCGTTACAGCTTGACTAGGTTCAACTTCAACGCCATCTTTCCAGAAAGAAATATCAACGCTTAATGCTTGATCCACATTTTTACCAAGAACGGTTTGGGCATCTTCCATTGCATCTTGACTACCTACTGGGACTACACGCATTTCCACACCTTGTTCAAAAGCTCCTGCTGGGGCAAATACACTTACGCTAATACCATTCACGGATTGTGTAAAGACTTGTGTCTCTTGATTAACAACTGGTATTTCTTTCTTTTCTTGCACCGGTTGTTCTTCTTTGCTTGGTTGTTCTTTTGCAGGTTGTTGCTCTTGTTCTGATGTGCTTGGTGTTTGTGTTGTCTGTTCTTTTGCAGGTTGTTGCACATCTTGCGTATTAGTAGTTTCTGTCTTCGTTTGTTGCGGCTGTTGTTGGGCTTGAGCTTGTTGTTGCACTTGAGCCTGTTGTTGTGCCTGAGCTTGTTGTTGAGCTTGCGCTTGTTGTTGTGCTTGCTGTTGAGCCTGAGCCTGTTGATGTGCTTGTTCTTGTGCCTTTTGCGCCTCTTCTTGAGCTTTTTGCGCCTCTTCTTGAGCCTTTTGCGCATCTAAAACAGCTTGTTGTTTCGCTTTGGCCTCCGCTAAGAAAGTCTGATAACTCTTTCCCGTATTAGCCATCACAAGAGCATCAATGTTCTTGATCATCTCGGCATCTTTTCCTTCTTTGGTCAAAGTTTGATAAACCGATTCACTGTTTACAATTGCTGTATAATTTCCATCATCGACCACTTTAAACGGAACATATTTGGTTTGTCCGTTCTCAATCGATTGAACACTTAATAAGATATTTACAAAATCATTAGCTGTTGTAATTTGCGTTTGTACTTCGTCAGCACAAATATTCATTGTCATCGGAGCTACAAATGTACTTGAAATCACAACTGAAACCATGGCTTTTTTTAGTAAATTTTTCATGGACTACCTCCATTCTTCATCACTAAAATATTCTACTCTATTTCCCTGCAAAACACAACAAAGCCGTCAAGAATGACGGCTCGTGTTTGATTAATATTGGATAGGTTTTAAATCCCAAATTTCTTCAGCATATTGACGAATTGTACGATCACTTGAGAAGTAACCAGATTTTGCGATGTTAATTAACATCGTACGTGCCCAGCGTTGTGAATCACGATAACGTGCTTCTACATTTTCTTGTGCATTTACATATGCATTGAAATCAGCTAAGACGAAGAATTCATCATTTTGCGTCAAAATATCATTATAAATTAAACGGAATTCATTTGGATCACTTGACCAATAACCATTACGTAAAGAGTCAATAACACGATGAACATTTTCATGTGTATTGTAGTAATCCCAAGAATTATAAGAACGTTCATGTTTCAAGTGGTTGATATCCTCTACATGTAAACCGAAGATTTCCGCATTTTCTTCACCAACTTGACCAACGATTTCCACATTTGCCCCATCAAGGGTTCCAAGTGTAATAGCACCATTCATCATGTACTTCATGTTACCTGTACCACTTGCTTCTTTACCAGCAGTAGAAATTTGTTCACTGACATCAGCAGCATTCATCAATAATTCAGCAACAGAAACAGAATAGTTTGGAATGAATACAACTTTTAAGTATTCATTTGTTTCTGGATCATTGTTTACACGTTCTGCAACCATATTGATCAATTTAATAATTTCTTTTGCTTCATAGTAAGCCGGTGCAGCCTTTGCAGAGAAGAAGAATGTTCTAGGATAAATACGATAGTTTGGATCACTCTTCATTCGCATATATGTATCCATAACGGCAAAAATATTTAACAATTGACGTTTATAGGCATGAAGACGTTTTGCCTGGCAGTCAAAGATAGAATTTACATTTACTTCAACACCACAAGTTTTCTTAACATAATCTGCTAAGATCTTCTTACGTTCCAATTTTACCTTCATGAATTTTTCTTGAAGAATTGGATCATCTACATATTGCATCAAATCTTCTAATTTTTCTGGATTGGTTTTAAATTCATCCCCAATTGTTTCTTCCAATAATTGCGTTAATTGTGGGTTGGAATACAACAACCAGCGACGGTGTGTAATACCATTGGTTTTATTATTGAATAAATCTGGGTAAATGGTTGCGAAATCTTTGAATACATCATCCACTAAGATCTTTGAGTGTAATGCAGCAACTCCATTTACGCTGTGACTTCCAACAATAGCTAGGTGAGCCATATGTACTTGGCCTTCACGAATAATCGCAACATTTGGATAAATTGCACATAAACCTTTATGGTCTACTTCAAATTTCCAACGACGATCAATTTCTTCAATGATCATGTAAACTCTTGGTAACAATTTTTGCACCATATCTTGTGGCCATTTTTCAAGTGCTTCAGCCATAACTGTATGGTTTGTATAAGCAACTGTACCCTTGACAATTTGCCATGCTTGATCCCATTCATAATCGTAATCATCTAATAAGACACGCATCAATTCAGGAATAACAAGAACAGGGTGTGTATCATTTAATTGAATAGCAACTTTTTCAGCTAAATTATCCAAAGAAGGATATACACGTAAATGACTTTCAATAATCCGTGCAATACCTGCACTAACGAAGAAATATTCTTGTTTTAAACGCAATTCTTTTCCTTCAATCGTTGAATCATCTGGATATACATTAGCAGTTAATGCGGTAACATCTTCCAAATATTTCGTTAAATTGGAAGCTGGTGTAGCATTTTCATCCACTTCTGCATCCCATAAACTCAACGTATTTACAGTTTTTGTATGGTAACCAATAATTGGTTCATCATATGGAACCGCACGTACAACAAAATCTGGGTGATGATAGGTAACAAATTTACCTTTTTCGTTTACATATCCATCAACGTATCCACCAAATTTAACGTTTACCGCATGATGAGGTTTCCATACTTCCCAAATGTTTCCATATTTTAACCAGCAATCTGGCATTTCTACTTGTTGATTATTTTCAATTTTTTGTTTAAATAAACCATAACGATAACGAATACAGTTTCCATGGCCAGCTAAATCCAATGAAGCCAAAGAATCCATGAAACAAGCAGCCAAACGACCTAAACCACCGTTTCCTAATCCTGCATCGCTTTCCATTTCTTCTAAACTATTAATATCCATGCCAAGTTTAGCCAAGCCACCTTTAACCGTATCATAGATACCTAAGTTCATAAGGTTACTTGTCATTAAACGGCCCATCAAAAATTCCATAGAGAAATAATACAATTGTTTTGTCTTATTCTTCTTAATGGCATTTTTTGTTTCTTTCCAATTACTATTTGCATACTCACGAATCAAACTTCCCAATGCAAGGTACCGCTCAACTTCAGATAATTCTTCAAAGTTTTTCCCAAACATATCGGAAGCAGTTTCTTTATAATGCTCAATAAATAACGCTTCTGATCCAAAACTATTCATATCTTTTTCCTCCAACGCCTAAAATTATACTAAAAAACGGGTTCTTTGGAAATAACAAATCACTAAAGTACCAAATCGGAAGCTGTAAGCTCTTCACAATTAAACTATTTCATATTTCTCTTTTACGATTGGTGCCTTCCAATGATATCCCATCTTAAAATCCGTACCAATATATGGTGTATCTTTATCTTCTTCCAAAACTTTTCGTACGCGCCCAATCACAACACTGACGTAGCCATCTAAAAGTGAGCGTCCGGAATTTTCTTCCAAAGCCTGTTTCAATGTATCACGCTTTACAACACATCCATTGTTCTTAATTAGTTTTTCCAAAATAACCCAGCAAGATGAATCTATGTGAATTTCTTTTTCGTTTTTTGTGACTCTGTGTCGATTAAAATCAACGATTAAATCAAGAGTTCGATAATAATAATTTTCTTGTTTCTGTGCATCTAGCTTTTCCTGATTCTTGACGCCTAAATAACTGATAAAAGACTTCTCATATTCTTGTGGAGTGCCTTCATACGTTATACCATCTTCTTCCACTCTAATTTTGGGGACATCTTCAAATACATCAGAAAGCCATTCATTACCCATTTCATCTCTTGCCGTAAACTTAGCTTGAATTGTTTTATCTTTTTTCATTTTCTCCTCCATGAATTTCGCAACAAAGATTAATCTTAGTAGGTATCTTCATTTTGAAGGACAGATATAACAATCTTATGACAAAAAGAGCCTGCAGAAATTAATCTACAGGTTCTTTTGAATGAAATATTTTTTTTGGAATTGCCATCAAGCCACGTTTGAATACATCCGCAAAGCTTAATGATCGTAACATTCGATCTGCAGGAACATATTTAGCTACAGCCCTTAAAGTCTTAATATTATCGCGTGTTGAAAAAGAGAAATACTTGTCATTTGCCAAGAATATCGCAAATCGAGATATTCTCTTTTTTCCAATAACACTTGCTTCAATTCGGTCAATTCTGTCCCAGGGAATTTGGATAAAGTCTTCCACATTTCTATCGTTATAGAATTCGAAAGCCTTATCGCCGATCATTACCTTCCCTGTACTTGTCAAACCAAGAAAAGAAGTAGCTTTTATTGTTAAATCAACTTGCTTATTTAAAGACTGTGCCATGAAACCCTCCTAGGATCTTACATAATTCCAATAACTCGTGCAACTACACCAACTACGAATAACGCAATGATGATGACGATTGGTGAAACACCTTTCTTCAATAGTTTACAGCATAACAAAGTTAATAGTAAAGCAGCTAAACCTGGAATCAAAGAATCTAAGTTTTGTTGCAAAGTTGTAACTTTTACTTGATTCAATCCTGTAGCACCTAATGAAGAATATTGTTCTAGAGCTGATTTGATACCATCAGCACTGCCTTTGATTTGTGACCAGTCAATGTAAGCACCTTCTGATTGTTTAACAGAAGAAACAACTGGTGTAAAGGAAATACTAACCCAACGTTGTACCAAAGAACCGATGATGAACATACCTAAGATACTTGCACCTTGAGTGATTTTTCCTAATAAACCACCAGACATATCTTGGGCAATTTTTGTACCAACATTGTAACCGAATTCTTGAGTATACCATTCAAATGCCATACGAATGACGTTCCATAATACGAAGAATAGAATTGGTCCTAATAAGTTTCCACTTAAAGCAAGGGAAGCACCTAAAGCACCTAAGATTGGACGTACTGTAAACCAGAATACTGGGTCACCGACACCAGCTAAAGGTCCCATCATACCAACTTTAACACCTTGGATTGCTGAATCCTCTACAGCTTCTCCATTGGCTTTTTCTTCTTCCAATGCTAGAGTAACACCCATTACTGGACTTGAAACATAAGGGTGTGTGTTATAGAACTCCAAGTGACGTTTCAATGCAGCAACTTGATCTTCTTTATTTGGATACAATTTTTTGATAGCTGGGATAATGGAATAACACCATCCACCATTTTGCATACGTTCATAGTTCCAAGAACCTTGAAGGAACTGATGACGCCACCAAACTTTTTTACGATCTTGTTTTGATAATGTAATTTTTTCAGTCATTTTTACTTACCTCCCTCAAAATCCTAGTAATCATTTAAGATGTCACCAAGTGGGTCACCTGAACCCGTATTAGATCCACCACCAGAGTTCTTAGATTGATCTTTCAATCCTAAGTAAACGATAGCGATAACAACACCGATAACACCTAAAGCAATTAATGTAAATTCACTTACACAAGCAAATACGAAACCTAAAGCGAAGAATGGCCAAGTTTCTTTTGTAGCCATCATGTTGATAACCATTGCATAACCTACAGCGGCAACCATTCCTCCACCGACTGCCATACCACCAGATAACCAGTCTGGCATAGCGTTCAATGCACCAGTTACAACACTAGAAGGTACAAAGCACAATGCAGCAGCAGGGATAGCAATACGAATACCTTGTAAGCAGATTGCAGCAACTTGCCAACGTTCGATACCAGCAAAATCACCTTTTTCAGCAGCAGCATCCATGAAGTGAACCATTGGAATGGCAATTGTACGACAAATCATAGTCAAGAATAAACCAGCAACAGAAAGTGGAATAGCAACAGCAATTGAAGTGTTAATTGCATTTGTTGTACTAGTAGCACCACCATCTAAAGCTAATACCATAATAATTGCAGAAGCGACTGAAGCCAATGCAGCATCTGGTGCAACAGCAGCACCGATGTTTGCCCAACCTAAAGCCATCAACTGTAAAGAACCACCTAACATAATACCTTCTTTTAAGTGTCCACTGACTAATCCAATCAATGTACAAGCAACTAGTGGTTGGTGGAATTCGAATTCATCCAAAATTCCTTCCATACCAGCTAAGAAGGCAACAACGATAATTAATATAATTGTAATCGCAGACATAATTTCCTCCTATTTTAATTCTGATTTTGCCTTATTCAAGATTGTTTCAAAGTTTTCAGGTGAATCTGAAGGAACTTTACGAACATCAAATTTCACACCTAAGGCTTTCAATTTTTCAAATGTTTCTACATCGTCTTTTCCCATCGCAATAGCTTTTGTACAAACGGCTTTACCTTGCGAGTGAGCCATTGAACCAACGTTTAATTCTTTGATATCAACGCCACCTTCGATAGCTTTTAAAGCATCTTGTGGAGTTTCAAACAATAACAATGCTTTCGTTGCACCAAAACGAGGGTCTTTAGCAACTTGAATCATCTTTTCGATAGGGACAACATTTGCTTTAACTCCTGGAGGAGCCGCTTGCTCAATCATGCTCTTTCTTAAAGCATCATGGGCAACATTATCACTTACAACAATGATACGGTTTGGATTAATGGTTTTTGTCCATGCCGTAGCAACTTGTCCATGCAACAAACGAGTATCAATACGTGCTAGACCATATTTGATATGTCCATCTCCTAAGACCGTACCTTCTGGAATTGCTCCTTGTGGAACATCCGCAACAACTTCTTTCTTTTCTTCTTTTGGCTCTAATTCTTTTGGATTGATTTGTACACCTTCTTTTGCGGTTTGAAGAACATGAGCAGCAATTTCATGTGCTGTCTCCATTGACATTCTAGATGCATACGTTTCAATCAACATTGGCAAGTTCAAACCAGTGACAATTGCCCATTTGTCTTCGTGACCATCTAACAAAGCACTTGCTTGGTTAAAAGGAGTTCCTCCCCAAAGGTCAACTAAGAACAATACTTCTTCTTGATTTTCAAAAGAAGCAATCGCATCTTCCATCTTCTTTCGAACGTCTTCAGGTCCTTCGCTTGGCATCAATGTACAAGGTTTCACATCCGCTTGTTCACCAAAGATCATTGAACCAGACTGGAAGATTCCATTCGCAAATTCACCATGACTTGCAAGAATAATTCCTACCATATAAATTTTTCCTTTCTTTTCCTATCCAACAACTATAGAAACAAAAAAAGCAGGCTTTACATTTAAACTGAAGATATACAATAAACAAAAAAAGATTATATCTTCAATCAAAATAGTAAATGCCTGCTTGACCAGTTACACGCTATTGAATATTCAATTTTTACAGTCTTACCTTAACAAAGTCTGAAACCGCTGTCAATAAAAAATGTGATTTTTTTGTGATACTAGTCAGAAATTGTGGAAGAAAGAATCCTTTCTAAGTGCAAAGCTAAATAACCTAACTCACTATCCGGTAGATCTTTATGCAATACTTTGGCCAAATCATTACAGAGAATTTTTGCCTGGTTATACGCAAACGGGAACTTTTCCTTCGTAAAGCTTGTGATATCCATCTGCAATTCTTCCTCGTTATTCAAGCGCAATAAAAGAAATTTAATATGATTCATCAAACGAATATAAGATAGAGAATTACTATCAATATGGATGCGTAAATCTTTCTGCAATACTTTAAAAAATTCCCGAATAACTCGCATAACTTCCATCGATTGACTAACTTTATTTACCGAAATAGCCGAATGCACATGCAAAGTGATAAAACCAATCTCATCTGCATTGATCTTTACGCCCGTATATTGGTAAATCACATTTTTCCCTTTTAGTGCCACTTCATATTCATCCGGAAATATCAACTGAATATCCGTATAAAAAGGATTTGCAGGAGAATCATTTTCTTGAATTCGTTTTATCGCAAAGTAAATATGGTCTGCTAACGGCAATAAGATATCGTGTTCGACTTTCCCAAATTTTTCCTTTGTGAGTTCAATGATTTCATTGGCAATCTCAATATAGACAGGATCAATATTATCAATAGAATAGCTTGTTTTCTCTCCCGTCTGGTAACTCTTTTGCATACGATATTGTTTCGCATTACGCGGAATATCAACTTTATTCCCTGTCTTTTGACCAAAGCCAATGCCTTTTGACATCACGATGAGCTCTTCCTCGTTTTTTGATACCAACAAGGTATTATTATTCAATACTTTTATAATCTCAAACATGATATCCCCTACGCTTTCACTTCCATGACACAGTCTTCACTTGTCTTTAGGCCATAATACTTTTCTATCTGTGCATTTTCTTTCACTTGTGTAAACACCATAAATAAGCAATCATCAATAGCGTTTTCATGAATGAACTTCAGATCCGCATTCCATAAAGCATCGCCTACATGCACTTGTTGATTTAATCCCACCAATAACTCAAAACCTTGCCCATTTAATTTCGCTGTATCAATACCAAAATGCAAAAGTAGTTGTGTATCTTCATCTAAAGTAATTCCGATAGCGTGTTTGCTTGGATAAATCATCGTGATCTTTCCTTCGCAAGGGCATAAAACCAAGCCATTTTGCAAGCGCATCATAACTCCATCACCTATCAACTTACTTGAGAAAATAGGATCTAAAGCTTCTTCAATCGGCAAGACTTCTCCATTCCCTACAGAATAGATTTTCTTTTCTTCTCCAGAGGTAAACGAAATCGTCTGTTCTTGTTGATCGTATGCTTCCGGCACTGCATTCATATATTCATCCAGTTTGCTTTTAATATTGGAAGCCTGCGGACCATAAATAATCTGAATGGCTTCATTTTTATGCATGATACCAGCAGCTCCAGATTGCTTTAACAAGCTTTCATTAATCAATTCTGGATTTCTTAGGGATGCGCGTAAACGGGTAATGCAACAATCTAAATCATAAAAGTTGCTTCTTCCACCCAGGCCTTGAATAATCATCTGGCTTCTTGGGTCAATCAATGATTGATCAAAGGTAAAATCCAGTTTCTTCTTATCAAAGACTTTCATCACATTATCGTCTTCTCGTCCTGGGGTTTTACAGTCAAATTTTAAGATAATCGTTCGGAACGCAAAATAATAAATAAAGAAATAAATGATACCTAGAACTACAACCATGATCCAATTGGTTTTGTCATTTCCTTGTATAATGCCAAACAAGAAAAAATCGACAAATCCGGCAGAGAAAGTAAAACCAATCGCAATCCGAAAGAACTGGGCCACCACAAAACAAGTAGCTGCTAAAAAGACATGGACGGCAAATAATAAAGGTGCCGCAAACAGAAAAGAAAATTCTACCGGTTCGGTAATTCCTGTAAGCATACTTGTTAAAGCTGCTGACAATAACAGACCGCCAACTTTCTTTTTCGCTTCTGGTTTGGCACATTGATACATAGCCAGACATGCTCCTGGTAAACCAAAGATCATAAAGATAAATTCACCAGAGAAAAACTTGGTCTCTTCGACACTAAAGTGTTTGATACTTGGATCCGATAATTCCGCAAAGAAAATATTTTGTGCACCTGTCACAAAAGTTCCATTCACTACTTTGGCTCCCCCCAGGGCACTTTGATAAAACGGTGTATACCAAACATGATGCAAGCCAAAGGGAACCAGGGCACGCTTAATAATGCCATACAAAAAGGTTCCGACATAGCCACTGGAAGTAACCAGTTTTCCTAGGTTATACACTTCCATTTGGATTGGTGGCCATACAAAACGCAATACAATTCCCACAAATAAATAAGCAATGGCACAGATAATCGGCACAAATCGTTCGCCTTCAAAAAAAGAGATAATACTTGGTAATTGAATCTGATAAAAGCGATTATGTAAAGCACTGACCCCAAGACCAACAATAATTCCGCCAAAGACTCCCATCTCCAAGGATTGTAAACCACAGACCCACGTAATCGATCCATCCAGCACACGAGAAGAAACCACATCATTTACAATGGTTCCATCTAAGATCAGCAAGCTGTTGATGGTGACATGCATCACAAAGAACGCAATAATAGCGGATAATGCCGCAACTTCTTTGCGCTGTTTGGCCATTCCTAAGGCAATAGAAACCGCAAAAATTAAAGGTAAATTATCAAATAATACTTTTCCAGTTGTTTTTAATAAGAGTAAAAAACTATATAAAAGGGTTCCTTGTGACAATATCGATTCTGCATGTAAAGCCGAAATGGTTGTCGCATTGGTCAAAGAACTACCTAAGCCAAGAAAAATACCGGCAATAGGTAAAACCGCAATGGGCAGCATAAAAGATTTACCCATTTTTTGAAGAAAACTGAAAATTGAATGATTCATCCCTACTCCTAAGTCTTCTATTATCATATATGACAAATGTCAAAATGTCTAATTCAAAAAAAAGACAGGCACTCTATCGTGCCTGCTAATCTTCTTGTTTTGTACTCGGAAATTTGAATACCTGTTCCCCTTCTTTTGTGACTAAGTATTTCCCCCGTGCAATATATTCAATATAATCAGGATCTAAAAGATTTTTCTTTTTCTTCTCTAAATCCGTCTGCTTTGCCTTAAGTTCTTTGAGCTTAGTGTTGGATTGTTCAATACTGTTTTTTAAGTCCACGGTCGTTTTTAATTCTTTGATTCCCGACCCAACGCATAGACAAATGACACCTACCAACACAAGATAGATCCATCGATTCTTTTTTCGCTTTTTTGCCTTTGCCATAGTCCCCTCTTTTCTATCGCACTTTCATTGCCAAAATCGCAATATCACTTGGATTAATGCCTGAAATACGGCTAGCTTGTCCAAGTGTAGCGGGACGAATCTCCGATAATTTCTGACGTGCCTCTAAAGAAATATTATCCATATGGGCATAATCTAAATCTTTTGGTAAGGCCACGCTTTCCATTTGTTGAAGATGTTTCGCATCTCGCTTTGCTTTATTAATATACCCCTCATATTTTATCGCAATTTCAATATGTGAATTGATTTCTTCACCAAAATCCACATTGGTAAATGTAGTTAGATCAGAAATTTTCACTTTTGGACGTTTCAACAATTGATATTCGGTCATGCCACGTTGCATAGGTTCAAACCCACATGATTGAAGATAAGCATTCAAGGCATCACTTGGTTTTACGTGTACTTCTTTTAAATCTTCAATGGCTTTTTGAATAGCTTCTTGTTTATGACAAAAAGTCTGGTAACGCTTTTCATCCACACAACCGATTTCATAACCCATTTCTAGTAAACGCTCTTCGGCATTATCATGACGCAGCAATAAGCGATATTCAGCCCGTGAAGTCAATAAACGATAGGGCTCTTTTGTTCCCTTGGTACAAAGGTCATCAATCATAACGCCAATATAGGCTTGATCACGACGTAGAATAAATGGTGCTTTTCCATCCAGCTTCAAAGCTGCATTAATTCCTGCCATCAAACCTTGGCCAGCGGCTTCTTCATACCCACTTGTTCCATTTACTTGCCCAGCCGTAAATAAGTTTTCGACAATTTTATTTTCCATATTTGGATGCATCTGCAATGGATCAATGGCATCGTATTCAATCGCATAGGCATATTTTTCAATGACACAATTCTCTAAGCCAGGTAGGGAATGAACCATTTCTTCTTGTACATCAATTGGCATCGAAGTAGAAAAGCCTTGAATATAAATCGTATCCAACGATTTGGATTCGGGTTCCAAAAACAGTTGATGTCTTGGTTTATCCGCAAAACGGACCAGTTTATCTTCAATACTTGGACAATATCTTGGGCCTACCCCTTTGACTAAGCCTGAATACATGGCCGAATCTTTTAAATGGCTACGAATAATTTCATGAGTTTTGGGTGTCGTATAAATCAAATGACAGACTTCCTGTTGCGAGAATGGTAAGACTTCTTCCGGTTTTGTCGTTTCACTAAAACGAAGAAAAGCATCGGTTCCGGGTTGTACACTCGTTTTTTCAAAGTCAATAGAATCCATCTTCACCCGTGGTGGTGTACCGGTTTTTAAACGGAAGGTACGAATTCCCGCAGTCCGTAAACTCTCTGATAACGTATTGATCGTTGGTTGTGATTCAGGCCCAGAACTTGTTGCCGTATGGCCACGCAATACCGAACTTGTCATATACGTACCGGTAGTCAAGATTACAGCTTTAGACTCAATACTCGTTCCATCTTGGCAATGAACCCCACGTACTTTCTGATCTTCAATCCATAAAGAAGCAACCATCGTTTCAATGACCGTTAGATGCTCTTGTTTAAGCAGGGCTTGTTTCATAAACTTTTTGTATGCTTCTTTATCGCTTTGTACCCGTAAAGACCAAACGCCTGGTCCTTTGGTGGTATTTAACATTTTAAATTGCAGGGCCGTTTGATCGGCTGCAACTGGCATAATTCCACCTAAAGCATCAATTTCCCGAACGACAATGCCTTTAGCTGGTCCTCCCACACTGGGATTACAAGGCATAGAACCGACCATATCGATATTCATTGTTAAAAGGGCTGTGTTCTTTTGCATCCGGCTAGCTGCCATGGCAGCTTCAATTCCGGCATGACCCCCTCCAATTACAATCACATCAAACATTACTTCTTCCCCCTTGGAATAGATAAGGACTTATGAAATACCAGTTGCGGTATTTTTAAAGCTACCGTAACGGCTACATATACAAGCATACTGATACATCCATTGATGCACATCTTCACCAAACAAACGAGTTTTCCATTTGATAAACCATCTAAACCAATATGGTTTAAACCAGTCGCTACAAGCCATAAAGCAAGTAATCCAACACCAATTCGTAAGACAACCGCAATGACTTTATTGTAAGAAATATGATATGCTACCGAAATTTGATGGAGACAAGAAATAATCAGATAAGCATCCGCAATTAAGGAAGCAATAACAGCTCCACCATATCCAAGCAAGGCTGTTAAAGGAACCATTAAAACGCCTTTGATCACAGCATTGATGGCCAAACGCTTTAATACTTTGGGTTGCAGTTTTAAAGCCATCATCAAATTGGTCACGACTGGTAGGACAAAGCCGGTAATTGCTTCAATAGTCAACCACTGTATAACCATCGTACTTGTTGCCAAATCATCGGTATAAAACAAGGTATAGTTTAAAGGTGCACTATATACAAACAAACAGAAGGCAACAGGTAGGCCAATATATAAAACTACATTCAAACAATCAATGACATTTTTACGCACAAGCTTTTTATTATTTTGCGTTAAAGCGGTTGTGATATGCGGAATAATCGCGGCTGTAAATCCTGGAGCTAAGACCATCGGAATGGCCGTTAACTTTACCCCTACATAACTCGTTGCCGAAATAATCGTAGAAATCATATCCGTGGATGTATAATGCATCTTTAATCCGGTTGGTAATAAAACCCCATTAAAGATGGATTGAGAATAACCTAAAATCGAAGAAATCAAATAAGGGATGGCCAAGATAAATAATTCTTTTAAAATAGCTTTTTCTTGTAAACTGGCTTTTTCTTGTTGCTTGGCAGCAGAAACGATTTCTTTTGATTTCTTACGGTCAAAGTGCATGATTTGTAGAATTCCAGCAACTGCTGCTACAGAAGTAGAAAGAACCGAAGTATATAAAGCCCACCGCCGTTCAATATGTAGACCATAGACAATCAAACAAGCCGCAGATAATAAAAAACCAACGCGGAAGATTTGTTCAAATGCTTGTGAGAAAGCATATTCTTCCATCTCTTTTAAACCTTGATAATAGCCTCGAAAAGCCGATAAAACAGGCACAAAAAAGAGCGCAATAGCTAAGAAACGAAGCACATTGGCCATAATGGCAGCGTTATTGGCAACCATAAGTGGTGCTAATACACCAGAAAAAGCCATCATTAAGACCATGCCGACAAAGCCCATCAGCATCATCATCGATATGGCTACTTTCTTTACCAACAAGACGGTTTTCGTATCATTTAAGACGGTGTATTTGGCAACCATTGTGGCAATCGCAAATGGAAATCCGGCTGTAAATACATTTAAAACATAGGAATAAATGTTATACGCTTGTCCATAAAAGCCCATGTATTCTACATTTCCTAAAATACTTGAAAAGGGTATCGCATAAACGATACCAATTAATTTAGCTACAAATAAACCACCTGTACCAACTAATCCAGATAGTACAATGGAATTTTTTACCTTCGATTGTTTTAACATAGTTAACCCCTTTTGAGTACCAATTATAACACAATATGATTCGCACAAGCATTTTTTTAAAAACTATTATATAGTAATACCGAGGTGATACTATGACACATATCGTATTTTTTAAATTAAAAGAATGCACCTTGGAAAACCAACAAAAGGTTGCAGATATTTTAAACAAAATGCAAGGAAAAATTGATTTAGTTGATGAAATGGAAGTAGGTATGGACTTTTTACATTCTGATCGAAGTTTCGATTTAGCTTTAATTGTTCGTCTTCCCAAAGAAAACTTAGATGCCTATCAAGAAAACGCTTTGCACTGTGCTTGTAAAAAAGAATTTGCTCCTTATATTGCATGCTCAAAGACGGTAGATTTTGAATAATATGTATATTTGCAATGCCCAACAAGCCCGACAAGAAGACGAAAATGCCACAAAGCTCTATCATATTCCATCCCTTATACTAATGGAACATGCGGCTCAGGTTTGTACAGAACATATCCTACAAACAAAGAAGCATAATATTGTGATTGTGGCAGGACCTGGAAATAATGGTGGAGATGGGCTGGCCATAGCTAGACTGCTCTATCAAAAAGGTGTAAGGCCTTTTATCTATCTACCTGGTACTTCGATGTCGGAATCGGAAAACGTACAATTTGAAATTCTACAAGCATTAAACTATCCCATTCATACAAACTATCAAGAATTCTTAATGGCATTAGATAAAGCCGACTTGATTGTAGATGCGCTATTTGGAAACGGCTTATCCCGTCCGATTGAAGGGCAATGGAAAGCTATCATCCAAGCTATCAATGAAACAAACGTTCAAACCATTTCCATTGATATTGCCAGTGGCCTTGATGCCACTACCGGAGAAATCCTCGGTTGTGCCATTCAAGCAGACCAAACCTATGCCCTGGATTGTTTAAAAGAAGGGCATCTTGTAGGAGATGGTTTACGCATCTCTGGAAAGCTTCAGTGTTTTGATATTGGAATTCCCCATAAGAACCTAAAAGCACCAGTATTCATTGATGCAAATAACGCAAAGCTTCCCTTGCGTTCCGACTTTTCCCATAAAGGAACTTTTGGCAAAGCCCTTATGATTGGTGGGAGTCAAGCGATGCATGGAGCTATCACAATGGCTGCCAAAGCTTGTTACAAAAGTGGCATTGGAACTTTAACCCTATGTATTCCGGATTGTATTGCCGATATTCTTGCCTATAAGATGGATAGTGCCATGCGACTGGTCTGTCCGAGCCAGGATGGTAAGTTCTCTAAAGCCATCCTAAATATATTCTTAGACAATGTTTCGCAATATGATGTAATTTCCATAGGAAATGGTTTAGGCCGCAATGCCATCACAAAAGAATTACTAAAACTCGCTTTACAAAGTAATAAACCACTTATTTTAGATGCGGATGCATTTTGGGCTCTACAAGATCAAAGTGAACTGCTTAAACGTAGTGCACCAACCATTTTGACGCCTCATGTAAAGGAACTAAGTTATATCTTATCCATGGATGTAAAAACCATTGCCGCACAACCGATTCAAGCCGCTAAAGCTTTTTCGCGTGCATATCCCAATTGCACCTTGGTTTTAAAATCCAGTATCAGCATTGTTTCAAAAGGTGAGCGATGTGCCATCTTGGCAAGCCCCAACAGTGCTCTTGCCAAAGGAGGTAGTGGAGATATTCTTTGTGGGATTCTAACCGGCTTATATGGACAATCAGGGGATGATTTCCAAGCCGCAATGAGTGCTTGTTTTATCCACTCTGAATGTGCCAAACAAAATTTAGATCCCGCATGCTTCCAACCAGAAGACTTATTGGAAGCTATTCCTCGAGTCTTTAAAACATTAAGAAAAACGCAGCTAGTTGATTAACTAGCTGTTTGTGTTTTCCATCACATATTTACATAATTTTTTTAGATTCGCATCATTCGCTAAAGTGATGACTTTACCGAGACTTAAATTCAATGCGGCTACAACTGGTTCATTCTGATCGACTTGAATATTTAATGTTCCTGTCGCATTTTCATAAAAAACATCGTATAAATAACTCATCTTTCCATTTTCTTCTTTTTTCTCACGCAAATCGAAATGAAAAGCGTCTTTATTCTTTAAAATAATGCGGGTTGCTCCTGCACCTGAGCTTGGTAATGATTTTGCCATAATCGTCCTACCTTTTATCTGCTTCATATGTCGAATGAATGCCTAAATGATTTAATATTGTGAGATCTTCTGTTTTGATATTCGAAGTAAAGTGAGCTTGTGTATTATCCAAAAGCGGTAAAGCCTCTAAAGTTTTCTTCGCACTCTCATTATCTTGAGCACTTAGAGAAAGTGCAATAAGTACTTCTTGAATATGTAAACGAGGATTCACGCTGCCTAAATATCGTGTTTTTAACTCTTGAATTGGTCCAAACGCATTGGGACTAATTACATTTTCTGCTTCAGGAATATGCGCTAAATACTTTAATGCATTAATTAAAGTAGCGGAACAAGTTCCCATAAAGCTTGTAGTTTTTCCTGTAATAATTGTGCCATCTTCTAATTCAATCGCACCAGAATATACTTTCGTTTCCTTTTCTTTTTCTTGGGCGGCTATAACACATTTCCGATCTTGAATAGAAACGCCCGCTTTTTCCATCACTAATTCTTGTTTATGAAGTTCATCTACCGAACATTCTTCATTGATATACCGTGTATAGGTTTCATAATAACGACGAATAATTTCCTGCTTACTCGCTTGGCAACAAACCTCATCATCACTAATGCAGAAACCAGCCATATTCACACCCATATCAGTTGGGCTTTGGTAAGGACAAGAACCATCAATTTCTTCAAAGATATTCTTTAATACGGGGAAGATTTCCACATCTCGATTGTAATTCACGGTAATTTTTCCATACGCTTGAAGATGGAATGGATCAATCATGTTGACATCGTTTAGATCCGCTGTAGCTGCTTCATAAGCTAAATTCACCGGGTGATTTAAGTCTAAATTCCAAATAGGGAAAGTTTCATATTTGGCATAACCGGCTTTTACTCCATGAAGGTTTTCATGGTAAAGCTGAGAGAGACAAGTTGCCATCTTTCCGCTACCAGGTCCAGGTGCCGTAACGACAACTAAAGGACGAGTGGTCTCAATATAATCATTTTTGCCAAAGCCATTACTAGAGATGATTGCCTTAGCATTTGTCGGATAGCCATCAATATAGTAATGTTGGTAAACGTTGATCTTTCTACGTTTCAATTTCGCTTTAAAACGATCAATTGCCTTTGAATGGGAATATTGTGTAATAACTACACTGCTCACATATAAACCACGCGAACTAAATTCTTTAATTAAACGTAAAACTTCTTGATCATAGGAAATACCTAAGTCTCCCCGCAGTTTATTGTTTTCAATATCTGCTGCACAGATTGCGATGACAATTTCCGCATCATCTTTCATAGTCATCAACATTTGTAGCTTGCTGTCAGGGGCAAAGCCAGGTAAAACACGGCTTGCATGATAATCATCAAATAATTTGCCGCCAAATTCTAGATATAGTTTTCCATCAAATTGCGATATTCTTTCTTGAATATGCTCTGATTGCATCTTTAGATATTTCTTATTATCAAATCCAATTTTCATAATCTCTTATCACTCCAACACTACTATTCTAAAAAAAGACCAAAATATGGTCAATATGTAAAATGTTTGAAAATAATTTTCATATAAAATAAAAAAAACTTTCAAAGAAAGGTATATAAATAGGCATAAAAAAATGACCCAGCAGCTTGCCTGTTCGCAGGCTTACATGCAGATAAAAGGTCAGACATAAAAAAACCCAGCAGCTTGCTAT
>QUIQ01000005.1 GCA_003480165.1 Firmicutes bacterium AM41-11 | reverse complement strand
TACGTTTCATTTTTTTACCTCCTATTTGTGTCTATTTATTAATACGAATCTTTTAGAGAAAAGGATAAAATTTCATAAAAAAACCGCAAATTTTTTTGCGGTCAAGACTTTCTATTTCGATACATTATTCTAGGTAAAGGACAATTTCTTTCTGAGCCAGGGATTTTTTTACATCAATTACGCGTTGGTTTTCGCTGCCTCGAAAGGCTAATTGGATGTTCTTTTTTTCTTGGATGAAAGGTCCATCTACTAATACGTCAATATAAGATAAGAGTTCATCGGTTACTTCGCAGTGACGCTTTCCTCCGTCAAGTAGATCTTGGTCTAAGAGAAAACCAGTCCAAGCCCAAATATCTTTTTGCGGATATTTTTCTTTCGCTTTACGGCATAATTGAACGAGGACTTCTTGATTGGAAAATTCGAATGGATCTCCTCCGAGAAGAGATAAACCCTGGATAAAATCGTTTTGTAAAAAATCAAGAATCTTTTTTTCGGTTTCTTTTGTATAGGGTTGCCCATAGTCGAAATCCCATGTTTCGGGTTGGAAACAATAGGGACAATGATTGGTACAGCCTGATACAAACAAGCTGATTCGAACACCTTGTCCATTCGCTATATCATATTCTTTAATGGTTCCGTAATTCATTTTGATCTCCTTTTCTAAAAACGATTCTCTTTCGAGAATCGTATCTTTTATAAGTGAAGTACACGCTCTTTAATTTCTTGAGTTCGACCTTGGTTCCAGAATTGGGTTCCAATATAACCACAAGTTCGGCGTGCAACATTCATTTTTTCTTGGTCTGTGTTTCCACAATTTGGACATTTCCAAATCAATTTGTGGTTTTCATCTTCAACAATTTGAATTTCACCAGTATAACCACATACTTGGCAATAATCACTCTTGGTGTTTAATTCTGCATACATGATATTGTTGTAGATGTGTTTCATTACGGCTAGTACCGCATCAATGTTATTTTCCATATTTGGAACTTCTACATAACTGATGGCTCCACCAGGGGATAAACGTTGGAATTTTGATTCTAAGGTCAATTTATCAAAAGCGTTAATTTCTTCAGTTACATGTACATGGTAACTGTTTGTGATGTAGTTTTTATCGGTAACGCCTTTGATTTTTCCAAAACGTTTTTGTAGACACTTGGCGAATTTGTATGTTGTAGATTCCATTGGTGTGCCATATAAACTGAAGGAAATATTTGTTTCAGCACGTTTTTGGTCACACCAATCATTTAATCGTTGCATAACTTTCAAACCAAATTCTTCACCTTTTGGATCAGTATGTGTTACACCTAACATGTAATAAACCATTTCACATAATCCAGCGTATCCTAAGGAAATTGTTGAATAGTTGTTAAATAACAATTTATCAATTGGCTCGCCCTTCTTTAAACGAGCAAGAGCGCCGTTTTGCCAAAGAATAGGAGCAACATCACTTGGTGTGCCTAATAAACGTTCATGACGATACATTAACGCACGACCGCATAATTCCAAACGCTCATCTAATATTTTCCAGAACTTATCCATATCTCTTTCAGAAGAGCAGGCAACATCTACTAAGTTTAATGTGACAACACCTTGGTTGAAACGACCATAGTATTTGTGGTTAACCGGATCTGGAGTTAAGAAAGAGCGACAACCCATACATGGATAAACGTCTCCACCTTTTAATTCTTTCATGATTTTTTCTGAGATATAGTCAGGAACCATTCGTTTTGCGGTACATTGTGCAGCAAGTTTTGTTAAGTAATAGTACTTGCTGTCAGGTTCAATGTTGTTTTCCGCTAAACAGTAAATCAATTTAGGGAAGGCAGGAGTAATAAAGACACCTTTTTCGTTTTTAACACCATTAATTCTCTGCTTTAACATTTCTTCAATAATTAAAGCTAAGTCATCACGTGTTTGTCCTTCTGGGACTTCATTTAAATACATGAATACGGTCACGAAAGGTGCTTGGCCATTAGTTGTCATTAAAGTAATGACTTGATATTGGATGGTTTGTACACCTTTTTCAATTTCTCTACGTACACGCATTTCAGCGATTTCCTGAACTTTTTCCTGGCTGACTTCGATTCCAGCTTTTTGGAATTCTTCGGCTACTTCTTTACGAGCTTTATCACGACTGATTTGTACAAATGGAGCTAAGTGACTCAATGTGATGGATTGTCCACCATATTGGCTACTGGCAACTTGTGCAATGATTTGTGTAGCAATGTTACATGCTGTCGCAAAACTATGGGGTTTGTCAATTCCGGTTTCGGAAATAACAGTTCCATTTTGCAGCATATCTTCCAAGTTGACTAAGCAGCAGTTATGCATATGTTGGGCAAAATAGTCCGAGTCATGGAAGTGGATGATTCCTTGTTCATGGGCTTCGGTGATTTCTCTAGGCAATAGGAATCGTTTGGTGATGTCTTTGGAAACTTCACCGGCCATATAATCTCTTTGTACGCTGTTTACTAAAGGGTTTTTATTGGAGTTTTCTTGTTTCACTTCTTCGTTTTGGCGTTCCAATAAGCTCATGATTTGTTTATCGGTAGAGTTTGCTTTACGCACTAAAGCACGTTCATAACGATACGTGATATAGTTATGTGCCACACTAAAGAATTTCTTGTTCATTAATTCGCTTTCAACAAGGTCTTGGATTTCTTCAACATTGGCACTTCGGTTTAATTCTTCTACTTGGTTTTCAACGATTTTTGAAACATTGAAAATATCTTCGTCACTCATTGGGGTGTGCAAAGTAGCTAAATTTGCTTTCTTGATGGCATTGAAGATTTTTTCTAAATCAAATGTTACTTCTTCACCGCTTCTTTTGATTACATTCATAGTATGATCTCCTTATATGAAATAGTTGAACCTTCAACTATTAACTTACGTAGCATATTCAGTATACGTTTTAAAAAAATTAAATCAAGTGTTGTAATTCTCAGAAAATATGTATGGGACCATTTTAAAAGGAAATAAAAATAAAAAAGATTTTAACAACCCACAATCTGCCATATATGCGCAAAAATTCACATGTTTTCACATAGTAGATTGGAAAATTTTAGATATTGTTTTTGTATCTTAAAGGTGACCTAGATAAGGGTCACAAATATGAAATAAACTTCATATATTTCTCTCTCCTAAATAATAAACAAAAAGAACAAAAGGTGATGGTAAGTAACATTGCCTTTTGTTTTTTTATTCCGAAAAGCATGATAAATAGGTAGATCTTCCTAAATATTCACAAAAAGCACTATTTTATTCAATTATTTGATGATATGCGTTATAAAACTATAATATATAGGGAAAAGCGGTCGTGTGTGTGAAAAAGTTATGATATACTAGACGATGGTTAAAAAGGACTTCATTTTTGTGAAATAAAAAATGGGGTTATTTCACAAGTATGAAGTTTAGGATAAGAGGAGGAAATTATGGCTAAGACTAGATTAAGTCGTACCGAGTTGAATATGAATGATATTCAACAACCAGAAGATGAAGAAATGACAATTGATTTACTTGAGTTATTTCGCAGTCTTTTGAAAAACATTAAATTAATCGTTGTGTTAACTGTGGTTTTTGGTGTTTGTGGTTTTATGTTCACCAAACTTTTTATTACACCAACCTATACTGCTTCCACTTCGATTTATTTAACACCGCAAGTTACGGAAAGTGGTTCGTTGGATTACAATTCACAAATTGCCAACTCTAAGTTGGTTACCAACGTTGTGAACTTGATCACACAAAACAATATTATGTCGGAAGTGGCAAAAAATGTTGGTTTGGAAAGTGCGGAAGATGTGCGTAATTGTTTAACGGTGGAGAATGAAGCGGATACCGAAATCATTACCGTTACTGCTACCACAGATGATCCAAAATTATCAAAATCCATTGCCGATGATACGGTGAATACATTTATGAACCGTATGATGAAAAACTTGAATGTACGTAATATTGAAATTGTAGATAAGGCAAAATTATCTTATATTCCAAGTGGACCAAATGCGAAAAAGAATAGTGTGATGGCAGCGCTTATTGGATTTATTCTTGGCGTTGGATATTCTGTATTGAAGATGTTATTTGATCGTCGTTTACGTAATAAAGAAGAAGCTGAAAAATATTTAGGCATTCCTGTCTTCTGTGAGCTTCCGGATTTTGACAATGTCTAGAATGATTGATATGCACTCCCATGTTGCCTGGGGGATTGATGATGGCATGCCCAATAAAATGGATGCGATGGAAGCAATCTCACAAGCCCAACAAGATGGGATTGTGGCGATTTGCAGCACCCCTCATTTTATTCCGGGACAATTGGATCAAAGTGTATATGATGAAATTGTTTCTCGCCAGAAAGAGTTAAAAGAAATGAGTTCGCTTCCTATCTATTTAGGTGGAGAAGTTATGATGAACAGTGAGTTCATTCAGTATTTGGATGATGGCTTGTATCCTTGTATCAATGGTACAAAATACATGTTAGTAGAATACAATGTACTTAAAGATATTCATCGAATTTCCTATCACGAAGATACCTTGTATGAATGTAGTGTGCGCGGATATAAACCTGTTATTGCGCATATCGAACGGTACTTCCATCATGGATTGGATTGGGACATCATTGAAAACTGGCAAAATGAAGGATATGTTCTACAAATCAATCGAACTTCCTTAATGGGAATGAGCGGCAGCCAAGTGCAAGACAATGCCTGGGAATTGTTAGAAAAAGGTGTGGGACACTTAATTTGTACCGATACGCATCGTAGTAGCGGACGGCGCGTGGAATGTTTGAGTGATGCCTACCAGGAAGTAGAAGAACGGCTAGGAAAAGAAAACGCGGATTTACTATTTTATTCCAATCCACAAGCAATCTTAGAAGGTCGACCTGTGGAAGATTTAACAGTTGTACAAAAGAAGAAAAAGAAACGTTTTGGATTCTTTAGGAGATAGAGATGGCAAAGAAGAAAAGAAATCAATTTGATGTAGATGAAATATACCGGGGATTGCGGACCAATATTGAGTTTTCTCAAATGGACGATAAGATCCAAGTTATCAATGTAGTTAGTACAGCACCTAATGAAGGAAAAAGTACAGTATCTACCAATTTAGCGCGAATCATGGCAGCTAAATATAAAAATGTATTATTAATTGACTGTGATTTACGTAACCCAAGTGTACATAAATTATTGCATATTAGTAATCGCTCAGGACTTTCTAATATCATGAGTCAATTTAAAGAAGAAACACCAGTTCGCGAATACGATGGAGTTCAAGAACACGTATTCCCTAATGGAGAAACTTTATCCGTTATTACAGCCGGGCATAAAGTGCCAAATCCAAGTGAAGTTTTAGGTTCTCGTCGCTTAGGTGCTTTCTTAAACCAGGCACGTAAATCATTTGGATATATTATTATAGACTGTCCACCAATTGCGGTATCGAGTGACTCCATTCCTGTATGTAATGTCAGTGATGGTGTATTATTTGTCGTAGATTCAAAAACGGCTGATAAACGAAAAGTAAAAAGTGCAATTAACGATGTTCAAAGAAACGGTGGAAATGTATTTGGAATCGTATTAAATAAAGTAGAAGAATTCTCTGATAAACATTATGGCTATGGTTACGGCTATGGTTATGGTCAGGAGGACAAAGACAATGCGTAAAAAAATTCTTTGTGCCATTGCTTGTTCCCTTTTATTGACGGCATGTGGAAGTGGAAATTTAAATATTACGAAAAAAGATATCTTAGAGGTAGCGCGTGATGATGCCAATGCCAGCAAAAGTGAATGCGAAAATGTTTCTATAGAAAAAGGAAGCAATTATTATTCAGTAAGTTTTGATACCCCATCTGGTTCATATAATTACAAGATTGGCTTTGATGGAATTATCCAAGATCGTAGCTATGGTAAAAAAGCTAGTGGAAATTCGCAAACTACAAAAGAAGAACCAGTTAAAGAAGAAAAGACGGAAACTAAAAAGAGTACGCCAAGTACAAAGGAGAACAAAAAGGAAACCTTTGATGAGAACCAAACGCAGGCTATTAATGCTGCCTTGGCAAATGTTGGTGTAACGCAATCCGATGTAACTGACCTTGGTTGCACAACAAGTTCGGATGGAACACAATATATTGTGACGTTCCACCTGAATGATTTATTAAATACAATTACAGTAGATGCAGCATCATTTACGGTATTATCTTCTATCACTGGAGGTGAATAGAAATGAAAACTTTGAAAAAGCCAGGATTGTATTTTGGAATTGTTGCCCTTTTATTATCGGCTTTCTTGTTTTTGTCACTCATTCGTTTAAATGTATTGCCAACGATGTTTGTGGGCATGATCGGGGTTTTATTGTTGATTGTGGTATGCCTAGTCTTTTTACTGGCCCTCAGCAAACATTTAGTTGTTTCTATTATTGGATGTGTATTAGCAGTGGTTTTAGCACTTGGTAGTGGTTTAGGTTCTTACTATTTAATCAATACCAGTGGTGCTTTAAGCACGATGACACAAAATAAAACCATTGAAAAACATGTGATTGTTTTGTATGCCCTTAAGACAAGCCCATTAAAGAGTGAAGATGACTTAAATGGCCAAACAATTGGAATTTTAAAGAACAATGCACGTAAGTATACAGACAAGGCATGTTCCGAATTAAAATCTTATGGAAAGAAGTTCACTGTACAAGAATATGATTCAACAATTCAATTGGTGAATGATTTTAAAGGCCAAAAGATTGATTTGATGATGATTGATTCTTCCAATTTATCTATGATTGAAGATTTAGAAGGTCAAGAAAACATCGAAGATGAAATCAAAGCAATTTATTCTTATAACTATACAGTAAAGAAAGCCGATACCTCTACAACAACCGATGTTACTTCAAAAGCTTTTAATGTTTTGATCAGTGGTAGTGATTCACGTGGTAGTGTAGAGGAAACCAGCCGTAGTGATGTGGATATGATTGTTACGGTTAATCCAAAAACTCGTACGGTTTTAATGACAAGTATTCCTCGTGACTACTATGTTACAACGGTTTGTGATGAAAGTATGGGATGTGCCAATGGACAAAAAGATAAGTTGACGCATACCGGACTTCATGGTGTAGGAACAACCGAAATGACGATTGAAAACTTCATGGATATTGATATTAACTACAACGTAAAAGTTGGTTTCCAAACGGTTACGCAATTGGTTGATACCTTAGGTGGTATTACCGTCAATAACCCACAAGATTTCTCGACGGGTGAATATACCTTTAAACAAGGTAATATCGAATTGAATGGTTCTCAAGCATTAGATTTTGCCCGTGAACGTTATTCGTTTGCTTCCGGCGATAGAGAACGTGGAAAGAACCAAATGCGTGTATTAACAGGTATTTTGAATAAATTGATGAGCCCATCTATTTTGACAAACTATGCGAGCATTATGCAAAGCTTAGCTTCTACATTCCATACCAATATGGGAATGGATGATATTTCTGCATTAGTTAAGAGTCAATTAAACAATGGTGGTTCTTGGAAGATTTATTCCAATAGTCTTGATGGAAATGGTGGAACCGATTATTGTTACGAATTAGGTGACAATGCATCCGTTGTCTATCCAGATGAAAATAGTATTAGTGAGGCTAAAACAGACATTGAAGCTGTAACAATGGGTGAAGAGCCTCCATATGTAATCAGTCAATAAGAAGCAGCATTTTGCTGCTTTTTTTCAAAGGAGAAGAAATATGAAAATTCAAGAAATGTATGATTTAGAACACACTTTAGCGAAACCTTATTTAGAACAGTTTACCTACCCTTGGCAAGCATTAAAGGGAATTAAAGATTTTATCTTAGCCCTTGGACCAACTCTACCAAAGGAATATAAAGAAGTAAGCCCACAAGTTTGGGTACATGAAACTGCTATCGTTGCGCCAACAGCTTTTTTAGGGGCTCCATGTATTATTGGTGCGAATACCGAAGTTCGTCATTGTGCGTTTATTCGCAGCAGTGCCTTAGTTGGAAATGATTGCGTTGTTGGTAATAGTGTCGAATTAAAAAATGTCATCTTATTTGATCATGTTCAAACTCCTCATTATAACTATGTCGGCGATAGTATCTTAGGATATTATTCACATATGGGCGCTGGATCTATTACTTCAAATGTAAAGAGCGATAAAACTTTGGTTGTCGTACATGGACCAGAAAACATTGAAACTGGATTAAAGAAATTCGGAGCTATGTTAGGCGATCATGTAGAAGTTGGATGTAACAGTGTCTTAAATCCTGGTACAGTCATCGGACCAAATTCCAATGTTTATCCAGTGAGCTGTGTCCGGGGTGTTGTACCTGCTAACTCTATTTGGAAAACAGGTGGTATAATTGTTTCAAAGGAGAAATAAATAAAATAATATGAGAGTACTACTAGCTGGCGGAGCCGGATATATTGGAAGCCATACGGCGGTTTCTTTAATTGAAGCAGGACATGAAGTTGTCATTGTGGATAATTATGATAACAGTTGTCCCGAAGCTATTGCGCGTGTTGAAGCTTTAACAAACATACAAATTCCCCATTATGAAGTTGATGTAAAAGATAAAGCAGCCCTGGATGCTGTATTCAAGAAAGAACCTGTGGATTGCGTGATTCACTTTGCGGGTTTAAAAGCTGTTGGAGAATCGGTAGAAAAACCGGTTGCCTATTACCGCAACAACATTGATACAACCCTTACTTTATTAGAAGTGATGAAAGAAAATCACGTCAATCAAATTGTGTTCTCTTCTAGTGCTACAGTTTATGGAGCAGAAAATGCGTCTCCATTATATGAAACAATGAAAAAGGGAACTTGTACCAATCCATATGGTTGGACAAAATGGATGATGGAACAAATTTTAAGTGATGCCGCTTATGCAGATAAAGATTTATCGGTTATCTTGTTACGTTACTTTAATCCAATTGGAGCGCATCCATCTGGAACCATTGGGGAAGATCCTCAAGGTATTCCAAATAATCTAATGCCTTATGTTTCACAAACAGCCATTGGAAAAAGAGAATGTTTAACTGTATTTGGTGGGGATTATGACACACCAGATGGTACATGTTTACGTGATTACATTCATGTTTGTGATTTGGCAGAAGGTCATGTTAAGGCCGTAGAATATGCCCAAACTCGCAAAGGTGTAGATATTATTAACCTGGGAACCGGAACCCCTTATTCCGTTTT
The DNA here is from genome assembly GCA_003480165.1 of Firmicutes bacterium AM41-11. Taxonomy (GTDB): domain Bacteria; phylum Bacillota_I; class Bacilli_A; order Erysipelotrichales; family Erysipelotrichaceae; genus Absicoccus. Next base: position 101,764 of record QUIQ01000005.1, on the reverse strand, counting down.
GGATATTGTGCATGCGTTTGAAAAAGCGAACAATTTGAAGTTGAACTATAAAATTGGGCCAAGAAGAGAAGGCGACTTAGCCGTTTGTTTCTCAAATGCCGATAAAGCAAAAGAAGTTTTAGGTTGGCAAGCCAAACGAAATCTTGAAGACATGTGTCGTGATTCTTGGAACTGGCAGAAACAAAATCCTAATGGATATAAAAAGTAATAAGCAAAAAAGCGAATCGTTAGTGATTCGCTTTTTCAATGCCATATGGAATGGAGGCAATGGCTTGATCTACAACTTGCATTGTTTCATAGGTGATTTTTAAGTAATCACGCATTTTTTGATACTCTTGTTTTTCAATCATTTCTTCGAAATCCTTGAATTCATGCATCATCCAATCCGAATAGAGATTTTTGTTGATGTGTGTGCTTTCTTTATGTATGCATAGATGATAGGAACCGATGAGATTGGCTCCATCGTCAATGGATATATACCCATCTTCGCCTTGAATCAAGGCATGACCAGGGCTATCAGAATCTTTTGCACCTGTACATAAAGCATAAAAATGATCGTATTCCATAAATACGGTACCAGAGGTATCTACGCCATTAAAGCCGAGGTTGGCATAATATTTCACATGTTTTGGTAAACCGAATAGGGCAACCACAAATGTAACATTATAGATGTTGATATCATAGAGGGATCCGCCGTAAAGTTTAGGATCTAAGGCTGGCAGAGCCTTCTTTTCTTTATAAGCATTATAGCGAGATGAATATTGGGAATAGTTACATTGAATACACTTGATGGGTCCGAGCTTTGGAAGATCTTCTTTAATGCTTAAAAAATTCGGTGTATGCAAAGGTCGGAAAGCTTCAAAGAGATAACGTTTTTTCTCTTGAGCTAAATCAATGAGTTCTTTGGCTTCTTGGGCATTTACACAAAAGGGTTTTTCTAAGATCACGTGTTTATTGGCCAATAAAGCTTTTTTGGCATATTCGTAATGTACTTTATTGATCAGACCAATATAAACGGTATCGCAATCTGCATGGGCTAGAAGTTGGTCATAATCCGTATAGACTTCTTGAATCGCATATTTTTGCGCTAGGTCTTGCGCTTTGTCTTTGCTGTGAGGGCGGGCATAAATGGCTTTGCGTTCAATGCTTGGGATTTGTTCCAGGCATTCTAGAGCACAGCCAACAATCATGCCAGTTCCAATGATGGCTAATTTCATATTTCTTATCTCCTTGTATTTAAATTATACAGAGCATCTTTGTTCTGTGCTAGAATATTGTTCAGATGGAAGGAGATTTGCATGTTATTAGGTATACCCGATAAAGACAAGATTCGCTTAGGTGCCTTTCTTTCGTTTCAATTGAAAAAATGGTTAAGAAATCATCCGGATCAAAGCAGTGATTTATTTATATGTGGCATTTGTTCCAAACCTGAATTTCAAAGCATTCTTGAAGGTAAACCACTCTCGGATTCTTCCATATATGAATACTTATTACAGAAACTGGGCTTTGCGTATAACTACGATGATCGTTTGGCATCCAATTATATAGCGAATGCGAAAGAGATGTTAGAAGACTTGGAATTTGATCAAATGGCCAGTTTCTATAAACGTTTGAATCGTTATTTAAAAGAACTGGAATCGATGGATGAATATGCCTTGGAATCCATTACCCATAAAGCTTTATTATGTATGCAAGAAGTGGATTGTTCTTCGCGTAGCTTTGCCTCATTACTTTTGTACTATCCGATTTTGGATCGCTATATGAAAGAAATCTGTGGCCATTTCCTTTTGACATATATTCATCAACATACGGAAGATGAAATTGATCGAAATTGGATGGAAGAACATGGTCTGCTTTCTTTAAAGGCTTTGCGAAATCGCTATCGCATTTTAAACCTCTTTATTACTTGGGAAGATTATTATGATGCAGCCAATTATTGTGAAGATCTTTTAAAAGCTTGTCGGCAAGAGAATAATGTTCGTGTGGCTTTTCAAACCCAAATCAGTCGTTTGTTCATTGTTTTAAAAATTCAACCCAATGCTTTTGAAAGTTATGCCAATGTCGTATTGGAGAATCCAATCCTACAAGAAGAAAGCAACGATCCGCATGTCTATGAGTTTTATCATGTTGTGGGATTGTATTACTTTATTGAGAAGAATTATGAACAAGCCTGGTTGTATTTCTTGCGCTCTGTAGCAGATGAAACATACTTTTTTCCAGAAATTATCTTTTTGAACTATATTTCCACCCTTTTAAATAAGCCATTACCCGATGAATTGGTGGAACAAAGAGATATTGAATGTGAAGATCATATGTATAAGTCCATTTATACATATTATTGTTTAAAGAACAAAGGGGAAACCCTGCAAACTCTAGAGAATTATCTGTGGGATCATTGTAAAGATGAAATCTATCGTTTTTCGCCAAGCTGGGTGATGAAAGACATTATCCGTACGGAATTGGAATGGATCAGTAATCAAACGGGGGATACCCGAAAAATGAATCGTTTTATGAATTTGGAGGACTAGCTTATGAAACGTGTTTTATCCATTCAAGATATATCTTGTTTAGGACGCTGTTCGACAACTATTGCCCTACCCGTGATTTCGGCAATGGGAGTAGAAACGGTTATCTTGCCAACAGCCCTTCTTTCCACACATACGATGTTTAAAGATTTCACGTACAAAGATTTAACGGATCAGTTGATGCCAATTGCACAGCACTGGAAAAAACAGAATGTACATTTTGATGCCATCTATACGGGCTATTTGGGATCAATAGAAGAAATTCAACTTGTTGAAAACATCATTGCGATGTTTAAAGAAGAAGATACATTGGTATTTATTGATCCGGTGATGGCCGATAAAGGTAAGCTGTATTCTGGATTTCAAGAAAGCTATATAGCCGCTAATGCCGAATACTGTAGTCATGCAGATGTCATTGTACCCAATATTACGGAAGCTGCATTAATGACAGGAAATGTATATAAAGAGACATATGATGAAACCTATATTCTAGATATGTTGCATAAACTGGCAGATTTTGGTTCAGATATTGTGGCAATTACAGGGGTAAGCTTAGAAGAAGGCAAGACGGGTGTCTATGGATATGATGCCAAGAATCAAACCACCTTTAAGGTACAAACCGATTTAGTTGGCGTATCTTATCATGGAACGGGCGATTTGTTCTCTAGTGCAGCTGTCGGCGCTTTAGTGCAAGGCATCCCTTTGAAGAACGCGTTTCAACTAGCAGCGGATTATACTGTTTCTACAATCAAGGCAACACTAGAAGATCAAAATCAAGCATGGTATGGCGTTAGTTTTGAGAAGACTCTACCAGAATTAAGTGCTTTGTTGAAAAAATATCGAATGGAAAAATAATATCCGAAAGATGGAAGGGAACTTTCATCCTTCGGATTTTTTTATTATGGAAAATATGCCTAAACAAAATGATTCCTTTTCTGTTAGATTAGAACTATGAAATATACAATAACTTATCCCACCGAAATTGGAACCCTGCGTTTATTAAGTGATGAAGAAAGTCTACTTGCCCTATGGTTTGATGATGGTAAGGCCCCTTTTGATTGGAAAGAGGCGAAACAAGAAGTGAATTACGTTTTAAAGTGTACGATACAATGGCTGGATGTATACTTTTCCGAACAGAATCCAGATTTTCTTCCTCCTCTTTATTTGCAGGGAACAGCTTTTCAAAAGCAGGTATGGCAAGCTTTGTTAGAAATTCCTTATGGACAAACATGGACGTATGGTGATATAAGTCGAAAAATCTTTGGCAGTACGAAAGGTTCGCATGCGATTGGGCAGGCTGTAGGCAAAAATCCGATTAGTTTGATCGTTCCTTGCCATCGTGTAATCGGAAAAAAAGGCCTGACGGGTTATGCGGGCGGAGTGTATCGGAAAAAGTGGCTATTGGAAAAGGAAAAGAATTGATAGTATGCTACAATAGAACTCGTTGAGGAGAAAATCTATGAAGAAAAAAGGAATGAATATCACTGTCGGAATCTTTATTGGATTAGTGGCAGGGGTTATTGTTGGCATTGTGATGCCAGAATGGTTGAATACCGTATTGACGGTTATCGCAACAATTTACATGTCAGCTTTGAAAATGATGATTTTCCCACTGGTTTTTACAAGCTTAGTTATGGGAATCATTGGTATTGGAGATATCGCAAAAACCGGAAAAATCGGGCTTCATGCGATCTGCTGGTATACCGGAACGACGGCTTTGGCCTCTGGACTTGGTCTAGTTTTACCTAGAGTTCTACGTTTAGGTCAAGGTGCACATATTGTTGCTACTAAGACAAAAGTTGAAGCAGCTACTTTTACGGGTTTATTGGATACCTTAGAAAACATTATTCCTGCCAATCCATTTGAGGCATTTTCTACGGGGAATATGTTACAAGTATTAGCTTTTGCGGTCATTATTGGTCTTGCCTGTTTAGCCATTAAAGAAAAGGCTAAACCATTTGTGGACCTTTGTGATTCCGTCTATGAAATATCCATTTTTATTATTAGTAAGATTATGTATGTTACGCCAATTGGTGTCTTTGCGTGCATCGCAACGGTTATGCATTCTAATGGAATTTCAACAATGATTCAATTGGCCCAAGTATTGATTGCGCTATATATTACGTTCTATGTATATGCTTTTATCATTTATGGGGGTATGGTGAAATTTATTGGAAAATACAATCCAATTCAATTCTTTAAAGATGTAGCACCAGCTGGATTGAATGCCTTTGGAACTTGTTCTAGTAGTGCAACCATTCCTCTTTCCATGAAATGTGCCAGTGAGAAAATTCATATTCCCGAAGAAATTACTTCTTTGACTTTACCTTTAGGCGCTACCATCAACATGGATGCAGTATCTATTTTAATGTCATTTATGATTACTTTCTTTGCCTCGGCCTTAGGCATTCAACTTTCTTTAGGCACAATGGTTACTGTATTAGCTTGTAATGTACTTCTAAGTATTGGAACGCCAGGTGTTCCTGGCGGTGCTATTGCAGCGTTTGCGGCCTTATGTCCCATTGCCGGTTTACCTACATCGCAAGTATTAGGCGTATATATTTCTATTAATACTTTATGTGATATGGGGGCAACTTGTGTCAACGTCTTAGGTGACTTGGCTTGTTCTACGGTATTAAAACATACCTTGCATTTGGAAAAGGAATAATTGACTTTGACAAAAAGGATAGTAATCTAGCAAGTGGGATTTAGAGGTGATCAATATGTCTAGTGCGATTCCTAAAAATCACATGGATGTTTTATGGCATGACTATACGACAACCGATGAAAAGAAGGTTCCTATTACGGAAGCGGATTTAATTGAAAAGTCATCGATTGTCGGTCGCTGTGGTCTGATGCTTTTATCTTGTGGAACAGGAGCTTGGCGAGTGCGCAGTTCCATGAATACTTTGTCCCAAGAGTTGGGTATCACTTGTACAGCAGATATAGGATTAATGTCGATTAATTATACTTGTTTTGATGGAACGCAATGCTTCACCCAAGCTTTGTGTTTGACAAATACAGGGGTAAATACATCAAAATTAAATCGCTTGGAAAAATTTGTTCAAGATTTTGCCGAAAATGAAAAACATATGACTGGCGAACAACTGCATTCTTGCTTAGATGAAATTGAACAGATTCATGGCCTTTATTCGCCAATTGCCTTAGGCTTGGCTTCGGCTTTAGCGTGTGGTGCCTTTACCTTTTTATTAGGCGGAGGGCCAATTGAAATGCTCTTTGCGTTTTGTGGCGCTGGAATTGGCAACTTTATTCGTTGTAAGTTGACGAAACACCATTTCACTTTATTTTTAGGTATTTTTACCAGTGTGGCTTCAGCTTGTCTTGTTTATGCACTCTTGCTCTATGGTACAGAGTCTTTGTTTGGCATAAATGCTTTACATGAATCGGGATATATTTGTTCGATGTTGTTTGTGATTCCTGGTTTTCCTTTTATTACCAGTGGAATCGACTTGGCAAAGTTAGATATGCGTTCGGGTTTAGAACGTTTGAGCTATGCATTGATTGTCATCCTGGTCGCAACTTTGACGGCATGGATCATGGCTATGTTGCTACATTTACAACCCAATAACTTCTTGCCTTTACAATTATCGATGGGGCAAGAATTGATCTTCCGAATCATTGCCAGTTTTTGTGGTGTGTTTGGCTTCTCTGTCATGTTTAACAGTCCCGTTCAACTGGCAGCTACAGCAGGCCTGATTGGAGCTATTGCGAATACGACCCGTTTAGAGTTGGTTGATTTGGGTCATTGCCCACCAGCTGTTGCAGCTTTTATTGGTGCACTATTAGCGGGATTATTGGCTTCTTTATTAAAGTCAAAAATTGGTTATCCAAGAATTTCTTTGACAGTTCCATCGATTGTTATAATGGTTCCGGGATTGTATTTGTATCGTGCAATTTATAATCTTGGTGCAATGTCTTTACAAAATTCGGCTTCTTGGTTCGCAAGTGCTATATTGATTATTTTTGCCTTGCCACTGGGTTTGATCTTTGCCCGTATTCTTACGGATCGAACTTTCCGGTATTGCACATAAAAACCCACATTGCGTGGGCTTTTTTATTTTGTTGGGAAAACAATTTGATTCGCTTTTTCAATATTTTGTTCTAGACGATCATGAAAATGTTTTAGATGTAAGAAAACACCTAATTCATCATAACGTTGTCCGCCTTCTTCCAGGCCATCTTGTCCATAATAGATAATGGCGTGTGGAAGTTGTTCCTGGAATTCCATCATCAAATCCCAAAGTGCGGCATACGCTTGGGCTTCGGTTTCTTTTTGGATGGTATCTGGGCATTCGTACAATAATAATATACCGGTGTATTCATCGGTTTTAAATGACTCAACTTGCATTGTATCTGGATTATAGCTGTGCTTTTTGCGATAGCCGTTGGCTAAATACATGTGCATGTGATCATGGGTTTTAAAGGCTTTTTTAAAGCGTTGATAATCTTTGGGATGCACTTTGATTTGATCTTGATCGAGTAGTTCCCCTTCTTCATTGGTTAATAGAATTGGATTTTGTTCGCCATCGGCATTGAATTTAAAAGGTGCGAGATGTGCTTGGCGCAATAAATCAAACATACTGTTTTGACAAATGGCCATTAAAAAGGCAGTTAAATCTTTATTGGCATAAGCGGATAGCAAGCTGGTTACAAATTCCTGGGACGATAAATTGGCATGGACAACTTCATCACCAGACTCTAATTCTTCATAGAAGACTTGTTGCAGCTGACGACAAGCTTTGGGGTTGCTTAGGATCTTTTCAAAAAGCAATTCAGCTTTTTCTTCTCTGGGAAAAATTGTAGACATAGATATTCCTTCTTTCCAATTCCATAGTATAGTCTTTTTAAGATTTCTCAGCAAGGTGTCATCGTTGACAAAAAAGGGAGAAAAAACTATGATAAAAATACCTATAGGGGGTATATTGTATGTCATGTTGTAAACAACATCAATTTGTTCCAAGAGATGAAGAAGAGATTAAACAGCTCAAAAATCGGATTCATCGTATTGTAGGACAAATGAACGGAATCGAAAAAATGATTGAAGAGAATCGTTATTGTGGAGATGTTTTAATTCAAGTGGCGGCAATTGAAAAGGCCTTGCAGTCATTTGGCTATATTTTGTTGCAGAGGCATTTAGAAACTTGTGTAACCGAAGACATTAAAGCAGGCGATGAAACAATCATGGAAGAAGTTATGGAGCTTGTGAAAAAGCTGAAGTAGGTGGTATAGATGATTGAACGTTTTCAAGTAAGTGGAATGAGTTGTGCAGCTTGTCAGGCCAATGTGACCAAAGCGGTACAGAAACTCGATGGCGTAAACAATGTCGATGTTTCTTTGTTGGGAAATTCCATGAAGGTAGACTATGATGAAAACACAGTGGATGCGGATGCGATTATTGCGTCGGTAGAAAAAATTGGTTATGGCGCTAAGCGTAAAGAAGAACCTACATCCGCAAAGACACCTTCATCTCTACGTTTAGAATGGAATCAAAGACAAGAAAGTGCAAAAAAGGCTAGTCAAGAAGCACGTAAACGTTTATGGGCTTCGGTTATTCTAATGATTCCTTTAATGTATATTGCGATGGCAGAAATGTTGCACTGGCCTTTGCCAGCCATTCTAAGTGGGATGGAAAATCGAATGATTAATACTTTGGTGCAATTGTTGATGGCAACTATTATCTTAATCATTCAAAAACATTTCTTTGTCGATGGGTTTAAAGGCTTACTACGAAAAGCACCGAACATGGATAGTTTGGTTGCTTTAGGATCGAGTGCCAGCTATCTTTATGCCTTGGCAATGACTTTTATAATGGCCTATGCGATGGGACGGGGCAATATGGAACTGGTTCATATGTCTAGTCACTCTTTGTATTATGATTCAGCGGCGATGATTGTAACCTTGGTTTCCGTAGGAAAGTATCTGGAGTCTCGTTCCAAATCGAAAACGGGGGATGCTTTGAGTCAACTGATGGATTTAACGCCGAAAAAGGCAACGGTTCTTCGTGAAGGCAAAGAACAAGTCATAGCTAGTGAAGAAATTGTTAAAGATGATATCGTCTTGATAAAACCAGGCCAGCGTATTCCTGTGGACGGTGTTGTGATTCAAGGTGTAGGGTATGTCGACCAGAGTGCCATTACGGGCGAAAGTATGCCAGTTGAAAAACAAGTCGGCGATCAAGTATTATCGGCAACCATGAATGAAAATGGGGCATTTCAGTGCCGAGCTGAAAAGGTAGGCGATGATACAACCCTTAGCCAAATTATCCGTTTGGTCGATGAGGCAGGAACTTCGAAAGCTCAAATTGCCCGTATTGCGGATAAAGTAGCCGGCGTCTTTGTTCCAGTAGTTATGGGAATTGCCTTATTTACTTTTGTCTTATGGATGTTTCTATCCCAAAACTTCCAGACAGCTTTAAATAATGCCATTAGTGTTTTAGTGATTTCGTGTCCATGTGCGCTAGGTCTTGCCACACCGATGGCTATTATGGTGGGAACAGAAAAAGCAGCACGTTTTGGAATTCTTTTGAAAAATGCCCAGAGTTTAGAAAACTTACATCGGATTGATACAATTGTTTTAGATAAAACCGGAACGATTACTTCCGGCAAGCCTTCGGTGCAAAAAGTACAATTATTTTCTGATCTATCGGAAACAGACTTTTTAGAAATGGCTGGAAGTATGGAACAGAATAGCCAGCATCCTTTGGGTCAAGCAGTTGTCAACTATGTCAAAGAAAAAGGTCTGAGTTTAAAAGCTTGTAATACTTTTGAGAATATTACAGGTCGGGGTGTACGAGCTACGATTCATCAAAAGAATTATCTTGCGGGCAACCAAAAGTTTATGGAAGAAAGTGGTTTAACTTTATCTTCTGAAGTAAAAGCAGAACTCGATGCCATGGCTTCTAATGGCCAAACCCCATTACTCTTTAGTGACACAAATAGTATTTTGGGAATGATTGGGGTAGCAGATACGATTCGAACAACTTCGCAACAAGCTATTCAAGCCTTTAAAAATAAAGGTATTCATGTTGTGATGTTGACCGGAGATAATCAGAAAACAGCTTTGGCATTATCGAAAAATCTAGCGATTGATGAAGTAATTAGTGAAGTGCTGCCTGCTGATAAAGAAAGTCAGATTCGGCGTCTACAAGCCCAAGGTCAATTTGTGGCAATGATTGGGGACGGAATCAACGATGCTCCTGCCTTAGTTCGTTCGGACATTGGTATTGCGATAGGCCAGGGAACGGATATTGCGATGGATTCTGCCGATGTGGTGTTAATGAAGAACAGTTTATTGGATGTGAATACCGCCATCGAATTATCCCAGGCAGTTTTGCGTAATATTAAACAAAACTTATTTTGGGCATTCTTCTATAATGTAGTGGGTATTCCACTGGCAATGGGTATTCTTCAACCATTTACTGGCTGGAGCATGTCACCTATGTATGGCGCAGCGGCTATGTCCCTATCAAGTATTTTTGTTTGCAGCAATGCTTGGCGCTTGCGTTTCTTTGAACCAAAAAAGATAGAAACGAAAGTTCAAGTATCCAAGCCGCAAGTTATATCAGCCCAAAGACCAACGATGCAAGTAACGATGCATGTAGATGGCATGATGTGTAACCATTGTGTCGCAACGGTAGAAAGTGCTATTCGCAAAGTGGCTGGTGTAAAAGACGTGAACATCACATTAGAAGATGGAATTGCGAAGATTACGATGGATGAAAAGACCAGTAAAGTAGCAATCCGTCAAGCTGTTGTGGATGCTGGATATATTCCAAGTGAAATAAAAAAGGAGGAAAAGAATATGTCAGAGAGTACAGTAAATCAAGTGAAGGTTGCAGATATGATGTGCAATCATTGTGTGGGTCATGTGAAAGAAGCTTTAGAAAAAGCGGGAATGCAAGAAGTGAATGTGGATTTGGAGGCCAAAACAGCTTCTTTTGTCGGAGATAAAGAAAAAGGTATTGCCGCCATTCAAGAAGCTGGATACAAACCAGAAGCGTAATTTTTGTTTTACAGGAAACAAGCCGATTAGTCTTTATGTATGGGTTGATTGGCTTTTTTTCTGTGTAGCGTACAGCTTGTTTTTTGGTTCTATTTAAAATATGTAGAAGTGACATGGACAATTCCTCAACAAAGATTGCTGCATAAGAATCAATAAGTAATCTTTGTCTTCTCGGGTTGAACAGAAAAATTGAGTTGTAAAAATGTAAACGCTATATTGTATGTGAAAAGCGGACAAATTTTGTTGAATTTTACGCAAAAGTAGTGATACAATACGATTAAGCGGAAGTGCGAGGAGGTGCCAATATGACTGGTACAGTAAAATGGTTTAATGCCGAAAAAGGTTATGGCTTTATTAAAGATGAAGAAGGAAAAGATATCTTCGTACATTTCTCATCAATTAATTCTGATGGCTATAAAACTTTAGAAGAAGGGCAAAAAGTTACTTACGATTTAGTAGAAAGTGACAGAGGGCCACAAGCTAAGAATGTAACGGTTGTTACAGACTAAGTTGGACATAGTATTACCTATGTCTTTTTTTTTACATTCTTTTGATGTTTTATTGGTACAATAGATTTGAGGTGATTTTATTATGCCAACTACTTATGCACATTGGCGTTTTGGGAATACTTGTATACCTACTTTGGATCAAGATCTTCAGACAATGATTCGTTCGAATCGTGAAGTTTTTGATTATGGTGTTCATGGACCGGATATTTTCTTTTATTATCATTGTCTAAAAGCCAATAAAATTAATGAATATGGAAATCAATTACATGATGCATCATATAAATCTTTATTGGAACAATTTGCGCAGAATTATTCTCCTGTGATGGATAAGACGGCTTATTTGTCCTATGTATTAGGGTTTACCTGCCATTTTGTATTAGATTCGTATTGCCATGGCTATATTGAACGAAAAGATGAAACTTCTACGGCAAGTCATGGAAAGATTGAATCGCAATTTGATCGTTACTTATTAGTTAAAGATGGCTATGATCCGATTAAAACTTCGGTGACAACATCGCTAAAGCCTTCGAAGTCAGTCGCAAATACCATTGCGGAATGTTTTCCAAATATTGGTCAGAAGGTTATCTATCAAACCATTAAAGATCAAAGAATGTATTTGAATCTATTAAAAGATTCCAGTGATATCAAACGCTTTGTGCTCGGACATGCTATGGATTTGGTCGGCGTTTCTTCTTTTAAAGATTTATTCTTAACTAAAAGCGAAGATCCTGTTTGTAAAGATTCCAATCTACGCTTAGACAAATACTTTGAGATGGCAAGTAAACATTATCCCGTTCTTGCACAAAATGTTGTGAATTATCTCGTTCATGGGGAACCTTTGATGGATTATTTTAAACATACTTTTGGACCAAAGGCGGATTATCAAACAATTCCAGTCTATTCATATCAAGAAGAACAAGGGTATTCCGTGAATGAGCTACAGAAATAGGTGAGGAAAATGTCAAATTTTATTCGAAAGTTAAATCAACTAAAACCCTTTCGGGATTTAAATGAACAAGAATTTAGTTGGGTTTTGTATGATGTGGGTAATTCAGCGTATACCATGTTAGCGTGTTCCTTGATTCCCATTTGGTTCAAGGCCGATGCCATTGGTGTTGGGCCAGGAAAGATTTCTTCTGATAACGCTACAGCGTATTGGGCTTTGGCAACTTCTGTAGTAACCATTGTGGTTGCTCTGATTGGTCCAGTATGTGGGGTATTGGCAGATCATAAAGATACAAAGAAATTCGTCTTTTCAACCAGCTTGGCAATTGGAATTATTGCCTGTATTCTCAATGGATTTGTGAGTTCCTGGTTTTTGTTCTTATTTGTCTATATTGTAACGAAAATTGCTTATCAGGCCTCGCTGACCTTTTATGATTCGATGCTCAATGATGTCACAACCGAAGAGCGTAGTGATGTGGTTTCCAGCTATGGCTATGCATGGGGATATTTAGGTTCCTGCATTCCTTTTCTTATTGCGCTAGTTGCTTATATTGTCGGCGGCGGATTAAGTAAAGACTTCATGTTGTTTTCTCCGCAAGTTGGAAAAATTATCGGTTTTGGCGTAACGGCAATCTGGTGGCTGATTGTTACTATTCCTCTACTTAAAAACTATCAACAAAAATACTATGTACAAGATACTAAAGGAAGTGTTCGCAAAGTCTTCCAGAAGATTTTCGGTTCCTTAAAGCGTATTGCCAAAGAAGATAAAAAAGTCTTATATTTCTTAATTGCATTCTTCTTATATATTGATGGAGTTGGAACGATTATCGATAACTGTATTAACCTGGGAACGGACCTTGGTCTAGATACAGTAGGACAAGTTGTCTTCTTATTATTGACGCAAGTTGTTGCGTTTGGTGGCTCCTTGGTTTTTGCTCGTTTATCGCGAAATCACAGTACGGTTTCGTTAATGAAAGTCTGTATTGTCGGTTATACCGTCGTTTGTATCTATGCTTTATCGCTACAGAGTTTATGGCAATTTGCGGTCATGGCTTTCGGCGTTGGTTGTTTCCAAGGCTCGATTCAATCTTTGTCACGTTCCTATTATGCCAAGATTATTCCTAACGAAAATGGAGGCGAATACTTTGGAATTTATGACATCTTTGCCAAAGGTGCATCTTTCCTTGGATCGTTTGTTATTTTTGTGGTAAAGAAGATTGGTTTATTAACAGGTGGTGTGTTTGAAATTGGTTCTTTTACCTTTAAATCCATCAATGTAGCCATCGCATGTTTAGCTTTATTTTTCATTCTTGGTTATATTTTCCTTGGTAAATCGGATAAAGAAAGAAGAATTAATAATTGACAATTGGCGAGTTAGGCTCGTATAATGCACGTATATATTAACGAAGGCGTTATGTTCTTTAGAGAGCATAGCGCTTTTTTTATGGAAAGGTGGAAATATATATGGAAGCGAAAGGAATTAGAAAAGAAGCGTATGTGTGTGACAAGTATGTCGCAGGGAAGAGTACCGATGAGGTCATGGCCGATTATGGCTTGAAATCGGTTGTGAAGTTAGGGTCAAACGAAAATATGTATGCACCCTATCCAGAAGCATTGAAAGCCATGCAGTCGGAGTTAAACCGTATCAATATTTATCCCGAAAAGAACTATGTAAAATTGAAGGAATTAATTGCTGAAGATTATGGGGTAACAAGTGATTGGGTCAGCCTAGGACATGGAGCCGGAAATGTCTTAGATGAAGTCGCAAAAACCCTATTGGAAGATGGCGATGAAATTATTACTGGACAACAATCGTACTTGTTGTACCAACAAATCTCAAAAATCATGGGTGGAAAAGTTATTACCGTCCCATTAAATGAACAATATACGATTGAAACCGATAAAATCATTGCGGAATTCAATGAACATACCAAAATCGTTTGGTTATGTAATCCGAATAACCCAACAGGTTCCGTTATTGATAAGACAACTTTTGAAAAGTTAGTAAATGCCTTGCCAGAAAGAGCTTGGTTGGTTGTCGATGAAGCCTATGCCGATTTTGCAGATCAAGAGGCATTGCCAAATGTCATTGATTACATCAAAGCGGGTAAACAAGTTATTTTGATTCGTACTTTCTCAAAATATCAAGGTTTAGCTGGTGCGCGAATTGGTTGTTTAGTCGCAAATCCAGAATTCGTGAACTGGTATGACACAGTCAGCGAACCATTTAATGCGAACCGTATGGGATTAGCTGCAGCAGTTGCTTTAATGGAACCAAAAGGCAAAGCCGAATGTAAAAAATATGGAGACTTGATTGTCAAAGATCGTGCCTGGTTGAATGAAGAATTGACTAAGTTAGGTTGTGTTTGTTCGCCATCACAAGCCAACTTTGTCTTCTTTAGTACCCCATATTTAGCGAGTGATGTAGCAGAATTATTACTTCAAAAAGGAGTTATTGTCCGTCCTTGCGGAGGTTGGGGATACGATAAACATATTCGTGTTTCTGTTGGTACGCATGAACAAAATGAAATCTTCTTAGAAAAATTAAAAGAAGCCCTAGAAGAATTGGCAAAGTAGGTGGACGTATGAAAGTAGCAATTTGTGATTATAAAGAGCCATTAAATCGGGATTTAGACATTGAAAAGAATGTCTTTAAAAAATTCTTAGGCGAAGATACGGAAATTAGTTTGTATGTGCATCAAGGGGATCAAGAAGCGTTTAAAGAAGCCATTAAAGATGTCGATGGCATTCTTACTTCATATTTGGAGTTCCCAAAAGAAATCATTGAAAGTAATCCCAACTTAAAAGGAATTTCGATTGAAGCAACGGGTTATAACTTTGTCGATGCCGGTGCTGCGCAAAAACAAGGAACTGCCGTTGCGGTTATTGGTGAGTATTGTACCCAAGAAGTAGCAGATACAACTTTAGCTTTGGTTTTAGCCGTAGCGCGTAAGTTAAAACACTATGATCGTGAGATTCAATACAAACATAAATACGACTATAACTCAACCAGTGGCATGATTCGTTTAGAAGGTTCGACCTATGGAATTGTTGGTTTAGGAAAGATTGGTAAACAAGTTGCCAAGCGTGCACAAGGTTTTGGCATGCATGTCATTGCGTATTCTCCAACTTGTAAACCGGAAGTAGCGAAAGCTTTAAATGTTCGTTTGGTAGATAAAGATACCTTGTTGAAAGAAGCCGATATCATCAGTTTACATCCGCGTTTAACACCGGAAACCGAAAACTTCTTAGATGAGGAAGCTTTTAATAAGATGGAAAAGAAACCCATTATTGTCAATGTGAGCCGTGGGGCCATGATTGATGAAGCGGCTTTAGTAAAGGCTTTGGATGAAGGCAAAGTTTTTGGCGCTGGTCTAGATGTTTTAGTCGAAGAAACAAATGAAAATACTTTAAAGTCACCATTGGTTGGTCGCGAAGATGTAGTTTTGACTCCCCATATGGCTTTCTATTCGGATTTCTCCTTATATGAATGTCAGCGAATCGGAGCGGAAAACTTGTGTTACATCTTGTTGGGCCAACAAGATAAAGTCTTCCGAATGGTCAATGATGTAGACGTCACACGCTTTAAGAAATAAAGTAGGTGATTTTTTGAAACAATTTTTCCAAGAAATTGATAAAAAAATATATTTCATCAGTTTTGCGATTGTTGGTGTGATGATTGTAAGCCTGATCTTTATACCAAATGGCGTTTCCGCTCTTATCACGACAGCGTATCATTTCTGTATCAATCAGTGTGGCTGGTTATACATTGTCGTAAATGTGTTTTGTTTCGGATTATTCTTTTATTTCTATTTTGGAAAATACGGAAACATTAAATTTGGTAAACCCGAAGATAAACCGCGTTTTTCAACCTTTAGTTGGGCAACGATGATTTTTACCTCTGGGGCCGGATCAAGTACCGTGATTTTAGGTTTTGTCGAACCGATTTATTATTTGAAGACTACACCTTTTCATGTGAAGCCAATGTCCAATGAAGCTTTTGAATTTGCCCATATGATAGGGCAATATCATTGGGGTTTGAGTGCTTGGGTATTCTATATCCCCGCTGCTGTAGCGATTGGATATATGTTGTATTGTCGCAAAAGTGATGATGTGAAATTATCGAATACACTAACGCCATTATTTGGTAAACATTTCAAGCACAGTGTGTTTGGTAAGATCATCGATATTGTGGTTGTCTTTGGTATTATTGCTTCCATTACCACTTCTTTAGGCTTAGCGGTTCCGGTTATGTCAAAACTGATTGCGCAAGTCTTTGGGATTGCCGATGGAACGGGTTTACGAATCTTAGTCTTTGTGATTTGGTTTTGTATCTTTGGATGGAGTGTATTTAGAGGGTTGGATCGTGGCATTAAACAATTAACCAACTTGAATATGTGGATTATCTTTCTTTTCTTGTTGGTGATGGCGGTGCTTTTCCCTTTCTCACATATTTGTGAGATGGAACTCAACAGCATTGGTTTATATATTGAAAAGCTGCCACGGATGATCTTTAATACCGACCCTTTTGGAAATCAAAAGTTTGTGCATAATTGGACCTTGTTCTATTGGGGCTGGTGGTTATCTTTCTTGCCAATTATGGGAATTTTTATTGCCAAAGTATCCCGCGGACGAACGTTAAAACAAGTAATTTTAGGACAAATGGTTTATGGCTCTTTGGGCTGTTGTTCCTTTTTGGCCTTACTTGGTGGATATAGCCTTTATTTACAACATAACCATATTGTCGATTTGGTTTCGATCCTTCAAACTCAAGGGAATGCGGGCGTTGTCTATGCGATTTTGCGAACGCTTCCCTGGAGTACGATATGGATTGTGTTGTTGATTGTTTTATGTTTTGTGTTTCTTGCCACAACGATTGATTCGACAGCTTTGGTTTTAGGTTTAGCTTCTTGCAAGAAGCTGGATCCAGAAAAAGATCCGCATTTATTTAATCGCTTTAGTTGGGCCATTGCAGTATTTGCGATAGCGATTGGATTGACTTTTGTTGGTGGTTTGGAATTGATTCAAAAATTTGCGATTGTTCTAGGTTTTCCTTTGATCTTTATTGTTTTCCTAATTACAGCTTCGGTTTTAAAAGCTATGAAAGAAGATTATGGGGATATGG
This sequence comes from Firmicutes bacterium AM41-11, assembly GCA_003480165.1. Lineage (GTDB taxonomy): Bacteria > Bacillota_I > Bacilli_A > Erysipelotrichales > Erysipelotrichaceae > Absicoccus. The sequence goes on along the minus strand of QUIQ01000005.1, from coordinate 84,638 downwards.
ATGCTCAGGAAATCATAGCGCATTGTCAAATATGTCGAAAGGAAGGGAATAAATATGAGTAGTACAGCGAAAAAATATTTAACGCTTATTGTATTAGGACTTGCCGGAGGTTCTATTTATATATTTCCATATTTAAAATATGTATTTTATGGGCCTTTGATGAAAGTTCTTCAGATTACGGATTCACAATCGGGTTTCTTATTATCTATGTATGCGATTGGATGTGTCATTCTATATATTCCAGGCGGAATCTTAGCGGATAAAATGCAGCCGAGAAAGGCTTTGGTTTTATCGCTTGGCTTGGCAACGCTATTAAATCTTGCGTTTGCGGCTTTGGTTTATATGCATTTGGATCCACATACGACATATATGGTTAGTTGTGTTATCTGGTTCTTAGATGCCTTTGCCTCGGCTTTTGTCTTCTGGACGGCCATTTTAAAAGCGATTCGAATGATTGGAACCGAAGAAGAACAAGGTCGGATGTATGGAATCTATTATGCAGCGAATGGTACAACGGCTGCTGTTGTAGCTGCTGTAAACCTCTGGGCATATAACCTGGGTGGTGGCGATGCCAATATGCAAAATGGTTTCTTCTTTGCCTTGATTTCTATGGCTGTATTTACAGCTGTTGCGATTGTTGGTATTTTACTCTTACTTGATAAAGACAGTAAAAAAGATCTTTCAACAGATGCTACGGATCAATTCCATTTTTCTGATGTCTTTGCGGTATTGAAGATGCCTGCGGTTTGGATTGTTTCCATTATTATGTTCTGTACCTATGGTGTCTATTCTTGTGCTTCTTATTTCACACCTTATTTAACCGATGTCGTTGGATTCTCTACGACTTTAGCTGGCGTATTCTCAGTTATTCGTACCTATGTAGTTATGTTAGTCGCTGCACCATTAGGGGGATGGCTAGCCGATAAAGTATTTAAATCTACTTTGGCATGGTTCCGTGTCGGTGGTGCCATTCTTGGCGTTTCGATTGTTCTAGTTATTTTATTAGGAACAAAGGCGAATGCGATGTTGATTGGTTTATTGACCTTGATTCCTGGTTTATTTGCGATGTGCTTATATGGGGTACAATTCTCTACGATGCATGAAGTAAATATTCCCATTAAAGTAGCTGGAACGGCCATTGGAATTGCGTCTATTATTGGATATCTTCCGGATATGTTTTTGAGTACATGGTTTGGAAAAATCATTGAAAACAATGCCGGAGCCAGTGGATACTTCCAAATTTTCTGGATCTTAGCTTTCTTCTGTGTCGTAATTGTTTTGGGTTCGGCAATTCTATATGCGAAATATGTAAAGCCGACTAAGGCAAAATAAATGCGTTTTCTTACAGGTTGACTTCGGTTAACCTGTTTTTTTCTTGTGAAATTATGATATAATTCTACATGTTTTTAGTAAGGGAGAGATGAGATGATTCAATTTTTTAAGTCGAATATTGAGCCAAACAAGAAAATTCGATGGGTAGAAATTGCGTTAGTCGTATTGATGCTCATTGGCTCAATTTCATCCGTTTGTTTAGGACTTTCCAAAGTTCATGGAGATATGGGAACTGTACAATATAAGCAGACCATTGAAATGACAAGAAGTTCAGAAGATGAATGTGATGAAGATTCTACCGTTTGTGATGTAACGTATGCCCAAGGCAAAAAAGAAATGGTGGTTCCTTATACCTATGAGGATTATACAAAGCTTGATCAAAAACAAATTACAGCTTATGTATATGAAACCGCAAATGGAACCCAGTTGTATTTCAATCATAAAGATGTAAGCAATAAGGAAATGCATCATGCGTATAAACAAACGATGGCCAATCAAACAATGTCAATTTTTAATTTAGGAACGTCGTTGTTGATTTTGGTTTTATCCGTAAGTTTGATTTTGTTGTTCTCAAAGCAATTTACCACGTATGAGAAATCCTGGTTCTTATCTATTATGGTTTTGGCTACGATTTTCTCGGTTTTATTCCCCGAAGAAAGTGCCAATGGTGTTAATGGAATCTGGATTATGTTGCTGTATCTATTAGATACTTTCTTCAATATTCTTTGTGAGTTATTGATATCTAAGCAGTCAAGGTACAATTTCCTGGTTTCGATTGTCGTAGAAATCCTAGAGATTTTGATTTGTGTTGTCTTGATGTATCGTTTTGCGACGATGGTTGTTACTTTATGTTTCTGGTTGCCAATTGATATTATCAGTTACATCAACTGGACAAAACATAAAGATGACGAAGAAGAAGAATTAACGATGGTACGTCGTTTAAAAGGTTACCAAGAAGTTTTAGTTATCCTTGCCATTATTGTATGGACAGTTGTCGTTGGATATTTCATTAGTGGATTAAACATCGCAACAGATTTCTATCACAATAAATCTTTGGAGACAGTGATTACTTACATTGATGCTTGTGCTTCAGCAGTAGGTATTGCCAATGGTTTATTTATTTTCTTCCGTTTAAGAGAACAATGGATTGCCTGGTATATTTGTGCCATTTTAGAAGGAATTATTAACATTCTATCTGGCCAATATGTCTTGTTGATCTTAAAACTCGGTTATATTACCAATTCTACTTATGGCTATATTAAATGGAGTAAATATATCAAAAGTCATCAAGAAGACAAGAAGATGACAATCTTTTAATTGAGTCGGTTGGATAAAATTGATACAATAAAGCCGAAAAAGAGAAATAGGAGTGATTAATATGGCAATTAGTGCAGGAGATTTTCGAACTGGATTAACATTAATCGTGGATGGAGATCCATGGGTTGTTTTAGATTTCCAACATGTAAAACCTGGTAAAGGTGCAGCAATTTTAAAAACGAAGATGAAGAACTTGAAGACAGGTTCTACACAAGAAAGAAACTTTAATGCTTCTACAAAATTTGAACAAGCGAACATTCAAAAGAAAGCCGCACAATATTCTTACGAAGCAGATTCTATTTATTATTTCATGGATATGGAAACATACGATACATATGAATTGTCGGAAGATCAAATTGGTTTTAATAAATATTTCTTAGTGGAAGGCGAAGAAGCTTCCTTAGTCTTCTTTGAAGGAATGTTACTTTCTGTTTCGGTTCCTGAAAAAGTAGAATTAACAGTAGCTGAAACCGATCCTGCAATCAAAGGGGCACCTAGTAACCAAACCAAAGATGCGGTTACAGATACAGGATTAAGTCTTCGTGTTCCTCAATTTATTGAACAAGGCGAAAAAATCGTTGTATTCTCAACGGATGGAAAGTATGCAGGAAGAGCTTAATAAAGCTCTTTTTCTTTTATGAGACGAGTTGTTTGTATAACGGGAGCAGCCAAAGGAATTGGCAAAGCAATTGCTCTAGAATTGGCGAAACATAACTATGATGTAGTGATTAATTATCATACTTCAGAAACAGCAGCCTTAGCGCTACAAAAAGAGATTCAAGAAACATACCAGGTTTCTTGTCTGGCCATTCAAGCCGATGTCAGTCAAGAAGCGCAAGTGGACAAGATGTTTACGCAAATTGAAACCCAGCTAGGTCCAGTCGATGTTTTGATTAATAATGCTGCGATTGATTTATCGAATCTATTTTATTTAAAAACTGCGGAAGAATTTCGTGAAACGCTTGATGTCAATGTCGTAGGGGCTTTTAATTGTGCCAAGCGTGTGGGACATAAGATGTTGGAAAGAGAATATGGGCGTATTGTCAATATTGCTTCGACCAATGGGATGAATACGTATTATCCTATGTGTCTGGACTACGATGCTTCAAAAGCCGCTTTAATTTCCTTGACGCATAATTTAGCTTTTGAATATGCGCCTTATGTGCATGTCAATGCGATTGCGCCTGGTTTTATTGGAACGGAAAGTGAATTAGATGGCTATGATGAAGAATTTCTCCAATCGGAACAAGAAAAGATTCTTTTGAAGCGATATGGGAATCCCGAAGAGGTTGCGTATTTGGTTCGCTTTTTAATTAGCGATGAGGCAAATTATATCAATAATACGATTCTTCGTATTGATGGAGGCCAAGTAGGCAGCTGCTAATGCCAGATAAATAACCAATTATGCCATTTTCCTTGTGGGATAAAAAAGTCTGACTATACTAAGAATTGTAAAAAGAACTTGGTTAAAGCCAATCGCAAATCACTAGAACATGTAAAAAATAAGAGGATCAGTAACAACTGAGAAAGCCTGAGATTGATAGAAAGAAAGGATATCAAATATGGTCATTTGGAACCTCCTAAAGTGATACAAAGCGAGTTGGTAAACATAAAAAGAAGCGAATCAGAAAGATTTGCTTCTTTTAATTTGTGACACCATGATGTGCGGCATAACTTGTACTTGTGATAGGTAAGAATGTATAGCCGTTTTCTTTATAGTATTTAATGATTTTTGGTAAGGCTTCAACGGTGGTGTTCTTGGCATCGGTATCATGGCAAAGAATGGTTACTACATCTAAACCATTCGTTTTTGTCGCATTCTCGACAAGTTGTGATGCCGGAACATTGTTGCCTGAAGCATCGGTCGAATCGACATTCCAATCGTGATATTGATAGCCTTTGGCTTCCAAATCATGGGTTAGTTTAGTCATGATTCCCTTACAGTAATTCTTAGAAATACTGTTGGAAGATCCTCCAGGGAAGCGAACGATCATCGATTTATGCCCGGTTACTTTTTTGACCATATCCTGGATTTTCTTTAAGTCATCCATATATGTTTTTTCATTGGTATAGATGGAATAGTCATGGGTATAACTATGGAGCGCTATCGCATTGCCTTGTTTATACGCTTTTTTGATGATGTCATTCTTACTTTGATTGGTACCTGTCACAAAGAAGGTGGCATGTACTTTATTGTCTTTTAGGATTTTTAAAATTTTCTTGGTGTTATCACTTGGCCCATCATCGAAGGTCAAGTAGACGATTTTATCGTATTTATCGGTATCATTTAAGGAAAGTTTTACCTTTCTTTTAAGGACACGTTTGTTTCCTGAACGATCGGTTACGGTATATTTAATGGCGTATGTTCCTTCGTTATCGTAATCGACTTTTGAATCATCAATTTTTACTTTTGGATTGGGATCGTAGTCATCGATGACGGTAATATCATTTTTATTGATTTTCTGACCTACTATGCCAACGATTTTGTTGGCTTTTTTTATGGTCGGTGCCTGGGTATCGTTGTATCGGGATAAAGTCGTCTCTTTTTTGGTACTGTTTCCACTGGCATCGGTTGCCGTAATAAATACTTTATATTTTCCTTCTTGTTTCTTATCATTTTCAATTTGTTTTGTGACTTTTACCTTAGATGCATCACGCACTTTTTCGACAAATTCTAAAGCTTTAGGGGTTCCAACGGTATCGGTTTTAATGGACCGAAGTTTTAAAGTTGGTGCTTTGGTATCTTTGATTTGATAGGTTACATCCTGACTTTTATTTTTATAGGTATAGGTAATCGTTTGGGAACCCTTTTTTTTCGGATTGATGGCTTTATTGATTTTGACATCTTTTTTATCCCCTAAAAATACGCTCTTTACATTATCCATGGCATCATAGGGTTCTTTGTATTCCACAATGACGTTTTTCTTTTGAAAACGGATCGGATGAATGATATGGTCAGCCAAGCTATAAATGCCAAATAGAATGCATAGACAAGCTAAGGCTAAAATGGCTCGATGTATCCACTTTTTCTTGTTTTTATGTTTTTTCTTTTTCATATTTCCTCGCAAGGAACATTATACTATAGGGCGTTCTTTTAAAACAAAGAATTTGTGAATTATTCCTTGGGTTTCATGATAGAATAAACACTAGATAAAGGAGATCAAACATGAAAATACTCGTTGTTGGAAAAGGTGGACGTGAGCATGCGTTGGCATTGGCATGTTCTAAGTCACAATTGTGTACAGCCTTGTATGCAGCACCAGGAAATCCTGGTATGGCAAAATTTGCGACTTGCGTGGATATCAGTGATTCGGATATTGATGCATTGGTGACTTTTGCGCAAGAAAACGAAATTGATTTAACTGTAGTAGGACCTGAAGCAACTTTGGCTTTGGGGATTGTAGATGCATTTCAAGCTAAAGGCCTAAAGATTTTTGGGCCAACGCAAGCGGCTACGCAAGTGGAGTCCAGCAAGGATTTCGCCAAAAAGATTATGGCAAAGTACCATATTCCAACAGCTGCTTACCAAACTTTTGATCAATTGGAATCTGCAAAAGCGTATGTTTTAGAACAAGGGGCACCGATTGTTATTAAAGAAGATGGCTTAAAAGCAGGAAAAGGTGTAACGGTTGCCCAAACAGTTCCAGAAGCTCTAGAAGCTTTGGAAATCGCATTTGCGATTCCAAACAATAAAGTTGTGATTGAAGAATGTTTAGTAGGTTTTGAGTTCTCTTTGATTTCTTTGGTACATAATCAAACGGTTATTCCTTTAGAAGTAGCCCAAGACCATAAAGCGGTCCATGATGGTGATAAAGGGGCGAATACAGGCGGTATGGGTTCTTACAGTCCTGTTAAAAAGATTACTCCGGCTTTAAAACAAGCGGCATTGGATGAAGTGATTTGTCCGATGGTTGATGCGATGCAAAAAGAAGGCGTTCCATTTACGGGCTTTTTATATGGTGGCTTAATGCAGACCAAAGATGGCGTAAAGACTATTGAATTTAATGCACGTTTTGGTGATCCTGAAGCAGAGGTTATCTTACCTAGACTGGAAAGTGATTTTGTTCAGGCGATGTTAGATGTTTTAGAGGATAAAGAAGTGAAACTACAATGGACTAATCAAGTGAGTCATGGTGTTGTAATGGCTTCGACAAATTATCCCGCAAGTTCTACCAAGGGCGCTAAAATTACGATTCCTGAAGATTTAAATGGATATGTTTACCATATGGGAACAAAAGTAGTCGATGGAGATCTTGTGACGGATGGAGGTCGCGTTTTGATGGTAACCAATATGGCAGATACATTAGAAGAAGCTTTTGAAAAAACGTATGCCGATGTAGAGCGTATTCAATGTGATGAATTATTCTATCGTCATGATATTGGAAGAAAGGATATGGACTAGTATGCCAACAGATTTAGAGATTGCACAAAGTGTGACTATGCAGCCTATTACAGAAGTTGCTCAAAAAATGGGAATTCCTGCCGATGATTTGGAATTATATGGAAAATATAAAGCTAAATTATCTTTTGATTTTATTAAACAATTAGAGAAAAAAGAGTCGGGGAAACTGATCTTGGTTACGGCTATCAATCCAACACGTGCCGGGGAAGGAAAGAGTACGACGACAGTTGGGCTAGGAGATGCTTTAAATCGTTTGAATAAGAAAACGATGATGGCTTTACGTGAACCTAGTTTAGGTCCTGTCTTTGGTTTAAAAGGTGGTGCAACAGGTGGCGGTTATGCCCAGGTTGTTCCAATGGAAGATATCAACTTACATTTTACCGGGGATATGCATGCGATTACGACAACCAACAATTTAGTTTGTGCTTGTTTAGATAATTCTATTCACCAGGGAAATGTATTAAATATTGATCCTGCTTCGATTACCTTTAAACGTTGTTTGGATATGAACGATCGTACTTTGCGAGACATTACGATTGGTCAAGGTTCAAAGGCCAATGGGGTGGAACGCAAGGATGGCTTTAATATTACGGTTGCCAGTGAAATTATGGCGGCATTGTGTTTAGCCGATGATTTAATGGACTTAAAACAACGTTTTGGAAAGATGTTGGTTGCGTATACCTATGATGGTCAACCTGTTACGATTCACGATTTAGGTATTGAAGGCGCTATGGCTATGGTTATGAAAGATGCTATCTTGCCAAATGTGGTACAGACTTTAGAACATAATCCGGTATTAATTCATGGTGGTCCTTTTGCGAATATTGCCCATGGATGTAACTCAGTAATCGCAACAAAAGCCTGCATGAAATTAGCTGATTATACGATTACCGAAGCTGGTTTTGGGGCGGATTTAGGTGCTGAAAAATTCTTGGATATTAAATGTCGATTTGCGGGCTTGCAGCCAAATGCGGTTGTGATTGTAGCTACAATTCGGGCATTAAAACAACATGGTGGTATTGCCTTAGAAGATTTACAAGAAGAAAATGTAGATGCACTTTTGACTGGTTGTGCAAATTTAGCGAAACATATTGATACGATCCAACAATTTGGTCTTCCTTACGTTGTTGCGATCAACCAGTTTGCGACGGATACCGATGCGGAAATTGAAGCCTTAGAAAACTGGTGTAAAGAGAATGGTCATCCAATGTCCTTATCTCAAGTTTGGGCAAAAGGTGGCGAAGGAGCCCTGGATTTAGCCCAAAAGGTTATCGATTTATGTGAACAAGAAAATACCTATGCACCATTGTATGATGTGAATTTATCGATTGAAGAAAAAATTGATATTATTGCTAAAAAAGTATATGGCGCTGATGGGGTTACTTTTACCGATGAAGCGAAGGAACAGATTGAAACCTTTAAGCGTTTTGGTTGGGATAAAATGCCAATTTGTATGGCAAAAACCCAAATGTCTTTAAGTGATGATGCGAAGTTAATGGGACGTCCAGAAGGATTTACGATTACGGTTCGTGAATTACGTCCAAGTTTAGGGGCAGGATTCATTGTAGCCTTAACGGGGAAGGTCTTAACAATGCCTGGTTTACCAAAACATCCATCGGCTTTAGATATGGATATTGACGAAAATGGAAAAATAACTGGATTATTTTAAGAAAATGCCTCACAATAGTGGGGCAGACTTGCAGGAGTGGCGGAACGGCAGACGCGCTGTCTTCAGGCGGCAGTATCTTATGATGTGAGGGTTCAAATCCCTTCTCCTGCACCATAAATAGTAAAAAACCTTGTCTAAGACAAGGTTCTTTTTAATTGGTGAAGGAATTGATTAATTGACTGACAAAGGATTTTAATTGATCAAACCAGCCGTTGGCCTTTGCCTTATCCACTAAACCACCAAGTTGGCCTTTTAATTTATTTAATTGATTAAGGACTTCTTGTGAATCAACGGCACCACTATTTTGATAACGGCTCGCAAAATCAATGAGTTTATTGATATCGTCTTGTGAAATAAGGTCGCTTAAATTGTATTTCTTTAAAGCATCGTTGACGATTTGTTCGACTTGTTCAGCCGTTGCAGCATTTCCTTGATTTTGTTTGATTTCGGCTAATTGTTGTTTGATGTCAATGATTGCCTGATCTAACTTGCTGGAATTAAAATCGGAATTCGAAGCATTGTTTTGAGCAATTTCGTTGGTTGTTTCTAGTTCTTCTTGGGCAACCTGCGTACGTTGAGTATCTAACGTTTCTCCACTGAGTTCCAAGGCCTTATAGACACCCGTCAAAGCGGATTCTCCGGTTGCTTGGGAAAGCGAAGCAACATCGATTTCACAATTGCTGACACCAGCCGTAATGGCTGCATTGGCATATTGGTTTGAGGTAATCTGGGTAATGTTGTTTGGTGTTAAAATATTGACTTTAACCCCATTTCCCGTATCCTTTTTGACCATAACATTGGAAATTAATATCGAAGTAGAATAACTGTTAATGCCTAAGTATCTTGCTACATCATCACCGGTTACAGTAGTTTCATATGCATCGTTTGCGCTGATGCCAAACTCATCGCGAACTTGTTCGATTTGGCTTTGGTTAAGTCCACCACCAAAGGCTACATAGGTAGATTGTTCGGCTGCAAGAGTAGGCACAATACTAGATAGAGTAAGCATAGAACTGATAGCTAAGCTAGCAAATAGATTTCTTTTTTTCATTTTGCAATCCTCCTTTTCGGATATATGCAGAAGTTATAGCATGAAAGAATTTATTTTGACAATCCTTTTTTGATAAATCCAAAGGTGAAGTGTTCTCCGGTCTTTTTCCCGTCGCGGCGGTAGGAAAAACAACAAGCATTTGGCTTGGTATCGTACTGGCTGGGATAGATTTGCGTAATGCCATGTTTTTGTAGCATCCGGATATTCATTCCCTGGTTATCGATAAAGGCTTTATCGTTTGGCATAAGCCGCAAACAATCGGTCATATCGATCTGATTGGCTTTCAATTGTTCGACAACTTCCATACCGACTTCTAAAGTCGAGTACAACAAGCTTGGAGAAAAATACGCTTTGGTTGTTTCCGGATGTAATAAGCCTTTGTCGATAAGTTCGGTAACGGTTTTATCGGTTATGGCTTGCACGGTTCCTTTCCATCCGGAATGAATGGCAGCAATACAAGGTGTACTTTCGTCAACTAATAAAAGGCCTACACAATCGGCGGTAAAAACGCCAATTAAAACATTGGGTTCCGTTGTATAAACGGCATCGATATTTAGCAGGCTGGTAGCAGCATCAAAAGCACCTTTGCCTTGATCTTCCTTTGTGACACGGGCGATGTTGGCGGTATGTTTCTGCCAAGGTAAGGCCCATTTTTCCAGGGGTAATTGAATTTCTTCGGCTAGTTTCTTGCGGTTTTGCAGCACATCTATGGGGTTGATACAAACATGTAAAGCCATGTTGTTGGCTTCCGGTAGAGCTGGATCTCGCATAGTCGTTGCAGCATAAATTTGCTGGTCATTTTGATAAATAATTTTGTTCATGGTCTCATTCTATCATGAACTTTGTGTGACTTTGTCAAAAGAATTAGTAAAAAATTTGACAGAACAATTGAATGATGATAGTATCTAACTCGTTCATGGGGTGCTAGCTCAGCTGGGAGAGCGCTTATTTGCTTGCAAATAAGAGGTCAGTGGTTCAAGCCCATTGCGCTCCACCATTTAAACTATAAGCAATCTTCGGATTGCTCTTTTTTTATGCCTTTTTCCAACAATTTGATAAAATGACAAGTATGTTAAAGAAAGTATTTTGTCTATTGTTGATTCTTATGTTGTCTGGTTGTCAATCTAGTACTATTGCCAATCCATGGATCGATTATGCATCTATAGCGCAGGCAAAAAAGACTCCAGATTTTTTGTTGGTAGATGTACCAGAAACTTATGAAGGAGAAGCGATTTCCTATATTGGTTATTTAGCGGATGGGGATCTGTCCGAAGTAATCTATGGAGACCAATACTGTGTTTTACGGGCCGCCAAAGGAAAAGCGGATATCTCAGGCGACTATAACGATTATGCGCGAAAAGATAAGCGAACATTAAATGGAGTCAAAGTAGAACTTTTTGCCATCAGCGACAATAAATCCGTGGATTGTTATAACTTGGCTAAGTGGCATAAAGGGCAATATTCCTATTCTATGTATACGGAAAATGGTATGAGTCTAAAAACAATAGAGAAATATATGGAGAGGTTATCCTATGGAAGCATGCACTAAAAAGTATTTTGATTTATCTTGGGCTTTTTTGAAAAGTTATATTGGTTTGCCTTATGCAGATTTAATTGAAAGATATACGGAGTACCCAGAAGATTGTGTTTTAGAAGAAATCGATGGCTATTGCTTCCTTGCTTTTACGTATGGTCTAGTTCCAGGCTTAGAGCGTTGTATTGTTTTAGTGTATGAGCAGGAACAAATCATTGCAGACTGTTCTTATATGGTGGCAACAATGGATGATGTTATGAAAAAAAGGGCAATCTATGATGCGATTACCCTTGATTCAGATTGGTCAAATTTAGAACATTTTACCCTGTGTAACTATATGTTTGATTTGCCTTATCCGTATTATCCATGTGAATCCAGCCAAAGTTTTGATGGATTGGCGCTCTTTTTTACCAATGCCTATGTAACAAAAGCGTATCGCAGGCAGGGCCTTTTCTTTCAAATGTTGGATTGTTGTAAAGAAATGGCTTTACGCTATCAAACAGGAGATACCTTGCTTTATTCGATTTTCTCTTTGGATCCTGATATTCCCTGCTATGGACCTGATACCAAAGCGGAACCTTATTACTATTCTATGAAAGATGAACCAACACGTTTATTGAATGCATCCATTCTTGCTAAGCGAGGGTATGAGAGTGTTCGCTTAGAAGATGAAGAAGAAAACGATGGTTCGAAACTTTGGTATGCCTTATTAAAGGAAAAAGAACACATTGTTGAAATCGATACCATCTAGTGGATACAACATTGCGCTGGTTTATAGCCTTGTGCTTCTAAATGATCAATGGAATCCTGAACTTCTTGTCGATTGCGCGGAGCAATGCGGGATGCCATACGACACGAAGCTAAATGGAATTTCTTGCTGGAAGTATTTAATATTAAATCTCTTGTAGCGGAATGTGAAATGTTTCCGCTAAGCGTATCTTCGGAAGTATCCGTGATTGTCGAATATCCGGTTTTATAATCAATGGAAACGCCATCTTGGACATTATATAAATAAACATTTAAAGCCAATCCCTGGCCTTGATCTTCTACCGACCAGGCTTCTAAACTCAATCCGTTACAAACTAAGTTTTGTCCGCGAAAGTCGGGTGTGACTCGATAGATGACATGATTGCCGGATTGCCGGACATAACGAAGGATATCTGCTTCGAATAAAGTCATAACATCTTGATTCATTTGCACTGTTCCCGTAATTAGATTCCGGGATTCATCATTTAAACCGGATTCGGCATAACCCAATAGATGACAGCGATTGTATACATAGCGATTTCCTTGCTTTTTCTGATGCCATCCCGAAGGATATACTTTATGAATATCACCCCGATCTTTTGAAGGAAGGCAGTTTTTATCAAATACTTCAAGCGCAGGGCCACATCTTCTTAGCTCATCTAAATCGGATAGTGCGATTTTATTTGTAGTCTGGTTCTTTTCTTCCTCAGAAAAATAAGGCTGATTATCGTTCATAATAATAAAAGGATCACCAGAATAATCTGGTATGGTCTCAAAAGGATAAGCTGTATTGGATTGATAGTTTTGTACCGGAATTTTGGTTTCCGCAAAAGTTACTGGAGTAAAGAGTGATCCAGTAAGGGTGAAGCATAAAAGAAAGACGATGAAAGAGAATAACTTTTTCATAATAGATTCCAACCTTTCCAGGTTTATTATACAAAAAAGGAAGCATTTCAAGAACTTCATGTGAATGGTTCTTTTCTTTGTAAGAGCAAAGTGAAGTGTTGGAATTCTAACAGGATTCGATGAATCTTCTCTTGGTCTTTTATCAAAAACAGACTTTGCCAATCGTTATTGGAAAGCCTTAATACATCATCCATCGTAAGCAGAGAATATCCTTCAATAATTTCATCTGCAAAAAAGGCAGAAGATTCTATGTTGCTGCCTACTTCGATGTCGTAGTTTTCCCAAAGGATGATATAGAAATTTTCCCAGAAGCTGATAAGGGTTCCGATAGAATAATCGTATGGGCAATTTCAGCAGCTTTGACTGTTGTAGCTCTTTCGATATCTCCAGAAAACATCCAGATAAAGAATGGTACGATTGCGATTCCCAAGAAACTCTTGTTTTGTTTCTGAAGGGTTTCAAGAATCACTCGCATGTTTTTACGGCCATAGTTTAACCAAGATTTAACCGTATTTTCGTTGGTGTCATACATTGAGGCGATTTCAGAAATCTTTCTTTTCTCAATGTAGCGAAGATGTAAAGCGGTTCTTTGTTTATCGGGAAGTTGATCAAGGCAATCTCGGATTCCTTCTTGTAAGGCGGAATAATCTACATTTGCTACGGGTTCGAATCCTTTATATGGATTGATAAGTGTATCTTCATAGGAGTCATCAAAGTCTTCTCTATCTACTTGACTGAATTCAATTGGCTAGTTTTTAGCCAGGGAACTTCTTGTGTAATCAATTAAAGTTCTTTCCAAAATGGTATACATCCAAGGTGCAAAATTGTTGTCATCTTTTAACTTATCTAATGAAGTAAAGGCTTTTATATAAGCATCTTGTACAATGTCTTCGATTTCTTCGACATGTCTTTTGTTTCCATTTAAACATTGAAAGACAATTGAATAACAACGCTTGTCGATTTGATGAATGATATCGGCAATCGCTTCTTCGTCTTTCTTTTTGGCTCGAGCTATTAGCTCGCTATCAATATCTGGTAATCCTATCATGTGTTTCCCTCTCTAATCCCTATGGTAGTCTTTCACATTTGGCATTACAAATATGTTTAAAACATACCAAAACCACCACCAAAATCATTAAAGTGATCATTGTTGAAATCATGGAAAGTATCCATGGCATCCAAGTTGTTCCAAGAATTACCTTGGTTCATATCGAGTCCTCTCATTTCGAAAGGCGTGACATTTGCTAAAGAATCTTCCGTGAATTGTCGATTTAATTCTTGTTGTTGGCGCAATAGATCATCACGTAGTTGTTGGTCGATGGTATCTTGAAGCAGATCATTGATATGAGCATTTTGTTGGGCAATATCGAATTGCTCGTTTCTCAAATGCTTGTCATGCTTTCTTTTAGCTGATTTTGTGATGTAGCTGATGAATTGGTAAATGCAGTAGATCCAAATCAGTGCATAGAAACAAATAAAAATAAACATAATACTTACCTCCTGGATTTTTTTCAAATCTTGTATGCTTACATTAGATATAACGGAAGAGATAAAAAAAGGTTGTAAAAAATCTTTTTTCTTTTTGCAGAAAATAGCACTTTTCTATTGACGGTGCTAATTAATATGGTATACTTTTAGCAGACATGGAATAAGAGTGCTAGAAGGAGGTTAGCATGGCGGAGTTAACACAACGACAAAAAGTGATATTTAAAACGATTGTAGAAGAGTTTACACGCTGTGCGGAACCGATTGGATCAAAAACTCTGATGGACGTTTTAGATTTTCCGGTTTCCTCGGCTACAATTCGTAACGAGATGGCAAAACTGGAAAAGCTGGGACTTCTTGAAAAAACACATACATCCAGCGGTCGGATTCCTAGTCAAAAGGGATACAGATATTATGTTGAACATCTAATGGTGACAGATTTGGATTTGCCAACGAAAAATTCCTTGCAACAAGTCTTTAGCGAACGGCATTTCTCTTTAGAGGAAATCGTTGATAAGAGTTGTGCAATGTTAAGTGATATGACGAATCTAACAAGTATTGTCTTAGGACCAGATGGTTCCAAACAAACTTTGCAGAGTGTTCAGATGGTTCCTATTAATGCACAGAGTGCTGTGGCAATTATTGTTACGGATTCTGGACATGTGGAAAACAAGATTTTTTCCTTTAAACAAGATGTAACACCAAAAGATCTACAAACTTGTTGTGACATCTTTAATAAACAACTAAAAGGAACACCAATTTCTGAAGTTGTGAATAAAATGGAAGAAATTCGACCACTGATGAGTGCACAAATCAGTCGCAGTGAAGTGTTGTTTGAAGCATTTGTGACAGCGTTTATGAAGTTCGCAACCGAAAAGGTAGCGGTCCATGGACGAAGCAATATGCTGTATCAACCGGAATTTTGTAACTTGGATAAGTTGAAAGAATTGATGTCCGTTCTCGAAAATGGGGATCTATTTCAGAAATGGACTGATCAAGCAGGAAATGTTGCGATTCATGTAGGACAGCGAAATGAAGTATTACAGATTGGTGATGTTTCGGTCATTTCAACAAAGTTCCATTATAACAGTGAAGAAGAAGGGCAATTGATGGTCGTTGGACCAAATCGAATGCAGTATTCGAAAGTCGTTGCCTTAATGGATTATATGAGTGATGTAATTGAAGATGTATTTATGGAAGGAGGTAAATCCGATGAGCGAGGAAAAGAAAACGAATGAACAAGAAAAAGTTGTTCAAGATGAAATAGAAGAAGAACCAACTCCGGAAAAAGAAGTAGATAAGAAAGAACCGGGAAAGAAAAAGACGGTCAAAGAAAAATTAAAAGATAAAATCAATGAAAAGAAAGAGCCTTCAAGTGAAGAAGTAATTGCTTCTTTACAAGAAGAAATGGCAAGATTAAAAAATGATGTAGCCCGTGCTTATGCAGATACGGAAAACATGAAGAAGCGTTTGCAGAAGGAAGCAGATACCGCTAAGAAATATCGTTTCCAACAAGCTGGCTTGGAATTGTTACCAATTCTAGATAACATGGGTATGGCACTGAATGTTCAAAGCGAAAGTGAAGAATTGAAAAATTATGTCAAAGGCTTTGAGATGATTTATCAACAACTTCAAAGAGTATTGGAAAATGAAGGTGTCAAAGAAATTGAAGCAGACGGAAAACCTTTTGATCACAATACAATGCAAGCATTGATGCAAGAAAAACAAGAAGGCGTTGAAGCAGGTATTGTTCTTGAAGTGATGCAAAAAGGTTATATGTTAAAAGATCGAATCTTACGACCAGCATTGGTCAAAGTAAGCGAATAAGGAGGATAAGATTATGGGAAAAATTATTGGTATTGACTTAGGTACAACAAATAGCTGTGTAGCAGTCATGGAAGGTAAGGAAGCAAAAGTAATTCCGAACCCAGAAGGAAATCGTACAACACCAAGTGTTGTTGCATTTAAAGATGGAGAACGTATTATTGGTGATGCTGCAAAACGTCAAGCTGTTACAAACAAAAATACGATTAGCTCTATCAAACGTTTGATGGGTACAAGCCAAAAAGTAGAAGCAGAAGGAAAGCAATATACACCACAAGAAATTTCTGCTATGATTCTTCAATATTTGAAAGCATATGCAGAAGATTATTTAGGTGAAAAAGTAACGCAAGCCGTTATTACTGTTCCTGCATACTTCAACGATGCACAACGTCAAGCAACAAAAGATGCTGGTAAAATTGCTGGTTTGGATGTAGAACGTATTATTAACGAACCTACAGCTGCAGCTTTAGCTTATGGTATTGATAAAACAGATAAAGAACAAAAAGTATTGATTTATGACTTAGGTGGAGGTACTTTCGATGTTAGTATCCTTGATTTAGCTGATGGAACATTTGAAGTATTGTCTACAAATGGTGATACACACTTAGGTGGAGATGACTTTGATAACGTCTTAGTTGATTGGATGGCAGATTCTTTCAAGAAAGAAAATGCGATTGATTTAAGACAAGATCCAATGGCTATGCAACGTTTAAAAGAAGCTGCAGAAAAAGCTAAGAAAGACTTAAGTGGTGTTATGCAAACACAAATTAGCTTGCCATTTATTTCAGCTGGTCCTGCTGGTCCATTACACTTGGATATGAGCTTAACACGTGCTAAATTTGATGAAATGACAAAATCATTAGTTGATCGTACATTGGAACCAATTCGCAACGCGTTAAGAGATGCAAATATGACAGCTAGAGACATTGACCAAGTATTGTTAGTTGGTGGATCTACACGTATCCCAGCTGTTCAAGATGCTGTTCAACGTGAATTGGGTAAACAACCTAACCACAGCGTTAACCCAGATGAAGCTGTTGCCATGGGTGCTTCTATCCAAGGTGGTGTATTATCTGGTGATGTAAAAGATGTCTTATTGTTGGATGTTACACCATTGTCATTAGGTATCGAAACAATGGGTGGTGTTATGACTGTCTTAATTCCACGTAATACAACAATTCCTACAAGTAAATCACAGATCTTCTCAACGGCTGCCGATAACCAACCAGCTGTAGATATCCGTGTATTACAAGGTGAACGTCCTATGGCTAACGACAACAAAGAGTTAGGAAACTTCCAATTGAATGGTATTGCTCCAGCTCGTCGTGGTGTGCCTCAAATCGAAGTTACATTCGATATTGACTCAAACGGTATCGTAAATGTTAGTGCAAAAGATAAAGGTACAGGAAAAGAACAAAACATCACAATTCAAAACTCTAACGGTTTAAGTGATGAAGAAATCGACCGTATGGTTCGTGAAGCCGAAGATCACAAAGCAGAAGATGAAAAACGTAAAGATGAAATCGATGTTCGTAACCGTGCAGAAGGCTTGATTGCTCAAATTGATGCAACTTTGGAAGACAACAAAGACAAGATGGATGCAAAACAAGTTGAAGAAACACAAAAACTTCGTGATGATTTACAAAAATCATTGGATGAAAACAACATGGATGATGTTCGTACAAAATTAGATGCGCTTGAAAAAGCTATGCAACAAGCAAGTGCTTCTATGTATCAAAATGCCCAACAAGCAGGTGGTGCAGATACAAGCAGTAACACAACTTCATCAAACGATGATGTAGTGGATGGAGAATTCACAGAAAAGAACTAATTGATCTAAGTTCCACTTTTTGTGGAACTTAAATCGCGTATAGGAGGGTGATAAGTCATGGCAGAAAAAAGAGATTATTACGAGGTGCTTGGCGTATCGAAGAGTGCAACTCCGGATGAAATCAAAAAAGCTTATCGAAAACTAGCTATGAAATATCATCCGGATGTAAATAAAGATCCCGGAGCCGAAGATAAATTTAAAGAGATCAATGAAGCCTATGAAGTATTAAGTGATGAAAAGAAACGAGCTTCTTATGATCAATTTGGACATGCCGGTGTGGATGGACAATTTGGTCAAGGCGGATTCTCTGGTGGATTTACCGACTTTGGTGATTTAAATGATATATTTGGTTCCTTCTTTGGCGGAGGATTTGGTGGCGGACAGAGTCGTCGTCAAGCCAATAGTCCACGTCAAGGAAATGACCGTGTTATGCAGATGCGCATTGATTTTATGGATGCGATTTTCGGAAAGACGGAAACAGTTTCACTTGAAGTAGATGAACCTTGTAAACATTGTCATGGAACCGGGGCAGAAAGCCCAAGTGATGTCCAAACCTGTCCTCATTGTCATGGAACAGGTTATGTAATGACCCAACAAAGAAGTATGTTTGGGGTTATCCAGCAACAAACCGTTTGTCCGGAATGTCACGGAACGGGTAAGAAAGTAACCCGTGCATGTCATGAATGTCATGGTAAAGGATATGAACACAAACGGGTAAAACTAGATATTAAGATTCCTCAAGGTATTCAATCTGGTCAACAGATTCGTATTCCTGGCAAAGGAGAACGAGGTCAAAATGGTGGTCCAAATGGAGACTTATACATTGAGATTCACGTAAAACCACATAGTACATTCCAACGTCAAGGTGACGATATTTACATTAAAGTTCCGGTAAGTGCAATCGATGTAACGATTGGAACCAAGATTCAAGTACCAACCGTATATGGGGATGTTGAATTAAAGATTCCTGAAGGAACGCAACCAAATACCAAATTCCGTTTAAAAGGAAAAGGTGTGAAGAATCGCCGTGGTACGCAAGGTGATCAATACGTTGAAGTGGAAGTTGAAATTCCTAAGCGCGTATCGAAAAAAGAACGTGAATTGTACGAAAAGATTCGTAATGGACAAACAGAATCTCCATTCGAACGATTCAAAAAAGCTTTTAAATAGAACAGTGAAAAGCCACTGTTCTTTTTCCATATATTAGAAAAGGGGATGCTTTATGCCAATTAATATTCCAAATGGATTACCCGCAAAACAAATTTTGGAAAGTGAAAAGATCTTTGCGATTGAAGATACCAGTGCAAGACGGCAACGCATTCGTCCATTGCACGTTGTCATCTTAAATTTGATGCCCAAAAAGATTGAAACAGAAACCCAGATTTTACGTCTGTTATCAAAATCACCATTGCAGCTGGATATTGATTTAATGAAAATTGAACATCATAAATCGAAGAATACAAGCCGTGATCACTTGGTGAAATTTTATTCCAATTTTTCTGATTTGAAGCAGAATTACTATGACTGCATGATTATTACGGGAGCTCCATTAGAAGAGATGGAATTTGAAGAAGTAGATTATTGGGGTGAATTATGTCAAATTTTTGACTGGTCGAAAACCCATGTTTTATCTACGATGCATATTTGTTGGGGCGCACAAGCTGGTTTATATTATCATTATGGAATTCGTAAATACCAGTTAAAAGAGAAGTTGTTTGGGATTTTCCCACATGAACTTTGTGATGAATACGATTTCTTGACAAATGGATTTGATGAAATTCATAATACGCCACATTCGCGTCACACTAAAATTGATGAAGAGGCATTAAAAAAGGAAAAGCGACTGGTCGTCTTATCAAAATCCAAGAAAACCGGTTCGAACATTATTGTCACAAAGGGGTATCGACAAATATTTGTGATGGGGCATTTTGAGTATGGGGTAGAAACGCTTGCCCAAGAATATTTCCGTGATATCAATGCCAATAAACCAATTCATGTTCCAGAAAATTATTTTCCGGATGATAATCCAAGTCGCAGACCTGTATTAACTTGGCGAAGTCATGCCAACTTGTTGTATCGGAACTGGTTAAACTATGTTTATCAAATGACACCATATCAAATTGAAAAAATTGCGGATATGGATATGTACCGTGGCTATAAAGAAGATCATGGTTATTCTCAAGCTTTCTTAAAAGGAGACGAAGAATGAAATCAGCATTAGTTTTAGAAGGCGGAGCAATGCGGGGCTTATTTACCGCTGGTGTAATAGATGTATTAATGGAAAATGGCATTGATTTTGATGGTGCTATTGGTGTAAGCGCAGGAGCTTGTTTTGGATGTAATATTAAATCAAAACAACGTGGACGAGTCCTTCGTTACAGTTTACGTTTCTGTAAAGATGAGAAGTATTGTAGTTTTCGGTCCTTGATTAAAACTGGAAATCTATATAATGCAGAATACAGCTATCATACCGTTCCCAATGAATTAGATATCTTTGATACCGAAACATTCCAAAAGAATCCTATGGAATTTTATGTGGTTGCGACGGATGCAAATACAGGGCAACCTTTATATCATCGTTGTGTAGATGGAAAAGAAAATGACTTAGGATGGATTCAAGCTTCTTCGGCCATACCGGTATTTGCGAAAGCTGTTTTAGTAGATGGTTATACGATGTATGATGGCGGTATCGCAGATCCTATTCCTTACGCAAAAATGCGGGAGTTAGGTTATAAAAAAGAAGTGTTGGTTTTAACACAACCCAAAGAGTATCGCAAGAAACCACAAAAATATATGAATGTTTTAAAAAGACTCTTATATAAATATCCAGCTTTACTACAGCGGATGGAAAATCGTTATCAGGCTTATAATCAAACGTTGGATGCAATTCAAAAAGAAGAACAAGCAGGAAACATCTTTGTGATTCGACCTCCAAAGCCTTTGAATATTGGCTCTGTTTGTCATGATCCAGAAGAGTTAAAACGAGTTTATTATATGGGGCGTTTTGAAGCAGTAAAACAATTAAAAGCCTTAAAAGAATTTATGCAAAAAGAACTGTAACAGATGTGTACAGTTCTTTTTTTGCTAAAAACATGTCTACAAATGAGAAGAACTCTCAGTGGGATGTTGATTAGAATGTAAAAAGTGATAGAAGTTGATTCTATCGCTCGTTGTTTTCTTGCATGCTTGATAAAGCTAGTAGGATGGATAATTTTCCGTATTCGAAAGTTAATCCACCTTGCATGTATAAAGTATAAGGTTCAATAACTGGAGCATCTGCACTTAACTCAATTGTGGAACCTTGTGTAAAGCTTCCGGCTGCCATGACTTCATCGTATGGATAACCAGGCATTGGAGCTGGTAAGACACGTACAAAAGAGTCGATTGGTGAACAATCTTGAATTCCCTGTGTAAAACGAACTAAGTTATCTACTGTCTTTAATTCAAGGGTTTGGATAATATCCGTTCTTGGTTCGTTATATCTTGGCGAGATATTCGCATAACCGAGTTTTTCTAACATATAAGCAGAGAAGATTGCGGTTTTTAAAGCACCTTTTACAGCATTTGGCGCCATGAAGATTCCTTTGAAGAATGAATTGTTCAAGTTGAAGTTTGCACCTAAATCTTTTCCGATGCCAGGAGCGGTTAAGCGTTCGGCTACATCTTGAATCAAATCTTTTCTTCCGGCTACATATCCACCAGTAGGTGCAATGCCACCGCCAAGGTTTTTCATTAGAGAACCTACGACAACATCCGCTCCGATGTGTCCGGGTTCTTTTTTCTCAACTAATTCACCATAACAGTTATCAACCATAATGATGACATTTTGGTTGACTTTACGAATTTCCTTGATGATTCTTTCAATCTTTTTAATAGATAAAGAAAGACGATGAGAATAGCCTCGAGATCGTTGGATTTCAACGAGTTTTACGTCGTTTCGTTTTAAACGTTCGATGATGGTTTGATCATCAAAGTCATCGTTTATTAATTCGATTTGTTCGTACTTTACGCCATGTGCTTTTAGAGACTGGGAAGAGTTACCACTGATTCCAATCATTTCCTGCAAAGAATCATAAGGTGCACCAGATAGAGAAATCATGGTATCGCCATGTTTTAAAAGGGCGGAAAGGGTTAAGTATAAGGCGTTGGTTCCGCTCATGATTTGGGGACGAACCAAAGCATCTTCACAACCTAATACATCCGCAAAGATCTTTTCTAATTTATCTCTTCCGGCATCGTAGTTTCCGTATCCATTAATATCGCTAAAATCAGAATAAGAAACTTGGTTTTCAATAAATGCGGATAAAATCCGATTGGAGTTATACAAACAGATTTCATCGATTTCGTTATACAAGGCTTGACAATCGATATCGGATTGTTTCGCCAATTCAATAAGCTTTGAATCAATTTTTTCTAATATCATATTATTCCTCCGTGACTGCATGTCCTATTATACAATGGACTGTCAAATGTTTGGGAAGGAATTTATATTTGAGAAATCTATGGAAGTTTGCGCGAAAGAAGTATTTTTTCTGAAGGGAAGTTGCTATAATGGTCGTGAAGTTTGTTTAGGAGGCACATATGAACGTACGTGAATGTTATTCGGAAATGGGAGCCGATTTTGATGACGTGCTCACTCGTTTAAATAATGAAAGATTAGTAGGAAGAATCGCAAAAAAATTCGTAAAAGATTCCAGCTTTGCTGATCTGAAAGAGGGCTTAGAGAAGAAAGATGTGGATAAAGCTTTTCGTGCTGCCCACACTTTAAAGGGAATTTGTTTGAATTTAGGTTTTTCGCAAATGACTCAAGATGTGGTAGATATTACCGAAATATTACGGGGAAAATCTTTTGATGGAACCCAAGAATTATTTGATAAGATTGCGATAGCTTATCAAAAAACAATTGAAACATTAGACCAGTTAGACTAGAGATTTAGAAGGAATTTATTATGCGATCAAAGAAATACAAGTACACAAAACAAGAAGCAGATGCATTGATTCAAGCCTTAGAGGGTGTTAGCGTTCTTGCTCGTTTTGTGGATGCAGAACAAGTGAATGAATTTAAGGGACACTGTTTTGCTGTGCTTGGAAAGAAAGAGGCTTGTGAACACTGTCTTGCAGAAATGGTTCTTCGTTCGAAACAGGATATGTCCAAGCTGGAAGAAATCGATGATAAAACATATCAGATATTTGTGGATTATGTAGAAATCGATGACCGACCTTATGCCTTGGAAATTGTTAGAGAATTAAATGAAAAGTCTTTTATGAGTTCACAAGAGCATCAGTCTTTGACAGGTAAATATACGCAATCCTTAAGCAATTACTATTTGGATTCGGCAACGAAGGTATATAATCGCTATTTCTATGAAGATATGGAAAAGGATAATACCAAACCAGCTGGGGTCGCATTAATTGATGTAGATGATTTTAAATCTATCAATGAGACATATGGTCACCAAGTAGGCCAACTAGCCTTAGGCCTCATTGTCGATATTATCAAGAAGTATTGCCGCAATGAGGATAAAATTATTCGCTATGATGGAGATATCTTCTTATTGATTCTAGAAGGAATCAATGAGGTGAGCTTCGGACGCAAACTGGAATCCATTCGTGAAGCGGTACATAGAACGATGGTGCCAGGCTATGGAAAGATTCAATTATCCATTAGTATTGGAGCTTTGGTTTCAGAGGGAGAAACCCGGGAAGAATCTTTTGCGAAAGCAGATCGTTTCTTACACTTAGCAAAGAATCACAAAAACCAGGTGATTACTGAGTGGAATTTAGATAACGAAGTAGAAGCAATGGAACAGGAAGACCTGGAAGATAAGCCGACTATTTTGATTGTCGATGATTCTGAAATGAACCGCTTTGTCCTAGGTGAAATCTTAAAAGATAAATACAACATCTTGGAAGCAGAAGATGGTTTAGAAGCTATAAAAATCGTTGAAGAGAATATAAAAACGATTAATCTCGTGCTTTTGGATATTGTGATGCCTAGACAAGATGGTCTAGATACTTTGAATTACATGTATCAAAACAATTGGGTGGAAGAGATCCCCGTCATGATGATTAGTGGAGAATCCGATGAACATGTCATTAGTCGTTGTTATGAACTAGGAGCTTCGGATTATATCCGCAAACCATTCTCCTTTGATATTGTTCAAAAACGTGTGTATAACTTGATTCGTTTGTATCAACGTCAAAGAAAACTACAACGAGCTATTCGTAAACAAATGGAAGTTCGCGAAAAAGACTTTCGTATGATGACGATGATTCTTTCGCAGATTGTCGAGATTCGAAACGGTGAAAGTGGTCCCCATGTTGTGCATGTAGAACAGATTACGGAAATCTTGTTACAACGTTTATCGGCAATTACAGATGAATATCCATTAACGTGAGAAGCCCGTAAGCAGATTTCGATTGCTTCAGCGCTACATGATATTGGTAAGATTGGAATTCCTGAAGAAATCCTGAATAAGCCAGGTCGTCTAACGGATGAAGAGTTTGAAATTATTAAAACGCATACGACTCTTGGCGCAAATATGATTGATCAATTGACGGATTACCAAAAAGAACCATTGGTTCGTTATACGCATGATACTTGTCGTTGGCACCATGAAAAGTGGGATGGCAAAGGCTACCCAGATGGATTAAAAGGGGATGAAATTCCCATTGCGGCACAAGTGGTATCGGTTGCCGATTGTTATGATGCCTTAGTTAGTAAACGTGTATACAAAGATGCGTATAGCCATCAAGAAGCTTTACAGATGCTTCTCAATGGACGTTGTGGTCAGTTTAACCCGAAATTAATGCAGTGCTTAAGTGACTGCCACGAATTGATTGTTCGTAAATATACTTCGGGGGGGCAAACCCATCGATAATTGGAAAGGATAAACATACCGGGTAGAAATACCCGGTATTATTACGTTGAATTTTTTGAGCTTGTACCATAGAATGAGCGTTAGTAGATTAAAAGGAGTACAAATTATGAAGAATACCTGGTTGATTGTCGTTATTGTGATCTTTTCTATAGTCATGGTCTTTGGCCCTACAATCTTAAGAAAAGTAACTTGGAAAAAGATTGTCGATGCCTTAGGACATAAAGATTTTGATAGTCTTTATAAGATTATCGATTCAAAAGCCTGTAAACTGGCTTATCCACCATTTAATCGTGAGTATATGCGATTGAATGGGTATCTAGCTCAAGAAAATGATGCCAAAGTAGAAAAACAACTGAAGGCTTTACTCGATATGAATGCTTCCTCCAAACAAAAAGGTAGCGTATATGCGCGTGCATTTTATTACTATCTGGAAAAAGGCAAATCGAAAGATGCGGAAAAGATGTTGTCGAAAGGTAAGGGAGTTGTGGATGAAGTTACTTATCAAAATATGCAAATGCAGTTTAGTATTCTTGTGAAAGAAGAAGCAAAATACATCAAAGAGTGTCAGAAAATGTTGAATAGTATGTGGGATGGAAAATCTGCATTAAGTGAAAAAGATAAAGTTCCTGTAGGTATTATTCAGTACATGATTGGACTTCAATATTCGTATTTAAAGGATAAAGAAAACCAAGAAAAATATTTTTCTCAAGCTTTAGAAAATTTAAAGAGTACCGATTACGAACAAGAGATTAATAAAATACTGAAGAAAGAAGGCTAAAATTTATCGGAATGATTGACATTTTCTCACTTTAAAAATATTTTATATATAGAACAAAATAAAAAAATATTTTTTTGGAGGGTAAAAATGAAAAAAGATAATTATGTAAAAGATGTCATTTCTGTGTTAATTGGAAATTTTCTCGTTGCTGTTTCTGTTGCTTTTTTCGTTTTGCCCAATGATACGTTAACCGGCGGGGTTGCCGGTGTGGCAGTTGCCTTAAAACCACTATTGCCATTTATTCCTTCTGTTTGGCTTATCAATATCTTGATGATTGGCTTATATATTTTAGGTGCCATTTTTTTAGGAAAAGAATTTGCTCTTAAATCTTTGATTTCTACTTTTAGTTATTCGGGATTTGTTTCGTTATTAACCTATGTTACAACGTTGTTTCCGGAAGATACCTTTGTGATGCAACCAATTTTAGCCAGTGTGTATTGTGGCTTGATTTCGGGAATTGGTTTGGGTTTATGTTTCCGTGCTAATGCAAGTACAGGTGGTATGGATATACCGGCGTTAATGATTCATAAGTATACTCATATTTCTTCAGGAAATTCGGTGATGATTATTGATGCCTTAACGGTTTTATTAGGTATATCGACATATGGCTTGGAACCAGCCCTGATTGGGGTTTTCTCGGTTTTTGCATCGGGTTTTGCGATTGATAAAACGGTATTGATTGGCTCTAGCCGTTCTATTAACTGCATGATAGTTTCTGATCGATGGATGGAAATAAAAGACCATGTATTAAGTGATATGGAACGAGGTGTTACAGTTCTTGAGGGAAAAGGTGGATATACCAATGAATTCAGACCGGTCTTGATGATTGTGATTCCGCAAAAGCAGTATTCGCATTTAGAATCAGAAATTTTAGAACTGGATCCTAGAGCGTTTATTGTAGTAAATAATGTGTATGAGGTAGATGGAGAAGGTTTCACCTACGAATTGGAAGATTTAAAATAGAAAAGAAAAGTGGATGTAAGTCTGGTTATAGACTACATCCACTATTTTTATTTATCGGATTTTGTGGTGTTAATCACATTACGAATTTTATACAAAGTTTCGTTAGACTTGTTTTCGTTATCGAACATCACAATTGTAAATAGCGAATCGATAATAGCTAATTGAGAAATTCGACTGGATAGTGATTCGGAACGATAGCCCGTTTCTTCGGAAACCGAAGTAAGAATGATATCTGCTACTTCTTTCAAGGCTTTTGAAGGGTAGCTGGTGATTGCGATAATATGCGCATTATTTTGTTTCGCCATTTTTGCGATTTCTAAAGTTTCACGCGTTAGCCCAGTATGGGTTATGATAACTGCACAATCGTTTTCGTTAAGCAAGGCTGCTTGCATTAATTGAATATGATAATCAGTACCGTATTGTACTTTGAGTGGTGAACGCAAGAACTTATGATAGGCATCTAGCGATACAATATTGCTTCCACCTACCCCGAAAAAAGAAATGGTGTCGGATTGTAGAAGCAAGTCACTGGCTTGTTTTAAATTATCTTCCGAAAGAAGCGTTACTGTATCTTTTAAAGATTTAATCGAAGATTCAAAGACTTTTTTGGCCATGTCGATGCAACTGTCATCGGGTTTGATATTTTCATGAACGGAAATTTCCGGGTCGTATTCTTCAAACAACAAATCGTTTCGGAAATCTCTAAAGCTTTTATATCCCAACTTTCTTGTAAATTGAAAAATAGTTGAATCGGCCAGGGATAATTGAGAAGCAATTTCGTTAATGGTCATTTTTGAAACGGATTTGGGATTGGCCAAAATATATTCCGCAATTACTTTGTCCTTCTTGGTAAATCTTTGCTGATTGGTTTTAATCTTGATTTTGATTGTGTCTGTTTTCATGAAGAATCCTTTCAAGTAAAAAAATATTTTTTTAATTCTTATTACTATCATAGCATAGCTCGGCGGATAAAGGCTGAAAATAAAATGAAATAATACTAGAGAAAAAAATATTTTATTTTCACGTTTACCAAATAAAATACATTGACTAAAATGAAAACATAAAAATTGGAGGGATGATATGAAAATAGGACTGATTGGTCTTGGTAAGATGGGGGCTAATTTGGCTATGAATTTCAAAGATCATCAACATGAAGTTATTGGATATGACCTTTCTGAAGCTGCTTGTGAATCAATTGCAGAAAAGGGAATCCAAGTAGCAAAAGATATGGATGATCTCATCGCAAAATTAGATAAACCAAGAGTACTTTGGTTGATGCTTCCATGTGGAGGTCCAACGGATTCTACGATTGATGCTTTATCAGAAAAATCAGCTGCGGATGACATTGTGATTGATGGTGGAAATTCTCGCTATACCGATTCTATGCAGCATGCCAAAATCTGTGCGAACAAACAAATTCGTTTCTTAGATTGTGGAACATCTGGTGGTGTATCCGGAGCAAGAAATGGTGCTTGTTTGATGGTTGGCGGAGATAAGAGCGCCTTTGATGTCGTGAAAGATGCCTTGGCAGATGTTGCGGTTGATCAAGGCATGACCTATACCGGAAAAGCTGGTAGTGGTCATTTTATGAAGATGGTTCATAACGGTATTGAATACGGAATGATGCAAGCTATTGGTGAAGGATTTCAATTAATGAAAGAAAGTGGATTTGATTATGATCTTGTAGAAGTCGCAAAGAAGTGGAATCATGGATCGGTTATCCGCGGATGGCTGATGGAAATCGTACAAAGTCAGTTGGAAAAAGATCCGGACTTGGCAGACGTTGTAGGCGAGGCTGATGCTTCTGGAGAAGCAAAGTGGACAGTCGAAACAGCTTTAGAAAAAAACATTTCGATGCCGGTTACGGCCCTTTCTTTGATGGTTCGCAGCGCCTCAAAAGATCAAGAAAAATTTTCCAGTAAGATGGTAGCGGTTATGCGCAATGGCTTTGGTGGGCATAACGTGAAAAAGAAAGAGAATGTATATGAATAAGAAAATTTTAGTTTGTACCCATGGTCGATTCGGAGAAGAATTGATCAAATCTGCACAAATGATAGGCGGTAATGCATTTAAAAATATTAAAGCCGTGTCTTTATTACCAAGCATGTCTATGGATGACTATTATGCAGCTGTAGCTAAGGAATTAGACAAAGATGCCTTGAACGTTTGTTTTGTGGATTTATTTGGTGGTACACCATGTAACACAGTATTAAACCTATCCCGTGAATATAACATGGAAATTCTATGTGGCGTAAATATGCCGATGCTCTTAGAAGTATTGACAATGAACGAAGACACAGAAATCGATGATTTGAAAGAAAGATGTGTTGCGGCATATGGATCAAATGGGTTTGATGTTTTAAAGAAATTGAAGGGAGAATAAAAAAATGGCAATTCAATTAGTAAGAGTAGATTTTAGATTGGTACATGGACAAGTTGTCACAGAATGGATTCATACCATTAAAGCCGATACGATTTTAGTCGTAAATGACAAATTGGCCAATGATCCTTTCATGTTAAGTGTGTATCAAATGTCAGCACCAATGGGAACAAAGGTAGATGTTATCAAAGTTGATGACTTTATTGCCCATTGGAAAGAAAACAAATACGAAGATGTGAACTGCATGGTATTAATCAAAAATGTCGAAGATACCTATCGTATGTTTAAAGAAGGGGTTATTTTTGATGCCATTCAAATCGGTGGTCTTGATGGAGCAGCTGGAAGAAAAGCTGTATTTGGACCAGTTACATTAGATAAAACGGATGCAGAACAATTGAAAGAAATCAATGATAGTGGTCAAAGAGTGTATTTCCACCAAGTACCAGAAAACGGTTCTGCCGCATTCAACGATGTAATGAAAGGCGTTGTCTTTGATTAATTTTTTAAGGAGGATGAGATTATGATTGGAAATCTTGGATTAGCATTATTTTCCGCTGCCTTATATGCGATTTCGATTCCTGGATATGGTGTGTCAGCCGCATATAAATCACCAGCTTGTTTAGGTTTGATATATGGATTGATCTTTGGAAATGTTGAACAAGGATTGATTGTTGGATGTAGTATTCAATTATTGTATTTAGGTGTTGTTTCAACCGGAAATAATATGCCTGCTGACTCATACCTTGCAGGTATCATTGTGATTCCTATTGCTCTATCACAAAATATGGATGCCAAAATGGCTGTTACGATTGCCGTTCCATTTGGTGTATTAGGAACATTCTTCAACAATATTAAACGTAGTTTTAACATTTGGCTTACGCACTATGCAGATAAAAAAGTAGATGAAGGAAACTTCAAGGAAGTCAATCGTTGTGGTTTCTGGTATCCTTATTTATTCGTATCTGTATCCTAATTTATTCCTGTATTCATTATTAGCTACTTAGGACCAACTGCAGCTAAATTCTTAGTTGAATACTTACCAGCTTGGGTAACCAATGGTTTGACAGTTGCCGGTGGTGTACTTCCAGCTATTGGATTTGCGTTGATGATTACAACAATTGGACGTAAAGAAATTTTGCCATTCTTCTTTGTAGCTTATTTCTTAGTTCAATATTTAGGCTTGAATACAATGGCAATTTCTGTATTTGGTGTATGTTTAGCATTGATTTTGTTCTATAACGGAAAGAAGGGTGTAGCACATGACTGATAGAATTCTAATCAAAAAAGATATCGCAAAAGCTAGACTTCGTTGGTTTTATTCCTTGGGATTCCCAAACTCTTTCGAGCGTTTACAAGCAGTGTTTTTTGCGTATACAGTAAGTGATTCACTACAAAAAATTTATAAAGATGATCAAGAAGGCTTAAAAGATGCAATGAAGCGTCATTTGGAATTCTTCAATACCGAAGGAACGGTAGGAAGCTTAATTGTCGGAATCGTTCTTGCTCTAGAAGAAAAGAAAAAATTAGAAGGCAACGTAGATCCAGAAATGATTGCCAACTTAAAATTAGGTTTGATGGGTCCAGTTGCAGGTATTGGAGATTCCTTGATTCAAGGAACTGTTAAAGCCATTATCTTATCGTTAGCTGCTTCTTTTGGACTACAAGGAAATATTCTTGGTGGTTTGATTCCATTCTTGTTCCCAGCAGTTGTATATTTCTTTGGACGTTATTTAGCTATTCTTGGTTATAATTTAGGAACAGAAGCGGTTAATACACTAATCAGTTCTGGTTTGATGAACGACATTATTCGTGTTGCTTCAATTTTAGGTATCTTTATGATGGGTGCTTTATCAAGCTCTTATGTAAAATTATCAACCCCTTTGAAGTTTACGGTTGGTGCTGGTAAAACGACTGAAGTTCAACAAGTATTAGATTCTATCCTTCCAGGAATGTTGCCTTTATTATGTATTTTCGGTATTGTATGGTACTTCAAAAATAAGAAACAAAATTACTTCTTGTTAATTATTTTCATTATTGTATGTAGTATGTTAGGTTGCTTAGTCGGATTATTTTAATAAAGGAAGAACATCATGGATCAATTAGAGTTAAAAAATGAGGTTAGTGATTATGTAGACAGTCGAATGGATTACTTATGGGATCTGTCCAACTATGTTTATAGTCATGCTGAAATTGGTTTTAATGAATATCAAACTTCTATCAAACTTCGCAAAAACTTGTACAAGTTTTAAAAGATGAAGGGTTTGAGGTAGAAGAAAAAGCTGGAGGGCTAGATACAGCCTTCTGTGCTACTTTTTCCACAAATACTGTGAAGAAACCTCGCATCGATATCCTTTGCGAATACGATGCGCTAGACTTAGGTGAAGCCATTAAAGAAGGAAGTAAGATCGTTCACGCATGTGGACATAATATTATTGCCACAACAGGTGTTGGTGCTGGAATTGCGATGAAACACATCTTGGAAAAATACAATTTGCCAGGGGAAATTCGCGTTGTAGGAACACCAGCCGAAGAAGGCGGTGGTGGTAAGATTATCATGCAAAAAGCCGGTGTCTTTGATGATACTGATGCAATGATTTTATTACATCCAACTTCCGGAAAGAGTAAAATTGCCGGTCGTTGTAAAACGAGCATCAGTTATGATGTAAGCTATCATGGTGTTCCTGCACATGCTGGAAACCATCGTCATAAAGGAATTAATGCCCATGACGCAGCAGTGATTTGTTACACAAGTGTTGGTTTGTTGCGTTATCAAACAACCGATGATGTACAGCTCTTTGTACACTTTACTGATGTCGGTAAAGAAAGCGGTGTAATTCCAAGCATTGCAAAATTACAAGTCCAAGTTAAGAGCTTTAATCCAAACTCTGTACAGATGATGGCACCAAAAGTTAAAAACTGTATTGAAGCTGGTGCTTTGGCAACTGGTTGTAAAGTAGATATTAAAGAGAAGATTGGTTATTTAGGCCGAATTTATAACCACACGTTTGAAAAGTATCTACGTGCGAATTTTGAACTATTGGGTGAACCATTAAAAGATGGAATGGTCGATGATAATGGTGGAGAAGACTTTGGAAACTTAATGCGAAAAGTTCCTGGAATCATGCCTTATCCAAGCCTAATTCCTGAAAAGCGAGTTGCTTTGCATACAACAGATTATTTGAAACTTGTTACTACACCAAGAGCACGTTATGTAGTTGGTTTAGGTAGCAAGGTTATGGCGGATACGGTTGTGGATCTATTGTTAAATCCAAGTATTATCGAAGAAGCCAAAAAAGAAATGCAAGCGTGTGAAAAAGGGGCAAGAGAAGCAGGACATGATGTAACAAGCATTTCTCTAAAAGGAAAAGAGATTCAATTTTGTAGAGGCTGCCTATCTTGTTTGAAAACAGGTGCATGCATCATCAAAGATGATGTACCAGAAATCATGGAACAAGTAAGAAATGCAGAAGTTCTTGTGTTTGCGACCCCGATTTATTTTTTTGAAATGTCAGGTCAAATGAAGACCTTATTGGATCGTTTGAATCCTTTGTATGAATCCGATTATGCCTTCCGTGATGTGTATATGTTGGCAACTGCTGCAGAAGCAGAACCGACAACTTTTGATAAGGCCTATAGTGGTTTAGAAGGATGGGTGGATTGTTTTGAGAAAGCTTCTTTAAAAGGCGTAGTTGCTGGAAAAGGAATAAGCGGAAGTAAGGAAGCTTTAGAACATCCTGATGTTTTAAAAGAGGCCTATGAATTAGGAAAGAATCTATAAAAAAACAATGTGGTTGTTAGCCACATTGTTTTACTCTTTGGTTTCATTAATTGCTTCACGAATTTTATGCAAGGTGTTCTTTGCGAGCTCTTCGTTGCTTAACATCACAATCGTAAAGAGTGAATCGATAATAGCCAGCTGTGCAATGCGACTGGAGAGGGATTCACTGCGATATTTTATTTCGTCTGCAATCGTAAATAAACATGCATCCGCATATTTGGATAATTCACAGAATTGATGCCCGGTAAGCAAAATAAGCTTGGCCTGGCATTTTTTTATTTGTTTGGCAATTTGCAGAGTTTCTTTTGTGATGCCGGTATGCGAAATAACGATGGCACAGTCATCGCTGTTCATTACGGAGGCATTCATTAATTGCATATGATATTCGGAAGTGTAGACCGGTTTAATGGGAGAACGCATAAATTTATGATACGCATCTGCACATACGACATTGGACCCACCTACACCGAAAAGATAGGTGCGATTGGCATGAAGAATGATTTCTGCGGCTTTTTCTAGTTCGGCACTTGATAAAATTTCTAGCGTACTTCTTAGAGATTGTATGCTGGATTCAAAGACTTTGTGTGCGATGGTGAGTTTATCGTCATCGGCATGGACATTCTCATGAATGGATATTTCGGTATCAAATTCTTCTGTCAGCAGATCATTGCGGAAATCCCGAAATCCTTTATATCCCAGTTTTTTGGCAAATTTAAAAATCGTAGAGTCGGCAAGTTTTAATTGATTCGCAATCTCATTGATGGTCATTTTTGAAGATTCTTTGGGATTTTCCAAGAAAAAATCCGCTATTTTCTTTTCGGTTTGATTGCAATCTCTATAAATGGCTTTGATTTTTAACATGACTGACATAGTTTAACGTCTCTTTCGCTTTGATTCTACAGGGAACCAAGAACAAAATCAAACAGAAAAAAATATTTTTCGCATAAAATCATTTACACAAAAAATATTTTTTAGTAATATGAAGATAGAGATAAGCAAAGGAGGATTTTATGAAGATCGGTGTAGTTGGTCTAGGTAAAATGGGCTCCAATATTGCCCATAACTTACTAGATAATCATGTAGAAGTTGTTGGTTATGATATCAACGACGAGGTTCGTAAAAGTGTTGCTGATCAAGGAATTGATGTAGCTCATTCATTGGATGCACTATTTCAATCATTGCCAGAAAGAAAAATAATATGGCTCATGGTACCTTGTGGAAAAGCAACCGAGGATTCAATTCAAGGATTAAAAGAATTTATGCAGGCAGATGATATTTTGATCGATGCGGGAAATTCTAATTTCCATGATTCTATCCGTCATGCCCAAGAATTGAAAGAAATAGGGATTCACTTCTTAGATGTAGGTACATCTGGTGGTGTATCTGGAGCTAGAAATGGTGCTTGTTTAATGGTCGGTGGTAATCCAGAAGCTGTTGCATTCTTGGAATCTGTCTTTAAAGCAATTGCTCAGGAAGATGGCTATCTTCATACTGGTGAAGCAGGTAGTGGACATTTTTTGAAAATGGTTCATAACGGCATTGAATATGGAATGATGGAAGCTATTGCAGAAGGATTCCATGTCTTACATGAAAGTAATTTTGATTATAATTTGGAAGCTGTTGCGAAAAACTGGAACCATGGTTCCGTCATTCGCAGTTGGTTAATGGAACTAGCCGAACAACAATTTGGTGCTCATGCGGATTTGGCAGATATCAAAGGTGTCGTTGATGCCAGTGGTGAAGCGAAATGGACTGTGGAATCGGCTTTGGATTTTGAAGTTCCCGTTCCCGTTATTGCGCTGAGCTTAATGGTTCGCAATGCATCAAAACAAGATGATAACTTTGCGTGCAAAGTCTTATCGGTATTAAGAAATGGCTTTGGTGGCCATAGTTATGAGAAGAAGTAGAGGGAAAGTATGAGTAATCAATTAATAATTTGTACCCATGGAGAATTTGGAAAAGAAATGATTCGTTCTGCAGAAATGATTGTTGGAAAATTAGAAGGTGTCTATTCTTTTTCCTTAAAAATGGGGATGCAACCTATGGATTTTCGCCAACAAGTCGTGGATTTGATTGAAGCTCTTCCCGAAGATCAGTTCTTATGCTTAGTGGATTTATTTGGTGGAACTCCATGTAATATGGTGACTTCTATAAATAAAGAAAACTTAGAAATTGTCTCTGGTTTGAATTTAGCGATGTTGATTGAAACATATAGTCTTCTTCAAACAACTTCCATTCAAGCATTAAAAGATATTGCGATTCAAACCTTATTAAATAGTGGCGTAGATGTACGCGCAAAATTCAAAGAAATACAAAGTAGGAAAGGATAAGTATTATGTACAATATTAAACTCGTTAGATTAGATTTTCGTTTGATTCATGGTCAAGTTATCGCAAAATGGTTTGGCCAAATTATGGGAAATGAAATTGTTATTATCGATGATGATTTATCTCAAGATAGTTTTATGGCCAGCATTTATGAAATGAGTGCACCAGTAGATTCAAAAGTACATGTGTATTCTGTAGAAGATGCCGTAAAGAAAGTTGAAGATGGAACTTTCGCTTCTGGCAAAGTCTTAGTTTTATTTAAGAATGTAGATCAAGTATTTAAGGCAGTTGAAAAAGGCTTTAAAATCGATGAATTACAAATTGGTGGACTTGGTTCCGCACCAGGAAGAATTAATGTCTATGGACCAATTACCTTAGATGATCATGATGCCAGTCTATTAAAGAAAATTGCAGATCAAGGAACAAATATTTATCTACAACAAGTTCCAGAAGAAGCAAAGATGACATTTAGTAAAGTATTGGAAAAATTTGATTTCAATCTAGAGTAGGAGAAAGAATATGTTAGGATTAGCGCTTTTTAGTGGACTAGTTTATTGGCTAGCTTCCTGTAAAATTGGGTACACACTAGAATCAGCATTAGGTTCTGGTTTATTCATTGGTTTCTTATATGGAATTTATTTTGGCGATGTTGTTACGGGCTTGGCTTTAGGTGCAAGTATTCAATTGGTTTATTTGGGCATGGTTTCTACGGGTGGAAATATGCCAGCTGATAATGCCTTGGCTGCTGTTATTGCGATTCCTGTCGCAATGAAATCTGGCTTAAATGGAAATGCTGCTGTTGCCTTAGCTGTTCCATTTGGGGTATTAGGAGTATTCCTTGATCAATTAAGAAGAACTTCTAACTCCATTTGGATTCGTAAAGCAGATGAATACGCAAAAGAAGGAAATGCGAAAGGAATCTTCCGATGTGCTTGTGTTTATCCAGAAATTGTATTGTTCTTCTTGCGTTTTGTGCCTGTATTCTTGATTACTTTATTAGGAACGGATGCAGTTGTTTCTTTACTTCATTCCTTACCACAATTTATTATCAATGGATTCTCTGTTGCCGGTGGTATTTTACCAGCCATGGGATTTGCCATTATTATCATGACAATTGGAAAGCCAAAATTAATGCCATACTACTTTATCGGATTCTTTGCCGTACAGTACTTAGGTTTGAATAATATGTCTACGGCTATTTTTGGAACATGTATTGCCTTACTAATTGTCTTTGAAAAATCAAAGAAGGAGGAATGTTAAAATGTCTGAAGAAAATAGAAAAAGTCTAACAAACAAAGATTTGTTCCGCGTTTGGAATCGTTGGTATTTCTCTACGGAATTATCGAATTCTTATGACCGTTTACAAGCTCTTTCTTTCTGTAATGCCATTAGTACAGGTTTAAGAAAATTGTACGATGATGACGAAGCATACAAAGAAGCTTTGATTCGTCACTTGGAGTTCTATAACTCAGAAGGAACGATTGGTGGTGTTATTCACGGTATTGTCTTATCTATGGAAGAAGAAAATGCCAATAGTCAATCGGTACCAGGTCTAGTAATTACCGGAATTAAAACCGGTTTGATGGGACCATTAGCTGGTATTGGAGATACCCTTGTTTGGGGAACCATTAAACCAATTATCTATGCAATCGGATGTACATTTGCGATGCAAGGAAATGTGTTGGGTGGTATTATTCCATTCTTATTCCCAATCATTACTTATATTGTGGGATGGCTCTTCATGAAATTTGGTTACACATTAGGAAAAGATGCAGTCATGAAATTGATGAAAAATGGAACGATTAATACTGTTATTACAGGAGCCAGTGTTTTAGGTCTATTTATGATGGGGGCTTTATCTAGCTCTTATGTAACGGTAACAACGCCATTAAAGTTTACTTTGTCTAATGCCAATCCAATTGTTGTTCAAGATATCTTAGATTCTATTGTCAAAGGAATTTTACCTTTATGTTGTGTATTTGGTATTTACTTTGCGTTTACGAAGAAAAAAGTTGGTTATAACAAGATTATCTTCGGTGTATTGATTCTTTCGATGATTGCTAGTTTCTTTGGAATTTTAGGTTAGGTCAAGCGTATGAGTGAAATAAAAGAATACTGTGATACTTTAGCTGAAAGTATCTTAGATCAAATGTGGGATTTTTCTTTAAAAATCCATGCGAAACCAGAGTTGGCTTTTCATGAACACTATGCGAAAAAAGAACAAGTCGCATTACTTGAAGAAGAAGGTTTTGAAATCGACCAAGACATTACGGAACTCGATACAGCTTTTGTGGCTAAGTGTGGTTCCGGAAGTCCTAAAATTGGAATCATTTCTGAATATGATGCCTTGCCAAATTTAGGCCATGGCTGCGGTCATAACTTGATTTGTGCTAGTGCCGTAGGAACGGCTATCGTATTAAAAAAGGTCTTAGAAAAATATCATTTAGATGGAACGGTTTATCTATTTGGAACCCCAGCTGAAGAAGATGGTGGTGGCAAGATCATCATGTTGAAAAACCACTATTTCGATGATATTGATTCGGTAGTATTCATGCACCCAACCAGTGATTTAACACGACTTGCGGGAGCTTGTTTATCCAGCAAACAAATCACAATTAAATATGAAGGAAAGTCTGCCCATGCCGGCAGTCATCCCGATGATGGTGTGAATGCACTCAGTGCTTCGAATTTATTCTGTGTGGGAACAGGATTGCTTCGCCAACATTTTAAGAGCGATGCAAGATTCTCTTGTATTATTACCAATGGTGGCCAAGAAACCGGCTTGATTCCATGTGAATCGGAAATTAAATGTTCCCTAGCTTGTTTCAACTTTTCTTACTTAGAAGAATTAGAGCGTAGAATTGTTGCTTGTGCTAAAGGCTGTGGAGATGCATTAGGTTGTAAAACCCATGTAGAAGTTAAAGATGGTTATCAAGGTCGTGTACCAAATACTATTTTATCTGAAGTATGTCGTAAAGAACTAGAAGCCATTGGAGAACCATTGTTAGATGGTATGCCAATTGATTATGGTGGAGAAGATTTAGGAAATGTTTCACGTCATATTCCTATCTGTAATCCATATGTTACGATTTTCCCAGACTATAAAATTTCAAACCATACCGAACAATTTAGAGAGTTGGCATGTTCGGATGCAGGAAAACGTTGCATTTTAGTGACTATGAAAAGCCTATCGAGAACCGTCGTACAATTGTTGTCGGATCCATCCATCATTGATGAAGCTAAACAAGAATTAAAAACGCGCATTGATGATGAATTAAAAGCTGTAACATCTAAATAATGTCGATTCAAGAGGTTGCAAGTAAATAGGGATTTCTTTTCAACAAAAGATTTGATTCTCTCCTCTAATACTTATTCAAACTACTGTGACAGTTAGAAGAAGTCCGAAACTGCAATTTACTTGGATCAATCTTTAAAAAAGAATAGTAAAAATGTAGTGAACCTCAAAAGTTGAACAAACTTAACAGGTTCACTTTTTATATGAAATTAACTTATGAGCAAAAGCTAAAAGGATACAATGAATGGAAAACAGGCTTGAAATCACCAGGAATTATAGCTAGAGAATTATCTGTTAAACGTCTTTCGGTTATATATTTTTTAAGATTAGCGGATAAACATGGAGTTGAAGTGTTGAAACATGGAAAAAATAAATACTATTCACCAGAAGAAAAATTAAGAATAATTAATCGTGTGCTAATAGATAACGAGTCTATTTTAAGTGTTTCAGTAGATGAGGGACTAAGTTCTTCTGGTTTATTAAACTCTTGGATTAATTCTTACATAAAAAACAATTATAATGTCATTGAGAAAAGACGAGGAAAAAAATTAAATAACAAAAAAGAAAACGATGGAGGAACTACTTCAAGAGAACAAGGCTTTGAAAGAGAAGAATTTGAAATTAGAAGTAGAACTCTTGTACTTAAAAAAATTGGATGCCTTAATTCAGGAAAGAAAACAGCGAGAAAAGGAATTTTTTTAGATGATTGTCTTATGGAAAATTTCTATGGGAAAATGAAGAATGAAATGTTCTATGGACATGAATATGAATTCACTTCTCTTGATGAATTACAGAAGTCAATGGAAGAATATATAGACTACTATAATAATGAACAAATTCAAACAAAATTAAAAGCTTAATACCTTGCCAAGCAAGATATCAAGCCTTACAATCATAGTCAATTCAATTGTGTCCAACTAATTGGGTTTAGTTGTTTGTCATAATGCTAGGAGCAACATAAGTACGAGTTTTGTATTCGGCATCTAAATCGTATAAACCTTTGGCATCGTGACCAAAAAGATCAAAACGTGAAATCATATCAGAAGCATTCTTTTCTTCTTCCCCTTGTTCTTTGACAAACCAGTCAAGGAACTGCATAGTTCGGAAATCTTTTTCTTCATAAGCTGCGGCATAACAATTATGGATAAGTTCAGTTACATATTGTTCATGTTTTAAACCAGCTTTTAATGGATCCATTAAATCGGATAACGGAATATTTGGTTTATCAATTGCTTCTAAAGTTACTGAGTAATCGTTGTCCTGCAAATATTGCATCATCAATTGAGCATGTGCCACTTCTTCTTGGACTTGTACATGGTACCAATTCGCAAACCCATCTAAGCTCTTATCTTTATAGAAGTTTTCAAAATCTAAATACAAATACGCAGAATAAAATTCTTTGTTGACTTGGTTGTTTAGTAATTTCGCAACATTTTCACTTAACATACTATTACCTTCTTTCAAGGCTTAGTATAGTCAGTATTGTTAGAAAGTGTTACTGAAATGCTCAATGAATTTAGTCAATTGACACAATACTTTTCTATAAATTAACTACCTTAAATTGCTTATTACTTGGCTTTGTCAAACTTGCAAATTTGAGGCATTTTGATACACAAAATTACATAGAACGTTGGGTAAGGGGAACTATACCCTTTTGTATAATAAATAATAATTTACTCTCTCAGTTTGTACTTTTTTACCTTCTATAATAACTAGATTTTCTTATTTCCATTTTCTATTTACCATTGTGAACTTATTTTCATTTTTACTTTGTAATTTGGGTAGATATTTCAAAACAAAAAAAGTCTAGACAGGGTGTATTAAACCTTGTTTCTGGTCTTTGCTGTTTTCAAAGAGAGGTGACTTTTTGTTAGGCAAAGATACCTTTGTATCACTTAGCTTTTCTAGAAATACCACCTTCTCAGAAACAGTCAAAATCTAAATAAGAAAGGAAAATGCGTATGAAAAAGAGATTTTTAGCGTTACTGCTTTCTCTTGCCATGGTGTTCTCTTTACAGCCTTTAGCTGCGTATGCGGAAGATGATGTGAACGCAAGTAATGAAACCACAGAAATGCAGGTGGATACGCAGGAAGAAACACCGAATGAAAATATAATAGAAAGCAACAATGAGCAGCCTCCGGTAGAAACTCCTGCACCGGAAACAGAAACTCCTGTAACGGAAACAGAAACGCCTCCTCAGACGAGTGAACAACCTTCTGCATCCGTTAATGAGGAGACACAGACAAAAGCCAAGAGTTCCATGATTTTAAAAAAAGCGCCGACTTATACTCTACATTATGACGCTAATGGTGGAGTCGGTGCACCTTTGGATTGTAAAGGAACTAGGGATGGTTCTTGGGTTCGCTATCCTCTTTCTGAAATAGAGCCGACACGCTATGGATATGTATTTTTTGGTTGGACTAAGGTTCGTAATGACAAAAGTGTAAGTTGGAAGGCTGTGGGACCGGGCGCGATAATTCATTTTGATTCTTCTCAACAAAATGTTACGCTCTATGCATATTGGAAGGAAGACATAAATCATAACAATAAAGCCGATGATGAAGAGGCAAAATATACGGTTACTTACACAGATGGTGTAGGTGGAGTAGCCTTTAAAGACCAGGTTACAACTGATTTGCTC
This sequence comes from Firmicutes bacterium AM41-11, assembly GCA_003480165.1. Lineage (GTDB taxonomy): Bacteria > Bacillota_I > Bacilli_A > Erysipelotrichales > Erysipelotrichaceae > Absicoccus. The sequence continues at coordinate 43,496 of QUIQ01000005.1, read as the reverse complement.
TCTGGCTTAGATACACCTAGCTTTAAAGGAACGCCTTCTCGTTCTGGCTACATATTTGATGGATGGGATGCAAAAGTAGCCGATAAAGTGACAGGAAACGCAACCTATACTGCAAAGTGGAAGCAGATCCATGAGTGGCATTATGAAGCCGAAGGAAATGTTGTAAAAGCTATTTGTCCTTTAAATGAATGTATGTATAAAGATAAATGGCCACAGCTTATTCTTTCTGCTGAGAATATGGAATATACCGGAAAAGCCTACAACAGGGCAAGCATTACCAAGAATGAAATTGCCAATATTACTGGTGCTGCTGCAGGTGCCATAAGCTATGAAGGCCGGGATGGTACGATATATACTCAGAGCAAAACGGCTCCAACAAATGTAGGCAAATATGCTGCAAAAGTCACCATTGGTGGCAAAACTGCAGTAGCGAATTTTGAGATTACTAAGCTTACTGCAAGTGCCAATGTAAAATTTGCTGCGGATTTAACCTATAATGGTCAGAATCAGAATCTTGTGCTAAATGCTACCACAACCGGAGGTACTTTGATGTACCGTTTAAGTGATACGGATGAGTGGAAAGCTGGTCTAGTCATGCTGACAGGAAAAGATGCGGGAGACTATCATATCCAGTATTATGTGAAAGCTAAAGCTAACTATGCAGATAGTGAGGTACAGACAGCTACTGTTACGATTCAACCATATGCAGTTAGGGTTTTTGGAATCAGAGTAAAGGATAAAACATACGATGGTACTACGGATGCAACACTTGACTACTCGCATGTTACAGTAAGCATTATTGATGGTAAAAAACCGACGGTTACGGCAACAGGAACCTTTGCCGACAAGAATGCTGGCACAGACAAAATGGTCCACATTTCCAACATTACTTTGAGTGGAGATGCTGCCAAAAACTATAAGTTAGCTGAATCGGGCAACCAGGATAGTGCAACAGCCAATATTCTTAGAAAAGACGTGACAGTTACCATTAATCCAAATGGCGGCACCTATGGCAACGTCAAGCCAGCTACTGCTAGCTTAAATGGTGTAGTTTCTGGAGATGATGTATCAACTACGCTAAGTTATTCTGGTAACACCAATAATGGTACAACAATTCAAAATACAACCAATGCTCCTACAGAAGCTGGAAGCTATCGTGTCAATGCTGGCCTAGCCGGAAAAGACATGGGAAATTACAAGTTAACTGGATCTACAGAAGAAAAAATCGATGTATTGCGTGCTGATCCAAAGCTGAATGTGACAGCTATTCCGGAAAAGAAGTATGGTGATGAGAATTTCAAACTGGAAGTAAGTCGAAAAGGTGAAGGAGCTCTAAGTTATACAAGCAGTAATACGAATATCTTAACTGTGGATGAAAAGGGTAACGTAACCCTTCATAAGGCCGGAAGTGCAAAGATTACTGTGAAGCTTGCCAAAACAGACAACTATCTTGGAGATACGAAGACAGTAGATGTTAAGGTGAAAAAAGTTTCCGGACATTTAGAAGTTACTACGCTAAGTTATGTCAAGACCTATGGTGATGCACCGTTCCAAATTGTAGATGCGATTTCTACTACAGGAACGATATCTTATAAGAGCAGTAATAAAGATGTAGTTACGGTTTCTAAAGATGGTACTGTAACTATCCATAATAAAGGATTGGCAACGATCACTGTATCTGTTCCAGAAGGAGACAACCATACGCCAGTTTCTAAGAAAATCAATATTACGGTTGAGCCAAAAGCTATTACCGTAAAGGCGAAGGATGCTTCCAAGATTTATGGTGATTCGGATCCTGAGCTGACCTATGAGGTATTGAACGATGGTCTAGTTGGTAATGATACGCTTAAGGGAATCAAGGTGGAACGTGAAAAGGGAGAAGATGTGAAACCTGGTGGTTACACGATCTTTGTGGATGACGAGAGCTCAATCATTCAGTCCATACGGAACCTGTTCGGCGCTAATCAGAATGAGAACTATCGTATCACTTATAAGCCTGGCGTTTTTACCATTAATCCGAAAGACATTTCAGATGCAAAGGTAACTTTGGGTGATTCCTTGACCTACAATGGTAGGAAACAAACACAAACCATTGCCAAGGTAGAGGTGGATGGAATAGAGGTTCCAGCAGATGCCTATATGGTGACAGGCAATATTGCTAAGAATGCAGGAACTTATACTCTGACGATTATCGCAAACGAGGGTGGTAATTTTACTGGTACAAGGGAAGTAAGTTATACCATTGCCAAAGGCAATGCGAAGGTGACCAAATCAACCAAGCCTGGACAAAACAATACGCCTAAGACAGGAGAAAGTACACAGACATTCCTCTGGCTTTCTGTGATGTTTGTGAGTATTTGTGGTTTAGCTGGAATAATCCTTGTTTCCAAGAAAACGCGATATAAAGATCGATTCACCGAATAAAATACTATTTCAATAAAGTACGGCGACTACCCGTGATGGGAATCGCCGTGCTCTTTTTCTAATGTGATTTTGCAAACGGTTTATCTGTTGAAGGATGCAAAATTTTTGAAGTTAGGAAGTTTGCGTGAAAAATACTTTAACACTTATAAGATGAAAAAAATGGATATGGCCCTTATTTCAAGGGATTTAAGTTACTTTACATCATTGTACCTGTTTTGCGTAGATTCTTTGATGGATATAATAAGCGAACAAATTCAGATGGGAATCAAAGGTTTGTCGATAAATTTTTCAAACAAAATAAGCAGAAGGGATTCCATCAAATGCTCAATTGATTTTGCATGGAACTCGTTCTATAATATTCCTGTTAAAAAATGGGGAGCTGAAAGGCTGAGAGTAGGTAGAAATACCTTGACCCAAAACCTGATTTGGATAATGCCAACGTAGGGAGAATATCTTACTTTGATTGTTAGCTGCAGACCAGGTTCTCTGTAGCTTTTTTGTTTCCTAGAAGGAGGATCTTATGTTAAAAGATTGTTTAGATAATGTGCGAAAGACATGCCCATTAGTACACAACATTACCAACTATGTAACGGTGAATGATGTAGCTAATGTGATTTTAGCTTGTGGAGCAAGTCCGATTATGAGTGATGAACCGGAAGATGTAGAAGACATTACATCAATTTGTGGAGGGTTAAATATTAATATTGGAACCTTAAATAAAAGTTCGATTGAAGGGATGTTTCGAGCTGGTAAAAAAGCCAATGCGCTAGATCATGTGGTTTTATTAGATCCAGTTGGAGCTGGGGCAAGTGCTTTGCGTACCAATACCGCAAACGATTTATTAAAAGCCATTCATTTTTCGGTTATTCGGGGAAATATTTCCGAAATTAAAACTTTGGTATTAGGGTCTGGAACGACTAAGGGCGTTGATGCAGATGTAGCTGATGCGGTCACAAAAGAAAATCTAGATACCATGGTTCAATTTGCCAAAGACTTTGCGCAAACAACGGGTTCCATTATTGCGATTACCGGAGCTATCGATTTAGTTGCGGATAGTGAAAAATGTTATGTCATCTACAATGGTCGTAAAGAGATGGGAAAAATTACCGGAACGGGTTGCCAGTTATCTGGTATGACAACAGCCTTTGTGACGGCTAATCAGGATCATACGCTTGAAGCAGTTGCCGCTAGTGTATGTACGATGGGACTAGCCGGAGAAATTGCTTGGAGTCATATGGAAACATCTGATGGGAATGCCACCTATCGCAATCGAATTATTGATGCCATTTATCATATGGATGGAGCAACTCTAGAAAAGGGTGCTAAATATGAAATTCGCTAAAGAAGATTTATTGTTGTATGCAGTAACAGATCGTCACTGGTTAAAAGATGAAACACTCGAAAATCAAGTAGAAAAGGCCTTACAAGGTGGAGCAACATTTCTTCAATTGCGAGAAAAGAGTTTGGATGACGATATTTTCTTGGCCGAAGCAAAAGAGATTCAAAAACTATGTAAGAAGTATCAAGTCCCTTTTGTGATCAATGACAATGTAGATATTGCCCTGGCTATTGATGCTGATGGCGTGCATGTTGGTCAAAGTGATATGGAAGCTCTAGATGTGCGAAAACGTCTTGGACCCGATAAGATCATTGGTGTTTCTGCCCAAAATGTCCAACAAGCTCTGTTGGCACAAAAACATGGAGCCGATTATTTAGGCGTTGGAGCCGTATTCCCAACGGGATCCAAAGATGATGCCGAAGATGTTAGTTTTGAAACCTTAAAAGCCATTTGCCAAGCTGTGGATATTCCAGTTATTGCCATAGGTGGTATCACCAAAGAAAATGTTTCGGAATTAAAAGGAAGCGGCATTTGTGGGATTGCGGTTATCAGTGCAATCTTTGCCCAAAAGGATATTAAAGCCGCAACCAAAGAATTAAAGAAACGAACGATGGATATGGTTCAGTCATGAAGTATAGCATCTTTGATGTCGATGGAACCATTCTAGATTCCATGAAAATATGGGATGTTTTGGCAAGCCGAACGGTAAGAAGTCTCGGTAAAGTGCCAGAGGCTAATTTAGATCAAATCGTTGCCAAGATGAGTTTAGAAGAAAGTTCTAGCTATATAAAAGAACATTATCAACTAAGTTGTAGCGAAGCCCAAATTAAAGCCGAAGTCTTAAAGCAACTTGCGACATTTTATCGCGAAGAAGTGCAATTGAAGCCAGGCTTTAAAGACTTTATTTCCCATTTTGATTCCCGGAATGTGATTGCGACAACTTCGGATAAAGCTTTAGTTCAGCAAGCTTTACAAAGACTAGGCATCGATGCGTATTTTGAGAAGATCTTTACTTGTACGGAGATTGGAAAATCGAAAAAGGAACCCGATATTTATTTAGCCTGTGCCCAATACTTTCACCAAAAACCCGAAAATGTATTTGTGTTTGAAGATGCATCACATTGTATTCAGACCGCAAAAAAAGCAGGGTTTCAAGTAGTTGGGGTACAAGATAGTGAGGATATATCATCGGATTGCGATGGTTATATAGAAGATTGGCGGCAAATTGGGGGCACCACCTTATGTCGCGATAGAAAATAATGCAGGAAGGAGTTTTATGATGAAAACAGCATTAACAATTGCTGGAAGTGATTCCAGTGGAGGCGCTGGTATCCAAGCGGATATCAAAACAATGTGTGCAAACCATGTCTTTGCCACAAGTGCTATTACCGCATTAACGGCACAAAATACTTTAGGTGTTACAGATATTATGGAAGTAACACCAGATTTTTTAGAGAAGGAACTCGATGCGATTTTTACGGATATCTATCCTGATGCCGTTAAAATCGGTATGGTTTCCAGTTCGCAATTGATTGAGATGATTGCCAAAAAATTACAGGAATATCACGCAAAAAACATTGTGGTAGATCCCGTCATGGTTGCAACCAGTGGAGCTAAACTGATTAGTGACGATGCGATTGGAACCTTAAAGAGTACTTTATTACCTTTAGCTACGGTTATTACACCAAATATTCCCGAAGCAGAAATCTTAGCGGACATGACAATTTCCAATGAAGCCGATATGCTAGAGGCTGCCAAAAAGATTTCCGAGAACTTAGGTTGTGCAACCTTAGTCAAAGGTGGACATCAGATCAATGATGCCAATGACTTATTATATACAAATGGTTCATATCATTGGTTTAAAGGAAAACGCATCAACAATTCCAATACACATGGAACCGGATGTACTTTATCAAGTGCAATTGCTTCAAACCTAGCTAAAGGGTATGACTTGGAAGCATCGGTACAACGGGCCAAAGATTATATTTCTGGGGCTTTGAGTGCCATGTTAGATTTAGGAAAAGGGTCTGGTCCAATGGATCATTCTTTTGCGCTGGATAATGAATTCAGCAAGGAGAAAGATGCATGAAACAAACTTCTTTATTTGAAAATGGATTGATCTGGTTTGGAGCCGGTCTTTCGATTGCGGAAATTTTAACCGGAACTTACTTAGCTCCTTTAGGATTTAAAGTAGGACTTTTAGCAATTTTGTTAGGGCACGTGATTGGTTGCGTTTTATTATTCTTAGCCGGAGTTATTGGAGGAAAGATGCGCTTAAGCGCTATGGATTCAACCAAAATGAGCTTTGGTCAAAAAGGATGCTTACTCTTTGCGGCCTTGAATGTTTTACAACTCGTTGGCTGGACAGCCATCATGATCTATGATGGGGCCCTGGCTGCCAATGGCGTAGTTCATACGGGCGCTTGGGTTTGGTGTTTGATCATCGGGGCTCTGATCTTAGTTTGGATTGCCATTGGAATTACCAATCTAGGCAAACTTAATACCGTTGCGATGGCAGCTTTATTTATTTTGACATTAATGTTAAGCAAGTTTATTTTCTTTGATGGTCACGCAGTAGCCTTGACAAGTGATACAATGACATTTGGAGCTGGTGTAGAATTAGCCGTGGCGATGCCGTTGAGCTGGTTACCTTTGATCAGTGATTATACCCGCGAAGCCAAAGATCCAGTAAAAGCTAGTTTAGTGAGTAGTGTAGTGTATGGAATTGTAAGTTGCTGGATGTATTTGATTGGTTTAGGCGCTGCCTTATTTACAGGAGAATACGATATTGCGCAAATGATGTTAAAAGCCGGACTAGGAATTGTTGGTTTATTAATCATTGTCTTCTCAACAGTTACGACAACTTTTCTAGATGCTTATTCAGCTGGAGTTTCCAATGAATCCATTGTGTCAAAATGGAGTGGCAAACATGTGGCAATGGTTGTGACTGTGATTGGCATGGTTGCAGCAATTTGTTATCCAATGGATAATATCACAAATTTCTTATATTTAATTGGATCGGTTTTTGCCCCAATGATTGCGATTCAGATTGCGGATTTCTTTATCTTAAAGAATGATAAGCGCAGTCAAGCCTTTGATGTTTTAAACCTTGTATTATGGTTTATTGGATTCATTGCATATCGCTGGCTTATGACGATTGATACACCAGTCGGAAACACTTTACCATGTATGGTTATTACCATTGTGCTAAGTGTTTTGGTACATAAAGGATTGAAACAAGAAAAATAGTTTTAAGGAGGAATGCATTATGCCATGTACAACAATTTTAGTGGGAAAGAAAGCCTCATATGATGGTTCTTGTATCATCGCCAGAAACGATGATTCAGGCGCTGGTTCTTTTACACCAAAGAAATTTGTAGTTACAGAACCTAGCCAACAAGCGAGAAAATATCAATCCGTGATTTCTGGTGTTGAAATTGATTTGCCAGATAATCCCATGCGATATACCGCCATGCCAAATGCTAAAGCAGGAAAAGGTATATGGGCGGCTAGTGGTGTTAATGCAGCCAATGTAGCGATGACAGCTACGGAAACAATTACCTCTAATCCACGCGTTTTAGGCGCCGATCCATTGGTTGAAAAGGGAATCGGGGAAGAAGACTTAGTTTATATTGTCTTACCTTATATTCATACGGCTAAAGAAGGGGTAGAACGCCTGGGCTCTTTATTAGAAACTTACGGAACCTATGAAATGAATGGGATTGCGTTTGCGGATACTGACGAAATTTGGTGGTTAGAAACCATTGGCGGACATCATTGGATGGCTAGACGCGTACCAGATGATGTATATGTGATGATGCCAAACCAACTTGGCATTGATGCCTTTGATTTTACTGATACGAAGAATTATCTTTGTTCCAAAGATTTACAGGAATTTGTCGCAACGTATCATTTGGATCTTTCATTGGATGGCACCTTCCATCCTCGTGATGTATTTGGCTCACACGATGATTCAGATCACATCTACAATACGCCAAGGGCATGGGCTATGGGACGCTATTTTAATCCGCATGATGCCCAATGGGATCAAAAAGGCCCACAAGCCGACGACTTACCTTGGTGTATGGTACCAGAAAAGAAAATTACGATAGAAGATGTAAAATACGCTTTATCAAATCATTTTCAGGGAACACCATATGATCCATATTTAAGTGCTGGAGATACATCACAAGCTGGTATGTTCCGTTCCATTGGTGTTAACCGGAATGATTTCTTAGCAGTGATTCAAGTAAGAGAAAAAGCGCCAACCATTGAATGGGTTGCCTATGCATCTAATGCCTTTAATGCCCTGGTTCCATTCTATGTGGATATCGAACAAACACCAGCGTATTTAAACAATACAACAGGGGATGTGTCAACCGATAATTTCTATTGGTCAAGCCGCTTGTTGGCGGCAATGGCTGATGCAAGTTATAAACAATCGTTGATTCATATCGAAAGATATCAGAATCAAGTGGCGGCAAAAGCTCACGCATTGTTGCATAAATACGATGCTTTGATTGCCCAAGCAGAGGCTGGTAAAAAAATCACGCTTTGTCAGCAGGCCAATGAAGAGATGGCTGCTATTGCGAAAGCCTTAACACAAGATACCTTGAATAAAGTTTTGTATGAGTTAAGCAACAATATGAAAAATGCCTTTTCGCGTTCTGATGCGTAAGAGTATGCCAATGTGGCATACTTTTTTTATGCAAAATAATTTGAAAAAATACAATTTTGGTAGAAAATAGGAATGGTACATAACAGTTGTAATGGGGGATGGGATTTATGAATTTAAAAGAATTGAAAATTGGACAAAGTGCCATCATCAAAGCCGTTGGTGGTACCGGGGCTTTACGACAGCACTTTTTAGATATGGGTGTCATTCCAGATGCCGAAGTAACCGTTGTGAAATTTGCACCGATGGGTGATCCTATGGAGCTGCAAATTCATGGTTATGAATTGTCTCTGCGTTTGGATGAAGCCCAAAAAATTGAAGTAGAACGGATTGATGAAAGAAGTCGAAAACACGATAGTGCCAAAGATATTAATAATACGGTTCACCCTGGTTTAGGTGAAACCGGAAAATTCCACGAAAAGGCGGATGAACATCCTTTGCCGGATGATGTGTGTTTGACTTATGCGCTAGTCGGTAATCAAAATTGTGGAAAAACAACTTTGTTTAATCAATTGACAGGATCAAACCAGCATGTAGGAAACTTTCCTGGAGTAACAGTTGACCGAAAAGATGGGGCAATTAAAGGTTATCCGAATACGTTAGTCACTGACCTTCCCGGTATTTATTCTATGTCTCCCTATAGTAGTGAAGAAATCGTATCGCGTAATTTCGTTTTAGAAGAAAAACCCAAAGCTATTATTAATATTGTAGATGCAACGAATATTGAACGAAACTTGTATTTAACGATGCAACTTCTGGAAATGAATATGCCAATGGTTGTTGCGCTAAATATGATGGATGAAGTGGCGAATAACCATGGCTCTATTGATATTAATGGTATGGAGAAGATGTTAGGTGTACCAGTGATACCTATTTCTGCGGCAAAGAATCAAGGGGTTGATGAGTTGATTCGCCATGCGATTCATATCGCCAAATATCAAGAAGGTCCAGGTCGTTTAGATTTTTGTGGTGAAAACGATTATGGTGGAGCTGTCCATCGTTGTATTCATTCTATTTGTCATTTAATTGAAGATCATGCGCAAATGGCCAAAATTCCGGTTCGATTTGCGGCTAGTAAAGTGATTGAAGGGGATCCTTTGATTCTTGAACGTTTAAAACTGGATCAAAACGAAAAAGAAATGATTGAGCATATTGTTCTTCAAATGGAAAAAGAACGTGGCTTAGATCGTAGTGCAGCCATTGCGGATATGCGTTTTTCCTTTATTGAGAAGGTCTGTGAACAAACCGTTGTGAAACCCAAAGAAAGTAAAGAGCGGATTCGCAGTCAAAAAATTGATCGTATCTTAACGGGTAAATATACCGCGTTGCCTTGTTTTGTGGGAATCATGCTTTGTGTTTTCTATCTGACTTTCAATGTGATTGGAGCGGGACTACAAACTTTACTGGAAATGGCAGTAGACTATGCAACGAAAGTTGTTGATCATTGGCTGACCGCAACACATGTAAGTTATGCCGTCCATAGTTTAGTAATTGATGGAATCTTTACCGGCGTAGGATCCGTCTTATCGTTCTTACCGATTATTGTGACTTTATTTTTCTTTTTATCTTTAATGGAAGATAGTGGATATATTGCCCGTGTTGCTTTCTTTATGGATAAGTTATTACGAAAGATTGGTTTATCAGGCAGAAGTATTGTTCCTTTGTTGATAGGTTTTGGTTGTACTGTGCCAGCGGTTATGTCAACCCGAACTTTGCCAAGTGATCGCGATCGTAAGATGACGGTTTTACTAACACCATTTATGTCTTGTAGTGCAAAACTTCCTATCTATGCATTCTTTGTGAGCTCCTTTTTCCCAGGGAAAGGGGGACTGGTCATGACGGCTTTATACTTCTTTGGTATTGTGATGGGAATTCTTGTAGCCTTTCTGTTTAAAAACACCTTATTTAAAGGGGAAGCTGTTCCCTTTGTCATGGAATTGCCGAATTATCGTTTCCCTGGTTTAAAGAATGTTAGTCAACTATTGTGGGAAAAAGCCAAAGACTTCTTACAAAAAGCTTTTTCGGTTATTCTTGTCGCAACCGTTGTAGTTTGGTTCCTACAAAGCTTTAATGTTCGGTTGGATATGGTAAAAGACTCCAGTCAAAGTATTCTGGCTTTGATTTCCGGTTGGATTGCGCCGATTTTTGCACCTCTTGGATTACAGGATTGGCGAATTGTCACTTCACTAATTAGTGGAATTATGGCAAAAGAAAGTGTTGTATCCACTTTACAAGTTCTATTCTCGAATGGTTTACATGCAGCTTTGACAACGATATCCGCAGCCAGCTTGCTGGTATTCTGTTTGATTTATTCACCATGTATTGCTGCCATTGCTTCGATTAAAAGAGAACTTGGGGCTAAATGGGCCTTTGGCTTGGCCGTTTGGCAATGTGTCTTAGCTTGGATTTTAGCCTTTGTGGTGCATTCGATTGGAATACTTCTATAAATGTAGGCAGGGATGAGTCCCTGCCTTTTTTTGTTGCGTATCTGAATGCGCTTTCGCAATAGAAGGTATATCTGGTTATATAAAATAATATAGAATTGGATATTTTAGCATATCCAAAAAAGAATAAAATATCCCTTGTAGTTAGAGAGGATTGTTTATGAATAAAAATTCAACATTAAAAATCACCGTGATGGCATTGATGATTGCGTTATGTTATGTGGCCTTTACGTATCTGCAAATCAAAATACCAACACCAGCAGGATTTACTTCATTCCATTTAGGAAATACTTTCTGTGTATTAGCTGCCTTGTTGTTAGGTGGATTGCCAGGGGGAATTGCCGGAGCCATTGGAATGGGAATCGGAGATCTTATGGATCCAATTTATATCGTGGTAGCACCAAAAACGATTATTTTGAAAACCGGAATTGGTGTTGTGACTGGATTGTTTGCACATAAGTTTTTCCATATTCAGAAAAAAGAAGGAAAAGAATTGTATAAAGATGTTATTCTTTCTTGTACAGCCGGTATGATTTTTAACTTGATTGGGGAAACCGTATTGTCGTATCTTTATTATTTAGTTATTTTAGGTAGTGCCCAACAAGCTGCATCTTGCCTTGTGGTAGGAAAATTCGTTACGACTGCTGTAAATGCTGTACTTGCGATTGTGATTGCTTCGGCATTATATATTGCGATGTATCCAAGATTAAAGAAAAACGGAACTTTACAAAGATTAGCTCCAAAAGAATAAATCGTAGAAAAGCTGCCTTATTTGTGGCAGCTTTTTTCATGAATTCTTTTTTTATGGTCTGCATCAAGACAATACATAGTAAAAGTAGAACGACTAATGAGCGTGTTATCTTCGTTGTATAAAGATACGTCATAGATACAAGTGGAACGACCGTTGGAAATCTCTTGGGCAATTCCAATAATCTTTTTTCCGTGACCGGGTTTAATGAAATTAATGGAACTATTTAAGGTGACACACTCTCTTCCTGATGCCAGACAAGCTGTACCTGCTGCGGTATCGGCCATAGAGAATAAAATGCCACCATGAACGATACCGTAAGGGTTGAGAACTTTGGAATCGACATGCAATTCAATTTTGGCATAACCGGGTTTTATTTCGGTAATTTCCAGGTTGTTGTGCTGGAGAAAAAGGGTTGAATGATTCAATTCGTATAATAAGTTTTCTGCGTTTTTCATAGTGGTTTTATTTTAGCACAATCATGTTATAATAGTCACATTACAAGGAGGGATAGACATGACAAGTTGGATTATCATTGGTGTTTTATTTCTATATATGATGTATTCACTCTATAATGCATTTTCTATTTATAAACAGCACACAACGGCATTAAAGGCGTTTAAAGCTGAACATCCTAATGCAAAGTTGTTTGATATCAGTAAGGGCTGGGTGGTTTCATCCGTAGCTATGTGTGCAATATGTGTCTTAATTGCGATTTTTATTGAAAACATGCATGTAGAAGCTAGTAAGATTGTTCCTTACCGCTCATTATATATGGTTATCGCATTAATTTTTATCAGTATGATTTTTACTTCTTTAGCCGGAAAGCGAATGTGGTTCTGTGATGATGGTTTCTTCTTTGGAGATCGTTTCTTTAAATATAAAGATGTAGATCGTCGTGAACCAATTGGTGGCATTGGTTCCCATTCCCTACATCTAGTGATGAAGGATTCCTATTCTATTCAAATTAATAAGAAGATGGACGACAAAATCGATAATGAGATGAAGCTATGGAAAGCTAAAAAGAAAGCGCGTTCAAAATAGCCAATTCACAAACTTTCACATATTTGCGACATAATAGAAATGGAATTCTTTTATACTATAACGATGAGCTAAGAAGGCTCACTTCATAATCAAATTCCCTTTCTTAAAACTTTCAGGAAACCCCTTTACAATGTAGAGGGGTTTTCGTTTGTTACAATTGTAATAAGGGTAAAGCTTGATAAAAAGGCTTTCTTTATTTTATAATCTTGATATCGGGGTGAAAAATATGGACTTTAGTATGTTTAACAGTAATGCCTTACAATGGGTCATTGCGATTATTTTAATTGGATATGTTACATATAATGCTTATCGAAGCATTAAAGTTTTTGGAAAGTATAAAAAATTATCGGCAGAATTTAAGCGCAATCATACGTGTGAAACCTATGGTTTTCATATGTATATGGTGTATCTTTTGTTAGTGTTTGCGGCGCTTTGTTTATTGCTGGGATATTTAACCGGAAATGTTTTTGCTGCACCAAAGGATCAATTGTTCTATTATCGTTTAGCTTATGTTGGTTTAGCAATTGTCTTTGTAGGACAATTCTTTGAATCTATGGCTAGACGTACGATTCTTTTTGCAGAAGATGGAATGTTCTATGTAGATACGTTCTATCGTTTTCGTATGATTACTTCCTATGAAGAAAAACAAGGAAGTATTTCGCGTCAATCCCGTGTATTAATTGGTGGAGATGAAATTGTTTTGCCACATGCGATGGCAGTCGAAATTCAGAATCGAGAAAGTGCTTGGAAAGCGGCTAAAAAAGCAGCGAAAAAAGCTAGAAAGTAAAAAATATGGCGGATAATAAGAAAACTAAAAAATCAAAACCAACAGGAGAGGCTACTGCTGCTAAGTATGTATTGGGAGTTTTAAAAAAAGCCCATGCGACTTCGCCAAATAAAGCGGTAGAAATTAGTGCTTTTAAAGATTTACCTTTATCAACACCAACTATTTCCTTTACGATTGCCAATTTTATAGATCAAGGAGTAATTCATCAAACCGAAGATAATCGATATTGGTTCGATGTAGCCAAATGGCAATCAATGGAAAAAAGTGTTGTGCGTGGCTATGCGATGAGCTTATGGGTGCCATTGGTATTAGGCTTGTTGGCGGTCATTGCATTTAAATTGTTTTTCTAAGACTGTCTTTGGATAGTCTTTTTTTTTGAAGGGAGGTTGCCATGCAGAAACCAAAGTCGTATGCGTATGTATTTTTTTGTATTCTATTGTGTTTTGCGTTTGCCATCGGCAGCAATTATGGACTTGAACGTATTATTCAACGCAATTTGATTTATGATATAAAAATGCCAAAGAATATTGGGGCGGTTTACATGACCTACAATAACCCGTTTTATTCGGTTGTTAATGAAGAAATCTCAAAAGTGGTCAAAAAACATGGCGATAATCTGATTACTTTAGATCCTTCACTTTCTTTAAAGAAACAAAAAGAACAAATTAACGATTTAATTGATCAAAGAGTCGATGCGTTAGTGATTACACCGGTGCGTTTTAAAGGTTTAACGAAGGAATTAAAACGGGCTAAACAGTATAATATTCCGGTTATCATTGTTGATACTGAAGTAGCCGATAGTAAGTATGTTAGTTACAATGTCAGCAGTGATAACTACAATGCCGGGGTACAATGTGCTCAAGATATGATGGCTGAATTGCCAAGTGCACGAATTGCCCTTTTGGAACATAATAGTGCATATTCAGGATATATGCGAATCAAAGGTTTTTTGGATACGATTCAAGATCATCCTGAATACCAGGTTGTCAAACACATGGATTGTAAAGGCCAACTGGAAAAAGCCATGCCAGCTACAAAGGCGTTCTTAAAAGAAAATATTCCTTTTGACGTTTTGATGTGTTTGAATGATCCAAGTGCTCTAGGGGGCATGGCAGCACTAGAAGAAATGAATCAATTGGATGGAAAATACGTTTATGGAATTGATGGGACACCAGAAGCTAAACAATTGGTTGAAGAAGGGCGTATGCGCGCAACGGTTGCTCAATCACCTAAGACAATGGGACAAAAAGCGGCCAAGGCAATTTACTGTTTATTAGATCATAAGAAAATAGCTCCAAGAGTAGAAGTTCTTCCGGTGCAGAAAATCACCAAAGACAATGTTTCAGCGTATTTATCGGAGGAATGGCAATGATGGCGCAAATAAAAAAATATCGGCTCTGGATTGCCTATAGTGGAATTTGGATCTTAAATTTTTTCTTGTTCTGGTTAGTCGAAATTATTATGTACTATACGATGCAATCGGTGATCCGTATGAACCAGGCAGATAATTTCTTGAAGACAATCTATCATTTATCAAGTCATCCGATCCAAGATTTATTTGTGGCCTTCTTTGCGTTTGTGGCCTTGTTTATCTTTGTGAGTGTACGTAATGTGTTCTCTACACTCAGACATCATCAAGATTTCGTGGTCTATGTGGAATTATTGATGGCTTTACTCATTATGAAAAATGTGGCATTTGCCTCCAATTGTATTTTATTTATCGTTATGGCAGACGCCCTGTTATATATTGAAAAACCGGTGCAAAGAAATATTGCGTTAGGTATTGTCATGTTGATTTATCTTTGTTCCAACTATGGCTTTTTATCCAATTTGATTCCCATGATTTCCTTTACCGAATACTTGAGTGTATATAACTCTTCAACTCGCGCTATTTTATCAGGTATCGTTACTGCTATGACAAGTCTCGTACAAATTGTCTTTGTCGTTTATATGTTCTTGTTCATTCAGATTCAAATGGATGAAACCCAACGTTTTGCGGCTATGAGTAATGAATTAAAACGTTTGAATATTCAATTAAAAGGTTATGCGAACATTCGTGAAAAAATGGGTGAAACCAAAGAGCGAAATCGTTTGGCACGAGAGATTCATGATACCTTAGGACATACGCTGACAGGTATCAGTGTGGGACTGGAAGCCAGTAAAGTGATGGTTGAAAAGAATCCCGATGCAACCAAGAAACAATTGGAGATTCTATCCGAAAGTGCGAAAAAAGGTCTGCAAGATGTTAGACGTTCGGTAGATAAATTAAAACCCGATGCCCTGGATCGCTATTCTTTAAAAGAAGCTTTGGATATTTTGATTGTTGATTTTCAAAAGATGACCAATGTAACAGTTCTATATCTCTGTCATTGTCCTTTAGTCAATCTGAATGCGGATGAAGAGGATTTTATTTATCGTATTGTCCAAGAAGGGATGACCAATGCTGTTCGTCATGGCCATGCTGATAAAATATATGTATCCATTGCGCAAACAGAGAACGATATCATTATTGTGATTGAAGATAATGGACAAGGTTGTGCCCATATTGAACCTGGATTTGGCATTCATCATTTAACCGAAAGAATTGAATTACTCCAAGGTAAACTTCGTTATTATGGACGAAATGGCTTTGAATTGATTGCAGAATTACCAATACGCAGGAGGTATGAAGATGATTAGAATTGCGATTGTAGATGACCAAGAGCTCATTCGAGAAAGTTTAAAAATCATTATTAATAGTGATTCCGATTTTGAAGTAGCTTCTGTAGCAGAAAGTGGCAGTGAGTTATTGGAATTTCTAGAAAAAGATGCCGTAGATGTTGTACTGATGGATGTACGGATGCCAGAAATGACAGGGGTTGAATGTACTCGGATCGTAAAGAAAAAATATCCGCAGACGAAAGTCATTATTTTAACTACATTTGATGATGATGAATATATTTTTGATGCACTAAAATATGGAGCAAGTGGGTATTTGTTGAAGGGATGTTCCCTGGAAGAATTAAGTCAGGCTATCCATAATGTTTTAGAAGGGGGAGCTTGTTTTAATCCCAATGTAGCAGGAAAAGTAGCCCGTTTCTTTACCCAAATGGCTAATTCTCCAAGCCCTGTGGTGGAGAATACTACTTTTGATACAGAATATGAATTGAGTGATACAGAATGGAAAATCATCGAACAAGTTGGCTTAGGTGCTTCAAATAAAGAAATTGCAGCTTCTTTGCACTTTAGCGAAGGTACGATTCGAAATTATCTTAGCGTCATTCTAGATAAGTTATCGTTACGTGATCGTACGCAGCTAGCTATTTGGTATGTATCCCGAGGTAAAAATGAATAAGCGAACAAAAACCATTCTGGTGAATATTCTTCTGGTGCTGTGCATAGGTCTGGGTGTATATGTGATACAAAGACCGGTTGTTCTTGAACTTGGCGTATTTACCGGAAGTAATTGGGATGTACCCAGTCCCCAAAATGGAAAAATCATTGACCATGCGATTGCTCTTTTTGAAGCGGAGCATCCCAATGTAAAAGTGAAGTATACTTCCGGAATTATAAAGTCCGATTATTCCAAATGGCTTTCCAATAAAGCTTTATCTGGAGATCTTCCTGATGTATTTATGGTTATGAGGGATGATTTATCAACTTTTGCGGACATTGGTATGCTGGATGATTTGAATGACGATATTCAGAGTGATACAACTTTTGATGCCAAAAAGTACTATTCAACGAGTTATGAAACCGGAAATATTGGGGGTCATCAATTTGCCCTTCCGTATGAGAGCGTCCCAACTTTAATGTTTGTGAATCAAACTTTGATTAATGAGAACCATATTACGATTCCGAAAAACTGGACATGGGATGATTTCTATTCGATTTGCAGTCAATTGACAAAAGATACCGATGGAGATGGGGTATTGGATCAATTTGGTCAATATGGATATACTTGGCAGCAAGCTTTGAGCTCCAATGGAGCCCATGTCTTTAATGAGGATGGGACAAAATTGCTGATTGAAGATCAAAAAGCCATTGATGCGATTGCGTTTGTTCGTAATTTATATCGTTTAAATCAAGGTATAAATGTGACCAGTGCGATGTTTGATAAGGGACAAGTTGCTTTTTGCCCGATGCGCTTTAGCGAGTACCGTACCTATAAACCGTATCCATGGAGTGTAAAAAAGTATTCATCTTTTGAATGGGATTGTATTCCGATGCCGGCTGGTCCTAAGGGGGCTAATGCTTCAGAAATGGATACGCTGATGTTTGGTATGAGCAAGCAGTCCCATCATAAACGGCTAGCCTGGGATTTTTTGAAGACCGTATCGTATGAAGAAAAAATTCAAAAACAGCTCTTTAAGTATTCCCAAGGGGTTTCGGTATTAAAGAATATAACGAATTCGAAGACGGTGCAAAAGTATATTCAAGAAGATGCCCCGAAAGATCAAAACTACAACTTGGATTTCTTTGATGAAACCATGGAAAAGGCAGTAGTCATTCATCGTTTTAAAGAATACGATCAAGTATTCCCGATGATTGATAGTGAAATGCAACGTCTTTTAAATACGAATGAGGATATTCAAAAGGGGATTTCTGATACGGCTGAAGAAGTCGAAATTACCCTTGATAAAAAATGACATTTGTCACAAGCTCTTATGACAAATGAACATTGAAAAGGATTTCATGCGCTTTTAAAATGTAGATGTAGTGTGTGAAGAAAGTATCTGAATTATGTAAAAATATGGGAAGATTAACGTTTTAACAATTGAAAACGCTAACTTCATAATTTATAATATGCTTACAAGAATCAACGGAGGAAAAGAACTATGAAATATGTGATTATGGTAAGTCATGGAGAATTAGCTCCAGGATTACATTCAGCAGTTAAAATGATGACTGGTGATCGTGACGATGTATTATCTACTAGCTTAAAAGATGGAATGAGCGCAGATGAATTTGCTGACAATTTCCGTACATTAGTAAAAGATATTACCGCTGAAGATGAAATCATTTTATTAGCAGACATTTTAAGTGGATCTCCATTTACAAATGCTTTAAATGTACTTTCTGAAAAAGATTTATTATCAAATTCCTTAGTTATTGCAGGTATGAATATGCCACTAGCAATCACAGCTGTCTTAATGAAAGATAACTTTGATGATAAAGATGCTTTAGCAGAAACATTATTGAACGAAGGTCGTACAGGTCTTACTCGTTTTGAAACTGAAGAAGACGAAGACGACGATGACGAAATTTAATTGGTCGAAACGTAATCATACGTTTGAATAAAAAGAGGAGGAACATATCATGATTAGCTTTATTCGTGTAGATGACCGTATCATCCACGGACAAATCGTTACAAGATGGTCAAAAGAATTCCCTTGTGACGGTATCGTTGCTGTTAACGATAAGGCAGCAACAACTCCTGTATTAGCAAAATCTTTCAAAGCTAGTACAGACAAGAAAGTGTTTGTTTGGACAAAAGAACACTGGAAAGAAAAAGCAGAAACAGTTAAAAACTCTGCTAAGAAGTATTTCTTAATCACTAAGAATCCAATCGATATGAAAGAAATCTTAGTTGATGATGGATTCGTTCCTAATGACATCAAGACCGTTATTATTGGTCCATGTAATGACCGTCCAGGTACTACAAAATTAGGAAACAACCAAAGTATCACGCAAGAAGAAGCTGATGCGATTGAAGCAATCACAAAAGCTGGTTACACAGTTGAATTTGCTTTAGTACGTGAAACTTCTATTGGTACTTGGGACAAATTCAGATCTAAATTCGGTTACTAAGAGTGGGAATAGTAAAAGAGTTTTAGATATATATAAAAAGGAGAGATTATAAAATGAGTTGGTTACAAGCAATTTTAATCGGTATCATGAGTTGTACTGCAGCTTCAACAATCGCTTGTTTAGGTACAACAGTAGGTAACTACACATTGAACCGTCCCCTTGTTGCATCATTATTTGTTGGTTTAATTTTAGGTGATGTTCAAGGATGTATTTTAATTGGTATTCCAATGCAGGTTATGTGGATCGCATTGGTTACTCCAGGTGGAACAGTTGCATCTGACTTACGTGCCGTAAGTTACATTGGTATCCCATTGGCATATGTAGGTGCAAAAGCAGCTGGTATGGATTTTGGAGGATCTGAAGCACAAGGTTTAGCTTCTAGTATCTCTGCCATGACTGGTGTTATCGGTATTTCTTTATTCTACGGAACAGCTATGATGAACTTAATTTGGCAACATTATGGTTGGGCTCAATTGAAAAAAGGAAACTTAGATTGTTTAGGAAAAGTTGATACAATTCTCCCACTAATTTCACACTTTGTATTATCATTCTTACCTGTTACTTTACTTTGCTACTATGGATCAGGTGCTGTACAAGAATTGTTCAAGAACTTGAACACAGATGTATGGTATATCAAGGCTATCCTTTCTGTAGGTAGTGTACTTCCTGCTGTAGGTATTGGTATCTTGTTGAAATCAGTTGTTACTAAAACTAGTGATTTGGTATTCTTTGCATTTGGATTCACAATTGCAGCTTCAATGCACTTAACATTAATTGCAGCTACAGTTGTTGGTGGTGTCTTTGCATTGATTAACTACCAAATGGCTATGATGAAGGCTACAGGCGTTGCTGCCGATTCAGCTGATGATTATGACGACGAGGAGGATATTTAATATGAAAAAGATTTCTCAAAAGACATTAAATAGTTCTTTCTGGCGTTGGTGGTTTGGAAACTTAACATGTTTCTCACAAGAACATATGCAAACTTTTGGTTACATGTGGTCTATGTTACCTATTATTAAAGAATTATATGCTACTAAAGAAGAGCAATCTAAAGCAATGGAAGCTTACTATCCATTCTTTAACACTGAACCTCAAATTGGTTCTATCGTAGTTGGTATTACAGCTGGTTTGGAAGAAGCTCGTGCAAATGGTGCAGAAGGTATCGATGATGAAATGATCAATGGTATCCGTGCTGGTTTGATGGGTCCATTAGCTGGTATTGGTGACTCTTTGATCGTTGGTACTTACATTCCTATCTTATTAGGTATCGCATTAGGATTCGCTGAAGGTGGATCTCCTATTGGCCCTCTATTCTATATTGTTGTATGGAACGCTACTTCAATTTGGTTCCAACACTTTGTATACTTCAAAGGTTATGAACTTGGAGGTAGTGCTGTTGAATTATTAGTTGGTGAAAAAGCAACAGCATTCCGTGAATCTGTATTGGTTATGGGTCAAGTTATCGTTGGTGCAATGGCTGCATCTTGGGTATCAATCTCAACAAACTTAGTAATTACGAGATCTTATGATCAAGCTACTGGTAAATTAACTAATGTCACATTAGGAGAAAAATTAGATGGTGCATTCCCTAAAGTTCTTACTATGGCATTCGTATTGTTTGCTTGGTGGTTAATGGCTAAGAAAAACGTTACTCCAGTTAAAGTATTGTTATTGTTCGTAGTCATCGGATTTGTAGGATCTGTAATCGGATTCTTAGGATAATTCAAAACTCAAAAGCGGAGGCTTTTAGCCTTCGCTCTTTTTTTTAAAGGAGAAGAGTATTATGAAAATGTCAAGAAAAGAAAGAGATCAATTAGCAAGTATCATTCAACAAGAAAATGCAATGTTAAAACGGGTGAAAAATGTGATTCGTACATTAACTATCCTTTTGGTGATTTTTGTGATTCTGTTCATTTGGGGACAAAATAATATTACGGATCCTCTAATGCCGAATGTTTCTGATTCCACGAGACAAGTATTTAAATGGGTTGGATTGATTGGAACTATCATCTTTGGCATTGCGACGGGATTGTCGTTTGTTTCCTATCGCAACGGTCGTAAGAGCTTATTGGCAAAAATTGATCGATACAATCAAAAAGACTAATCCGGCAATGCCGGTTTTTTTGTGCATATGTACATCACTGCCATCTGTTGGTATAATAAAGTTCGGAGTTGAAGAGTATGTCTAAGAAAATATCTATCACAATGTATTCCAGTGCTGATAAAGTTGCTGGCCAGGGTGTCGGCAGCGCATATAAAGAACAAGTTCGTTTAATTCAAGAAGGTGCGAGTGATTTATTTGATGTACGCATCAATAATTGGAGAAAACGCAGTGATATTCAACATTTTCATACGGTAGATCCTGCCTTCTTTTTAAAGATTAAGGATCATCGCTCTGTGAATATAGCGTATTGTCATTTCTTACCAGATACTTTGGAAGGAAGCTTACATCTACCAAAGCTTGCTTTTAAAGCCTTTAGTAAGTATGTCGTTGACTTTTATCGAAGTGCCGATCGTTTAGTCGTAGTTAATCCATGTTTTATTGATGACTTAGTGGCCTATGGTATTGAAAGAGAGCGGATTTACTATATTCCGAACTTTGTTTCCAAAGAACAATTTCATATTAAACCCAAAGCCCAACGCCATGCGATTCGTCAGAAATATGGCTTCAAGGATTCCGACTTTATTGTCTTTGATGCTGGTCAGGTTCAAACACGAAAAGGTGTACTGGACTTTGTTGAAGTTGCCAAAAAATGTCCCGAATATCAATTTGTATGGGCTGGTGGTTTTTCTTTTGGCGCTATGACAGATGGGTATGAAGAGTTAAAAAAGCTACAAAAGAATCCTCCCGAAAATGTGCATTTCTTAGGTATTGTTCCACGTAATGAAATGGTAGATCTTTACAATATGGCTAATGTTTTATTTATGCCAAGTTATAATGAGTTGTTTCCTATGACGATTTTGGAAGCAGTTAATTTACAAATTCCTCTTGTCTTACGAGATTTGGATTTATATAAAGATATTTTGTTTAATCATTATTTAAAAGGAAAAGATAATGATACGTTTGCCCAATTGATTCGCAATCTTCATGATGAAGTTTCTTTATATCGTCAAGCCCAAGAAGATTCGAAAGCAATTTCTGATTTTTATTCACGGGAACATGTCTTGAAGATGTGGCGTGAATTCTATGTCGATGCGTTTCAACAAAAGAATAAATAGGATGGTTTATGAAAAGTCATAAGTATATTTTGAATATTCTCTTGATCGTATGCCTAACTGTTATAGCCCTTTGGTTTGCGTTAAAGGATAACTATCAAGTCGTACTTCAAGCCCTTAGTGAAATGAATCCCTTTGCCCTTGTCGTAATCTTATTATGGGGTACGCTTTATACGGTCGTTTGGGGTTTTGTTTATGCGGTATATGGACGGAAGTATGTAAAAAATTATTCCATCACAAAAGGTATCATTGTCGCTTTTGTAGGTTCTTTTTTTGCGGGTATTACCCCAAGTAGTACCGGAGGACAATTTGGGCAAGCCTATATTATGTCGAAACAAGGCATTAAAGTCAGTGATTCTGCCAGTGTTCTCTGGGCCGATTTTATTATTTATCAATCAACGATGATGGTGTATGTTACCATTCTTTTCTTATTGCGCTATGCCTATTATCGGGCGCAATCCGGATGGTTTGGCATTATTTTATTGGGTTATTTAATCAATGTGATTGTCATACTTGCGCTCTATACAGTGGCGCTATTCCCAAAATTTTATATTCGTTTAGCGAATTGGTTGGCAAAGTTTTTATCGCATTTCCGTTTTATTAAAAATCCGAATAAACTGGTTCAATCTTTGACTCTGCAGGTAAGCCAGTTTACCAGCGAAGCAAAAAATCTGTCAAAGGATAAAAAACGCATTGCGATTTGTGTTCTGATTAACTTTGTGCGACTATCTTTATTGTATTCTTTGCCATTTGCGGTAGGAATGGCTTTACATATTCCTTTAAAGATGAGTCAAATGCTGGATGTTGTCGCATTGTCCTCTTTTGTCCTTATGGCAAATAGTTTTATTCCCATTCCCGGCGCCAGTGGAGGAACTGAAATGTTTTTTTCTCTGCTCTTTCATGGAATGATGGGTTCCTTAACCGGAGCTGTGATGATTTTATGGCGGTTTAGCTCTTACCATATAGTGATTATCCTTGGGGCTATTATTTTTGCCTTATGCAAGAATCATTATGCCAAAAAGAGTGCTAAGGAGATGTCTTCATGCGAATAGGTTTGTTTTCCGATGCATATTTACCCGATATAAATGGTGTTGTTTCTAGTATTGCGACTTTAAAAGCAGCTTTAGAAAAACTAGGACACACCGTTTTTGTCGTTTCCAATCATAATGGAATCAACGTGAAATATGATGCTGAGAATCATATCTTGCGTCTACCAGGTTTAGAAGTGAAAAAATTCTATGGATACAAAATGTCAAATCCGATTCAACTACGGGGCGAAGAATATATCCGCAAGATGGATCTGGATGTCATTCATGTCCATACCGAAATGGGAATTGGTCTCTTTGCGCGACAAATGGCCAAAAAATATAATATTCCTTTGGTGTATACGTATCATACTTTGTATGAAGATTATTTACACTATGTGAATCCCAAAGACTTTCAAACAGTCGATCAAGCGGGTCGGCGTGTGGTTCGTTATCTTTCCAAACTGGCGGGTAATGGACCTATGGCTGTTATTGCTCCAAGCAATAAGACCAAAAAAGCCTTGCAGAGCTATGGGGTAAAAACGCCAATTTATATTGTTCCAACCGGTATTGATTTAAGTGATTTCTTAAAAAAGAATCTGGATGCGGAAAAAATTCAAGCAGTTCGTCAATCACTCGGCTTATCCGATGAGGCCCATACAGTTGTCTTTGTTGGTCGGATTGCCAAAGAAAAATGTATTGAAATGCCAATTGAAGCCTTATCAAAAGTAAAAGATGATAATTTGCATTTAATTATTGTTGGTGGGGGAACGGATTTAAAATTCTACCAAAATGAAGCCAAAGAACTTGGCATTGAAGAGCGTGTTCATTTTGTTGGAAAGATTCCGCGTGAAGAGATTCCTTATTATTATTCGGCTTTTGATTGTTTTGTCTCAGCTTCTTTATCAGAAACCCAGGGTATGACCTATTTAGAAGCTTTGGCTAGTGGACTGATGGTTTTTGGCCGTCGAGATGAAGTTTTAGATGGTTTGGTAGAAGAAGGAAAAACGGGTTATTACTTCGATGATGCCCAAGAACTAGCTGCCAAGTTGGATGCCTATTTTACTTTGCCTAAAGCGCAAAGAGAAGCGCACGTTTTGGATTGTGTAGCCAAAACCGAGCAATATAATACGGAACTCTTTGCCCAAAAAGTCTTAGCTGTCTATCAACAGGCAATCGACGATTACCATATGGCGTATCGTGTCGATAAAATTCTTTTCACAAAAGATGATTTTGTACGCTTATCCGTGGCACGGAAAAAGGATACCGAGGAAATTAAGATATTGATTCCGGATTCGGATTTCTTTGAGTTAAAGATTTCCAAAGGAACCATTTTAGATGCCTATACAGTTGCCAATTATCAATCGATGCAGAATTTATATGAAGCCTTCAGCAAGGTGAAACGCCGTGTTATCTTAAATGACTATACAAGTTATGAAGTGCGACAATACTGCAAAAAGAAATTGAATTTAGAAGACGATGAAATCGATGGAATTGTCCATGATTTAAAAGAGGCACATTTGATTGATGATCGCCAATATGCCTTAGAAAAGACCTTAGTATGGAATAGCTATGGACAAAATAAATTACAGATAAAAAAGAAATTATTGAAAGCCGGGATTGCCAAGGATCTGATTGAAGAGGCTTTGCAACAGATTTCGGATGAAGATGAAGAAGGCAATGCCTATGAGGTGGCTAAACGTTTGGTGAAAGGCTTAAGTGCCCAATCACAAAATGTCATGCGTCAAACTTTGATTCACAAATTGGTGAAAAAAGGTTACTCCATGGAAGTTGCCACACGGGTTGGTCAATCCATTGAATTAAACTTAGATGAACAAAAGGCTTTACAAGATGCCTTGAAAAAAGCACAACGTTTATATGCTTCAAAAAGCGGCAATGAACAATTTCAGAAAATTCGTTTATATTGTATGAAACGCGGATTCTCTAGTGCCCAAATAGATGAGGCATTGGAAGGGGATAAAGATGATTAAAGATATTAAAGAAGCAGGAAAAGTAGAAGTACTTGCCTTGATTCGCAAGTGCGAACAATCAAAGACGAATAAGGGGACGCCGTATTTATCTCTTACTTTGGAAGATGCTAGTGGTTCTTTGGACGCAAAGTTTTGGAATTTGACCGAAGAACAAGCGAATGCCTTCCATGTCGGAATGGTTGTAGAAGCGCATGGTGATGTGATTTTATATCGTAATGCCTTGCAAATGCGAATTCAAAAAATGGAAGAAAAACCGGGTGAAAAAATCACGGATTATGTGCGTAGTGCACCAATGCGTACGGAACAGATGCAAGCGGAAATCCAAGGCTATTTGA
Organism: Firmicutes bacterium AM41-11; assembly: GCA_003480165.1. Classification (GTDB taxonomy): domain Bacteria; phylum Bacillota_I; class Bacilli_A; order Erysipelotrichales; family Erysipelotrichaceae; genus Absicoccus. The sequence goes on along the minus strand of QUIQ01000005.1, from coordinate 17,675 downwards.
ATTCTATGGAAAATGTCGCTTTGTTTGAAGTGACTTCTACGATTTTAAAAGCGAATGAAGAAAAGTTTTATACCTATCCCGCTGCCACTCGAAACCATCATAACTTTGTGGGTGGACTAGCTTTCCATTCCCTTAGTATGGTGCGTTTGGCTTTACATATTGCCCAACAATATACCTATTTAGATCGCGATTTATTGATCGCGGGAGCCTTGTTGCATGATGTAGGAAAAATCATTGAATTAAGTGATGCGATGTTGCCAAGCTATACAGCCCAAGGAAATCTATTGGGACATATCAGTATTGTCAATTGCATGATCGATGAAACCGCAAAAGCTTGCCATGTAGAAGATCAAGAATGCATTTTATTATTAAAACATATGATTTTATCTCACCATGGCAAAAAAGAATTTGGTTCACCGGTTTCGCCAATGATTCCTGAAGCCGAAGTATTATCTATGGTAGATGATATTGATGCACGTCTATTTATGATGAAAGAAAGTATAGATGCCACCGAACCAGGTGAATTTGGACCAAGAGTATTTGCCTTAGAAGGAAGAATGATTTATCGAAAAAAAGGAGATAGCGAATGAAAGTAGGATTTGTATCATTAGGTTGTGCAAAGAATTTAATTGATTCAGAAAATATGATGGCTATGTTGAAGGAAGAAGGACATGAAATTGTTGGTTCTCCGAAAGAAGCCGAAGCCATTATTGTGAATACATGTGGATTTATCGTATCTGCCAAACAGGAATCCATTCAAACGATTTTCGAAATGGCAGGATATAAGGAAAAACAATTAAAGAAGTTAATTGTTTGCGGATGCCTGGCCCAGCGCTACCAAGAAGAACTGGAAAAAGAAATACCCGAAGTGGATGCCATTATTCCAATTCGCGATTATGATCGCTTAGCGGATATCTTACGTCCTTTACTTGGCGAAGGAGATCAGAGCTTAATGTCAAAAAGCGAACGGGTTTTAACCGGAAATCCTTGGCAAGCCTATATTAAAATCAGTGAAGGCTGCTCCAACCATTGTGCCTATTGTGCCATTCCTTTGATTCGTGGTGATCAAAAAAGTCGTACGATCGAAGATATTGTCAAAGAAGCAGAGTATTTAGCTTCAGTTGGTGTAAAGGAATTAACGCTAATTGCCCAAGATACAACCAAATATGGATTAGATAATTACGGAACCTATAAGCTGGGAGATTTGATTCGTGCGATTGATAAGATTCCTGGTTTCCATTGGATTCGTATCCTTTATATGTATCCAGATGAAATTGTTGATGATGTTTTAGATGCGATGGCCTCAAGTGAACGTGTGGTTCCTTATTTTGATATTCCAACCCAACATGCTTCTACCAAAATGTTGCGCTTGATGAATCGTCGTTCATCCAAAGAAGAAGTGAAAGAAATTGTTGCCAAGATTCGTCAGCGTTTCCCTAAGGCGGTTTTACGTACGACATTGATTGTGGGCTTCCCACATGAAACGCAAGCTGATTTTGAAGAGATGATTGAATTCTTAAAAGAAATTCGCTGGGATCGTATGGGAGCTTTCACTTATTCCAAAGAAGAAGATACTCCAGCTTATGAAATGGATGGAGATATTGATCAAGATGTGATGGATGCCCGCTTAAAAGAATTGATGCAGGTGCAAGAGGGTATTTCTTATGAAATTAATCAAGCCAAAGTGGGACAAGTGATCGAAGTATTGGTAGAAGAAAAAGAAGCTTTAACTTCGCGTTATCGTGGTCGTAGTTATGCGGATGCACCCGATGAAGTGGATGGTCAGGTGATCTTTACTTGTGATCATGATATTGCGTTAGGTTCTTTTGTACAGGTGAAAATCACTGAAGCAAAAGATTATGATTTGATTGGTGTATGGCAAGAATCCAAGGCTTAGATAAAGTGGTTCATGATCAAGATCACATCTTGATTCTTGGTTCCATTGCCAGTGTGGAAAGCTTGAAACAAGGCATCCACTATGCACATCCATCCAATCGCTTTTGGAAAGTCTTATCGGCTATTTATGATTGTCCAACGACAACTGTAGATCAGAAAAAAGCCGTATTGGAAAAAGCAGGAATTGCTTTATGGGACAGCTGTGCAACTTGTATACGTAAAGGCAGTAGTGATGCAAGTATTAAGGAAGTTGTACCAAATGATATTCCGGGTTTCTTAAAAGAGCATCCGGGCATTGAAAAGATTCTATGTAACGGGAAGACCAGTTATCAAACAATGCGGAAATACTATCCGGAATTATTAGATAAAATCGAAGTACTGCCTTCTACTTCAGCTGCTAATGCACAAGTAAGTTTAGAAGAATTAATTGAGAAATATAGAAAGAGTTTAGGTGTTGATGATGGAAAAGATTTATTGGGCAAAAGTTAAAGAAAACGCAAAAATTCCTTCCAAACGATGGGAAGATGCAGGGTATGATCTCTATCCTTGTTTTGCGGAAGACTATATGGAGATTCAACCAAATCAAACCAAGTTGGTTCCTTTAGGAATTGCCAGTGCTTTTGATCCGAATTATGTTCTATTCTTAAAAGAAAGAGGCTCGACGGGAACCAAAGGTATGGCGCAGCGTTCTGGGGTTATTGATTCTGGCTACCGTGGAGAATATATGGCACCGGTAACCAATGTGAATACTAAACCTATTCGCATTGCGAAAAAAGCTATTGTAGAAACTTGGAGCGAATCAGAAAAAGCCGCTTGCATCATTTACCCTTATGAAAAAGCAATTTGCCAAGGTGTTCTATTGGTGATGCCACAGATAGAAAGCGAAGAAATTTCTTTTGATGAATTAAAAGAAATGAAATCTTTGCGTGGGGAAGGAAAGTTAGGTTCTTCAGGAAAATAAGTATGGAAGAAGTATCATTTCGGATCGCAACTTTAGAGGATTGCCAGGCGATTCTAGATATCTATGCAGACTATATCAAAAACACCGCTATTACCTTTGAATATGAAGTGCCGAGTACAAAAGCGTTTCGTCAACGCATGGAAAATATTTTAGCAAAGTATCCATATGTAGTCGCTCAGTGTGGATCTAAGGTCGTTGGTTATGCCTATGCGGGTGTTTTTAAAGATCGAGCTGCGTATGATTGGGCTTGTGAAGTCAGCATTTATTTGCATCCCGATGTACAGAAACAGGGAATTGGGAAACGACTTTATGCCTATTTAGAGGGGTATTTAAAGAAAATGGGCCTATGTAATGTTTATGCATGTATTTCTTATCCGGAAGTGGATGATGAATACGTAACCCAAAACAGTGCAAAATTTCATGCCCACGTAGGATTTCGCATGGTAGGCATCTTTAAACAGACTGGCTATAAGTTTGGTCGCTGGTATGATATGGTCTGGATGGAAAAGATGATTGGCGAACATAAAAAAGACCAAGCAGGTGTTACTTGGTTTTCCCAGCTTCCACATTAAAGTCAAAATAGGTGGAAGGATATGGTTCGTCTTTTAGGGTGAAGTGCCACCATTCACTTTCTAAAGGAAGAAAGCCATGGCTCATCATAGTTTCACGTAAGAATAAGCGATTCGCTTTTTGTTGCTGACTTAAGTGCGTGGTATATAAAGGATGAGAAAGGGGATCAAATAAGTCAAAAGGAGATCCCATATCGATATCGCATCCTTTGTTCTCATCAAATAAGGTCAAATCAATGGTGCTACCGCGTGAATGACCGGATTTGTCGATAAGATAAGCATCTTTAAACAGCGAATCTTTATCTGTATGTGGATAAAAATAGTCTTTCATTTTTGTATCGTTGGGATCCTGTACCCAACGATAGAAATGATCCACAGCTTTTTGCGGGCGATAGGCATCATAAATCTTTATGCGATATCCAGCGTCTAAGAAAACGGACTGCACTTCTTGCAGGGCTTGAACAAGTTCTATCGTACCAATGGCAATCGGATCAATGTATCCATCGATTTTCTCGCCTACAAAATTGTACGTTGAGGCATAGCGAATATCGAGTAAAACATCTGGCAGAATTTTTTGGATTTCAACAAATTTCATAGATTGAGTATAACATAGAATCCATTGCATAAAAAAATTAATTTTTTTACTTGCAAAGGGGTATGTGCTGTGTTATATTAAATAGGCACTTGATGTGCGAGTAAAAAAATATTTAAATTGCGCCCATAGCTCAATTGGATAGAGCGTTTGACTACGGATCAAAAGGTTGCGGGTTCGACTCCTACTGGGCGCGCCATTTTTTATCGGGACGTAGCACAGCTTGGTAGTGCACTTGATTTGGGATCAAGGGGTCGCAGGTTCAAATCCTGTCGTCCCGACCATTATTTTTAATGGCTGGGTAGCTTAGTTGGCTAGAGCATCCGGTTCATACCCGGAAGGTCGTGAGTTCGAGTCTCACCTCAGCCACCAACGAGTTTTTAGGGACCCTTAGCTCAGTTGGTCAGAGCATCCGGCTCATAACCGGCGGGTCGTAGGTTCGAGTCCTACAGGGTCCACCAAATTACATACATATGCAGAAGTACCCAAGTGGTTGAAGGGTCCGGTCTTGAAAACCGGTAGGTCGTGCGAGCGGCGCCTGGGTTCGAATCCCAGCTTCTGCGCCATCTTAATTATTTTACATCGCGGGATAGAGCAGTCTGGTAGCTCGTCGGGCTCATAACCCGGAGGTCGTTGGTTCAAATCCTTCTCCCGCAACCAGGATGGTCCCTTAGCTCAGTCGGTAGAGCAACGGACTGAAAATCCGTGTGTCGCTGGTTCAATTCCGGCAGGGACCACCATCTTTTCAAAGATTGCCTCTAAGTTTTGCTTAGAGGCTTTTTTTCTTGGAGGATATATGCAAGCAATTTGTTTAGATATAGATGGAACTTTATTAAGTTCTAAAGGAAAGATATTAAAGGAAACCAAAGAAGCTTTACTACAATCACAAGCGCAGGGAATTCGTTTGATTTTAGCTTCCGGAAGACCTACGCAAGGTGTCTTGGAGTTTGCCCAAGAACTAGAAATGGATCAACATCATGGTTTATGCATTACCTATAATGGTAGTCAGGCTTTGGATGTACAAACGCATGAGATTCTCTTTAATGAAGCCATTTCAAAAGAAGAATGTAAAGCCGTCCTTCATCATTTGAAACAATTTGATGGCTTAACCGTGATGATTGATCATGGAGCTTATATGTGTGTAGAAGATGTCTATCGTTGTATGGTTGATGACAATGGAAAACCTTTTAATATTATGCAATATGAAGCAAGAGCCGGACACTTTTTATTAAAAGAAGTACCTGATTTAGAAGCGACTATTGATTTTCCGGTGAATAAGATTTTAACCTTTGGAAATCATGATTATTTAGAAGCAAATCATCAGGCAATGGCGGAACCCTTTCCTAACTTAAGTGCGATGTTTACAGCTTATTTCTATTTTGAATTTACGGCGCAAGGGGTTGATAAAGCGAAAGCACTACGCTCTATTTGTGCACAAGAAGGAATTGATTTAAGCAAGGTTATAGCTTTTGGGGATGGTCAGAATGATTGCAGCTTGTTGGAGACTTGTGGCTATGGAGTAGCTATGGGCAATGCCGATGAAAAATGCAAGGCCATCGCAAATGCTTGTACTTGTACAAATGATGAAAATGGTATCGCAAAATTTTTGCGAGAGCGAGGAATCAAATATGAATAAATACTGGCTAGGCCCTGTAATTGGCGCTGTTATTGGATATTTCACAAATTATATTGCGGTGAAGATGTTGTTTCATCCTCGTCATGAAGTAAAAGTGTTTGGGCATGTTCTACCTTTTACGCCAGGGGCTATTCCTAAGGAAAAGAACCGTATTGCCAAGACAATTGGGCAGATTGTAGCTGATGAATTATTGACAGAACAAGATTTAATAGATCGTTGTCTAAATCCGGAATTGGAACAAAAAATCATTCAGAAATTGATGCAGCGACTAGATCAAACGCTTGAATCGTATGGAATTCAAATTCTCAAAGACGAGCAGAAATATCACCAGCTTGTTCAAATGACGCAAGCCAAAGCCGTAGATAAGATAATGGCGGTTATCAATGAATTAGATTTGGAAAAGATCTTGATGGAACAATGCATGGAAGTGATTGACCAGAAAATCGGAGATAATCCGATGTTGCGCTTGATGTCGGGAAGTGTTGTAGCTGGTTTATCGGCTCCCTTAACCCAACAAATTTCAACCTTTTTAAATGGCCGAGGAAAAGAAATTATTGCGGAAAAATTACGTTTACAATGGGAAGAATGGAAACAGGACAGTCCTTTAGAATTAGCGGAGCAAATGGGCTTCTCGCAAGATCAATTAGAACATAAACTCCAAGAAACCTATGAATCCATGGTAGCGCAAGTGATTCCACTTCTACTGGATAAGTTAAATATTCAAGGTATTGTGGAAGAAAAAATCGCATCGATGAGTAATGAAGAACTCGAGAAGCTTGTCTTAACTGCGATGAAGAAAGAACTATCTTTAATTGTGAATTTAGGTGCTGTAATTGGCTTTGTTTTGGGATGTGTGCAATTATTGATATAATGAAAATAAAGAAAGTGGGAAGAAGGTATGCGATATTCAGTTGTCGTTAGTGTAAAAGCTTTTATTGATGAAATGGGTAAAAGAAATATGGGCGCTTATGCCGGTAGTATTGCCTTCTTTTTTCTTTTGTCGATGATTCCTATTTTGATTTTGACTTCCATTTTACTTCCTTTAGTTGGGTATTCGGAAGCCGATTTTGTTCATTTAATGACAAGTATAGTACCGGTGCAGGCGATTCCTGCTGTACGCAGGATCATTCATGAAGCGTATCGGCTATCCGGTACCGTTTTACCCATGACTTTGGTTGCTCTGATTTGGTCTTGTGCCCGTGGTATGTTGGGATTGATGTATGGATTAAATACCGTATATGCGGTAGAAGATGATCGCGGTTATTTTCATTTGCGGTTTTTAGCCACGGTTTATATGTTGCTGCTGATTGTCCTTTTTATCTGCATGTTGGTATTAATGGTTTTCGGGGAATTGATTCAGAATTTCTTAGCCACGCAGGTTCCTTCGATTCATGAAACCTTTGGCCGTTTGTTGCAATTTCGTTATGTGATTGTCATTGGAGCCGGTGTTTCTATTTTATCGTTGTTATACAAATTGGTACCAGCGGAAAACCAACCCTTGTTAGAGCAGGTTCCCGGAGCTTGTTTTACGGTTTTTGCCTGGATTATCTTTTCCAAACTATTTTCGCTTTTTGCCAATGTAACAACGTATTCTTTGTATTACGGCAGTTTGGCTGTATTGATCTTATTTATGTTTTGGCTGTATTGGTGTATCTATATTATCTTGATTGGTGGTTATATTAACTGGTATTTCCGCTATGCGATACGAATTTCAATTTTCCGGATAAAAGAACGACATAAAGATTAATCTGACGCTTTCCATAATGTCATACCACTTTATAATGGTGGACTAAAGGAAGGCGTTTTTTCGATGATAGAGAGTGGCAATTGCCACTCCTTTTTTGTTAGAATGAAATAATAAAGAAAGGGTGTGAAATATATGACACTACTTATTGTTTTAGTTGTTCTTGTTGTCATCGTATTATGCGTTGTATCTGCCTATAATAAACTGGTACATTTACGCAATAAATGTGATGAAGGTTATGCAACAATGGACGTGTATTTGAAAAAACGTTTTGATTTGATTCCTAATTTGGTAGAGACTGTGAAAGGGTACGCAAAACATGAAGCGGATACTTTAGAAGCTGTTATTGCCAAACGTGCGAAAGCTAAAAGCGATGATGAAGTGATGAAATCAGAAGGTCAAATCAGTGGGGCAATTCGGAATATTTTTGCGGTTGCGGAAGCCTATCCAGATTTGAAAGCGAATACGAACTTTATTGATTTACAAAATCAATTAAAAGCTATCGAAGATGATATTGCGAATGCACGTAAATACTACAATGCGCTTGTTCGTGAATACAACGATGCGATTATGAGCGTGCCAACCAATATTATTGCTGGTTTATTCCACTTTGATAAACGTGCGATGTTTGAAATTACGGATGATAAAGAGAGAGAAAATGTGCAAGTTAAATTTTAAACGACTTCTCGCAAGTTTTTTTGCTCTTCTCTTGTGCCTAAGCCCGGTTGTTGTACAAGCGGATGAAGCGGGGTATACGATTCAAGACTATGCCGTGCAAGCAACCTATCATTCCAATAATACGATTTCAGTGAATGAGACGATTGCGGTGAATTTTACAGAATCCAGACATGGTATTTATCGCAACATTCCTTTAAATATGTATGTGGGTTTTACGGATGAAGAAAAGGCTGAACAAAGTCGTGAGATGGAACAATATCGTCTTCAAGTAAAAGATATTCAAGTCAAAAAAGATGCCTTTGAGACAAGTGAGGAAGATGAAAATAAAGTAATTCAAATCGGGGATGCCAATCAAACGGTTCTTGGTTTACATACCTATAAGCTCTCTTATACGATTGTGATTCCGCAAGATTACCGAGAAGCATATGATTTTATGTATTATTCCATTCTTGGCTCTAATTGGAATACTTCCATTCAACACTTTCAATTCCATGTGAATTTTGAGAAAGCTCTGACAGAGAAAGAGGTTAATCAATTCCATGTCTTTAGTGGTAACCTGGGCCAAACAAATAATGCATTAAATGTGCAATACAATCTGACTAAAGATAGTTTATCTGGACAGGCAGATAATATTGGACCAAATCAAGCAATTACTTTATATGGAAGATTGCGTAAAAACTATTTTGTGGGAGCTAAACAGCCGAACACACTGCCTACTTGGATTTGTTCTGTCTTAGCTGTAATTTGTGCTCTAATTGTTCTATATAATGAATTGAAAAGACGCAAAGCGCATGTAACTCCAGTAGTTTCGTTTTATCCACCAGAAGATCTGGATCCTGCACAAGTGGGATATATCATTGATGAAAGCAGTGATATGGTTGATCTGATGGCATTGATTCCCTATTGGGCAGATGCCGGGTATTTAACCATTGAAGAAAAAGAAAACGATACAATTTTACATAAAGTAAAAGAATTAGAAAAAGTTCCCCTTTATCAACAGATGATTTGGGACGGCTTGTTTAGTGGTAAAGAAAAGCGTTCTATGAATAAACTAACGAAACGTTTTGCCGAAAAGATGGAAGCTTCCAAAGAAGCTTTGGCAGATGTCTTTACGGGAAAGAAGGCATTATCTCAAACAAGTGGCAGTCTTGCGCTAGCCGTTTTTGCGATTCTTTTATTGAGTGTTAGTGTTCTAACTAATAGTAAAATCCGCTTGTTGAGTGGTTTGATTTATGCCGTCTTGGTTCTATGTTTTAGCTTTTTAGCTTTTGCGATGAACTATGTTGGCGGTATCAAGCAAACTTTCCAAAAGTCGAAAATGACGATTGCAATCAAAGTCTTGTCCATTCTTGTCTTTTTGGTCTTGTTGATTGCTCTGGTTGATGAAAAGAATCGTATGATGGGTATTTTACCAACCGCTTGGTTGTTGTTTGTAGCAATTCTGGTTTTTGCATCGATTTTCTTTATCCAGCGACTTCATACGCCAAGTGAATATTGGTTAAGTCAAGCTGGTCCTTTGTTGGGATTTAAAGAGTTTATCGAAAAGGCAGAATTAGATCAACTCGAAAAGCTTTCGCAAGAAAATCCACAATATTATTATCGGGTTATTCCGTATGCGATGGTTTTTGGCTTATCCAAAACATGGGCTGAAAAATTTACGAATATTCCTTTGGAACCGCCGACTTGGTATACACCATATTCGAATCAACCATATTCGGCATGGATGTATTATGCGATGTTAGATCAAGGCATTTCGATGCCGGTTCAAGATCGTATCGCCAGTTATCAAGAAGCGCAAATGAAGTCAGCTACTTCCTCTTCTTCGGGATCCTTTGGTGGATTCTCTGGTGGCGGCGCCGGTGGCGGTGGCGGCGGAAGCTGGTAAATATAAAAAAGGCAGCATGTGCTGTCTTTTTTAGTGAAAGAGAAAAAATCCGATTCCGCCAAATAGCCAACCAAACAAGATTCCCACAACAACATCGCGAATCCAATGTACACCCATAAGTACCCGACATAGTCCAATCAATATTGTAAAGAGTAATAAACAAGCTCCCAAGATTGGATGAAGGGTATAAAAAGCAATGGATAAGATAGCTGCACTAAAAGCATGGCGACTAGGAAAGCTTTTGCCTTTTGTATCTTTTGGTTCGAGGGCAGGAACGGGTAAAACTTCATAAGGCCGAGGCCAATTTAATTTTGCCCGCAATAGCGTTTCGGTCAAAAAACCGATGGCTGGTACGCCAATAAATGCCCATATTCTTGCATCGTGTTTTATAAACAATAGGCCAACGGAAACGATATAGGCAAGATAGATCGCATCACTTAAAATGTGGCAGAGCGTAATTATGGCTTTAGAAAGTGTGGGACGCGCTTTTAACCACGTGTATTTTTTGATATACCAGGAAGCATTCATAGTTCTAGTTTATTACACTTTGGATAAAAAGTCTTGACTCTTTTCTTATCAAAAAAGGGGCTTTGTGCTATCCTGTAGATGGACTTTACTATGAATCAAGAACTCAAGCCATGGCGCTTGGATGATCGGCAAGCTTTTGCGGATTTATGCAATGCGACAAACCATGCTTATCTCACGATGGATTTTCCTGTTCCGATGCGGCAAGCCGATGCCCGCTGGTGGTTGGAATATGCCGTAGGCAATGATGGAATTACGGGTGTCTTTCGTGCGGTTTATGTGGATGGCGAAATTGTTGGTCAAGTGTATCTGCGGAAAATGGAACAAGCGAAAGGGCAAATTTCCTTTTTTATTAAAAGAGCGTATGAGGGACAGGGCATTATGACCCAAGTTGTTTCTGATCTTTTAGAAGAAATCAAAGAAGGAAATTGGGATCCTGTGGTTTATGCCGAAGTTTACGCAAAAAACCATCGCAGTATTCGGGTTCTTGAAAAGAATGGCTTTATTCGTACAGCGATAAAAAAGCATGTCTTATTATGTAAAGATGGTTCCTTATCGGACCAATATACGTTTGAAAAGAAAATCTGACAGAACAATTGTTTTGTCTTTTTTTGCTTTAAAAGGGGGAAATTGAATGAAGAAAGAGATGGATATGTTACATGGGCCATTGGCATCAAAAATATTATTGTTTGCGATTCCATTAGCCTGTACAGGGATTTTGCAGCAACTCTTTAATGCGGCAGATGTCATGGTTATTGGTCGCTTTGTTGGCAAACATGCCATGGCAGCGGTTGGAAGTAACAGTGCTTTTATTGGTTTGATGGTCAATTTGTTCGTAGGTATTTCTTTAGGGGCCAATGTCATTATTGCGCGCTATACTGGACAAGGAAATAAAGAAAAAGTGCATCAAGCGGTTCATATGGCCATTTTAGTTGCCCTGATTGGTGGCATCATTATGACTGTTGTAGGGGAAACTGTGACAAATCCTCTACTTGTGCTTTTAGGTGTGCCAGATGAAGTATTTGCTTTAGCAAGGTTGTATTTGCGGGTTTATCTATTGGGTATGCCAGTTATTCTATTGTATAACTTTGAGTCGGCCATTTTTCGTAGCCAGGGAAACACCAAAACACCATTGATTTGTTTAACCATTTCGGGCTGTGTTAACGTTGTATTTAATCTGTTCTTTGTCCTTGTATGTGGACGTAGTGTGGATGGGGTTGCCTTAGGTACGGTATTATCGAATGCAATCAGTTCGGTTCTATTGTTTATATTGTTAGTTAAATCGCCAAGTGAAGTACGGATTCGTAAAGCAGATATGCACCTGCATAAAGATGTATTAAAAGAGATGTTCCGTATTGGTTTGCCGGCTGGTTTACAGGGTTGTGTTTTCTCTATTTCCAATATTATGGTGCAATCAGCGATTAACAGTTTAGGTGCGGATATTATGGCTAGTAGTTCAGCAGCCTTTAATATTGAGATTATGGCTTATTATCTGGCCAATTCATTCGGTCAGGCTTGTACAACGTTCATCGGTCAAAACCATGGTGCCGGCAATTTGGAACGCTGTAAGTCAGTTACGCACTGGTCACTTTTCCTGGCCACGATTTCAACCGCTATTGTTTCAGTGCTTGTTGTAATTTTTGCTCCAGATTTGATTCGTATCTTTAATAGTGATCCTACGGTTATAGAAAATGGTGCGATTCGCCTGTATTGGATTGTTGGCTTTGAGTGTATAAATATGTTGATTGAACTTTTTTCCGGATGCATGCGTGGTTATGGCTATTCGCTGGTTCCCGCTTTAGTTGCCTTGATTGGAATTTGTGGGGTGCGCATCATTTGGATCTATACCATCTTTGCTGCCCATCATACCTTTGGTACCTTGATGGTGGTATATCCTTTTAGCTGGGTTGTGACATCTATAGTTTTGATTGGGGTTTATTTTGTATTCAAGAAAAAAGTCCTTATCAAAGAATTTGCCTAAGTATCTTGCGGAATTGAAAAAATCGTTGTATAACAAGGCTGTAAAAAAGAGGGAGCTTGTAGCACAGGCTGAGAGGAAAGTAAGACTTTCGACCGTTACCTGATTTGGATAATGCCAACGTAGGGATCATTCTTGTTTTTAATAGGGAGAAGCTATGTGGCTCTCTCTTTTTTTTAAGGCAGATTGGGGGCACCACTTTCTGTCATGATTCATTTGAAAAAGGAGAACCATATGCAAACAAATGAAAAAACAGGCGCTACATACACAACTCAAATGGATGCAGCGCGCAAAGGAATCATCACACCACAGATGCAAATTGTGGCAAAGAAAGAAAAAATGCGTCAAGAAGAATTACGAGAACTTGTTGCGCAAGGGAAGGTTGCGATACCAGCTAATGTAGGACATACTTCACTTGATCCAGAGGGAGTTGGCTCTATGTTACGTACCAAAATCAATGTAAATTTGGGCGTATCAAGAGATTGTAAAGATTATGATGTGGAAATGGAAAAAGTATTATCGGCCGTAGATCTAGGTGCAGAAGCAATTATGGATCTATCCAGTCATGGAAATACGCAACCATTCCGTCAAAAGTTAACTTCAGAATGTCCAGCAATGATTGGAACGGTTCCTGTTTATGATAGTGTGATTCATTATCAAAGAGATCTAGGAACCCTTACAGCGCAAGATTTTATCGATGTAGTCGAATTACATGCCAAAGATGGTGTGGATTTTGTGACTTTACATTGTGGAATCACTAGAAAGACCATTGATCAAATTAAGCGCCATAAAAGAAAGATGAATATTGTCTCACGAGGTGGAAGTTTGGTTTTCGCGTGGATGTCTATGACCGGCCAAGAAAATCCCTTTTATGAATACTATGACCAAATCTTAGATATTTGTGAAAAATATGATGTAACGATTTCCTTAGGGGATGCTTGTCGTCCTGGTTGTTTGGCAGATGCTAGTGATGTTTGTCAGATTGAGGAACTGGTACGTTTGGGAGAATTGACAAAACGTGCATGGGATCACAATGTTCAAGTCATGGTTGAAGGACCTGGTCATGTACCGCTTGACCAAGTGGCTGCGAATATGAAAATTCAACAACAAATCTGCATGGGAGCACCTTTCTATGTATTAGGCCCACTTGTTACGGATATTGCACCGGGCTACGATCATATTACAGCAGCTATTGGTGGTGCTGTTGCAGCCATGTCTGGGGCCGCTTTCCTATGTTATGTTACCCCAGCAGAACATTTAGCTTTGCCAAATGTCGAAGATACCAAACAAGGTATTATTGCTTCTAAGATTGCCGCTCATGCAGCCGATATTGCCAAAGGTATTCCAGGGGCTAGAGATATAGATGATAAGATGGCAGATGCCCGAAGAGTTCTAGATTGGGATGCGCAATTTGCGTGTGCACTGGATCCAAAAACGGCAAAAGCCATTCGCGATAGTCGTTTGCCAGAAGATGATCACAGTGATACTTGTAGTATGTGTGGAAAGTTCTGTGCTGTTCGCAGTATGAATAAAGCTCTTGCGGGAGAAGAAATCGATATTCTATAAAAAAGTGCAGCTACAATTGTAGCTGCATTCTTATTTTATGATTCTTGCACATCCAATTGCCAGACAACCAGGTCCGGTATGACAGGAAATGCTTAAAGAAAGTTGTTGGGCAACAATCTTGTGCTTTGGAAAGGCGGTTTGTACTTCATCAAGCCACTCTTGAATGATTTGTTCATCGGTATATGTATATGCAATAAATACGCGCATTTCATCTTTATCAGCGTATTCTTTAAAACGACCATCTAAGTCTTTTTTGATAGCTTTGATCATCGTCTTCTTAGCGGCTTTGATTCCATGGGACTTCGCAAAAGAATCGAGCTTTTCGCCTTGAATCTGCAGAACGGGTTTAATTTTTAACATACCACCTAATAAAGCAGCGGCTGGGGTTACTCGGCCTCCTTTTTTTAGATAATCTAAGGAGCCAACGGAAATATAAATACTTGAATCATATTTTTGTTCTTCCAAAATGGCTTTGATTTCTTTGGCGGATTTTCCTTGGTTTTTTAAGGTAATAGCATCTAAAACAGACTGTGTCTGAGTTAAAGAAATTCTTTGGTTATTGACTACTTGTACCTTTCCCTCGAATTCCATGGCTATTTGACTGGCTGTTGCACAAGAGCTACTAAGACCACTGGACATAGGAATATAAACAACTTCATCATGATCTTTTAGAAGTTCGGTCCAGATGGTATAGATTTCTCCGGTTGCGGGCATAGAAGTGGAAAATTCGATATTGGGATTGTTTTCCATGGTTTCAAAAAAATCTTTGGCGCTTAAATCATCATTTTCATAGTATTGTTTTCCATTAAGGAAAAAGGGCATACGTATTACAGTAATGCCAAGTTTTTGTCCTTCTTCAGGGAAGATGCCTGAATTTGTATCGGTTACGATAGCGATGTTTGATCTGGGCATATAATTACCTAACTTTCTAAAGAACAATTTTAACGATTTTTTAGAATTTATCAACTAAAAGTTCCGTTATAAAAGGTACTGTGAAATCGCTTAAATTTTCTTTTATTTCACATATATAAGCTGTATGATAAAACTACGTAAGCAAATTTTAGATGGGAATAAGATTATGAGCGATTTAAGTAATCAAGATTTACAGGCATATTTTCAAATGGGAAATACGGGTTTTTGGAAACTGGAAATCGAAACAAACAAACCGAAACGAATGTTTACCGATGATCTTATGAATGCGTGTTTGGGCGTGGATGATGCGATGTCTCCAGAAGATAAATATGTCTTCTTTTCTACGCATGTGTATATAGATGATGCCAAAATAGTCGCTGCATGTATAGAAGAGATGCAAGAGCATGAATCTGAGGTCATCCATCGGTATATGCATCCCAATAAAGGCCTTGTCTATATGCGTCTTTCCGGAAGAAGAATTTTGGCTCAAGCCAATCGGATTGAGATTGTCGGAACGTATCAAGAAGAAGATCAAGTCATGCACTTCGAATCTGACAGATTGTTGGAAAATCATTTGGTGCAACAGAATCAACAATTGCGGGATGAAAAACAGCTTTCTGATTTTTATTATAGAGATCTTTTAGATTTAGCTTCTTGCGGCATTCTTATGTATACATTACCGGGTTATCAAATTGTGCATATGAATAAAGAAGCTATGCGTATTTATGGACTGAAAAACTTTGAACAAGCGCAAAAAGAATTTGGTCAAATCGTTTCCAATGTGGAGTATTTTGATGCGAATGCGAAAGAAAAGCTGGCGCATTTGCGCGAACATAATGGTGCCGTAGATTATACGTGTATTATTCATGGCTTGCAGGGAGAGCAAATTCCTATTTTAGCTCGCACGGTAAGTAAAGAAACCTTAGGCCAGGAAACCGCTGTTATAACGACTTTTCTTGATATATCGGAAAACTTATATCTCCAAAAAGAAATCAAGCTCGCACGTGGTGTTCAAAATAAACTGGAACGTACATTGGCGGAATCACAAAAAAATGCTGGAATTATCATTACAATTGCCAAACTGTATCAAACGGTTCTTTATGAGAACTTTGTGACGAATACCTATGAGATCATAACTTCTAAAAACGGTTTAAGTAATATGGTCAAGAAAAAAGGAAAAATCACGGATATGAGCATTCGATTAGTTGATCTAATGATTGCGCCAGAAATGGTTAAACGAATGAAACGTTTTGTGGACCGGAATACGTTATCAAAACGTTTGCGAAAAGTTGATTCGATTTGGGAAGAATATAAAAATAGTAAAGGCAAATGGTATCGCTGCGGTTTTATTGTGAAAAAACGCGATGCACAAGGAAACGTGATAGAAATTGTTTATGTTTCACGAGAAATGACAAAAGAAAAACTGCAGGAAATTCAATACCAAAATGAATTGGAAAAGAAGGCCAAAAAAGCCAAAAATGCCAATGATGCCAAAACAAACTTCTTGCGTCGGATGAGTCATGATATTCGTACCCCAATCAATGGTATTTGCGGTATGGTTGAAGTGAGCGAATACTATAAAGATGATCTAGAAAAGCAGGCTGAATGTAGAGAGAAAATTCGTAATGCCGCGCATCTGTTACTAGAACTGGTCAATGAAGTTTTAGATATGGGAAAATTGGAATCTGGTGAGATCAACCTGGAACATGTACCTTTTAATATAGGTAAAACCTATGAAAGTGTTTTAGATATCATGGAGAAGCTTGCCAAAGAACGTGACATTGAAATCATCTGTAATGGAGAGGGAATTGAGCACTGGGATGTGATTGGCAGCCCCATACATGTTAAGCGAATCTTTATGAATTTTATGAGCAATGCGATTAAATATAATTATAATAAGGAACATGGAAAACTGTTCTTAAAAGGTAAAGAACTATCCTTTGATGGGAAAACCGCATGGATTGAATTTACTTGTCAAGATACAGGTGTGGTAATGAGTCAAGAATTTCAAAAGCACATCTTTGAACCTTTTACCCAAGACGCTTATAACAGTCATGCCCAATATAACGGAACCGGACTAGGCTTATCCATAGCCAAAGCTCTGGTAGAAAAAATGGGTGGTTTTGTAGCTTTTTCTAGTGAGCTGGGAAAGGGTACAACATTTGTGATTACTATTCCATTCCAAGTGAATACGTCCATTCACGTCAAAAATGAAACAGATGTACAAAAATCATCTATCCAAGGTTTAAATATTCTTTTAGTTGAGGATAATGATTTGAATATGGAATTTGCGGATTTTGTTCTTTTACAGAGTGGAGCAAATGTGACAAAAGCATGGAATGGAAAAGAAGCCGTTGAAATCTTTAAAAAAGTGCCGATGCATTCTTTTGATGTAGTTCTGATGGATATTATGATGCCAGTTTTAGATGGCTATGCAGCGACAAAGGCAATTCGTCATTTAAATCGCGAAGATGCACAAACTATTCCAATTATTGCGATGACAGCCAACGCCTTTATGGATGATAAACTCAAAGCTAAAGCAGTAGGAATGAATGGGCATGTTTCAAAACCCATTAATCCAGAGTTTTTAATAAATACGATTTTAGAAAATAAACATGATTAGTAAAAAATGAAAATAGGTTATGACAAATTAGAGTCAGATCCTATTTTCATTCTTTTTTCTATTTAATTCTTACTCAAAGCTGCAAGCTTCTCACGATAGAAATCGCGGTC
>QUIQ01000004.1 GCA_003480165.1 Firmicutes bacterium AM41-11 | reverse complement strand
GTGTCTATTTATTAATACGATTCTTTTAGAAAAAAGGATAAAATTTCATAAAAAAAAGACCAAACTTTGATAAAAGACATCAAATGTTTGGTCTAGTATAAATAAAAATATTAAAATGGCTTAGTTGTCAGAGTGTAAACCTAATAATTGAAGAATATATAAGAATATATTCAAGAAATCCAAATATAACTGCAAGGCAAAATAGATTGCTATTTTTTCTTGCTCTACAGCTTGTGAACTAGTAATCATTAAGATTTTATTCATTCTTTGTACATCCCATGCTGTAATTCCTGTAAACAAGATTAAACCAACAATAGAATAAAGACGAACACTATAGGTGACATGGAAAAGCATAAATAAGAGTTGTGAAAAAATAATCACAAAGATTCCCACCATACAAATCGTTCCTAGTTTCGATAAATCTTTCTTTGTGGTAAAACCAATGAAGGTTAAACATAAGAAATATAAAGCGCTAATTCCAAAAGCCGTAGCAATCATTCCTAAATTGTAGGATAGAGCTAAAGTTGACATCGAAAAACCTAAACTAAATGCATATAGTAAAAACATCACTTTGATCTTTGTACTTGAACTAGAACGCATTGCTGAACCAAAAAAGATGCAAAGAATAAATGGAAAAAAGATGACGACTAAATTCACAAATGGAATGCTAAATAAGGTATAGATAAACCCTGTCGTAAAAGTAACACCAGCTACAACTGCTGTTATAGTTAAACCTAAAAACATCCATAAAAAAGACTTTGTTAACGCACTTTTATGCGAATAATCTGTAATAGTTGAAGTATTATCAAACATACTAAAACCTCCTTCTATAAGAGTCTTCCTCTTATTCGATTAGCAGAATTATAACATAGATTTTTAGAATTTCACGTTAATTGTCTGAAGTGCTACACAACCCGGTCCACCTTGGGCAATTAGAACCGGTGTTAATGGTAAAACGATAATCGGATTATTAGGATATTCTTTTTTAATCCATTCAATTCCCTTGTCAACTAATTCTTGATTATGGGCATGTGCCAGACAAATTGTATAGTTTTCATCTACTTGATGATCCTTTAAATATGCCAACATTTGTGCAAAGGCTTTTTTGTAGGTACGAACAATCGTGTACTTTTCAAGCTTTGTGCCTTGATCATTTGCACGAATCACTGGAATCAATTTTAATAAACCACCTAAGAATGCCGAAGCATTGGAAGTTCTTCCCCCTCTTAACAAGAAATCAAAATCAATCGGAATCAAAAAACTATGACTTGTCGCGCAAGCTTTTTCTAAAAAGGCCAAAATTTCATCTAAAGATGCACCATCCTGCGCCATTTTTGCTGCCTTGGTTACGAGTACATATTGTGGAACACAAAGGGTACGCGTATTAAATACGGTAACTTGATCAGGATTGTCACAAGCATCTTTTGCCATACAAGCCGATTGATAGGTTCCACTCAAACCATCTGCCATAGTAATATCTAAAACTTGGTAACCTTCGGCAATTAAACGATTATATAAATCCATTTTCTCACCAATGGATGGTTGTGAACTCGATGGTGTAGCACCTTCTTCAATCATTTTTAATAGTTGTATATCCGTAATCTCTTCATTTTCACGATAACTTTTTTGCGAAACAGTCACAATTAATGGAGTAATTTCTACTCCTAATTCATCTGCTTGTACTTTACTTAACTCACAAGCCGAATCAGAAACAATTTTTATCATATATATTCTCCTATATTTCGAATTCTAACTTATATAGAGTTATAAGTCAATACATCTAGTTCTTAAAACTATATTGAAAGGTTTAAAAGATTATGGTATTTTTACAGTATGAAAAAAGAACAATATGAACAGCTCAAAAATTTTCAATGTCCTAAATGGAAAGACTTACCAAGCTTTGATATATATATGGATCAAGTCATCTTTTTTATTAACGATCGCTTAAAACCACTTTATTTTGATTCAGAAAAAAATGTCATTACATCCAATATGGTTAATAATTATGTAAAAAACAGTATCGTTAAGCCACCAATAAAAAAGCACTATAAACCCTATCACTTAGCTTTTTTAATTGCGGTATGTATTTTAAAGCGTTGTTATTCCTTAACGGAAATTACGCAACTCATTGAAATTGAACAAGCCATGGAAGCTCCCTCAATTGGAGATGTCTATGATTCCTTTAGTGCCTGCTTTGATCATTATCTCCATCAAATCATGGCGTATGGAACTGTCAAGGAAGAATATACCTTTGCCAATCCAAATAAAGAACAATTATTAATGAATAGCGTCGTTAAAACCATTGTTTATAAGATTCATACCGAATTTGAAATGTATGATTGTATACAAAAAGAAGATAAAGATTAAATGATACAATCTATCTGATCTAATGATTGCATGAAAAATTAATCTATTATCCCTTTGTTTTCTAATAAATTCAATTTTCTAAGTCTTCGAAAGACTCGCCAAACAGCTCTTCTCGAAGGCTTTTTCTTTTTTTAATAGCTCAATCTCCATCTGATATCGTTTGTTCATTCTTTCAAGCTCCGCTATTCTACGTTGGGCTTTTCCAAATCAGTTAATTGTTCTTCTGGTTTACGCTTACCGCGTCTATCTTCCAGACCATCTGCACCCTTAGATTCATATTTCTTGACCCAATTATAAATTTGCGCATAATTTCCACCATAAAATTCAGCTGTACCTTTATAATCATGATTATGATCTATACAGTATTGAACAATTTCTATTTTCTTTTCTTTGTTAAATTTTAAAGAATTCGCCATATAGAACTCCCATTCCGAATCGTAATCCTTACGTTCTTTATAAGTATTATACTTTTTTATTCAACGTAAGACAGTTCTATATACTGCAATTTGCCAAATAAAAATCCCACCTACGTGCTTGCACATAGATGGGATAATAAAACCCTTATTCTTTGATTTCAAAACGATCAAATAAAGCTTTACGCGCTGCCTGATCAAACGGATTTTCTAAATGTGGAAGCTGTTCCATCGTAAAATCTGGATTACGCTTCTTTAAAGCTTTGGTAATCACAAAATCCGCAACTAAGGGATTCTTTGGAAGTAAAGGACCATGTAAATAGGTTCCTAACATACGACCATCGTAATATCCTTCTAACCCGGCATCAAAGGCATTTCCATAGCCTTTACAAACTTTTCCTAAAGGATGATCAACATGTAGGGTTTGTCCTCCATGATTTTCAAAACCAACAATTTTGGTTTGTAGACCATCTAAGTTTGCATCAATAATAATATTTCCAATACAACGACTTCCCGCTTTACCAGTATCCGTATAGTAGGAATTAAAGCCCAATCCTTCCATTTTAGAACCATCAGCCGCAATATAATATTGACCAAATAATTGATAGCCACCACAAATCAATAAGAAGAACGTATGCGAATCTAAAGCTTTTTGAATATTCTCTTTTCTTGACAACAAATCTGGAATCAAACTCATCTGTTCTTTATCGGCTCCTCCACCAAGGAAAACCAAATCAAAATCGGATAAATCCGCACTTTGACCAATTCCACAAGTACTTAATTGAAAGTCAATATTGCGGTCCATACAGCGTTTTTTTAACGTTAAAATATTTCCTTTATCTCCATAAAGGTCCATGATATCGTGATACATCCAACATACTTTAAGTTCCATACTTACGCCTCCATCTCTTTCACAATCGCATTTCTAGAAGGCAATAATGCCGTATACGTCGCAACCACATAAGTCGTATCAATGTTTTCATTTGCGTGATGTACAGCCTCTTGTAAATCATTGATTACAGTAATTTTTCCTTTATATCCCCCATAATAGATTCGTAGAGCCATATCATTCGCACGTAAGCCTGTACAATATATTTCTTTAGTCTTTTCATCCATGATCTTTTCAAAGAAAGTATCGTAAATCCAAGAAACATCCGTTCCATCTTGTTCCCGATCATTTAGAACAATACAGATTTTCTTTTCATTATGATCTTTTTCAATGACTTTCATTACTTCATTGGCACCCGTAGGGTTTTTCACTAAATTTAAAATACAAGTATGCCCATCTTTTTCAAACTTTTCATTTCGTCCTTTTGGTTGTGGGGCATGCTGGAAGACTTCTTTGACAACCTCATTGGAAATAGAAAACGCTTTGGCAACCGTTAAGACAGCGGCACAATTATACATCGAATACATGCCCTCATAAGGGGAATGATAAACCGTACCCTCACAAGAAAAGTTTTCTTTATTTAAGTCAATATCTTTTAAACAAATTGATAATTCCGGTGTTTGAAAAGCGCACTTTGTACAATGAAAAGAACCAATATGTGAATATTGATAATAGTCATACGTTAACTTTGCTCCACAAACAGGACAGAACTTCCCTTCACTTGCCTCACTGGTATGTTTGACACTATATGTATTTTCTGCCATTCCAAAATAATACGGCTTAGCTTGTTTGGCTTTGGTTGCGAGTCGAACAACGTTTGGATCATTGCCATTTAGAATAAGTTTACCCGAATAATTTGGCAGAACCTTTTCAATTGATTCAATCAATTGTTCCATTTCTCGTGCACGATCTAATTGATCGCGGAAGAAATTATTCACAATTAAAGCCGAAACCGGAATAAAAGGTAAAATATGCCGAATATTTAATTCATCGACTTCTAGTACCACAACATCCGCTTTAACTTGTCCTGAAACCGAACAATGTGTCAATAAAGTCGTAGTAATTCCAGCTTTAAGATTATCCCCTTTCCGATTGGTAATAACCCGATAGCCAGCACGCATAAATAAATCGGCAACCATATTTGCCGTACTAGTTTTTCCATTCGTACCCGTCACAAGAATAACTGGTCCTGAAAAATGTAATTTCGATAAGATATTTGGATCAAGCTTCAAACCAATTGATCCCGGCATAGATCCACCATGACCAATAAGATGAAGCATTTTTGAACTAAGTTTTGTAGAAAATATAGAAAAAGCTTTCATAGCTTATAAATCTCCTTTTGACTTCCATTATAGCATTGAATTGGGTTTTAAGACAAAGTATAATAAAGCATGTATGGAGGAAATCAAATGGCACAAAACGAATATTACCAATCCCCTTTAAGCCAACGTTATGCTTCAAAGGAAATGCAAGCTTTATTCTCAAACGATAAGAAATTTCGTACTTGGAGAAGACTATGGATTGCCCTTGCACAAACGGAAAAGGAACTCGGTTTAGACATTACCCAGGAACAAATCGACGAATTAATCGCACACAAAGATGACATCAATTACGATGTAGCGAAAGAAAGAGAAAAAATCGTTCGCCACGACGTTATGAGTCACGTCTATGCCTATGGCGTACAATGTCCTAAAGCAAAAGGAATCATTCATTTAGGTGCTACATCTTGTTATGTAGGCGACAATACGGATTTAATCATTATGCATGAAGCATTAGAATTACTCGAAAAGAAATGTATTAATGTTTTAGCACAACTAAAGAAATTCGCCTTAGAATATAAAGATATGCCTTGTTTAGCATTTACGCATTTCCAACCTGCCCAACCAACGACAGTCGGAAAACGTGCTTCTCTATGGGCACAAGACTTATATATGGATGTTTTAGAAATCCAACATTTACTCGACAATAAGAAATTGCTTGGATGTAAAGGAACAACTGGTACCCAGGCAAGCTTTATGGAACTTTTCAATAACGATACCGATAAAGTTAAAGAACTCGATAAAAAGATTTGCGAAAAGTTAGGGTATGATTCATACTTCCCTGTATCAGGTCAAACCTATACACGTAAATATGATACCCAAGTCATGTCTGTCTTAGTTGGCATTGCCCAAAGTGCCCACAAATTCTCAAACGATATTCGTTTATTACAACATATGAAAGAAGTTGAAGAACCATTCGAAAAAGGACAAATTGGTTCCTCTGCTATGGCTTATAAACGAAATCCAATGCGTTCTGAACGAATGGGAGCCCTCGCACGTTATGTGATTAGTGATTCATTAAACCCAGCTATTACAGCTAGTGCACAATGGTTTGAAAGAACACTCGATGACTCAGCTAATAAACGTATTAGTATTGCAGAAGCCTTTTTAGCAACCGATGGAATCCTTGATTTATATTTAAACATTACCGATGGTATGGTTGTTTATCCAAAAGTTGTTGAAGCAGATATCTTAAAAGAGTTACCATTCATGGCTACCGAAAACATTATGATGGATGCAGTTAAAGCTGGTGGTGACCGTCAAGAACTTCATGAACTCGTTCGCCAACATTCGATGGCAGCAGGAAAAGTCGTAAAAGAAGAAGGAAAGCCAAATGATTTGATTGAACGAATTGCCAATGATCCAAAATTCGGTTTAACAAAAGAAGAAATCGAAGCACATATGCAACCAATTCATTACGTTGGTCGTTCCGTTCAACAAACCGAAGAATTCTTTAGAGATTATATTGATCCAATTCTAGCCAAACATAAAGATGAATTAGGTATCGAAGCAGAAATCAATGTATAAGAAAAAGGTGTCAACACTATGTTGGCACCATCTTTATTTTGTGCGGACCATTTTAATGGACCGCAATTTTTTATATTCTTTGTAGTAATCAGGAAACCAGAAAAGAACTTCCTGATAAAATCTCGAAGAATGATTGGGAAATTTCAAATGACATAGTTCATGTACAATCACCGCATCAATCATACGCGGTGAACAAAGCGCCAAATATCCATTCAAACGAATCTCTCGAGTATCTCTACGACAACTTCCCCACTTTGATTTATAAAAACCAAATTTTAAAGAAAGCGAATCCTGTCCCATCTTTGTTGACCAATAGACAAAACGTTCTGCGATAAAATCTTGTGCATAAGCCAATAAAAAAGCTTTCCACTTTTTTTCATCTCGGCAGAAATAACAAGAATCATCCATCGTAAAACAGCTATCCGCTTCCTTTAGAACATAAGTTTGGCCTAATAAAGAAATAGTTTGGCCTGCTTGTAAAATACTAGCCGCATCCTTTTTTAATTGTTTTGCGATCCAGGCTTGGTTTTTTTTGACAAATGCTTCGACTTCCACTCTAGAAACAGAATAAGGTGTGGAAACAATAACCACACCATTCGAAACTTTAAGAATCATTCTTTTATTACGACTACTTTTCTTCCACAGTACTTGCATGAGCTTCTAAATCAGCCAATAATTGACCCGCAATATCATCCATATATGCAAGAGTTTGTTCTCTTTGAGCTAAAGAATAATTTTCAAAACCATTCACATCACGAATCAAATCAACCATAGGTAAAGTACCATAGATTTTACATCCACTCTCTTGTTTAAATGTATCTAAGTCTTCTTGTTTATAAAATTCAATCTTTTCCTTACAATTTGGACATTGTAAATAAGCCATATTTTCAATTACACCAAAGACATCTACATCCATCTTTTCACACATACGGATGGCTTTTTCCACAATCATAGAAACCATTGGTTGTGGTGTAGAAACCATAACCACACCAGATACTGGTAAAGATTGTAAAGCCGTTAAAGCTACATCTCCCGTACCAGGAGGCATATCAATCAATAAAACATCTAAATCCGACCAACAAACATCGGTATAGAACTGTTTTACGACATTTCCTACGATTGGTCCACGCCAAATAACCGGATCACTTTCATTTTCCATCATGAAGTTTAAAGACATTAATTTAACGCCTTCTACTTCAATAGGAATAATTTCATTATCCTTGTTTCCATAGGCTTGTTCTTTCTCTACACCCATTAAACGCGGAATACTAGGACCAGTAATATCCGCATCCATGATACCAACTTTCAAGCCTTTTTTGGCAAGTGCCTTGGCAAGTAAAACAGTCATACTTGACTTACCAACGCCACCTTTACCACTCATAACCGCAACGACATTTTTTATAGAATTATTTGGATTGGAAACGACACCACAACTAGATGCATCTTTTCCACATTTTCCTGCACTAGGACATCCTTCACATGACATACTTATTTATCCTCCTTTTTGCCTTTCCAGTCGAAAAACTGATCGTAGGCCGATTTTAAGCGTTCGTTTTGAATATGTGTATAGATTTGTGTCGTTTGAATATCACTATGCCCTAAGAGCTCTTGCACAACACGCAAATCTGCTTGTCCATCTAAAAGATGCGTCGCAAAACTGTGACGAAAACTATGTGCTGAAATCCTGGGATCTAAACCACAAGCTTCTACATGTTTTTTGATGAACGTATGAACATATTGTCGGGTACAAACATGACCCAAATGATTGATAAAGAAATTAGGACTATGATTCACATCCCATTCATTCCGAACCGTATTCAAATACACTTCCATTTGTGCAATACAAGGATCAGCAATCGGAATCAAACGTTCTTTATCTCCTTTGCCATATACCTTTACTATTTTATTAGAAAGATGCACCTGATTCAACTCTAAAGTGCAACATTCGCTGACCCGCAATCCACAAGAATATAAAGTCATTAAAATCGTCTTTTGGTAAATACCTGTTTGGGAATCATCAAAAGAATCAAATAGGATGCGCATATCTTCTTTCGAACAATAAATCGGTAATTTCTTCTCTTTCGAAAAACTATGTAAATAGCGTGAAGGATTCGAAATATTCGGATGGTTTAAAGATGTATATTTATGAAAGGAACGAATCGTTGAAAGAATTTGATTGGTACTTTCTGAACTATGATTTTGATGAAACGCCTGTAAGAATTCATCCAAATAAGGAACCGTAATCGCATCTACTTCTTTCAGTCCTTTGCTTTCCATAAAAGCTTGATAAACAGCCAAATTGTGTTGATAGGCATGAATCGTTTTAACACTGCGATGTTGAACGACTTGAATATAAATCAAGTAATCACTAATAGCTTCTTGAAAATTCATACTGGACCTCTAAATCATTAAAGCTTCCTTACAAAAACAGTCACAATTGGATTCTTTGATAGCTTCAATCAAAACCGATTTAGCTTGTTTATCCCGTGAATCATATGCAATTTGAAACGTTTTGACATGAAAATGATTCTTTAATAAATAGGTAAAGATATCATTTAAACGATGAATCCGATGCACCATATAAAAGCGCCCATTGCTCTTCAATAAACGATTGGCATGAAATGCCAGTTCCTCTAACGTTAAATTTTCTTCAATCCGCCCCAATTGACGATACGAGAGTTCGGTATTGGGATTTGTAGCCTTTTTAGAAAAATACGGTGGATTACAAACAATGACATCCACAGGATCAATCTGTAATTCCTGTACTCGTGAATGAATAATTCTAGTAGGATGGTGAAAAAAAGTATCCGCATTCTTTTGTGCCACTAAACAAGCCGGTTCTAATACTTCTACACCAATTAATTCTTTAACCGGATATTGATCTGCTGCTAATAAAAGAGCACCGTTATTGGTTCCAATATCCAGCACTCTCTCATTCTTTTTTACCTGCATAAATTGCGCTAAAAGCTTCGTATCCGTATTGAAATGAAAATGATCTTTATGTTGGTATAAAACCATTGATTCGTCTAATAGATAATTCTTCTCTAAATCACTCATCCAAATCCTCCTTCAACAAATCACTTGCTTTTATCAAATGAATTCCATCGATTTTATGATTTAATTCCTTTAAGATCATCGAAGTAGAATCCAAAGGCTTTTCAAATAAAGTAGGTTGTTCGATAATCTCGGAAGCATTTTTTAAAGAACCTACATGAATCGTTATATGCCGATAGCCATGATCTTCGATATAGTTCTGTTCAATAATTTCCTGCAAAGCCTCATATAGATACGCAAATTCATTCGTGTATTCTTTTAAAGATTGACTTCGCACAATATTATGAAAATCTAAATCACGTAAAGTTAAAGAGACCAATTTCCCTTTATAATTCTTTCGTTTCATCTTTTCAGATAATTTTAAAGTTAATAAGCGAACACAAGATAGAATTTCATCCATCGAATATAAATCATTTTCATACGTTTTCCCTAGAGAAATCGATTGCCGGGTATTCGAATAAGAGAGTCGATTGGTACTCTTCCCTCTAGCCTTTAACAACAAGCTATATCCACTTCGACCCAAAATTGATAAAACCGTATTTTCATTTTCTTCACTGGCAAAATCACCAATCGTCATAATGCCCTGCTTTTTTAATTTAGGTACCGTTTTTTTACCAATACCAACCATATCTTCAATCGGTAAAGGCCACAGTTTAGTGGATAATTCCACTTTTCTAAGAATCGTAATTCCATTTGGTTTACGCATATCACTAGCCATCTTCGCTAAAAACTTAGTTGGTGCTACGCCAATCGAAACATGCAAGCCGGTTTCTTTATATACCCCATTTTGAATTTGGAAAGCTAAATCCATAGGCCGCTTATACGCTTTGATAATTTCTGTTACATCCATGTAACATTCATCAATACTTGCTGGTTCAATCTGATTGGTATATTGATATAGATAATGGAAAAACTTCGCACTTAACTCACGATAATACACAAAGTCTGGTTGAACCAGTTCTAAGTCCGGACAAAGCCGTAAGGCCTCATAAACTGGCATGGCACTATGAACCCCATAGTCTCTAGCTTCATAGCTGGCGGTAGATAAAACCCCATGGCGACTCACTGAACCAATCGCAATTGGCCTACCGGCAAGCGATGGTTTCTTTAAGATTTCTGCTGAGGCAAAAAAGGCATTGATATCAATATGAAAGAGTACTCTAGCCATGGATTGCACGATCCTTTAATTCTTGCGCAGCCTGCAAAGAAGCCTGATTCATTTGCCCACTTGACATTACAGCTAATTCTTCCAAGGTCTCTTTCTCATTAAGTAGATGAATAGAAGTCTGGGTACTACCATCTTCACTCGTTTTTTGCACACAATAATGCCTGTCGCCGAAACAAGCAACACTGGCTAAATGCGTGATACATAAAACTTGATAATGTTGCGCTAAAGTATGCATCTTATGCCCCATCGCAAAAGCAACTTTACCACTAACACCTGTATCAATTTCATCAAAGATGATGGTATCCACCCCTTGTTGGGCTTGGAAGACAACCTTTAAAGCTAACATCAAACGCGATAGCTCTCCGCCAGAAGCTGAATCTTTTAAAGGGACCAAAGGTTGTCCTGGATTCATAGAAATTAAAAATTCTATGGCATCTTTACCATCTTTACTCGCTTCTTTTTCCTGAGATGAAATATGAAAATCTGCGTGTTCCAACATTAAATCATGACAATGTTGATTCACTTGTTGTTCTACCGAGCTAAAAATCGCTTTACGTTTTTGTGAAAGTTCTTCAGCTAGTTGATCATACGCTTTTCTAGCCTTAGATAGATTTGTTTCCATTTCCGCTAGAATATGTTCACGCGAAAGAAAGCGTTCAATTTTCTTTTCAAGATTAGCTTTTGCTTCCATCAGTGAAGAAAATGAACCACCATAGCGCTTATACATCGCTTTGATTGTATAAATGCGAGATTCCATCTCATCTATCGATTCACTTGATTGATCAAATTGATTCAATTGTTCTTGAAGATTCTCTTTTATTTCATCAAAACGATAATAGATATCCATCAATTGATTGGCAATTTCTGAAGTAGAATTCGTTTTACTTAATTCTTTAGATAAGTCATAACAAGTATCCATCAATCCATTTTCTTTATTCAATTGATAAATCGATTGGGAAAAAAGTTCCGTATTCTTTTCCATTTCGGCACAGATTTTTACCTTTTCTTGTAAAGACTCTAATTCGCCTTCTTGAATATTTAATTCATCAATACGATTCAATTGCGCGGTTAAATAATCCAGTTCATCATCAGATAAGGATTCATTTTTACATGTATGATATTCTTTTTCGATAGCCTTTAATGTTGTGTATTGCTGAGCCACTTCTTCTCTTAAATCTTTAGTCTGGGCAAGAGCGTCTAATAAATCTAATTGAACCGAGGGCTGCATTAATTGATAGGTATCCATTTGCGAATGCATATCAATCATATAAGAAACTAATTCACGCACAAAAGAAAGAGTTGTTATCTGTTGGTTGATGCGAATCGTACTTTTTTGATTAGCTTGAACCGTACGCGTAATAAGAATAGAATCTTCTACTTCAAAGCCATTTTCTTCCAACATTTGAGAAATTTTCGGACTTGATGTCGAACATACCATTTGCAGAATCGCTTTATCTTTCCCTTTGCGAACAATATTGCCATTAATCCGCTTACCACTGAGATATCCAATTGCATCAATTAATAGTGATTTCCCTGCCCCTGTTTCACCAGTAATGACATGCATTCCATGGGTAAAATCAACTAGGGCATAATCAAATAATATGTAATCTTTAACCATCAGTTGTTCGATCATGAAATTTCTCACTTTCTAGCATATAGCACAAATTCTTGGTTACCATGACGTCCTTGTATGGGACTAGGCATCCAGTCAACTTTCGGATAATGAACCAATAAATATTGAACATATTGATTCACAATTTTTTTCGCCAGTTTTTTATCTTTTAAAATGCCTTGTTTATTTAAAAAGGAAGGACCACATTCAAATTGCGGCTTAATTAGAATAACCATCGAATCAATCGTTAAAACTTCAAAGACACGGTCTAAAATCGTTTTGGCTTGAATAAAGCTTACATCCATACAAAGAAAATCAATCTTTGTATCAAACCAGTCTGCTTCCATATAGCGAGCATTTCGCCCTTCCATTTTGATAACACGACTATCTTGGTCTAGTCGTTTAGCAAGTTGTAAATGTCCTACATCAAGTGCATAGACTTTTTTGGCCCCATGTTGTAAACAAACATCGGTAAAACCACCAGTGCTCGCCCCTACATCTAAAACCGTTTTTTCTTTTAAGTTGATTGCATAGTTTTCTACCGCACCTAATAACTTATAAGCCGCTCTAGAAACATAAGGGTCATCCTGTACAATCTCCACTCTATCTTCCGGTTCTAAAAGTGTACTGGCTTTTTTTATCACAACACCATTAACCTTAACATTCCCTTTTTTTATTAAATCTTGTGCTTTGGTACGAGACTCACACAAAGAACTACAATATTTATCTAATCTAGTCTGCATCACTCAATATATCCTCAAGAAAACTCTCTATCGAAATATGTTCACAAATTCGCAAAGTCCGCACCGATCCCTGGCCAACAAAATGGTCATCAATACCTAAAACAGAACAATGCGATAATTCCGCTTCAATGGCCCTGGCTAAAGAACCCCTGCGGTCGGTTTCACAAATATGAATCGGTAGATGCAAGGCAAACAATTCGCGTAAGATCTTTGTATCGATTGGTTTAAAGAAACGTGCGTTAACAATGATCATCTCTAAATTATTTTCTTTTGCCTTTGCCAGTAAGCGATCAACTGTATCACCATAACAGAAAACAATCGACTTTGGCTGCATGCCAATTTGGAACTGGGACCAAGATCCAAGTTCAATTATATTTGCCTCACTCTCTAAATCAAAAGAAGTACTTTGATTTGGATAACGCAAGACAAATGGCTGATTAGATTGAAAAGCTGTATAGAATAAATCCTTAAATTCCTTAGCATCTTTCGCAGTTGCCAAAACTAAATTAGGAATTGTCTCTAGATGTAGCAAATCATCGATTCCATGGAAGATGGAACCTGCCTGCCCATTTAAACCAATATCCGAAATACCTAAAACAATAGGCAAGTTCATATAAGCCAGATTGGCTTGAATGGCATCTAAGCTCTTTAAAATATAAGCACTTGGCATCGCAACAAAAGGATGATAGCCCTCAGCAGCGAAGCCACACGCAAAACTTATGCAATGCTGGTCCGAGCAAGGAAAGATAAAAGTCCGCTTTGGATAACAATGCGCAAAGTGTTTAAAACTCGATTGTTTAGAACTAATTACGACCAGCTTCCCATCATCTTTTGCCTGCTCAATTAAAAGCATTTCAACATATTCAGACCAAGTAATTTGCGACTTAGGTAATAAGAACAGTGGTTTACCAGTCTCTTTGTTAAAAGGAACAAGGGGATTCCAATCTGCTTGTTGATCCGCAAAGCGTGAACCATAACCTTTTTGCGTATGAAGGTGAACGACAACCGGTCCTTCGCATTCTTTGGCATGTTGGAAGGCAGCTATTAAATCTTCTAAATTATGTCCATCAATCGGACCAATTGTATGAAAATTCAAAACATCAAATAAAGACTGTTTGGAGACCGATTCTTTAATTGAATCTTTTACCGAACCAAACGTATGCAAAACCGATTTACCTAAACGATTCGAAGCCAGACTGGACTTCATTCCATTACCTGCTTGACGGAACAATTTTGTCGAACGTAAATTAGAGAGCGCTTGTTGTAAATGATGATTCTGTGCATCAGAGTATTGATTATCATTATAAATCAAAATAACTTTCTGTTTCCTTTCTCCAATGCGCTCCAGGGCTTCTAAACTTGCACCAGCATGAAGGGCTTCATCGCCAATCACACAAAGAACTTGATACGTTTCATTCGATAAATCTCTAGCACTGGCTAGACCACTGGCAATCGAAAGAGACTGTCCTGCATGCGTAGCTTTCCAAGTATCAAAACGACTCGTATGCGGATCACAATAAGGATCAAGGCCTTCAAAACGATTTAATGTCGCAAAACGCGTTGACTGTCCCGTAAGGATTTTATGCGTTAAACACTGATATCCTACATCAAATAAAACACGATCTTGTGGCACATGAAAAACGTAATGCATCGCAACCGTTGCATCTACAATACTTAAATTACTTGCCAATTGGCCTCCCGTTTTCGAAAGTGAATCGATTAAAAAATAACGAATGTCATCACAAAGTTCTTTGAGTTGATCCAATGATAAATATTGAATCTGTTCCGGAGACTCAAGGTCGTATAAACGCATAATTATCCCTCTTTTCAATACGTACGATAAACCATAAAACGAATCAGCGATTTGAGATACGAAGTATCTCCTTGGAAATATTGTAACTCGGATTGAATTTCCTTTTCAAAACGAACGACTTCAGCTTTAGCCTTTTCTAAACCCAATAGAGAAACAAAGGTTTGTTTATGATTTTCTTGATCACTCGTTGATTTACCCAGAGCTTGACTGGATTGTGTTTGATCTAAAATATCATCTTGAATTTGAAATTGAATTCCTAAATCATAGCCAATCTTTTCCCAATGAGGATAATCTTTTTCTTTATCCGCAAGAGTTGCACCACACAATAAAGGAAGCGTTAAAAGCTTAGCTGTCTTATAAGCATCAATCGCAAAGACTTTATCAATCGTCATAGCAGTATCATCTTCTGCCAACAAATCTAATTCCTGGCCATAGACCATGCCATAAACACCCGCATAATCACTTAATAAGTGAACCAATTGCACTTTTTGATCACTTGAAGCATCACTCTCCAAAACTACATCAAAAGCACGCGTTAGAAGACCATCTCCTGCTAAAATCGCAAAAGCTTCCCCATATGCCTTATGGCAGCTTGGTTTTCCACGCCGTAAGTCATCATCATCCATAGCAGGCAAATCATCATGAATCAAAGAGTAAGTATGAATCATTTCAATAGCTGCTGCACAAGGAAAACCAACTTTTGGATCAAGACCATACGCCATCAAAGTCGCAAACAAGAGTTGCGGACGAATTCGCTTTCCTCCTTGCAACAAAGAATATGCCATCGCATCTTTTACTTTGGAATTATGACCTTGCGTAACTTTTTCCTTTAAGTATGTTTCAAATTCATTCAGCAGTTCCATCTTGTGCCTCCTGATGCGTAATCGCCTCAATTTTTGTTTCAAATTCTTTTAATTGTTTTTCACATTGTGTAGAAAGCTTTAAACCTTCCGTAAATAAGTCCATCGCTTCTTCTAAATCTAAATCATTGGAAGAAAGTTTTGTCACAATTTCATCTAAGCGCGTCATCGCTTCTTGAAATTTTAATTTCTTATTTGGCATCTTTCATCCTCCTTTTATCTATAACTTTAGATTCAATCGTTCCATCCCCCACTTGGGTATATAGAATCATATCTTTCGAAACCCCATCAATCGAACGCACTAAAGTATTCTGACAAGTCGTAATGGAATACCCTCTTTGCATCGTCTTTAAAGGGCTGTAAGCATCTAATAAGGAAATATATTTTGCACATGCTTGGCGGTTAAGTTCCCTATACTGTTGCATCGCCTGCATGAAATTCTGGTTTACTTGTATATAAGTCTGCTGATTTTGTCCATCGATTCTCTGCATCAAAGGAATAAGTTGACGTTTTATGGAAGTAAGTTCTCCCCCTTTTTTATCACAGAGATGTTGAACCGATTGCAAGATAAGCGACTTCTTATACTCTAAATCGGCCGATTTAGATAAGAGCGCATCTTTGGTTTGATCCATCGATTGAAGATAGGAATCCAACAATAAACGCTTTTGAAAAACCCAGGATTTTGGATCCTTCATATATGGGTTAGATAATAGCGTAGATAATTGTTGTTGTTTCAGCGCAAGAATTTGTTCCATTCGCTGTGACATATATTGTTGGGATTGTGCCAATTTTTGTAGCACTTCCCTTTGATCCAAACTGGCAAATTGCGCTGCTGCAGTAGGCGTTGGACAAGACATATCGGCAACAAAATCAATTAAAGTAGTATCCGTTTTATGACCCACACCACAAATCGTATAAGTCTTACATGCATATACTGCATGAATCAATGCCTCATCGTTAAAACAGAACAAGTCTTCAAAGCTTCCGCCACCACGCACAATTAAAATCGCATCATGCCCTGCACAATCTGCTTTGGCTAATTGTGCGATGATTGATTGGGCCGCCTGATTGCCTTGTACTAAAGCTGGATAAAGCGTAATTTGCATCATCGGCCAACGCATGCGAATCGTAGATAATACATCTTGTAAAGCAGCCCCTTCTTTAGCCGTAATTACACCAACATTTCCAATATAACTCGGCTTATGTAATTTATGAGCTGGGTCAAAATAACCTTCTTTCAATAAGCGTTGTTTTCTTTGTTCCAATTCCAAATACAAAGCACCAATTCCATCCGGTCGGACTTGTTTAACATACAACTGTAAGCTTCCTCGTTCCGGATAAACCGATGCACTTGCAGAAATTAAAACCTTCATGCCTTCTTCTAAATCAAACTTAAGGTGTTTGACATAAGAAGAAAACATCACACAACTCATCGCTGCTTTATCATCTTTAATAGAAAAGTAATAAGTGCCACTACGATGCTTTTTTAAATTAGAGATTTCTCCTTGAATCCATAAGCTATCTAAACGAACCGTATCTTCGATGATTTCTTTAATACGATACACAATTCGCGAAACAGGAAAAATCATCTCTTTACTCATAGTTGATCCAAGACCCCATTAATCAATTTATAAGAATCATCATCACAGTATTTTTTTGCTAAGCGAACAGCTTCATCAATGACAACAGACTTTGGTGTTTCATTGACAAGAATTTCTTGACAACCCATCAAAAGGATGGCTTGTTCCAAAACACTTAAACGATTAAAATCCCAATCCTTCCGCAGCAAGTCATTAATCTTTTGGATATACGGATATTTATTTTCCGCTGTACCAATCGTAATACTATAAAGGTATCCATCGATTTCATTCGATCCATGCATTGCATCAAAGACGCATTTCCGGATGTCCTTATTTAATAATAGATGTTGATATAAGCTATTGATAGCTACTTCTCGTTGTTGATGTCTGTTCATTCATTTCCCTCACTTTTATATAAAACTCTTGCACTAGGTACAACCTGACTAGCAGGTTTGGCATGTACATCTTGATCATCAAAGAAAATATCTGCGCCAAAACAAGCTAAGACTTCCGCTTTATTGGCACCTTGTAAAAAGAAAACTTCATCAATATCAATTTTCCATGCTCTTAATGTTTTGATAACACGAATTCCCGCATTGCGATCTCGTGCCGTCACAATTGCGGTACGGATACATTCATGATCTTTCGATAAAGCTTGAAGCTTGGATAAGCGAAACAAAAAATGGGCCATTGGTCCTTGTTGCATAACTTCATCCTGTTTTAAGACTTCGTTTTCTACAAATGCATCCAAACCAGATTGTTTGTAGATTTTCTCAGAATCCGCTGAGAAAAGAACTGCATCTGCATCAAAAGCAATACGAATCTGGTGATCCGGGACAAAAGGATACGATTCATGCGTATAAATCAAACCAGCTGGAAAGCCATCATTAATGGCATTGGCCACATCTTCTTCATTCACCGAAAGAAAAAGATCCACACCGAAAGCCTTTAAGTAACGCGAAATACTCTGTCCGCCACTCATAACCATACGCCCAATATCCAATTGATAATGATCAAGAGAATGGATGATTCGCAGAGAAGTTTCTGCCGAATTACGTGACATGACAATCACTTCCACCGCTTTTTTACCTAAGGTTTGATTTAAATCTAAAAGCTTCTTCACCAAAGAAAAGCCAGGGCCTGGTTCCAGGACCTCTTCTTCATGAGCCAGTTGATAATCCCGATACGCATCCAGTCCTTCTTTTTCAAAGATTTGATTTGCGAGTTCCAGATTAAATAAAGCTCGACTCGAAATTCCTACAACTAGAAAATCATCAAAAGAAACGCTCATCCAATCCCTCCTTTTAAAAAAAGGAAACCTTGAAAGATTTCCTAAAAGATAAAGCCAACCACCTGGATTTCAATTGAATCCGGTTTAAATTCTGTCATATAAGAAATACTTTCAAAGATCTTGTTTTGTAATTTTGCGCAAACATCCGTAACGTTCGCTTTATAGTGAACTTTTACAGGAATCGTAAGACGAAGATGATTCTCTTCAATCACAGTTGTAACACCGCCTTTAAATGGACGATTTCCTTCCACCAATTGAACATTCTCTTCCTCTTCAATGGTATTTACTGCAATACTAGAAAAAACTGTTTTATTTAATCGTACGGAACCATATTCATTTTGAGGTTCAAAAGTTATATATTCTTGTGCCATAATTTCACCTTCACTTCCTTTAAATTATATCAAAAATTTATGCATCGATAAAGAGCTTCTTATCCCATAATTCCGCGGTATTTTCCAATAAACGAGGATGATTCTGCAAGCGTTTTTTACTCGTTTCAATATCCGCTAATAACTGCTCTTTTAATTCTTTGGCTCCAGAAAATTTCTTTTCGTCCCGGATTTTATCAAAAAAGAAAACTCGGACCGTTTTTCCATAAATATCTTCATTGAAATGAAAGATATTTGCTTCTATCGTTTGAAATTTATTCTCAAAAGTCGGATTATTGCCGATATTGATCATTGCTCCATATAAACGATCTTCTACACTCACCATTCCAGCATAAACGCCGACCATTGGTTGAATATATTCAGAATTGGCATTGAGATTTGCGGTAGGAATCCCTAAAATCTTTGATCCTCTTTGAAAACCTTTGACAATCGTTCCTTCAATGGAATAAACCACACCCAATAAACGATTGGCCTTTAAAACTTGTCCCTGGCAAACCAATGGTTCAATCCGGCTGGAAGAAATTTTGATTTGTTTTTCATTCACACTTTCGACAACCGAAACCGCAAAATCTGATTGTTGCTGCAAAGTATGAACATTGCCTTGATTCCTACAAGCATATTGAAAATCAAAGCCACAAATCAAATGCTCGATATGCATTTTCTTCACAATTTCATGAAAAGATGCCACATCATTAGATGCAAATTCCTTCGTAAAAGTTAATATATAAAAGGCATCAAATCCCTGTTTTTGGGCAAAATGAATTTTATCTTCTAAAGTAAATAAGTGATGAACCTTTTTTTCTGGATAAAAAACCGTCCAAGGATCGGGATCAAAAGTACAAACAGCACTTTTTAAATGTTTTTTCTTCGCTGTTTTTAAGCATAAATTCAAAAGTTTTTGATGGCCTTTATGCATTCCATCAAAATATCCAATACAAGCCGCACTAGCTTCTAATGTAGGTATTTCACGGAAATCAATGCGTACTACTTTCATTACCACAACCCCCTTTTGGAACGAAAAGTCGATCCGTTTTCTCTTTGGTAGATGGCTACCGGATGATGATTTTCAGTAATACAAACCATATCCGCCTCACAATCTAAAGATATCCGTTTTCCTTGATAGACATCTTGAATTTTTTCAAACTCAATCATTGGAAAATGATCTAATACCATCTCGATTGGATAAAGAATCGGTTCTTGATGCTCTAAGTCTTCTAAGGTCTGTGCCTGTTCAATCGAAAAACGCCCAACTTGAATTCGCTGTAAAGATTTCATACAGCCAAGATTATTTGTCTTCAGGGCAAAGTCGCGACAAATACTGCGTACATACGTTCCACTGGAACAAGATACTTCAAAACGGTAATCATCCAAGGCTTGGATATCATAAATCGTCACATCTTGATAAACATCGGGTACTTCTTTTCCCTTTCGTTGTAAATCAATGAGTTTTTGTCCATTGACTCTCTTATTCGAAGTAGCCGGAACTTTTTGATGCAGTTCCCCTTTAAAAGAAGCCAGAACTTCCGCAAAATCAAAATCTTCATTCACTGGTTTTCTTTCCAGGACTTCCCCAGAAATATCATCGGTTGTCGTAGAAAAACCTAAAGCTATTTGCCCAATATATTTTTTATCGGTATCGCGCAAGAATTGTAGCACCTTACAAGCTTTACCACATAAAACGACTAGAACCCCTGTTGCATCCGGATCCAAAGTCCCTGTATGCCCAAACTTCTTTTGGTGATACATCTTGCGTAATCGATTGAGTACATCGTGACTGGTCATACCAGCCGGTTTATTAATCACTAATATTCCATCCATGTATTCTATTCTAACAGTTTTTAGAACGTAAAAAAAGGACGATTATTCGCCCTTCTTGTCTAAAAAGTAAGTTGCTTCCATATCCGCCGTACTCAATGCGAAAGCTAAAGGAAAATGTTCAAAGGTATAGCCGACCGCATTGGCAGAATCATTATTGGAAAAGCCCATATGATAACGAATCGCAAAAGCTTCTTCGCGTGATAACTTCATAAATGGTGTAATCATATAAACACTTTTTTCGCCATGTCCATAAGGCATCTTATCATCAAATTCATAATATGGAACTTGAATCCAATTGCCATCTACCTTCTTATTTCGTACTGATGATTTATAAACATTAATTTTACAGACATCATGTAATAAGCTAACTGTCGCAATCGTATCATCAGAATAATCCATATGGTAAAGATCTTTACATCGTTCCCGTTTCAGATACGCATCTAAACATTCATAGACATGAATACTATGTTCCACTAAGCCTCCGGTATGAGAGCCATGAAAGCGTGTTGAACAAGGTGCTTGAAAAAAATCACTTTGATCACTCATTAAATATTCTAAAAACTTGTCTGCACCAGGTCGGTGAATATGTTTTTGGTAAATCTCAATAAACTTTTCTTGATTGGTCATACTATCACCTAAAAAAGCCTGAAGACGAGAGATCTTTCCCGGTATATCCAGGTGGGTGACCTGTGTCTAGCCTTAGGATCCCTGATCGATGAAAAGGTATTCAACACAGAAAGACAACGTCCGGTCTCCCTTATCTCTAAGCGTAGGAAAAATGTTAGCATCTCCAGGCAAACACATGTTAACAGCTTTCGATTCTCTGTACAAGTAAGCATATTTTTTAAAATCTGTCTAGCAAAAAAAGGAGTTGAAATTCAACTCCTTAATCAGAAATATCTATACCTAATTCTTTTAATTGTTTTTCATCAACGGTAGATGGAGCTTGTGCCATCAAGTCAGAAGCACTCGCTGTTTTGGGGAATGCCACAACATCACGAATATTGTCGGTGCCAGCTAAAATCATCACTAGACGTTCTAGTCCAATACCAACACCTCCATGAGGTGGTGTTCCATATTGGAAGGCATCCATAAACCAACTAAATTTTTCATGGGCTTCTTCCATTGTCATACCAATAGCTTCAAATACTTTTTCTTGAAGTTTTTGATCATGAATACGAATAGAACCAGAAAGCAGTTCATAGCCATTTAATACAAGGTCATAGGCACGGCTGTAACAATGCGCTGGATCCGTCATCAATTTATCGACATCTTCTAAGTTTGGTGAAGTAAATGGATGATGCGCAGCCACATAACGATTCTCATTTTCATCGAATTCAAACATTGGGAAATCCGTTACCCATAAGAATTCGAAAGCATCTTTATCAATCAAATCAAGGTCATGACCTAATTTCACACGTAAAGCACCCAATGCCGTTTGAGCTACTTTCTTTTTATCTGCGATAAAGAAAACAATATCGTTTGGTTCAATGTTTAAAGCTTTCGTTAAGTCCGCTTTTTCTTGATCCGATAAAACCTTATGAACCGAACCCGCAAAACCTGCTTCCGTATATTTTAAATTAGCAAGCGCTTTGGCCCCATAAACCTTTACATAATCTTGTAACTTATCCAATTGTTTACGGCTGAATTTGTTTGCTCCACCTTTGACATTCATCGCTTGAATAATGCCACCATTTTCTAAAGTAGAGGCAAAGACTTTAAATTCCGTAGAAGAGAAAATATCACTTACATTGACTAATGGCATATCAAAACGTAAATCCGGTTTATCGGATCCATATTTTTCCATACATGTATCATAAGGAATACGTTTGAATGCAGGTAAATCAATACCTTTGATTTCCTTGAAGATTTCCTTCATCAAACCTTCGGTCATTTGCCAAATATCTTCTTCTTCGATGAAACTCATCTCAATATCAATTTGCGAGAATTCTGGTTGACGATCGGCCCGTAAGTCTTCATCACGGAAACAACGGGCAATTTGGAAATAGCGGTCCATACCACCAACCATCAGCAATTGTTTATACAATTGTGGAGATTGTGGCAAGGCATAAAATTCGCCTTTGCTGATACGACTTGGAACTAAATAGTCGCGTGCTCCTTCCGGTGTAGAACGACATAGAATCGGCGTTTCTACTTCCACAAAACCATGTTTTGCCAAATAGTTACGTACCAAAAGAGTTACTTTATTTCGCAAAATCAAATTCTTTTGCAGACAAGGACGACGTAAATCCAAATAACGATATTTTAAACGAGTATCTTCTAAGGCATCAGTTTCATCGGCAATGATCATTGGTGGGGTTAAAGCTTCATTGACAATATCAAAAGCTTCAACTTGTACTTCCACTTGCCCTGTTGCCAAATTTGGATTGGCATCTTTTCTTGCTTTTACAACACCTTTTACATGTAATACATATTCATTACGAATTTCCTTTGTTTGTTCAGAAAATGCTTCATCAAAGACCAATTGACAAATTCCACTGCGGTCGCGTAAATCAATAAAAACCAATTGACCAAAGTTTCTTTTCTTTGCAACCCAGCCAACTAATTCAACTTCTTTGTCGACATGTTCCAAACGTAAATTTCCATTTTCAATTGTTCGTAACATCTTATTCCTCCCCTAAAAGTGCATCCATTTTCGTGATTAAATCATCGATAGAAACCGTTTCCTGGCTTCTTTCTTTTAAATTTTTAATCGTGACTTGTTGCGCATCTTTTTCTGTATTTCCAATTAAAATAGCTGTTCTAGACTTCATACGATCAACGGCCTTAAACTGGGCTTTAAAAGAACGTCCCATCATATCCATTTCAGCACGGAAACCATAGGCACGAAGTTGGGTTACTACTTCAAATGCATAGGTACGCGCTTCACTATCAAGACACATAACATAAGCATCTAAGGATGGCTTTTCTGCTAATGGACCATTTTCTGCTTCTAAGGCAATCAACAAACGCTCCATACCTAGTGCCCAACCAATACCACTCATTTGTTCAGGACCACCAAAATAAGAAATCAAGCCATCATAACGGCCGCCAGCTAATACAGTAGACTGGGCACCCATTTCTTTATTCATTGAAACGATTTCAAAAACCGTATGGGTATAATAATCCAAACCACGAACAAGTTTATCATCTACTTCATAAGGAATACCTAAAGTATCTAATAGATGTAAAACGGTATTAAAATACGTTTGACTTTCTTCATTTAAATAATCGGCCATACTTGGTGCATTTTTCATGCATTCCAAATCATGATCAACTTTACAATCTAAAATACGTAAAGGATTTTGTTCATAACGACGCTTACAATCCGGGCACAATTGATCATAATACGGTTTAAAGTATTCCTTTAAAGCACTGCGGTAAGCTTGTCTAGATGCATCATCCCCTAAAGTATTAATACATACTTTAATGTCTTTTAAACCAACCGTACTTAAAATTGTATAGGCAAGAACGATTGTCTCAACATCTACATAAGGAGACTTTTCTCCTAGTGCTTCTACACCAAATTGATGGAAGATACGTAAACGTCCTTTTTGGGGTCTTTCATGACGTGCCATAGGGCCCATATAGTATTGTTTAACAGGTAGATCTGGGTTGGCATACATCTTATTTTCAACAAAGCTTCGTACTACCCCAGCGGTTCCTTCCGGACGAATGGTCAAAGAAGTCTTTGAGTTTTCTAACTGGAATGTATACATTTCTTTATTGACCATATCACTTGAATCATTTTCACGTTTAAATACATTGGTATGTTCAAAAATCGGTGTACGAATTTCATCATAGTTGTACAATTCACAAATCGAACGCAATGTGTTTTCTAAAGTTTGCCATTGATAGCTTGAACTTCCATAAATATCCTGGCAACCTCTTGGAATCTTATAAGCCATAATTTTTCCTCCTTAAAATAAATAAAAAAACGCCCTATATAAGGACGTCATAAACGCGGTACCACCTTACTTTTCAAGAATCATTCTTGAACACTCAAGTCGTAACGAGACCAACGATCAAGCTTCATCACTTGATTCCTCCAAAGTGTCACTAGTCAGTATTCTATAAAACTTTCCACCCAACAGTTTCTCTCTAAAATAGAATAACTCACTTCTTCTTTTTCACAGGATTAATCATCTAAATTGTCAACGTTGTGATAAACTTGTTGGACATCATCTACATCATCCAACAATGTAACCAAACGTTTAAATAACACTTTGTCTTCGCCTTCCAGAGAAACAGTATCATTGGCAACCATACGGTCTTCAAATACTTCATATTTCACACCTGGAATCAATTGATCGATGACAACTTTGGCATCATCTAATACCGTAGGATCGGTTGTAATTGTCATATAACCATCTTCTACTTCAATATCATTTAATTCAACGCCAGCTTCTAATAAAGCATCCATCATCGCTTCTTCATCTTCGTATTTAATAACGATAACACCTAAGTGTTCGTAACCAAAAGAAACGGAGTTGGCAACACCTAATTTTGCGTGAGCCTTGTTAAAACATGCACGTAAATCGGCAATTGTACGATTGGCATTGTCAGTTAAACAATCAATAATAATGGTAGAACCACTATTTCCAAAACCTTCATAACGCGCACTGTTGAAACTTTCATCAGCACTTGATTTTGCTTTATCAATTGCTCTTTTAATAACGTTAGCAGGAACATCGTTCGCTTTTGCACGTTCAATTGCTTTCTTTAATGCTTGGTTCATATCTGGGTTTGTATCACCAGTTTTAGCTGCAACCAATATTTCTTTAGAATATCTTGAATAAACTTTTGCCTTTGCGTTTGCGGTTTTTTGCATAGCAGCGGCACGGACTTCAAAATGTCTTCCCATACTATCACCTTCCAAATTTCTTTATAAGTATAACAATCCTTCGTTTATTTTTCAATCTCTGCATATCGCTCGATAATTTTTTGCACCAATGGATGGCGCACAACATCATGACTATCAAAAGTCACGATTTCAATTCCGTGGATATGTTTCAAAATCGAACAAGCCTGCTTTAAACCAGACTGTCTTTCTTGAACCAAATCGATTTGGGTAATATCCCCATTAATAATTAACTGCGTATTTTTACCCATACGGGTTAGAAACATCTTCATCTGGGCTTGTGTTGTGTTCTGTGCTTCATCCAAAATCACAACTGCATCGTTTAATGTACGACCACGCATAAAAGCCAATGGAGCAATTTCGATAACCTGTTTTTCTAAATAGCGATCAACACAATCTTTCCCTAGCATTTCATAAAGGGCATCATATAAAGGACGAAGATACGGATCTACCTTTTCTTTCATATCACCTGGCAAAAAGCCCAGTGATTCGCCAGCTTCGACCGCCGGACGCGTTAAAATGATTTTTTGAATTGCCTCTTGTTTTAATTGATGTACGGCATAAGCCACTGCTAAATAAGTTTTACCGGTACCTGCTACACCTGTGGCAAAAACAATAGGATTATGTTTTAAAGCATCACAATAATTGGCTTGTCCTAAAGTTTTAGGATAGATTAGTTTTCCCGATTTCGTCTTTCCAATCGGAACCAATTGATTCACCTTAAAATCTTGAAGACGATGCTGACCAGCTAAAGATATTAAATAGATAAGATCTTGATGACTCAAACGATTCTGCATATCAATTAAATCAAAACAGCTCTTAATCACAGCTTGAATTTGTTCATCTTCCGAACAAGAATTGAATTTCAAAATCGAAGAACGCAAGATAAAAGAAGTTTTATAATGTTTCGCCAGGACATCAAGATTTTGATCTCTATCGCCAGTAAAAATCTGAATTTGTTCGTATGAATGTTCGGATAAATCGATTTCAATCATAGTTACGATCCTTTCCAATACGAAAAAAATCTGCATTATATGCAGATTATTTCTTACCTCTACGTGCCTTACGTGCTGCTTCAGATTTTAATTTTCTGCGAACACCTGGTTTAACGTAAAATTCTCTTTTACGCGCCTCAGCAAGGGTTCCGTTACGAGAAACCTGACGTTTAAATCTTCTTAAAGCGTCATCCAATTGCTCGTTCTCTTTAACTACTACTTTTGGCATCTGACAAACCTCCCTTCCCGAGTCCTTTTTGATTATAAACGACAACATTTAAAAAATCAATAAAATTCAGACTTTTCACTT
The DNA here is from genome assembly GCA_003480165.1 of Firmicutes bacterium AM41-11. GTDB lineage: Bacteria > Bacillota_I > Bacilli_A > Erysipelotrichales > Erysipelotrichaceae > Absicoccus. Next base: position 108,746 of record QUIQ01000004.1, on the reverse strand, counting down.
CAGCTTTTCTTTTCTTCTTGCGTATCTGTGCATTCAGAAGCATATTTTGAATATTTCAAAATGCATTCTTTGGCAATCTTGTTGTCGCCCATATAAGGTGCACGACCTTCTTCACGATAGATAAAAGGTTCATCCCCTTTTCCTAATAACAGAACAACATCGCCTTTATCGGCACTCTCAATTGCTTGACGAATGGCCTCATAACGATTTTGAATAAATACCTGATTGGTATTTTTAATACCTTCTTTAATTTGATCGGCAATTTGAGCTGGATCTTCGTCACGTGGATCATCTTCCGTTAAGATAATATAGTCCGCATATTTATCCGCTAATTCACCGAAAACTTTTCGTTTATGCACATCTCTTTTTCCCGCTGAACCAAAAACCGAAATAACTTTATGATTCTTGGCAATCTTACGACCAAATTGTAACATCTGTTCCATACCATCTGGGGTATGTGCAAAGTCTACGATCACATGGAATGGTTGACCTAAATTGATTTGTTCCATACGCCCATCGATTTGATCCAATTTACGACAAGCTTGAAGGATTAATTCCAAGTCCATGTCAGTTTCATTTAAAGCAGCAATTGCAGCTAGTAAATTATATACATTATACATAGCAACAAGATTTGTCGTAACCGGATAAGTCTTACCACGATAAATCAAATCAAACTTTGTACAATCTGAATAAATATTAATATTGATAGCCCGATAATCACATTCTTTTTCAATACCATAAGAGATGACCCGGGCTTGGCTGATCTTACATAAATCTTCATATTTGGCATCATCAATATTTAAAATCGCAATGCCATCGGGTTTAACACGTTGTGAGAACAAGAGTGATTTTGCTTCAAAATAACTTTCCATAGTTCCATGATAATCCAAGTGATCATAGGTTAAATTGGTGAAGATAGCAACATCAAAATCAATTCCATCAACACGGTGTTGCGCAAGACCATGACTAGATACTTCCAAGGCACAAGCTTTCATGCCATGACGTACCATTTCAGATAACTTTTCTTGTAAGAAAAGTGCATCTGGCGTTGTTAAATCGGGTTGTAAACGAACATTTCCATATTCGATTGCAATGGTTCCGATGTATCCACATGGTTCTTTTAAATTACGGATATTACGAATAATGTTAGTAATCGTACTCTTTCCATTCGTTCCGGTTACCCCATACATCAACATCTTATCGCTTGGTTTAGAATAAAAGATTCTAGCCACTTGATTCATGGCATCCGTAACATTATCCACACGAATATAAATAGCGCCTTCCGGCATTTGTTCCCGGGTTAATTCTTTCGAATAAACAACACAAATTGCCCCATTTTCTACTGCCTGACTAATAAATTCGTGCCCATCATGCATAATCCCAGGTAAACAGAAATAAACATTCCCTTCTTTGACTTTACGGGAGTCAAAACAGAGTCCTGTAACATTTGTGGTAGGTGCATTTTTAAATAATTTACTTAATCGCATTTTCATCGACCTTTCTTACCAAATACCCATCTTCATCTATAGAAGTCCAACGAAGCGTAATACGTCCTTCTAAAGGCGTGTCGCTCTCGATACGAATTGGATGATACTGGTTCGTATAACCAGTATAGACATTGCCTTCGTGTTTTTCTATTAAAACTTCTACAGGTTGAAATCTCTTCATATCATTTAAGCGTAATTGTTTGGAAAGTGCAAGCAATTTTGCCACACGTTCTTTGGCAATCTTTCCATTCACTTCCCCCTTCATCTGACTAGCTGCAGTTCCGTTTCGTTTAGAATAAGGAAAAACATGTAAGAAAGAAAAAGCAATATCCGCTAAATTATTATATGTTGTTTCAAATTCTTGGTCCGATTCTTGGACAAAGCCAGCAATCACATCGGTTGAAATAGAAATATCAGGAAGTTCTTTACGAATCCAGGCAACATGTTCTTTAAATTCATCAACAGTATAAGGACGATGCATACGCTTTAATGTTTCATCACAAGCTGATTGAATAGGAATATGTAGATGGCGACAAATGCGTCGATTTTCCTTCATTAAGTCAATCAAATCATGATCAACTTCCGTAATTTCAATACTGGAAATACGATAGTAAACCGTATCTGGGGTACTTTCCAACAAGCCTTTCAATAAATCGGCAAGTTTTAAACTACCATCTTTATAGCGTCCGGTATGAATTCCCGTTAAAACAATTTCCGAATGTCCTTTTTTAACTAATTCTTGGGCAATCGAAAGCACTTGATCATATTTTAACGAGCGTTCTCTACCCCGCGCAAATGGAATGGCACAATAGGAACAAAATTGATTACATCCATCTTCCACCTTTAAAAAGGCACGATGTTTGGAACCAAAATAATGAATCGGCATTGCTTCAAAATCATTGAATTGCACCAAGTCATTCACAACATCTTGTTTTTTATCTTTGGCAACCATTTCTTGCACTAAGCTCGCTAACTGGTTTTTATGATTTGCCCCAATCACTAAGTCCGCATCTAATTCATCGCGCTCTTTTTCCTTGGCAAATTGTGCATAACATCCAACAACGACACAATATGCATGCGGATTCTTCTTTTTCGCTTGATGAATTTTTTGACGGGATTTATGAGCGGCGGTATTCGTTACGGTACAAGTATTAATGATACAAATATCACTTTCCTGATCATCCTCTACTTCCGTAAAACCTAATTTTTTTAACTCTTCGGCATAAAATTGTGATTCATACGCATTCACTTTACAGCCTAAAGTAGTAATAGAAAAACGCATAGTTACTCCTTTACATGTTGTTGATATTCTATCGCAGCCAAAGCGTAACAAGCGGCCGTTTCAGCGCGAAGAATTCTTGGACCTAAAGAACACAACTGAAAATGATTGGCTTCAAACTCAGCAATTTCAAAGGTTTCAAATCCCCCTTCGGGTCCGATGCAAAGGGTAATTGATTCCGGATTATCTTTTAGATAATGAGCTAAATGCTTAGAAGGATCATTCTCTTTTTCATAAGCGACTAAATTACATTCCGATTGAAAAGAAAGTAGTGATGAGATAGTTTGAATCGGGCTCAATTCTACAAGATCATTCCGGTTGCATTGTTTACAAGCTTCCAATAAGATCTTTGACCATCTTTCTAACTTCTTTTCGGCTTTTTTTTCATCTAAGCGAATAACCGTATTGCGGCTCACAAACGGCACAACACGCGTAACCCCTAATTCACACGCTTTCTGTAGCATCCATTCAAACTTATCTTGTTTAATCAAGGAAGCACAAAGCGTAATATGCTGCATATTCTGTTCGGTTGTCATCTTATCAAAAAGGTATAGATAACCTCGTTGTTCGGGATGGGCTAAAAAGACTTGTTGATTCGCAACAACACGAACCACCTCTTTTTTTTGAATTCGTAAAACATCAAAAAGATGATGGGCTTGTTGTTCATCTAAATAAATACGCGAATGCAGTTGACAATCCTGGTCTACAAAAACTTGTTTCATAGCTTTTCTCCCTGTTTTGCCAAGGCTTTCAATTGTTTTACTTCATGAACTTTTAGTGTTCGATATTCACCTGGTTTCAAATTACCTAACTCAATACCACCAAAAGATTTACGATGTAAGCGACGAACCTCATAGCCAAGGTCGGCCATCATATTTTTTACTTCGTGGTTTTTACCTTCATGAATTGTCAATTCAAAACGCATGCGATCTCGGGTAACATCATTTTCCAAGAAATAAATCTTGGCGGGTTGATAATGGGAAAAACCTTTGCGGATCTTTTTCACATCTTCCTTTTGTAAGGTCCCTTGAAGATTGACAACATAGGTCTTTGGTAAATGATAGCGAGGATGGGTCATCTCATTGGTAAATTGCCCATCATTTGTCAGTAATAAAACACCACTGGTATCATAGTCTAGCCGTCCTACAGGATAGATACGTTTATCTTTTGGCATAAAATCTAAAACCGTTTTACGATCATATTCATCCGAAACGGTACAAACACAACCTTTCGGTTTGTTTAATAGATAATAGACATAGTCTTCTCGTTCAATAATTTGACCATCGACTTCTACTTGATCATTGCCATCTACCTTCGTACCAAGTTCAGTACATACGATTCCATTTACTTTTACTCTTCCATCTAAGATGTATTGTTCCGCCTTACGACGTGAACATACACCGGATTTTGCCATTACTTTTTGTAGTCGTTCCATTATTCATCCTCTGTTTCAAATAAATCATCATCGTGTTTTTGCACGGGTAACTCAGGTAATTCTTGTAAAGTTTCTAGTTGAAATGCATCTAAAAAAGTATCCGTTACCGTATAGAGCAAGGGCTTGCCAACAGTATCCAAACGATCTTTGGCTTCAATTAAGCCTCTGGCTTGGAGTTTTTTTAACATAACCTCACAGCTGACCCCACGAATTTCTTCGATTTCAACGCGTGTAATCGGTTGACGATAAGCCACAATAGCTAAAGTCTCAAGGGCTGGTTGACTTAAGGCCACAGGTTTCTCTTCCGAGAAGAGCTTTTCCCCATAAGGATATACAAATTCTTTTGTTACAAATTTATAACGATTAGCATATTCCACTAATTCAAAGCCTTTATCGGCATGACTGTACTCTTCTTTTAAAGCTTCCAAATCCGCAAAAATCGCATCAACATCCGATTGTTCTAAAGCCGATTGAATTTGAAACAAAGTCAGGCCATCTTCGCCACTTAAAAAAAGCAGACCCTCAATAATTGCTTTCTGATTTGTCATCTGTACATCCTTTCCATATCCAAATAGTATCATTTTCATCCACAGTATACATCAACCATTTCTGATGAATTAAATCTAAAATAGCTAAAAAAGTAACGATCACCATATGCAAGTTTATGCAGTCTTGACAGCATTGATCAAAGCTGCGACGTTCTACACTGCCCATAAACATCTTTTTCACTTGTTCGACACGCTCTTCGGTAGAAAGCTCTTTAATGGTAATCTTGGTTTCATAGGGTTTTAATAGTGTATGCCGCTTGATTACACGATGCATTGCTTTCATTAAATAATAAGCCGATTGATTTTCAATCGGTGAATTTTCATTAGCCTTTTGCCAATAGCTAATTAAACTAGCGCTGGGACGCGAAAAATGTTTTTGTCGATCTTCAAAGGAATCTTTAAAATAACTGGTAATTTCCTTATATTGTTGGTACTCGATCAAACGTGCCACTAAGCGATCACGATGATCTTCTTCATATTCTTCTTGGACCTCGACTTCTTCTCGCGGTAAGAGTTTTTTTGACTTATACTCAATCAAACTCGCTAATTCTTCTAAATATTCACTTGCGATTTCCAAATGAAGTGTCTGCATTTCATGAATAAAAGTGATGTATTGACTCGCCAACACATCCATATCCAAATCAAACAAATCCAATTTATTTTCTTTCACTAAATGGAGCATCAAATCCAATGGTCCATCAAATTGTTCTATCGACACTTCAAATTTCATCAAATCACCAGGCTGTATTATAACAAATTTTCACTTAAAAATATATCTAATACAAAAATGTGGTATCATGTATCCATGAAAAAATCCCTCATTTACTTAATCATTGCCCTATTTCTAGCTTTTGTCGTTCAACCGAATATCAATTCAAAACTCACCAAAGGAAATCAAAGAGTTCCCAAAAATGCGCATAATGGAGCAGTCATCACCAATGAAAATGTGGAATACAAAACCGATGTAAAAGATACGACAATCTGTTTAGATGCAGCCAATAATACCAATGAAAATAGTGATGTAGATATCAACTTAGAGCTCACCGAAAAAATAGGTCAAGCCTTGGAAAATGTTGGCTTTAAAGTCGTTTATACTCGCTCTAGTGATACCACATTAACGAACACCGAAAGAATACAGATTGCCTCTAAGGCAAAAGCCGACTATCTTTTATCCATTACAACCAATAGTGATACCGATGGCCTGCAACGTGGTTACTCCATTATGACCCAGGAGAACAAAAAGTTAATTTCTTTATCCAATACCATTTCCAATCAATTGGATGCGATTAACTATACCGTTTATCAAGGTTTGGATACCGATCACTATGCGAATTTTCCTATTCTTACCAATGCGAAAGTACCTGCTATATTAATTGAAGTTGGCTATACATCCAACGATACAGATTTAAGCAATTTATCCAATGATTTAACCCAAAATAAAATTGCGGAGGCAATCACTAAAGCTTTTGTGATTGCACAAAAATAGGAGTTCTCTATGGAAGAAAAAGAAATCTACAAAGGTGCGATCTTTACCTTGTGTCAAAAAGAAGTCGAAATCAATCATTTAAAATGTCAACGTGATATCATTCACCATCCCGGTGGCGTTGGCATTCTTTTAATCCAAAACCATAAAATATTACTCGTCAGCCAATTTCGTCACGCCATCAATAAAACCACTCTAGAAATACCTGCAGGAAAGTTAGAATATGGTGAAGATCCTGAAGCATGTGGTTTCCGTGAGCTCAATGAAGAAACCGGATTCACTTGTAAAAAGCTAAAGCTCATTCTATCTTTTGTATCAACACCAGGTTTTTGTGATGAAAGAATCTGGATCTATCAAGCCATTGAACCCGAAAAAGCAAAAGTTCATTTACCCCTCGATGAGGATGAAGATATTGAACAAGTTTGGCTCGATTTAGATGCAGCATATCAAATGTGCATGGATGGAAAAATAGATGATGCGAAAACCGTCATTGCGATTCAACATGCGAAATTGGAGGAAGGAACACTATGAATTTTGTCTTTATTAGTCCCAATTATCCAGAAAACTACTGGATGTTTTGCCGCGGATTAAAAAAATATGGAGCTACCGTATTAGCGATAGTCGACCAACCCTACAACAGCTTATCCGAGGAATTAAAAAAGTATTGCGATGAAATCTATGTCGTAGATACGTACTACAACTATGATGCGATGTTACGCGCTGTCGCATATTTTACGTTTAAATATGGAAAAATTGATTGGATTGAATCCAACAATGAAGCTTGGATGCAACTCGATGCCAAACTTCGGGAAGACTTTCATGTCACAACCGGATTTGATTGTAAAACCATCGAAGAATTTCAATCCAAAGCCGGCATGAAAAAATACTATGCGAAAGCCGGAATTCCAACCGCTCGCTATAAAGTTATTAACTCGCTAGAAGATGCGAAAGCCTTTGTCAAAGAAGTCGGTTTCCCAGTTGTCATGAAACCCGATCATGGCGTAGGTGCAGGTTTCACTTACCAAATTGAAAGCATGCGAGAACTACAAAAATTCTATAAAATCACGGAAAACTACACCATGATTATCGAAGAATACATCGATGGAGATGTCTTTACTTTAGATGGTATTGTCGATGAAAAAGGTGACATCCGTTATTTATCCAGCTTTGAATATGTTGGAAATGTCATGGACAGTGTTGTTTATCAATTAAGCATTGGTTGTTATACGGAATTTGAGATTCCTCAAAATGAAAAAGATATTGCCCAACGCGTTGTCAGTGCCTTTGGCTTAAAGAACCGTTTCTTTCACGGCGAATACTTCCGCTTACGAAATGCCAAAAAAGGCTTAGGCAAAAAAGGCGATGTCATTGGACTTGAACTGAACTTCCGTCCACCTGGAGGCTTTTGTCCTGATTTGATGAACTATGCAGGAAGTCTAGATGTATATGAATTATGGGCTGAAGTACTCTTAACCCAAAACGCATCCTATTCGAAACTGCACCGCTTCTCAGGTGCTTTTGCAGGAAGAAGAAATTCCCTTCACTATAAAAATAGTGCCAATGCCTTAAAAGAAAAATATGCGGACGAATGGATTTCTACAACCTATCTTCCCGCAGCTTATGCCCAAGCTATGGGAGATGAAGCTATTATCATGAAATTCACCAATGAAAAAACGCGCAGCAATTTCTTTAAAGATGCTTTTGCGGTTATCGAAAAAGAGAAAGGAAATAAAGAACGTGCTTAAATTATTTCCTTTATATATGCCTCAGTTTCAAGAAGAGCGCATGATCCATATGTATTTACCGGATGACTACCCAAATACGACTAAACGCTATCCTGTTCTCTATATGTTTGATGGGCATAATTTATTTGATGATAGTATGGCTACCTATGGCCGTTCATGGCGCATAGGACAATACTTACAAAGCAATCATATAGATTGCATTGTAGTAGGACAAGAATGCAGTCATCAAGGCAAAAAGCGCCTCGATGAATATGGTCCCTACCCGTTTCATTCAGAATTTGCCGAAGAAAGTTTTTCCGGCCACGGACTAGATACAATGCACTTTTTCGTTGATACATTAAAGCCTTATATCGATGCGAACTATCGTACCAAAAAAGAAAGAAAGTATACTTGGATTGCTGGATCAAGTTGTGGTGGTTTAATGGCGTATTATGCCGGCATTAAATTTAGCCGAACCTATTCCAAAGCCGTATGTGTCTCGCCATATTTTCATCCAACTATGGCGTATCTTTACCAAGATACAAAAAATACCCGGATGAATAAAAATACCGCTTTTTATCTTTCTTGGGGCTCCAAAGAAACAGGGAGTCATGGCTTTGTCAAAGAAACGATTGATTGTTTATCTCTTGCGAATGTTTTAATTCAGAATCACATTTCCATTCACTTCAATGTAAAAGAAGACGGTCGCCATTGTGAAGAAGATTGGGAAAAAGAAGTTCCAGAAATCTTTGATTTTTTATGGACCGGTCTATAAAAGTAAAAAAACTAGATACAGATCCAAAAGGCAGAACGATTGCGATTAGCGACATTCATGCCGACTGTGATTCCTATCTAGCTCTTTTAGATAAAATCCATTATCAAAAGAATGTTGACCGTCTAATAATCGTAGGAGACTTTTTAGAAAAAGGTATCCAAAACCTGGAAATTTTACATCTATTGATGAAACAAGCAGAAACCGAAGATATCCATCTCGTTATGGGAAATTGTGATTTTGTATGTAAAAATGCCCTCTATTCGTATCGTTTGAATTTTCTAAAAAAAGTCTTATTACAACGCAAAGAATCTATTTTACATGAAATGGCACAAGCGATTGGCATCACTTTCAATGAACAGACGAATATGGAAGTATTCGCACAAAAACTTAGACAACACTTTCTTAAAGAGCTCAGTTTTGTCAATGATTTGCCCCATGTGATTGAAACTAATGATAGTCTATATGTGCATGCCGCTTTACAAACACCCGAACACTTTGGCGATGACTTTAAAGAAGTAATCAATGCCTCATTTTTTAGTGAAGGTAATACCTATTTTCCTAAACGGGTTATCGTTGGTCATATGCCGGTAACCGAATACTGTCATAGAATTGCCGATTTTAATCCCTACTATAATTCTAGAATGAATGTATACAGTATAGATGGCGGCAATGTCGTAAAAGGAAAGATTGGGCAACTAAATGCCTTAATCTTTCAAGACAATCATGTCAGTATGGACTATGTTTCCCACTTACCTAAAATAAAGGTTAAACATACGACTCGTCCGAAAAACGCCCTGCCCTTTTTCATAACATGGAATAAAGGACAAGTAGAAATTCGGAAAGAAAAAGGCCATCAGCTCTTAGTCTACAACAGCTATCTAAATCGTGAGTTTTGGGTACCAAAAAGCTATTTAGTCAATGGCAAAGCCAATGAATATACGAACTATGAAATGCCCTTAGAAAAAGGCGAAATAGTTGAATTAGTTCGCATTGATCAAAAAAGAGCGCAAATCAAAAAAAATGGTCGTTTAGGTTGGACCTATATCGACCATTTAGAATTCCTTTAAGGAATTCTTTTTTTATCCTAGCTTAGCAGCTTGTTTTAGATATTCCGAAAGTTCATTGACTTCCTCTTGCGTTGTCGAGAAACTTGTGACAAAACGAACAATAATATAATCGTCACGTTTATCCCATATTTCAAAACTAACATACTCTTTTAAGAAGTCATATTGTTTCAATGTCAAAGCAGGAAAAACCTGATTGGTGTATCCTTTGACCAAAAGCGGATAACCTAGATTATGCAAACTGTTTTGAATCTGCAAAGCAAACTCATTGGCTTTCTTAGCATTTTTATAGAAAGCATCATTTTCAAATAAGGCAATGAATTGTAAAGCAATTAACCAACTCTTAGCCATTAAAGCTCCTGACTGCTTCATAACATAGCGGAACTTATCACGAAGATCTGGATTGGTAATGACAATAGCTGTACCAAATAGAGCTCCATTCTTTGTGCCTCCGATGGTAAACATATCACAACATGCTGCAATATCATTTAATGTATATCCAACTCCAGACATTAGAGCAGCGCCTAATCTCTCTCCATCTAAAATAAGGTATAAACCTAATTCCTTACATTTATCGTGTAAGGCATGAAGTTCATCTTCGGAATAAATTGTGCCGAGTTCAGTTGCATTGGAAATATAAACTGCTTTAGGAAATACCATATGCTCAAAAGAAATCTGATGTTGGTTCACTACCTTTTGAACTGCATCTGCTGTAACTTTTCCATCACAGTCGTCGACAACAATAATTTTATGCCCCGTAGCTTCGATGGAACCGGTCTCATGCATAACAATATGACCTGTCTTACAAGCAATAATACCTTCATAAGAAGCTAAAAGAGAGCGAATCATTGTGATATTCGCAATTGTGCCTCCATATACAAACTGAATGTCAACATCATGATCTTTCATTTTGCTTTTTAAAATTTCTTTTGCGTGTTCAGTAATTGAGTCCGTACCGTAAGGTTCATAAATTTGATTATTTAACGAAGAAAAAGCCTCATTAATTTCTGGAATACAGGAAACTTGATAATCATTACGAAAATAAAGCATAAACGTCCTCCTTTTACTAACATCATATCACAATTAAAACTTCGAAATAAGTGAAAAAAATTCTATCTTTGCGATAGAATTTTAGAAATTTAAATGAGCATTAGCCGCATTCCAGATATGCATCTTTTCGGCTTCATCAATCAATTGTTGTTGGAATTGTGGATGAGCAATACTGATAAGTGCTTCCGCTCTTTGCCAAGTACTTAAACCTTTTAAGTTAACCATTCCATATTCGGTAACAACATAATGTGTATTTGCACGTGTATCGGTTACGGCAGAACCTGGATGTAAGGTTGGTAAAATACGCGATTGTACAGTACCATCTTTACCTTTAAAAGTAGAAGAACAACAAATAAAGCTCTTACCACCCTTCGATAAATATGCACCCATGACAAAGTCTAATTGTCCACCAGCACCACTGATTTGTTTAATACCACTGGTTTCCGCACTAACTTGACCAAACAAATCAATATCAACCGTATTATTAATAGAGATGAAATTATCTAAACAAGAAATACGATGAATATCGTTTACATAATCAACCGGAGCTGACATACATTCTGGGTTATCATTGATGTAATCATATAATTTCTTTGTACCTGCACCAAAGGCAAATGTTTGACGACCCTTATCAAAGTTTTTATGCGATCCATCAATTTTACCAGCCTTTGCGATATCAACAAAAGCATCAACATACATTTCAGTATGAATACCTAAATGTTTTAAATCCGATTTTGCGATTAAAGAACCAACCGCATTTGGCATTCCACCAATACCTAATTGTAAACAAGCGCCATCAGGAATTTCATTTACAATTAATTCGGCTACCTTTTGATCAACTTCAGTAGCTGGACCACCTGCAGGCATTTCATTAATTGGATCATTGTTTCCTTCAACGATGCAGTCCACTTGAGAAATATGGATAGAATCACTGAAACCACCTAAAGTACGTGGCATATTTTCATTCACTTCGACAACAATTTTCTTAGCACGCGTACACATATCAGCCATATATGTCGCATTTGGACCAAAGTTAAAATAGCCAAATTGATCCATTGGAGCAACTTGGAATAAAGCTACATCGATGTCAGCAACATTTTCACGATAGTAGCGTGGAAGTTCTGAGAAACGAATAGGACTATAGTAAACAAAACCTTGTTTAATGGCACGTCTTTCGATACCAGACATATGCCAAGAATTCCAAGTAAAGTGTTTTTCTGGAGATTCGATTTTAAAGATTTCTGGCACTTGCATAAGAATAGCTCCACGAATATTCACATTCTCTAAGGAAGGCATTCTTTGCGCTAAAGCAGCATCTAAAACAACAGGTGTACCGGTACAGAAACCATAATCTACCCAATCACCACTTTTGATATCTGCCACAGCTTCTTGCGCAGAACATAATTTTGATTGATATTCTTTTGAATAATCCATATGTATCATCCTTTCTAAAAAATCGTCCTGGAAAACCAAGACGATTTTTCAATGTTATTTATTTTTAAATTCTTTTTCTTTTACACGGTTTACAAAGCATTCCATACCATATTTTTGATCTTCGGTATTGAAGCATTCAGCGAAGTCTTTTACTTCTTCTGCCACACCACCATCGATGTCTAATTGTAAACCATTGTTGATTGCCTTCTTAGATTGAGCAACAGCAATTGGAGCATTCTTCGCAATACCATTTGCCATCTTTAAAACTGTAGGCATTAATTCTTCTTGAGGAACGACTTTATTAACTAAACCAATAGCTAAAGCCTTATCTGCTTTAATATTACGAGCAGTGTAAATCATTTCTTTAGCAAAACCAACACCAACTGTACGAGCTAAACGTTGTGTACCACCAAATCCTGGAGTAATACCTAATCCAACTTCTGGTTGTCCGAATACAGCATTTTCACTAGCAATACGGATATCACAAGATAGAGACAATTCACATCCGCCACCTAAAGCAAATCCATTTACAGCAGCGATAACTGGACAATGTAATTGTTCGATAGCTCTGAAAATTTGGTTACCATAAGCAGAATATTCTTTTGCTTGAGCAACGTCTTTGTCTTTCATTTCGACAATGTCAGCTCCGGCAACAAAGGATTTATCACCAGCACCAGTAATAACAGCAACATAAGTATCTTTATCTGCTTCAACTGTTTTTACTACTGCTTCTAAATCTTTAAGAACTTCTGTAGCTAAAGCGTTTAATGCTTTTGGACGGTTAATTGTAATAATACTAACGTGTCCTTGTTTTTCTAATAATACGTTTTCCATAGTTTTACCTTTCCTTTAAAAAAAGAAGTGAAACACTTCTAATGTTCCACTTCTCGATGTCTAAACCTTATTTAGAATAATCGTAGAAACCTACACCAGTCTTACAACCTAATTTACCAGCACGAACCATTTTCTTTAATAAAGTACATGGACGGTATTTAGAATCACCAGTTTCAGTGTAAAGAACATTCATAACAGCTAATACGATGTCTAATCCTATAAAGTCACCTAAAGCAAGAGGTCCCATAGGATGGTTAGCACCTAATTTCATTGCCGTATCAATGTCTTCAGCTGAAGCAACACCTTCTTGAAGGATGAATGCAGCTTCATTGATCATAGGAACCAAAATACGGTTAACAACAAATCCAGGAGCTTCATTAACTTCTACAGGAGTTTTTCCGATAGATTTTGATAACTCAACAATGTTTGCGTTTGTTTCATCTTTAGTAGCTCCACCACGGATTACTTCGATTAATTTCATACGATCAGCTGGGTTAAAGAAATGCATACCAATTACTTCGTGTTTAATTCCGTTTGCGATTTCCGTAACAGATAAAGAAGAAGTATTTGTACAGAAGATTGTGCTATCTTTACAGATTTCATCTAATGTTTTGAACAATTCTTGTTTAACTTCAACTTTTTCCAATACAGCTTCAACAATGTAATCTGCATCAGCTAAATCAGCATATTCACCTGCTTTTAAGTTTCCTTTAACTTCGTTAGCAGCAGCTTCTTCAACTTTTCCACGTGATACTAATTTGTCTAATTTAGCACCAATTTTATCAATTCCACCTTGTGCCCATTCAATTTTAATGTCACATACAGTCACTTGATTTCCTGCTTGTGCGAAAGCTTGAGCAATTCCTTGCCCCATTGTTCCGGCACCAACAACACCAATTTTACTCATGTTCAATTCTCCTTGTTTATTATTCAGCTTTAGCAGCTTTAATTGATTCAACTAATAAAGGTAATACTTTTTGTACATCGCCTACAAATCCCATGTTAGAGATTGTGAAGATTTCAGCTTGAGGGTCACGGTTAATAGAGATAATCAAATCTGATTTATCCATACCAGCACAGTGTTGAACAGCTCCTGAAATACCACAAGCGATATAAAGTGAAGGACGAACAGTTTTACCAGTTTGACCAACTTGGCGAGCTTTGTCCATGTATCCGTCTTCTACAACGGCACGTGTACAACATACAACTCCACCTAATTCGTCAGCAACTTTTTGAACAACGTCTAAACAGTTTTCAGCTCCACGTCCAGCACCAACTAAGATGTCAGCTTTTGTGATATCTACATCAGCTTTTACTTTTTCAATAACTTTTTCTACAAATACTTGAGGATCTGTAGTTGTCCATTTTGGTTCAAAAGTTTCAACTTCTCCAGTACGACTTTCATCAGTAGGAGCTAATTCAAATACTTTTGGTCGAATAGTAGCCATTTGTGGACGAGTGTCTTTACAAACGATAGTACCGAATAAGTTACCACCGAATGTAGGACGAGTAACGTCTAACAATGATTCACCATTTTCTTTTGCGTAATCTAAATCGACTTCAATCTTAGTTGCATCAGCAGTTAAACCAACATTTAAACGAGCAGCAACACGTGGTGCTAAGTCACGTCCTAATGGAGTGGCACCAGTTAACATTGCATCTGGTTTATAAGCATTTACAACTTGTGTTAATGCATCAGCATAAAATTGAGTTGAATAATCTTTTAACAAAGCATCATCTACAACGATTACTTTGTCAGCACCATGAGCGATTACTTCTTGGGCTTTGTCTTTTACATTTTCTCCAAGCAATACACCAACTACTTTGTATCCGAATTCAGGAATAGAAGCAACCAGTTTTCTTGCTTCAGAAATAAGTTCATAACTTACTTCTGCTATATTTCCATTTTCTTGTTCAACGAAAACGAAGATATCTTTATATTCTTCAAATCTAGCCATTTCTCTTTCCCTCCTACTTCGTAATGATTTGCTTTTCTTTCAAAGTTTTAGCAATCATATCTGCAGTTTCCTGCTCAGACAATGTAAATGTTTCTGTTTCATCAGTAACATCTTTTGTGAAAGTAGTTTTTACAGATGTAGGTGAACCTTTGAATCCAACTGTAGCTGGATCAATACCTAATTCTGCATTTGTTAATACTTCAATCTTGTCTTCTTTACACAAATCAACAATGTTATCACATTGCATATAACGAGGTGTGTTCATTTCAGATAATGTTGTGATAACACAAGGTAACTTAGCAGTTACGATTTGTTCAACATCTTCTAATGATCTCTTAACTGTGATTGAATCTTCTTTTACATCGATGATTTCATCAACATATGTAATTTGAGGGATATCCAAACGTTCTGCTGTTTGAGGACCAACTTGAGCTGTATCACCATCGATAGCTTGACGACCAGCGATAACTAAGTCAAATCCAACTTTTTTCAAAGCAGCAGCTAAGGCGATACTAGTAGCACATGTATCAGATCCACCTAATACACGGTCTGTTAATAAAACACCTTTGTCAGCACCCATAGCAATACCTTGTTTTAACATTTCGCTTGCTTTAGGTAATCCCATTGTCATTACAACAACTTCTGTATCAGGGTTCTTATCTTTTAACTCCAATGCAGCTTCCAAACCAGCTAAATCATCTGGGTTAGTAATTGCAGGAACACCGTCACGAACTAACGCACCAGTTTTTTTGTCAACTGTGATCTCAGTTGAATCGGGAACTTGTTTTTCTAGAACAACGACTTTCATATTCTTTCCTCAATCCTTTCTTATCGCAACATAGATCCTGAGATTACCATACGTTGTACTTCTGAAGTACCTTCGTAGATTTCAGTGATCTTAGCATCTCTAAACATTCTTTCTACAGGTAAGTCACGAGTATAACCATATCCACCTAATAATTGGATGGCTTTCGTTGTAACTTCCATAGCTGTTTCAGCAGCAAATAATTTTGCTTCTGCAGCTAATACTGTATAAGGTTTACCTTCTTCTTTAGCCATAGCAGCTCTATAAACCAATAAACGAGCAGCATCAACTTTTGTTTGCATGTCAGCTAATTGGAATTGAGTGTTTTGGAACTTAGCAATTGGACGACCAAATTGTTTACGTTGTTTTACATAAGGAACAGCTTCATCAAGAGCACCTTGAGCAATACCTACAGCTTGTGCTGCGATACCAATACGTCCACCATCAAGTGTTTGCATGGCAATGCTGAAACCTTTTCCTTCTTTTCCTAATAAGTTTTCCTTAGGTACTTTAACATTATTGAAAATTAATTCACGAGTAGCTGAACCACGAATACCTAATTTCTTTTCATGAAGACCGAAAGTGAATCCTTCCCATCCTTTTTCAACTACGAATGCAGAGATACCATGAGTACCTTTTGTCTTATCTGTCATCGCAAAGATAACATAGATATCAGCTTCTCCAGCATTTGTAATAAAGATCTTAGTACCATTTAATACGTAATGGTCACCTTCTAATACTGCAGTCGTTTGTTGACCAGCAGCATCAGTACCTGCATTAGGTTCAGTTAAACCAAATGCTCCTAATTTTTTACCAGAACATAAGTCAGGTAAATATTTGTTTTTAATTTCTTCGCTACCAAATGCACTGATTGGCCAAGTACACAAAGAAGTGTGTGCACTTAATACAACCGATGTTGTAGCACATGTTTTTGCTAATTCTTCTACAGCTAATACATAGCTTAAGTAATCAGCACCAGCTCCACCATATTCGCGAGAATATGGAATACCTAGCATTTTTGCTTGACGCATTACTTCTACAGATTCTTTTGGAAATCTTTCTTGTTCATCAACATCAGCTGCGTTTTCTTTTACTTCACCATTCGCAACTTCTCTGAACAAAGTCTGCATCATTTCTTGTTGTGGTGTAAAATTGAAATCCATAAATTGAAGTTCTCCTTTCCTTCTTATTCAACTTCAAGTTCATGCATGAAATGCTAATTCATACATTTGTTATTCTATACACAAATAAACCAACCGTCAAATATATTGTGAAAGTTTTTACAAGTTAACGTTTAATCTTTTTTCACAATTTTTTTTTCACAAAGGCTTAAAATTCACGTGTCCAAAGTGAAGCCATAGCAGGTCCACCACCAACACAAAGTGATGCACAACCAATTTTTGCATCTTGTCTTTGCATTTCATATAACATTGTAACGATGATACGTAATGCACTACATCCAACTGGGTGACCTAAAGAGATACCAGAACCATTTAAGTTCGTTTTGTTACGATCAACGATGTAACCATGATCTTCTTTTAACTTACGTTCAACACCAATAAATTGTGCAGCGAACGCTTCGTTTACTTCCCAGTAATCTACATCATCAAATTTAACACCAGCACGATCCAAGCATTCAGGGATTGCTACTGCAGGTCCAAGACCCATATATTTAGGTTCAACACCTTTACCACACATATAAAGCATTTTAGCCATAGGTTTAATACCTAATTCTTTTGCTTTATCCAAAGACATTACGATAACAGCAGCAGCGGCATCATTAATACCAGAAGCATTGGCAGCTGTTGTAACACCATCTTTGTTGAATACTGTACGTAATTTAGAAATAGTTTCTAAGTTGCAGTCACGAATCATATGTTCATCTGTATCATGAACAATATCACCTTTACGTGTATGTTCTACGATAGGAATGATTTCATCTTTAAATTTACCTGCATCCGTAGCAGCACAAGCACGTTTATGAGACATAACAGCTAATTCATCACATTCTTCACGTGTAATGTTGTACAATTTCGCAACATTATCAGCTGTTGAACCCATGTGTCCACCACTTAATTCATCGTATAAAGCATCATGCAATAAAGCATCATACATAGGAGCAGCACCTTCTTCAGGAATACTTCCCATACGATATCCCATACGAGCTTTTGGTAGTAAGAAAGGAACTTGCGTCATGTTTTCTGTTCCAACAACTAATCCAATATCTGTTTTTCCTAATTGGATGTCGTTACAAGCGATTTCCAATGCACGCATACCAGATGCACAGTTTTGGTTAACTACAACTGCATTTGATTCTACGCTCATTCCAATACGCATTGAAACTTGACGAGCAGGTAAAGAACCTTGCATACCTTGGTAAACTTCACCCATAACAATTTCATCAACGTCCTTGGCATCTACACCAGCACGTTTGATGGCTTCTTTTCCGACTTCGATTGCTAAATCACGTGCAGATACATTTTTAAATTCTCCGCAGAATTTACCAATTGCAGTACGGCAAGCACTTACAATAACAACTTCTTTTGTTTCCATAAGACCTCCATGATTTTATATAATCATTCTTTCACAAAACTAAATTACCACAGCGTTCACTTATTGTCAAAATTTTCACAAGTTTTGTTATAAAATTCACAATTCATTTGCATACGCATAAAAACATCATCTAAATCAGGCACACTTACTACACCACCAAGACCTTCACAACATAAGGAACTGGCAGCACTTGCTACATGAATTGTTTTTTCAATATCCCAGTGCTGATCTAATCCAAAGGCAAAAGCCCCATGGAAGACATCCCCTGCCCCGGTTGTATCCACTACCTTTGCTGGATAAGCTGGGTAAATACGATTTTGATACATACAACCTTGATCTCCCATTGTAAGAATGACATGATGCGAATTGATAGCACACAATTCTTGATACGTATCCTCATTCATAGTATGGCCAGTAATCTCTTGGGCAAATTCTACCGAACAAATCAAATAATCAACCTGTTTCAATAACAGAAGTGTTTCAGGTTTATATTTATCTCCATCAAAAATCGTTATGGCTTGCGGATATTTTTGATACGCAAATAAAGACAATTCCATTTCATGCCCATCAAAGAACAGCACATCGCAAGATTCTGGTAATTTTTTTGGAAAAGGCGGAAGATAATTCATAGGGATATTCAAAATGGATCGATTACCATTTTTTTGATCCACAAGAATCCCACTGATGGATGTAGAATCATTCTCATCGATAAACATATAATCTGTACACACATTTACACTTTTTAACGTATTTTCTATTTTCTGACCAAAGGCATCCTTTCCAATACGTGTACAAATAGAGACCTGGGCGCCCCATTTACCACAGAGATACATCGCACAACTCGCAGGTCCTCCCATACATTTTCGACTTGAACGAACGCGTTTTTTTGCATTCATTGGCAATCCATCTACGACAAAATAGATGTCATAAACCGATTGTCCTATACCTAATATACTCATAACCCTATTATAGCCAACCATCTCCCATTTCATGTAGCTTTTCCTCTACACAAAATCAAAAAAATGCCATAACTAAGAGAAACTTAGTTATGACATAAAATCTTTCTTTATAAACAAGCCTTTCCTCGAATGCTATGGCAAACCATATAGATGACTTGTTTTTCTTTGGCAATCGTGTCTAACATTTTTAGAACCCGTTTGGTATGGATATCATCTAAATTCACAAAAGGATCATCCAAAAGTAAAAATGGTTTTTCCTGTTTAAATAAAACATCCATTAATGCAAGTCGCATACAAAGCATAATGCAATCAATCGTACCTGTACTAAAATAATCGACTTTTCGATTGCTGCCCTGCTCATCGATTTGAACATGTAAATCCTGATCCACCAACAAGGAATGAAAAGAATCGCCGAATAGTTCCTTCACATAGAAAAGAAAACGCTGTTCGACCGGGCCAAGATATCGATTGGAAAGATTGTCCTTGGCTTGTTCTAAGAAATGTTTCGTTGTATCTAAGACTTCACAGCTGTGTTGCGATTCGAGTAACTTGTCTTTTAAATAGACAACTTGATCATTCAGTTGAGGAATCTGTTCAACTTCTTCTAAGAGCAATTTGCGTTTTTGCCGGATGACTTGAAGATTCTTCTCACAATCTTTAAATTCTTGCATCTTTTTTTCTTCTTGTACTTTTAATTCTTCCAAAGATAAAGATGGCTCTGATACAACTGTATCACTCATAAGCCCTGACCATTCCGGATACTTCAACTTAAACTTCTCTATTTCCTGTTCTAAATTTGTTTTTTGACCAAGCTGAAAGGAATAATTCGTGAGATCATCTAAAATCCTAGAAAGCTTTTGTTCATTTAACGGAGCCTGCAAAGCATAGGTATCCATAAAAAGTTCAAGTGCTTGATGCAATAGGGCTGCTTGTTTTTCCAAGCCTTCTTTCTTTGTATGATATTCATTAATATGTTTTGACGCATTTAAATACGCATCAAATTTTTCTCTTAATTGCTCCAACAAGTTTTCATACGTTTCATCTGGCGAATAGACATCATAAGACTGAAAGATTGCTTCAATTTCACACTGAAATTGCTGTTTTTGGGCATGGACTCTTTCTCTGTTTTCTTTTGTCTTTGCCCACTTGGCATTATATCTGGAAGCTGTTTTCACATCTTCTTCCAAGCTCTGTATTTGATCTGCCAAATCACCTTTTTCTACAACCTTGTATTTCATTAATACAGTTTCTAAATCCGACTCGATTTCAATGATTTCTTGGTACAACTTATTACGTGCAACTTGAATTTCCTTTTGTCTAGAATGTAGCGATTGAACCATTTGCCAGTTGTTTCTCAAATCCGTCAAAAAATGTTCTTGATACGGTTGGTTTGGATAATAACGATGATACAAATTTAAAATAAAGGCTTGTTTGGCATCTCGTTCTTTTTCCAGAAGCAAACGCTCATTATCCATTTCATTAAGTCGTGTTTCTAACTGCAAATAATGACTCTTATCTACTAATAACTGTGTAAGCTTTTCATTTGGACAAGAAGCATCCGCATAAAACTTTAATAAGAACGCTTTAAGATCTTTTTGCATCGAATAAAGCTCTTGCATCTGCTCATCACTTATCGAACGATTCTGCTTAGAAGAGCCTTGATTTACTATTTGTTTGGTATGCATCCAAATCGCACAAAGAATCATTCCAAATCCCACAACGACAAAAATAGCCCCTAGAGAAATCTTTGCCAGAACGAAACAAAGAATACTGATACAAAGTAGTAAACCACCAAATAGAAGAAGAGATTTCAAAGCCAGGGAATTTTTCTTATCTGTTTCAGATTGAACATCCATTGCAAGTTCATCTTGTTTACGAGTTAATTCATCTATATGCGAACAGGCTTTTTGTTTCTGATAGATTATCTCATCATCTGGAACTTCTAGAGAAAAAATCTGACTTAATCGTTCCCATTCCTTTTGATCAGCCAAAGAAAGATGTAAGGCCTTTTGTTTATTTTCTAGTGCATGCACTTCATTTATTGTTTCTTCACAGCGCTGCAATTCTGCTTCATGAACTGGTTTATCCTTAAAGAATCTAGTCAGCTTAGATAAACTTTCCGCCTCAGTTGCACTTAATTCTTGTGCCTGTAAAGCCCCTTGTTTCTGGGCAAGACTTTGTAGTTCTGCCTCCCATTTATCCATCTCTTCCTTACTAGGCACACCATCCATAAAGCGTTGATTTAGTGTCTCTCTTTCCAAGACTTCTTCCTTTGAAAAAGATGGATTGGATTGTGCATCTACTTGAACTAAGGCATGAATCTTTTCTTGGCAAGTTTGAATATCCTTATTGCATTTTTCAGCATCCGAAAAAAGCAATTGCCCGCTTTCTTTTGTCTCTATATCTTCTTGATTAAGAGCCAGATGTTCCAAAGAGTCCTCGGTTTGATGCAAAGTTTCCAAATTCCGGTTCATTTGTAGAACTTCTTCTTTTAACGGCAAACCCTTTGGATAAAGCTTTTCAATCTTTTGTATGTCTGCTTCCACATTTGAAAGATCTTGCTTTAATTTTGATAACTGATCCTGTATCGTTTTATCTCTTTCATAGCTGGATGTATCGAGAATTCTTTGATGCAAAGACGATAGCTCGTGTTCATATTGTTTATGCAGAACTAAAAGATCCGTTAATTGTTGCGTAAGATCTTCCAAAGGAATTTTTTTAGCCTCTAAATCCGCTAATGTTTCTTCCAATTGTAGGATTTGGTTTTGGATTTCATCCACCTTTCCCCCGCTTCCACGAAATTTTTTATAAGCTTTTCGCGCCGTTTCGATTCTCGTAATGGCTGATTCATAATTATTTAAATCATCCGTATTATCTACTAAATTATTTAGTTTCGTTCGAATCGATGTTGTCAATGAAGTATCTGTACGCATGATTTGGGGCAAATAAATACTCCGCATAAAAGACTCGGCATCCAATTGAAAAATCTCTTCGCCAAGGTTTTCACTATACAAAGTGCTATCTTTACGATGCGTTAAATCATACAAGGAAAACGCATCTTTTTTCGCTGTTTTCCCAAAACTTCGCCAAACCCGATACTTTGTATCCGCAATCTGAAAATCTAAACTTCCACCATATTTACCACCTTGCCAAGGTAGAAACTTTTTACGATCATTTTTTTGAAGATCTTGGGAACTTGTTTTATTGAAACCATACAACATCGCTTTAATAAAGGCCGCTAGCGTACTTTTCCCAAAACCATTTGGTGCTTGAAAAACATTTAAGCCATCGGAAAATGTATAATCGAAATTTGATAATTTTCCAAAGTTTTCTACATGACACTTTAATAGTTTCATACGGTAATCTCCTCATCCGACAAAGCTTCTAGTCCTGTACGAATAATTTGTAGTTTTTCTTCCTCACTAAGATCCTTATTTTGCATAACCAAACGAATAAATTCACCCTTTAAGGATATATCCTTCGAATAGACATCCGGATCATAAGCCGGTTTCATTTCATCTTTTAACTTCACAAAGTAATAATCATTATGAATGAGACTATAAAGATATTCTGAAGCAATTTGGCTAGAAAAATCCGTTTGCCCCTTCAAAACAAATTCCACCATATCATTTTTTGAAATATCGGCAGCTGCTTCTTTCATTTTTTGATAAACGGCATGATTTGTGGCTGCACCAGAAACATCTACATTTACACGATGAAGCATTCGTGAAGCAAAAGGAATAAAGGTACAAGATAAATTTCTAGTATCGGTATCAATCGTCACAAAACCTTTAGGTCCACATTCATCAAAACCCCTGCCTTCTAAACATCCTGGATAACAATAGATTCCATTTTCATCGATTCTATCACAGGCATAACTATGAATATGACCTAAAGCTAGATATTGGATGTTCTTCTGTTTTAATAAACTAAGATTCACAAGATCCACACCAGAATTCGATGCAATCTGTCCATGCAGCATCACGATATTAATGCGATTGTTTTGAACTGGAAGTTGATCATATAACGTAGTCGCATTGTCCTTTGTCATCTCTATACCCGAAATAGAGACATCTCCATAATCAAACGTTGTCCAATCATTTGTAAATACTTTAAAGTTTTCTGGAATATCCTTATCCAGAAAGGCATTGGCTTTGGCATCGTGATTACCACTGACATAAAGAAAGTCAATTTGTGGGGCAGATTGAATGGAATCCAATACGGATTCAACTGTACGTCTGGTCACTCGATCTCGATCAAATAAATCACCCGCAATTAAAACTACCGCAATTTGATGGCTTTTCGCATAATCAATCATGCGTGTAAAAGTTTTTAATATTTCTGCATTTCTTTGGATTGCCTGATCTTTATCCATATGCGTTTGCATCGCAGAATCTAAATGTATATCGGCACAATGTAAAATCTTCACTAGGCATCACCTCCCAAAACAGTTTTATTATAAAAAAAGGTTAAAACAAGTTAGACCTTAACTCATTTTAACCTAAAATCTTCTATTTATCTAAATCATGTAAGATAGATTCAATTCGATTACCACGTTCGAGACTCTTATCTTGTAAGAAAATAAGATCTGGTGTTTTACGAATTGTTAAACGTTTGGCTAATTCGGAACGAATATACCCTTTGGAATGATTTAACACCCGCATTCCGGCATCGTTTCTTTCTTGTTTTCCTAGAAAAGAGACATAGACTTTCGCAATGGATAAGTCTTTAGTACATTGAACATCGGTAACGGTGACAAAACCAAGTTTTGGATTCTTCAAATCAAATTGGAGAATATTAGAAATTTCTCTTTGAAGAACCATATCTAAACGTTCTTGTTTTAATGACATATTATTGTTCTACTTCCTGGTCTTCATATAATTCAATCAAATCTCCAACTTTGATATCATTATAGTTTTCGACAGTTAAACCACATTCATAGCCCGATTGTACTTCTTTAACAGAATCCTTGAAACGTTGTAAAGAACCAAGAACCCCTTCATAGATCACAATACCATCACGAATGACACGAACTTTGGCATCACGTTTCGCAACCCCATCAGTAACCATACATCCGGCAATCGTACCAACTTTACTAGCCTTATATGTTTCACGAACTTCAGCTTGTCCAATAACCACTTCTTGATAAACTGGTGCAAGAAGACCTTTCATCGCTGCTTCTAATTCTTCCAAAGCTTTATAGATAATGTTGTGTAGACGAATTTCAACATTTTCTTCTTCGGCTTTCTTACGTACAGCAGCTGTAGGTCGAATATTAAATCCATAAATAATGGCATTCGAAGCACTAGCTAATAAGATATCCGATTCACTAATCGTACCAACCGTCGAACGGATAACATTAATACGAACAGTATCTACATCCAATTTTTCCATAGAAGCCTTTAAAGCCTCCGCAGAACCTTGCACATCGGCTTTGATGATGACATTAATTTCTTTCATGTCTTCTTCATTAATTTTACGAGCTAAGTCTTCTAGTGACATAGCAGATGTACTGTTACGTTCTTTTTCAATTTGTTTTTCTTCACGTGATTGTGCAATAGATTGTGCTTGTTTATATGTCGAATAAGTCATAAAGACATCACTTGCACGAGGAACCTCATTCAAACCAATAATTTCAACTGGCATACTTGGTGTCGCACATTTGATTTCTTTTCCTTTATCGTTCGTCATACGACGAACTCGACCATAAGAAGTACCAACAACAACACTATCGCCAGAATGAAGCGAACCACGTTGCACTAACAATGTAGCTACTGGTCCACGACCTTTATCCAATTTAGCTTCAATAACGGTACCACTAGCCATGGCATCAGGATTGGCTTTTAATTCTTGCATATCCGAAACTAATAGAATAGTTTCCAATAAGTCTTGCACACCTTCTCCAGTTTTTGCGGAAACAGGTTGGAAAATCGTATCGCCACCCCATTCTTCTGGCATAACACCTAATTCAGACATTTCACTCATTACACGATCTGGATTAGCGCCGGGTTTATCAATCTTGTTGACAGCAACAATAATTGGCACTCCAGCGGCTTTGGCATGGTCAACGGCTTCTTTGGTTTGTGGCATAACACCATCATCCGCAGCAACGACAATGATAACGACATCCGTTACTTGTGCTCCACGCGCACGCATAGCTGTAAAAGCCTCGTGACCTGGCGTATCTAAGAAAGTAACCTTACGATCACCAACATTTACCTGGTAAGCACCAATATGTTGGGTAATACCACCGAATTCATCTCCCGTTACATTCGTATTACGAATTGTATCCAATAATGTTGTTTTACCATGGTCAACATGTCCCATGATCGTTACAACAGGTGGACGTGAAACTAATTTGGATTCATCTTCTTCAATGTTATCCAATTGATCTTCGATATTGTCTTCTTCAATAATAACTTCTTTATGCACTTCGACATTGAATTCTGCACAAATCAATTCAATATCATCATCTGATAATACGGTATTAATTGTAGACATATTACCTAAAAGGAATAAGAACTTAATAATTTCCGAACTATTTTTATGCATCAATTCCGCTAACTGACCAACGGTTAGAGTATCATGATACGTAATTTCTTTAACCTCATCCTTTTTGACAGGACGCACAGGTTGTTTGTTCCGCTGATTACCTCTACCCTTGTTATGTTTTGACGGTTTCTTTTTACGTTGCGGTTTTTTACTGTTGTTATTGTTATATGCCATAGCCACCTATCCTTTCTTCTCTATCGCTTCTACAAAATGCTTATCCGTGATTCCAAATGAATTCACGGAACGCGATGAAATGCAATTGAATCGCAAAGCATCTATTTCCATCAAAGGAATCTGATAAAACGCACACTTATCTTTTAATTTCTTTTTCCGGTTATTGCCACAAGAACTGGACATGATAACCAAAAAAACTTCATTCTTTTGAATAGCAGGAATCAAACGATCTCCAAAAACAACCTTACCTGCTTTCCAGGCAATCTGTAATAAGGAAATCGTATTATTCATCTACATACTCCAAAAGTTTGGTATACACTTCTTCAGGAATTTCCATTTCCAAAGCTCGATCTAACGCATGATTATTCTTAGCTAAAGAAATTGTCTCTTTCCGCTTTGAAACATATGCACCATGTCCATTCATTTTTCCGGTAGGATCAACTTCAATGGTCTTTTCTGGTGTACGTACCACACGAATCAATTCTTTTTTTGGAAATCTTTCTTGTGTAACCACACATTTTCTCATAGGAATTTTACGCATAGATCCTCCTAATCGTAGTATTCATCATACTCTTCGTAATCTACATCATCATCCCAACGATTGTCTTCGTATTCTTCTTCCGCTTCAATTTCCGCTAATTCTTCATCCGAATAAATTGGCTTCATTTGTTCAAATTGCGGTTTCTTTTCTTCTTTTGGTTCTTCTTTCTTCTTAGGTTCTTCAACCTTTTTCTTAACTGGTTTCACTTCTTCTTTGTGAGAAGCATCGGCAAAGTTTTCGAATTTAGAAGTATACTCTTTTACTTCAGAAGCACGCTCTTTACTACGAGCCTCTTTGGCAATACGCGCAGCAATTTCCATGTCATCTTCTTCTTTTTGTGGTTGCTCAATGACAACCTCTTCTTGGGCAGGTGCTTCTTCTTGTACTACAGCTTCTTCGCTTTCTGAATCCGTTAAAATGATTTCTGCTTCTTCTGGCTCATCATCATATTCAAAATCTGGTAATTCAACTGATTCCAGATCAGAATCTTGATTCTTCAACTCTTCAATACGCAATTGTTGTTTATAAGCACGTTCTTCGGCTTTCTTCTGATTGTATTCATCTTGCATCTGTTGGGAAAGTGCCATGTAATCCACACCATTTTCTTCCATTTCTGATACGGATTTAATATCAATCTTATGGTTAGATAAACGAACCGCTAAACGCGCATTTTTACCACGTTTACCAATGGCTAAAGAAAGTTGATTGTCAGGAACAACAACTACTAATCCATCATCGACATTAGGATTCTTAAATACGGCAACTGATTCACTTGGACTCAATGCATTTTGAATCAATTCACTGATGTTATCCGACCATTCAAAAATATCAATTTTTTCACCATTTAATTCATTAATAATGGTTTGGACACGTTGCCCTCTTGGACCAATACATGCCCCAATTGGATCAATGTTTTCATTGTGTGAATAAACCGCAATTTTACAACGTTCCCCAGCTTCACGTGCAATGGCTTTAATTTCAATAGTTCCTTGATAGATTTCTGGAACTTCACGTTCAAATAAACGACGAACAAAAACAGGTGTTGAACGACTAACTAAAACTTGAGCTCCACGAGTTTCTTTATTTACTTCCCGAATCACAACTAATAAGTTTTGGCCTTCATAATAGTGTTCAGTAGGAATTTGGTCTACACGACGCATCATTGCTAAAGTTTTTCCAATATTAACGATAACGAATTTGTCTTCTACGGTTTCAACTGTACCTAAAACCATATCATCGACTTTGTCACAATATTCTTCGTAAACCAATTGTTTTTCCGCTTCACGAATTTTTTGTTTCATGACATTTTTAGCCAAGTTAACATCTGCACGGTCAAATTCTGTAAAATCTACTTCGTCTTCATCAACTAAATCACCAATCTTAGCGTCTTTTTTGTATTTTTGGGCATCTTCTAGAGAGAATTCCAAAGCATCATCTTCGACTTCTTCTACCACCATACGTTGTGGATAGATATGAATGTGACCATTTTCAATCGCAACATGTACATATCCATCAGGAATATTTACGTGTTTACGATACGCTTTCGATAAAGCTTCAACCAATGCTCCTTCAACAATATCAGAAGATAATTGTCGATTGGATTCAATACCTAATAATGCGTTTTTTAAATCACTAACTTTTACTTTCATACATAGCTCCTATACTTTTACTGCCGTCATAATTAAAGAAATATTTTCTCGATCAATTTCAATTTCTTTATTTCGCGTTTTATCTTTATATTGAATCGTTACAGACTCTTCTTGTACTTCTTTTAAATCTCCAAACACATGATCCAATCCTTGTTTCGGATTTTTAAGTTTTACATAGACATAGCTACCAATTGCGTTCTGCATTTGTTCTTCATTCTTCAGTTCGCGTTCAGCACCAGGTGAACAAACTTCCAAATTGTATTCTTTGTCATACCAGTCTTTTTCATCTAAGAATGTACCAATGGCATCGCTACAACTAGCGCAAGTATCTAAATCCACAGCACCTTCTAATTTCTCAATCGAAATTCGCAACAAAGGTGGTTTTTCATTGGTTAGCCATTCTAAGTCATACAAACGACAACCATTCTCAGCCAAAATGGGTTCAATCCATTTTTTCAAACGATCCATACATTTCTCCTTCCAAAATTAAGGAGTGGGATGACCCACTCCTTACTAACTATACATATATTTAATACCACAAAACCTACGAACTTGCAAATTTATTTATTTTCCTCTAATTCAATGTGACGAAGAATAATCGTCTCAATGAGTTCTGCTGCAAGTTTTGGATCATCATTACAAACAATATACTTATATTCTTTGATCATTTTCATTTCATGGTTGGCTTTAGCTAAACGCTGTTGAATGATTTCTTCTGGTTCACTACGACGACCACGAATACGTCGTTCTAATTCATCCATGGAAGGTGGAATGATAAAAATACTCAAGGCATCTGGACAACGTTTCTGAACTTGTATAGCCCCTTGTACTTCAATTTCCAATAAAACATTTTTCCCTTCATCACGTAAACGGTTCACTTCTTTCAGTGGTGTGCCATAATAGTTACCGACAAACTCCGCATATTCCAACAAGTCGCCATTCTTAATAGCCTGTTCAAACTTATCGCGTGTTGTAAAAAAGTAATCGACACCATCAACTTCACCCACACGTGGTTTTCTTGTTGTCATAGATGTAGAATAAGCTAAATTTAATTTGGTACTCTTTTCAAAAAACTTACGAATTGTCCCTTTTCCTACACCACTCGGACCACTTAAAATGATTAATAATCCACGTTTCATGCACAATCTCCCTTTTTTATATACCCCATTGTATCCTCGAAAGATAAGAGTGTCAAAGAATTTATCAATATGTTACAATACGAAAGATTGGAGGAAAAAATATGGCAATGGATGGACTTTTACTTGTGACAATCACAAAACAATTAAATGAGCTTTGCCCATGTAAAATCAATAAATTTCAAAATATTAGTGACGAAGAAATCCTCTTTCAACTCCATACTCGAAATCATGGAAATCAAAAGTTATTGATTAATGTACACTCAAACACAAATCGTTTATACCTAACAAACCAACGCGAAACAACCCAGGCAAATCCTAGCAATTTTGTTATGGTCTTACGTAAACAATGTGCGAATTGTATCATTGAATCAATCGAACAAATGAACTATGACCGCATCTTATGTTTTCATCTGGCAACAAGAAATGAACTGGGAGATTACGTTGGATTTAACTTATATGTAGAATTAATGGGAAAATACGCAAATATGATTTTAGTGAATGAGAAAGAAGTCATCATTGATGCATTAAAGCGTATTCCTGTATATGAAAACTCCAAACGATTTATACACCCTGGTGCCGTCTATAAATATCCTGAACAAGGCCAGAAACAAATTCCCACCCAGGCGAAAAATCTCGATTTTGACCAAAGTTTAGTTTCCCAGGTCTATGGTTTTTCTCCTATTTTATCTACCGAGTTTGCTTATCGAATTCACCAAGGAGAAAAATATGCCGATCTAATCCAAGAAGTCATTCATAGTCAAACCTTATATGTCTATGATACAGACTATCATTGTATTGAATTAACCCATTTACATAAACAAGCCAAAGTGTATCCGCTTATGGAAGGACTAAATGCCCTCTATACAGAAAAGGAACATAAAATTCGCATCAAGGAACAATGTGGTGATGTATATCGAACCGTAGAAAAAGAATTAAAACGCGAAAAGAAAAAATTACCTAAGTTGCTGCAAACCTTAGATAAATCAAAAGATTATAAAAAGTATCAAGAATATGGTGACTTATTGTTTGCGTATATGAGTCAAATCAAGAAACAGCCAAATATTGTACTTACATCTTTTGAAACAGGTGAAGAAGTCACAATTCCGATTGATATGCGACTAGATATCAAAGGCAATGCCAACAAGTATTACCAGAAATATCATAAACTAAAACGCTCTCAGAGTATCTTGGAAGAACAAATACAAATATGTAAAGATGAAATTGAATACTATACCCAGTTAAGTGACCAATTAAAATATGCATCTATTGAAGACGCTTTAGAAATCCGAGAAGAACTCGTAAATAATCGTGTGCTCTTCCAAAAGAATACGAAGCGCAAAGTTAAAAAGAAAAATGTACCAAACCTCATTCATCTAAAAGTTAATGAGGCAGATATTTATGTAGGTAAGAATAATATTCAAAACAACTACATCACCCATAAACTCGCACGCAAAGAAGATTTATGGTTTCACGTCAAAGACTATCATGGTTCTCATGTTTTACTAAAATGTGAGGAAGTAAATGAAGAACTGATTCGAATGTGTGCCTTACTTGCTGCCTATTATTCCAAAGGTCAACTATCAAGTAGTGTTCCTGTAGACTATTGTCCCATCAACCAGTTAAAAAAAGTACCTGGTTCCAAAATTGGCTTTGTGACAATGAAAAAATATAAAACAATTTATATTGATCCAAACCAAGAACAAGTACAAGAAATTCTCCAAACATATAAAAAGCCGGCTTAACAGCCGACTTTTTCATTACCCTTTAATATCGATGGTACTACCATCAGGACCTGGGGTTTCTTTTAAATATTGGATAATTTTAGCTTTTTGATCTGGTTTTGTTGGTTTACATAAGAATTGATTTGTTTCTCCAGAAACCATGCCTTCTGCAAATCCAGAACAACCAGGGTAACCACAACCTCCACAGTTATAACCAGGAAGCATGCCCGTTACATGTTCAACTCGTTCATCCACTTCAACCTTTAATTTAGAATCAGCAATTCCTAATCCCAAACCAAGAAGACCACCAAGAACAAGCATCATTACGATTGCTGCAATCATTGTATTCCTCCTACTTTTTATCGTGATCTGGATGTAAAGAGCAAGAAACCAGTTTACATCCATCACAGTCTGTTTTTAAATTTTCACACCCTTTTGGAACAGGGGTTTTTTTGTTATTTAAATAAGCCCAAATATAAATGCCAATCAATGCGCCAACAAACAGTATAGCTGCAAGAATTCGAAACATTAAATAACTCCCGCAAAGGCAGTAAAGGCCATAGACATAATAGCTGCTACAACCAAGGCAATTGGATTTCCCTTAAAGAATTCTGGAACATCGCTTAATTCCAAACGTTCACGAATTGTAGAGAAAATATAAAGAACAAGGGCAAATCCCATTGGTGTACCAACAGAATACATAATCATGTGCGCAAAATCATATCCATTTTGAATATTTACTAAACATACATTTAATACAACGCAGTTTGTAGTAATCAAAGGAAGATAAACACCTAAACTCTTATATAGAGCAGGACTTGTCTTTTTAATAAACATTTCCGTTAATTGTACCAAAGACGCGATAACTAGAATAAAGGTAATCAAATCCATAAATTCCAATTTCAAAGGAACAAGGACAAGATAATATAAACCAAATGTAATAATAGATGCGGCAACGATAACAAAGACAACGGCAACACCCATACCTAATGCACTAGTACGTTTTTTCGAAACACCCATGAATGGGCACATACCTAAGAACTGGGTTAAGATAACGTTATTAACAATTAAGCTGGTAAATAATAAGCCAAATAATTCAGACATAAACTATTTTCCCTCCTTAGCAGCTTCTGCTTCTTTTTTCGCAGCACGATCTTTATACCATCCAACAAAGGCTGCCAACATAGCGAAAGTTAAGAAAGCACCTACAGCTGAAGAGAACATGCTGATAGTAAAATTACTTGGGATAATATGTACATTCAAGAAAACCTGGCTTGTATTAAATGGGTTAGAAACTTTAAAGCCTCCCGTAGAGATTACTTCACGAATAAAACTCATAGATAATACAGCTAATGTATATCCACAACCCATACCTAAACCATCTAATGCAGCATCCATAGGATTATGGTTGCACGCATAAGCTTCGGCACGACCTAAGATAATACAGTTAACAACGATCAATGGAATAAATACACCAAGACTGGTATTTAATGCAGGCGCATAGGCTGCAATCAACATTTGAACAATTTTAACCAATGTCGCAATAATAACGATATATACCGGAATATGTACTTCATCTGGAATGATATTACGTAATAAAGAAATAATTACGTTTGACATAATCAAGACAACAATTACCGCAATACCCATACCAATCGCATTATCTACTGTTGTAGTGATTGCTAAAGTCGAACAAATACCTAAGAATAAAGAGAATACTGGATTTTCTTTCAATAATCCATTTTTAAAACTTTGAAATTTTGACATATCTATTCTCCTTTCAACTCATCTACGTAACCAGCAGCTTCATTAATACCTGCCGTTACAGCACTCGAAGAAATGGTTGCTCCGGAAATCGTATCTAAATGATCAGAAGCTTTCTTTCCTTCAATGCTCTTACGGAAAGGACTATCCATAACTTTTGAACCTAAACCTTTTGTATCTCCATTAGATAAAGCTAAATACTTATCAACAACACCTGTATCTTTATTAATAGATACTAAGAAAGTTGTTCCATCCTTATATCCAGATACAGACATATTAAAGATATAAAAGTCTTTATAAGAATAAACCTTTTGCACAGTTTTAGAATCTTCCGTAAACTTCACTTGTTTAAAATCGTCTAAAGCTGCTGACTTATACATTTTTTGCAAAGATTCTTGTTCTTGTTTCAATTCGTTTTCCGCAATAACAGGAGCTGTCAAGTTATTGGCAAAAGCCAATGCTCCACCAGCAATTGCAGAAATAATTGCTAAGAAAATCGTTAAATGTAAGATCTTGTTCATAGAACATTCACCTCCACATTTTCAACAACTTTTGCTTCTTTTTCACCCTTTGGATTTGAAACAGGATGTACAGAGCAAGCGGCAAAAATCGTAATAGCTAAGCCAACTAAAGCTAAGTAGATGAAACCATGTTTTGCTTTCTTTAAGATATCTAATTGTTTTCCATCTAATAAAGATTCAATTAATGGCGTCATCATATTCATCAATAAGATAGAATATAAACAACCTTCAGGTAAGTTACCTGTTAAACGAATCAATACTGTTAAGATTCCAGCACCCAAGGCAAAGATCGTACGACCAGCTGCACTTGTAGGACTTGTAACAGGATCGGTCAACATAAAGAAGGCTCCAAAAACAACACCACCTAAAATAAGATGAAGTACAGGATACCAAATAAAGCCTGGAATACCATGGTAAGATCCAACACCGGTAATAATGGCAACAATTGCCGTCATCACAAAGATCGTACCTAAATATACAACTGGAACACGCCAGTCAATAATCTTACGAACAATTAAGAAAATACCAATTAAGACAATCGCAATTGTAAAGGTTTCGCCTAAAGCTCCAGGATATGTTCCTAAAAATAAGCTAGACCATCCACCTACTTGAGAAAGGAAGCCATCCAAAGCATCAGCATTGGCAGGAACCCATCCATAAGAATTGGCAATTAAAGCAGTTGGTGTAGCACTTGTTACTAAATTTGTAGAAGCACCAGTAAATGTCGCAAAGATAACGGCACGACCAACAGCTGCAGGGTTAAAGATATTATGGCCAAAACCACCAAATAACATCTTACCGAAGATAATTGCGAAAGCTGTAGAAATAATCAAAGCATATGGACGTGTTGAAATAGGAACCATTAACGTCAAGATAATAGCTGTTACCCATCCAAATGAATTTTGAATTTCTTTTTTAGGATCTCTTTTACGAATTTTCGCAAATAAGAATTCACAAACAAGAGTTGTGACTAATGAACAAACTAATAAAAGAATCGCTTGAAGTGCATAACGAGATCCATATGCACTTGCATAATAGAAAACCGCCAAGACAAATACTAGCAATAAGCCAAGAGTCAATTCTTTCATGATCTCTTTGGTTGTTAAATTACCTTTTAAGCTTGGGCTCACATGAAAACTAAACTTCATATTCATCCTCCCTATTTCTTCTTCAAGGCAATTACACGTTTTGCCTTACGTACATTTTCCGTAACATTGATATGACTTGGACAAACATATGTACATAAACCACATTCAATACAACTAGATGCCCCACGTTTAATCATTTCATCGACATCATTGGCTTTTACGGCAGCCGCAATACGAACTGGTTGTAAGCCAGATGGACAATGATCGGAACAACGTCCACAACGTAAACATTCAATGGCATCGTCTTCAACATGCTTTAAAATCGTCAAAGCGTTCATGGCACGGTCAATCACAAATTGATCATTTAAAATCGTTTTACCCATCATAGGTCCACCAGCAATCAAACGAACACTATCGCATGTATATCCACCACATGCTTCAATAATTTCATTAACTGGCATACCTACAGGAACGGATACGTTCATTGGATTTTTTACACCATCACCACTTACGGTAATCGTCTTACGTACAATTGGTTCTCCCAATCTAAAGGCACGAGCCATGGCAATAGCTGTTGTCGCATTGTCTACAATAGCACCGGCTTCAGCTGGTAACATACCATATTCTTTATGTAAGATTTCACGTACAAGAACACGTTCCCATCCCATTGGATATACATCTGGTACAGGACGTACTTGCACACCGTCTTTACAAGCAGCTTTTACTTTTTCAATCAAATCAGGATGGGATTCTTTGATACATATATAAACCGTATCAACTTTAGCCATCTTTTTCATAATAAGACAACCGGTAATCAAATCATCCACATCATCCATGACATTTCGATAATCAGCTGTAATA
Source organism: Firmicutes bacterium AM41-11 (assembly GCA_003480165.1). Taxonomy (GTDB): domain Bacteria; phylum Bacillota_I; class Bacilli_A; order Erysipelotrichales; family Erysipelotrichaceae; genus Absicoccus. Next base: position 73,348 of record QUIQ01000004.1, on the reverse strand, counting down.
TATGGTTCACATTCAACAGCGTTGATAAGAACACATTGAACTCCATCTGGTTTTCCATATTTTACATAAGTAGGGAAACCAGCACCTCCTAAACCAATAATTCCTGCTTCTTTGACAAAATCAACACACTCTTGTTCTGTTAAAGAAGTATAATCCTTTGGTTCAAATGCCTGAATGGTTTCTTGTTTTCCATCCGGTTCAATTACCATATGTACTTGTGGACGCATTGAATTGTGCATTCTTTTTGCGGTTCCACGATAAACTCCAGAAACACTTGAATAGATTGGAACAAATAAACCTCCTTTAGTTTGGGCAAGTTTTGTTCCAACTTTGACCTCATCTCCCTCGGAAACGAAAACTTCAAAATCATCTGCCGTGCTTCGACCATGAATCAAAGGAATGTAAACATTCTCTTTAGGCATTAAAGATAGCACTTGAGATTTTTCTGTCAGTTCTTTTCGACCTGGAATATGTTGTCGCATAGATCCTAAAAATAGTGACATAGATCTATTCCTCTCCTTCCATTTAATCAGTACACATCATAACCCTTTTTAAAAGTAGATTCAAGCTGAACTTATTCGACAAAATCAGGCAAAAAGCATATAATGTCCACATGAAAAAAAATAGTAAAAGCTGGCTGATTTTATCCCTTTGTTTCCTTTTAATTATGGTCTCTATTGTCTGTTTTATTCAATCCCGATCCAAAAGCAGCACCCAGAGTATTACCCTTACCGATGTAGGCTTTGATACCTCTATCACCTTCCAAGCAGATTGTACGGATGAAGAGTTCGCAAAATACACAAAAATCGTAGAAAACACATTCAAAGAAAACAACAAACGCTTTGATCAATACCATGCCTATTCGAAGATCAATAATATATATACGATCAATCACGAAGCGGCAAATCATCTCATCGAAGTTGATCAAACGACAATGAAATGTATCAAAGATGCGATAAAGATCAATCAAGTATGTTCAAAATTTGATATCAGTTACGGTAGTGTTATGAATATTTGGCATGACTATCGTGAACAAGGCATGACCTTAAATGAAAAAGGAAAAAGTGGAAACCTTCCCAGCCAAGAAGAACTAAATGCAGCCAGTCAACACACTGGCATGGATAAAATCCAGATTCAGGGCAATACCATCTCCCTTACGGATTCACAATGTATGTTGGATCTAGGTGGCATAGCCAAAGGATATACAGCCCAGCTGACCAAAGAAAAACTCAATAAAGCAGGTCTTCATAACGGCTTTATCAATGCGGGAGGAAATGTTGTATTGATTGGCAAGAAATCCGATGGATCAAATTGGAACATCGGTGTACAAAATCCAGATAGTTCCGATTCCCTATTAAATATAGAAGTCGATCAAACAAATCAAGCCATTGTAACAAGTGGTGACTATCAAAGATACTACACCGTAAATGGTACCCGCTATTCTCATATCATTGATCCGGATACTTTGATGCCCGCAAAACAATGTCGTAGCGTAACAGTACTTACCAAGAATTCTACCAAAGCCGATGGTTTAAGCACTGCTCTATTCTCTTTAAACTTTGAAGATGGCTATGCCCTGGCTAAAAAAGAAAAGGTGCAAGCAATTTGGATTTTCGATAAAGCCCAAGCACCAAATAAAAAAGCTGATTTCACAACCAAAGGCTTTAAAATCTATACCACAAAATCCATTCGGAAAAAGGTAAGCTTATCCAATTAAGACAAGATGATTTATTTCATCTTGTCTTTCTTTTGCACAAAAAAAACACCCTTCCTAAGAAGAGTGCATAGAAACTATTTAACTTCAACAGTCCAATGGAATTTGTCTTCCAATCTTCCCCATTGAATACCAGTCAATGTATCATATAACTTGTGGGTTAATTCACCAGTCTTAAATCCATTAATAGTAACTTTTTCACCTTTATAGTAAAGTTCTCCAATTGGAGAAATAACAGCAGCTGTACCAGTTCCCCAAGCTTCTTCAAGCTTACCGTTTTTACCAGCTTCCATTAATTCATTTACATCTAAGTGTTTTTCAATTACTTCATAACCCCATGATTTCAAAAGTTGAATCATTGAATCACGTGTAACACCAGGTAATACAGTTTCTCCAGCAGGAGCTGTAATGATCTTACCATCAATCTTGAACATAACGTTCATAGAACCAACTTCTTCTACATATTGACGATGAACACCATCCAACCAAAGAACTTGTGTATAACCTAATTCTTCAGCTTTTTCTTGAGCTTTCAAACTACCTGCATAGTTACCACCACATTTTGTGAATCCTGTACCACCAACAGTAGCACGAGTATATTCATCTTCGATATAAATCTTAACTGGACTTACACCTTCTGGATAGTAAGCACCAACTGGTGAACAAATAATAATAAATTTATAAGAACGACTTGGATGAACACCAACAGCTTTTTCCGTTGCGAACATATAAGGACGAATATATAAAGATTCACCATCCCCTGTAGGAATCCAATCTTTTTCAACACGTACCAAAGATTCACATGCTTGAACAAAGTCCTCTTCTGGTAAAGTTGCCATACTCAAACGCTTGTTTGAATTAATGAAACGACGTGCGTTCATTTCTGGACGGAACATTAATACTCGACCGTCATCTGTTTTATAAGCTTTTAAACCTTCAAATGTTTCTTGCGCATAGTGTAATACCATGGTTGCTGGATCCATCATGATAGGCGCATATGGAGTAATACGTGCGTCATGCCATCCTTGTCCTGCATCCCAATCGGCAACAAACATATAATCGGTATAATATTTACCAAATCCCAATGTACCGGTTGGTTTTTCTTTTAAGTGATCTGCTTTCTCAAATCTGATTTCCATAAGATAAACCCTCCTAAATATTCTGTATTAATAATACACCTCTGAAAAGAATCGTCAATGTAAGTTTCAATCATTTTCATTAAATTATGAAATAAATGAAACAACTAAATCTCCCATTTCTTTACATCCGACTTTTTTCATACCTTCACTCATCATATCAGCTGTACGATATCCTGCATTTAAAACTTCATTAACAGCATTTTCAATATCTTTTGCTTCTTGTTCCAAATGGAAAGAATAACGCAACATCATCGCAACGGATAAAATCGTTCCTAAAGGATTGGCTAAATCTTGGCCAGCAATATCTGGCGCAGAACCATGAATTGGTTCATACATACCAACACTGCTACTACCCATTGAACTAGAACCAATCGTACCAATAGTTCCTGTTAACATACTAGCTTCATCGCTAAGAATATCCCCAAACATATTTTCTGTTAAGATGACATCAAATTGACTTGGCTTCTTACACAACTGCATAGCCGCATTGTCAACATACATAAAATCTAAAGAGACTTCTGGATATTCTTTGGCAAGTTCAGTGACGACTTTACGCCATAATTTAGATGTATCTAAAACATTTGCTTTATCGACACAAGTCACTTTTTTACGTCGTACCATTGCGGTATCAAAAGCAACTTTGGCAATACGACGAATTTCCTCTTCGCTATAGGACATGATGTCGGTTGCCACATCCCCTTCGGTTTTATGCTCACCAAAATAAATACCACCTGTCAATTCACGAACAACGACAAAATCAATGCCTTCTTGAACAATTTCAGGTTTCAAAGGAGAAGCATCTGCCAATTGTTCAAATAGAACAGCAGGACGAATATTGGCAAACAATCCCAACAAACTACGGATGCGTAAAAGCGCTTTTTCAGGACGATTTTCAGGTGGTTGACTATCGTACTTTGGACCACCAACAGCACCTAATAATACACTGTCACTCGCTAATAGCTGATCAATTGATTTTTGCGGTAAACATTCTCCCGTTGCATCAATTGCCGCACCACCAGCTAAAACTTCATCTAAGGTAAAAGTATGATGATACTTCTTTTCAATAGCGGAAAGAACCTTCAATGCTTCCCCAACGATTTCAGGACCGATTCCATCACCACGAACAACTGCAATTTTCTTTTCCATTATTGATTCTCCTTTTTTGCGTTAACATAATTAACCAAACCACCTTGAGCAATAATGTTTTGCATAAATGGTGGGAATGGAGCCGCATGAAATTCTTTTCCAGTCGTTACATCGGTGATGACACCCGTATCAAAATCAACCTTTACTTCATCCCCTTCGGAAATATTTGCAGCAGCTTCTGGACATTCCATAATCGATAAACCAATATTAATCGCATTACGATAAAAGATACGTGCAAAACTATCGGCAATAATACATGAAATTCCTGCTGTCTTTAAAGCAAGTGGCGCATGTTCACGACTGGAACCACAACCAAAGTTCTTACGTGCCACCATAATATCACCAGCTTTTACACGACTGGTAAAAGTAGAGTCAATATCAACCATCGCATGACTCGCTAATTCTTTGGCATCAAAAGAGTTCAAATAACGCGCTGGAATAATGACATCTGTATCCACATTGTCACCATATTTTAATACTGTTCCATGTGCTTCTTTCATTCTTATTCTCCTCCTTTGATGTGTTCTGGATTGGCAATATAACCTTTAATCGCTGTAGCTGCAGCAATTTCAGGACTAGCTAAATAAATCAATGACTTCGTATCTCCCATACGTCCTACAAAGTTTCGGTTTGTGGTAGATAAGCATTTTTCACCATTGGCCATAACACCCATATGACCACCCATACATGGACCACAGCTAGGTGTATTGAAAGCACAACCCGCATTGACAAAAATATCCACTAAACCTTCGTGTACACATTGTAAGAAAATCTTTTGCGTAGCTGGTACAACCATTACACGAACATTTTCGGCAACCGTATGGCCTTTTAAGATGGCTGCAGCTTTTCGTAAATCAGAAATTCGACCATTCGTACAAGAACCAATAACGACTTGATCTACATAAATTGGTTCTTCTGCTTCAATTTCATCAATTGTATGGGCATTACCAGGTAAATGTGGGAACGCAACCGTTGGACGAATCTCGGATAAATCAATATCAATGATAGATTCATACGTTGCATCCTTGTCTGCTTCATAAATCGTATAATCTTTCACACCGGCATTTTCCATATAGTCAATCGCATTTTGATCAACTGGGAAGATACCATTTTTAGCACCTGCCTCAATTGCCATATTACAGATTGTAAAACGATCATCCATGGATAATTCACTTACACCAGGTCCAGCAAATTCCATCGATTTATAAAGGGCACCATCAACACCAATCTTTCCTATTATATGTAAGATGACATCTTTTCCACTTACATAAGGATTTAATTTTCCATGTAAATAGAATTGCAGTGCACTTGGAACTTTAAACCAAGCGATACCCGTTGCCATACCAGCAGCAATATCGGTTGTTCCTACACCAGTAGAAAAAGCCCCTAAAGCACCATATGTACAAGTATGTGAGTCAGCACCAATCACACATTGACCAGCATAGACTAAACCTCTTTCTGGTAAAATCGCATGTTCTACCCCACATTTTCCTTGTACCATCTTATGTGTCAATTTTTCTTGAATAGAAAAATCTAAAATAGCTTTTGAGTTTTCCGCACTTTTAATATCTTTATTTGGAGTGAAATGATCCGGAACAAAAACGACTTTATCTTTGTCGAATACATGTCCACCCATTTGTTGAATAATTGGTAAAGCCATAGGACCAGTGATGTCATTAGCCATCACCAGATCCAATTTAGCTTCAATCAAGTCACCTGCTTTACAAGATTCTAGACCAGCATGAGCAGCTAGAATCTTTTGCGTCATTGTCATTCCCATTATTTTAAACCCTTTCCTTCACGATAATAACGGTTTACCGCACTGAATAGTGCGTAAATAGAAGCTAAGATAATATCATCATCTACACCAACACCAAAACGATGTTCGTTATCTTCATCAGTCATTTGTACATACGCTACCGCTTTTGAAGCAGATCCAATACTTAAGGAGTGTTCAGAATAATCTTCAATATCAAAGTCGATCTTGAAGTGTTTACGAATCGCATTCGCAACGGCATCCAAACGACCATTTCCTTTTCCAGAAATATCAAATTGTTCACCATTAAATGTCACATCTAAATATGCACTAACAATTTGACCATTACGCGTAAAGTGATAATCATTCACTTCAAGTGGGGTCTTCAAATTCACAAAATCACGATCAAAGATATCTTTGACTTCATTTGGCATCAATTCGGCATGTTTATGATCACTGATGTTTTTAATATAGTAACCAAACTCTTCTCGGAATACTCTTGGTAAATCGAATCCATAATACTCTTGAAGAACAAAACCAATACCACCTTTACCAGATTGTGAATTGATACGAATTACATCTTTATCGTATTTACGTCCAATATCTCCTGGATCAATTAATAAATATGGTACATTCCAATGTTCTGGATGTTCTTTATGAAGGGCAAAACCTTTGGCAATCGCATCTTGGTGACTACCAGAGAAGGCAGCATAAACCAAATCACCAGAATAAGGTTCACGATCATAGACTTTCATACGTGTTACTTCTTCATAAACTTTACGAATGGCTGGCATATTGGAGAAATCCAATTTTGGATCAATACCAAGAACATACATATTCATAGCTACCGTAATAATATCGATGTTTCCCGTACGTTCTCCATTACCAAATAATGTACCTTCAACACGATCTGCTCCGGCTAATAAACCTAATTCTGTATCCGCAATTCCCGTTCCACGGTCATTGTGAGGATGTAAAGATAAAATAACCGAATCACGATTATGCATATGTTTATGCATATACTCAACCTGACTTGCATAGACATGAGGCATACTCATTTCTACCGTAACTGGTAAATTGATAATGACTTTATGATCTGGCGTTGGTTGCCAAACATCAATAACGGCATTACATACATCCAAAGCATATTCTGGTTCCGTTCCAGTAAAACTTTCTGGTGAATATTCAAAAATTAATTCAGAATCACTTTCCACCGCAAGATCTTTCAATAACTTAGCCCCATCGACTGCAATTTGTTTGACTTGTTCTTTTGACTTTTTAAATACTTGTTCACGTTGGGCAACACTTGTTGAGTTGTAAACATGAACAACAGCTCTTTTACAACCTTTGATAGCTTCAAAAGTTTTACGAATAATATGTTCGCGAGCTTGCGTTAAGACTTGAATCGTTACATCATCGGGAATTAAGTTATCCTCAATCAAACGACGACAGAATTCATATTCTGTTTCACTGGCTGCTGGGAAGCCAATTTCAATTTCCTTAAATCCTACTTGGACCAAAGTCTTAAAGAATTTAATTTTTTCATCTAAACTCATAGGAATAATCAATGCCTGATTACCATCACGCAAATCCACACTACACCAAATTGGTGCGTGATCTACGCAGTCTTTTTTCACCCAATCATAACAAGGTTCTGGGGGCAAATAGTATTCTTTGCCGTATTTTCTGTAATCCATATCGCTTTTCCTCCTTCAATAAAAAAACGCCCTTAGCATCTAAGGACGTTAAAAACGCGGTACCACCTTAGTTTTCCTGCCAACATTGACACGAACACTCAAACCTCTATAACGCAGAGGTGCGTTAAGCTCCCTGACAAGTTCCAATGTTGTTTGTACAAGTTTTCACCAAACACTTGCTCGCTAGAACAAAACAATCACTGTACTACTCCAGTTCGTTGCTTAATTTATAAACGATTATAAAAGATGAATGAATAATTTTCAACAAACTTTACAGACTTTTTGAAAAAAAATTGGAAATTTCATGAAACATCATGGTTGAGCTAACATTAATAAAGGGTTATAATGGTCGTAAACCATTTTTTAAGGAGGGTGACTATGAAATTAACTGGATCACAAATTGTAATGGAAGTATTACTCGAACAAAATGTTGACACAGTATTTGGCTACCCTGGAGGAGCAGCGTTAAATGTATATGACGCACTATACGACTACTCTGACAAAATCCATCATATAATTACAGCTCATGAACAAGGTGCTGCTCATGCTGCAGATGGATTTGCCCGTTCAACCGGAAAGACCGGAGTTGTATTCTCTACCAGTGGACCAGGTGCTACCAATCTTGTCACAGGTATTGCTACAGCTTATATGGATAGTATACCAATGGTAGCAATCACATGCAATGTAGGAGATAGCTTTATTGGCCGTGACTCTTTCCAAGAAATTAGTATTACCGGAGTGACACTACCAATCACAAAACATAATTACTTTGTCAATCGAATTGATGACTTAGCAGATGCTTTACGTAATGCATTCCGAATTGCCAATGAAGGACGAAAAGGGCCTGTTCTTGTAGACATCACAAAAGATGTTACAGCTGCTACAATAGAATATGAAAAACAAGAACCAATTCCATTGGCTCCCCATCCAAAGTTCAAACAAAAAGACATTGAAACAATTGCCCGCATCATTAATGAAAGTAAACGTCCTGTCATCTATTTTGGTGGTGGTGTAGAAGCAAGTGATGCGCGTGAAGAATTATATGAATTAATTCAAAAAGCCGATATTCCGGCAACCTATACCATGATGGCTGCTGGTGTCATTGATTGCGATGATCCAAAAAACCTTGGTTTAATTGGAATGCATGGTACGATTGCTGCCAATAAAGCCATTGATGAGGCGGATGTTGTTATCGCATTAGGTACAAGATTCTCAGATCGTGTAGCTTTAAATCCACGTCGTTTTGCCCAACGTGCGGCAATCATTCATATTGATATCGATGCAAGTGAAATCAATAAAAACGTTTTAATTAACTATAGTCTTATCGGTGATATCAAAGATGTACTACAAGCTTTACTTCCTTTATTAAAAGAAAGTAAACATGAAAAATGGATTGAAACCGTAACAGCTTATCAAAAATCGGTACGCATTCCTCTAGAAGGAAAACTTCGTCCAAAAGATTTAATTGAGGCTGCATGTGATTTAACCGATAAAGATACCATCTATGTAACCGATGTTGGTCAACACCAAATGTGGGCTGCCCAATATGTTAAACATCATAATACACGTCGTTTTATTACCAGTGGTGGATTAGGAACGATGGGATTCGGTTATGGTGCTGCCATTGGTGCACAAATTGGAAATCCAGACAAACGTGTCGTTCACTTTACCGGAGATGGTTCTTTCCATATGAATTTAAACGAAGGATGTACCGCTGTAAGTTATGATTTGCCAATTATTACCATCATTCTTGACAACAAAGTTTTAGGAATGGTTTATCAATGGCAAACTGTATTCTATGACAAACACTATTCCCAAACGGTATTAAATCGTAAAACTGACTATGTAAAAGTCGCTGAAGGATTTGGTGCCAAAGGCTTTGAATGCAATACCTTAGAAGAATTCAAAGAAGCCTATAAACAAGCTTTGCAGTGCAAAGGTCCAGTTTGGATTGCCTGCAACATTGATAAAGAAGAACGTGTATTACCTATGATTCCAAATGGTGGAACATTAGAAGATATGATTGTTGATTAGAGGTGAGACCATGGCAAGAGAAGTACTAAGTATTTTTGTAGAAAACCAATCCAATGTATTAACCCGTGTAGCAAGTTTATTCGGACGTCGTGGTTTCAATATCGATTCCCTAACTGTTTCGACCACAAACGATCCAAAAATTTCGCGTATTACCGTTGTATTTGATGGAAATGATACTTCCCTTTCGCAAATTATGACTCAAACGCGAAAACTTGAACCGGTCAAAGATTTATTCTTGTTGAATCACAACAACAGTTTATTTAGAGAATTGCTTCTATTAAAAGTTTCTTGTGATAAGACCAATCGTTCCGGCATCATCGAAATTGTAAATATATATCGTGGAAAAATCATTTCACTAACAAAAACTAATATGATTATCGAATTAACTGGTGCACCAGAAAAGATCGACGGTTTATTAGAAATGTTAAGTTGTTACAAAATCGAAGAAATTTGTCGAACCGGAATTACCGGTATTTCCCGAGAATCTGTAGAAACAGACGATTAATTGACTTAAACGAGGCGGCAAGCACCGCCTCTTTTAAAAAAGGAGAATATATGAACAATAAAAAAAGTGCTCAAGTAACCCAAGGTGTCGAAAAGGCTCCAATGCGCAGCTTGTTCTATGCGATGGGTTATACCAAAGAAGAATTAGATCAACCCCTAGTAGGAATCGTATCCGCTAAAAGTGATATCGTTCCTGGTCACTTCCACTTAGACAAAATTGTCGAAGCTATCAAAACCGGTGTTTCGATGCGAGGTGGTACTCCAATTGTCGTACCAGCTATTGGAGTTTGTGATGGAATTGCGATGGGACATAAAGGTATGCACTATTCCCTGGCAAGCCGTGAATTAATTGCTGATAGTGTAGAAACGATGGCTGAAGCCCATTGTTTCGATGCCTTAGTATTAGTTCCAAGTTGCGATAAGATCGTACCAGGTATGTTGATGGGAGCCTTACGTGTCAATGTTCCAACGGTAGTATGTACCGGTGGACCAATGTTAGCCGGACACGTAAAAGGTGAAGAAGTATCTCTATCAAAGATTTTCGAAGCCGTAGGTGCACGTAAAGCCAATATCATCGATGATAAAGACCTGGAAGAATTCGAACAAGGTGTCTGCCCAGGATGTGGAAGTTGTGCAGGTATGTACACAGCTAACAGTATTTCTTGTCTATGTGAATCCATGGGTATTGCCCTTCCAGGAAATGGTACCATTCCAGCTGTTTCCAACAAACGTATCTTATTAGCGAAACATGCAGGTATGGCAGTTATGGATATGTTAGAAAAAGGTCTTAAAGTCAAAGATATCGTTAATGAAAAGAGTATCAAAAATGCCTTAACTTGTGATATGGCATTAGGTTGCTCTTCAAACTCTGTATTACATTTATTAGCTATTGCCCAAGAAGCTGGTTATAACTTAGATTTAAGCACATTCAATGAATTTAGTGATCGTACACCAAACTTATGTCACCTAGCTCCTGCTGGTTCTACCCATATGCAAGATTTAGATCGTGCTGGTGGCGTACAAGCTGTCCTTCATGAATTAAGTAAAATCCATTTAATTGATACAGACTGCATGACAGTAACTGGTAAAACCGTTGGCGAAAATACCAAATATGCCATCAACAAAGATGAAAAAATCATTCGTCCAGTAGAACAACCATACTCAGAAAATGGTGGTATTGCCATTCTTTATGGAAACATCTGTCCGGATGGAGCTGTAGTAAAAAGATCTGCATGTGCACCTGAAATGATGCATCACATTGGACCAGCTCGTGTATTCGATTCCGAAGATGAATCTATCCAAGCTATCTATGCTGGCAAAATCAAGCCAGGTGATGTAGTTGTCATTCGCTATGAAGGTCCAAAAGGTGGTCCTGGAATGCGTGAAATGTTGAATCCAACTTCTGCCCTAGCGGGAATGAAACTTGATAAATCCGTAGCCTTATTAACCGATGGTCGTTTCTCCGGTGCTAGCCGTGGCGCAAGTATTGGACATATTGCCCCAGAAGCAGCTTCTGGTGGACCAATTGGCTTAATTCAAGAAGGTGACATGATCGAATTAAATATTCCGGAACACGCCTTAAATGTACAAGTCAGTGAAGAAGAATTAGCCGAACGTAAAAAACATCAAACCATCCTTCCACCAAAGATCAACAAAGGTTGGTTAAAACGATACGCAAAACTTGTTCAAGGAGCAAATATCGGCGCTATTCTAAAATAACAAAACATTCTATTAAGAACCAAATATACAGTATCATCTGTATATTTGGTTTTTTTTATTTTATAATTTAATTGAAAAAGATACTTCAAACAAAAAAACAGAAAGGAGTAAACACCATGATTTATACATTCGAATGTGTTGATATCAATAATGAATCAAATAAGTATGATATTAAACAAGGAACCTTAGGAAGTTTTTCAATTGATCAGATAAAGAAAATAAACATAGCGTATGAACAAGCAAATTTCAAAGGAAAAACTAAACCTTTCTTACACCAATATATCGGTGGTGCTTCCTTCTTTACGGCAATGGAGCCAAAAATATATGTAGGATTAAAAATCATCACAAAACAAGATGAAACATTAGCTATTTACATATCTAATACACCGGTTTTATATCATTCTGATTCATTTTTTAAGGATGAAAAATTAGCAAAAAATATTCTTAAAGCATTTCAAACAGTCCTAAAAATGTCCAATTAAAAAAAGAGAGTTTCCTCTCTTTTTTTAATCGATATTTTACTTTATCTTCTCATTGATTTTTGTATATTCAATAAATTGTTTCGCAGTTCTAGGTAAGCGACCACTGCATATCATTTTTTATATTCATTCATTTAAAAGCCATTCAAACTAAATATATTCATGAATTTTCAGACTGAAAAAGAAAATTATAAAAGGCATTTCAAATACTCTTATCAATCCAATCAGGCTGTTTAGTTGCCGCAATAAAACTTTGTAGTAGCTTTTTTGAAAACACTCCACAATCTCCGTTTATAATCATTTGAATTGCTTCTTCATTTGTTAATTTACGTTTATAAGGACGTTCACTTACCAATGCATCATAGGCATCTACAAGACCAACCACTTGGGCACAAAGTGGAATCTTGTCTCCTTTTAATCCATCAGGATAACCCTTTCCATCGTATCTTTCATGGTGATATCTACATATTTCATAACTATATTTGTTTAGTTTCTCTGTCATTTTACTTTTTAGAAATCTTAATGTCATTTCGGCGCCAGTAAGTGGATGTTGCTTTACAACACCCATTTCTTCTTTTGTCAATTTTCCATTTTTATTTAAAATCTCAATTGGCACTCGAATCTTACCAATATCATGAATCGGAGCTAAATGCGCTACTTGGTCTATCTCTTCATCCGTTATTCCAAATTCAGGACAATTTTGTTGCAGTTGCGTATAAACTTGTCATCGATATTTTACTTGATCTTCTCATTGATTTTTGTATATTCAATAAATTGTTTCGCAGTTCTAGGGGACCGACCACTGTTACGAATCGCGTAGGCTTCTGCTTGAATAGCTAATACATCTCTATCTGTTTCAATTTGATAACGATCTGCCAATTGCATAACAATTTCTAAGTATAAATCCTTTAGAGGTTTCGTAAAGGTTACCGTCAAACCAAAACGAGCAGCTAAACTCATTGTTTCCTGAATCGAATCGTTTCTGAACAATTCCCCACCATCGCGATTTTTCGAATTCTCTTGAACAAAATGGCGACGATTACTTGTGGCATAAACAACACAGTTATTTTGGTTATTTTGAATACCACCTTCCAGGATATTCTTTAAAGCGACAAAATCATCATCGTTGGATTTAAAGCTTAAATCATCAATAAAGATAATAAAGTGCAAAGGATTGTCCGCTAAGCTATCCATAATCTCTGGTAGAACAGCTAACTGATCTTTTTTCACTTCAATCAAGCGTAATCCTTCTTTATAGTATTCGTTGACAATGGCTTTTACTGTAGAAGATTTTCCTGTTCCTGCATCGCCATAGAGTAGAACGTTATTTACTTTAATTCCCTCTAAAAAAGCTAAAGAATTTTTGATTACTTGTTCTCTTTCCCGTTTATAGCCAATGAGATCCGATAAACGTTGGGGATCAGGATGAATGATAGGAACTAATTGTCCATGTTGAATGCCAAAGGCACGATACTTCGCAAATACGCCATACCCTTCTTTAGGAAGTGCATGTAAATGCACGAAATAGTCTTTTTCAAAGTCAAAATGTGAAGTTTCCCACTTTGGTAGAAAACTATCGTAATGCATCCACTCAATCATTTGATCACTTGTGATACTAGAGATTTCTTCGAGGATTTCCAGCTCTGCATGCAAACTGTCCTGCAATGCTTGCGGTAAACTTTCTTTTCGAGAGATACGATGAATTACCGTATTTTCATCATTCATAAGCCAGCGATATAGATAAGCTGAAAAATCTGTATCATTTTGATAAAGACTTGAAACAAAAGTACAATAGCGATCGACTTTTGTAGAAAGATCTTCTTGCATAGAATCACACAACAATAAGAATTTACAAAAGACATCATCGTCTAGGACATGGCGAAATATTGTAAGGGAATGTACTTGCATATTCCAATTATTTTCTAACATTAAAATCAACTCCTTAAACTCCCTCATATTATCATATTTTTCCATTTTTGCGTGAATAATATGATATAATCAGACCATAACAAAAAGAGGTGTTTCAATGCTAACAATAGATAAAGTGTATGCGGCTAAAAACGTTTTAAAGAAAGTCATTCGTCCTACAGCCGTTATACCTGCATTCGATTTAAGTTCTACCAATCACGTCTATTTAAAGACAGAAAATCTACAAAGAACAGGTTCTTTTAAGATTCGTGGAGCCTACTACAAAATCAGTCAATTATCTCAAGAAGAGAAAGACAAAGGAATTATTGCTTCCAGTGCCGGTAACCATGCCCAAGGTTGTGCCCTGGCAGCCCAACAAGAAAATATCAAGTGTACCATCTGTATGCCAGATAATGCGCCTATTTCCAAAATAGAAGCAACCAAAAGTTATGGTGCCGAAGTATGTTTAGCCGAAGGTGCATACGATGATGCCTATGCCCTTGCATGTAAAATGGCTAAAGAAAAAGGTTATACCTTTGTCCATCCATACGATGATGAAGATGTCATTGCCGGCCAAGGAACTATTGGATTAGAAATTCTAGAAAGCCTTGATACAGTAGATGCCATTGTCGTACCAATTGGTGGTGGAGGATTAATTAGTGGCGTTGCCTTTGCAGCGAAAAGTATGAAACCAAGTATTAAGATTTATGGTGTCCAAGCCGAAAATGCCGCTAGTATGTATAACTCAATCAAAAAAGGTGAACAGATTACTTTGGATAAAGTAAATACATTTGCCGATGGAATTGCCGTAAAACATCCAGGCGATACAACTTTTAAAATGGTGCAAAAATATGTCGATGAAGTTGTTACTGTATCTGAAGATGAAATTGCAGCAAGTATTTTAACTTTACTGGAAAAACAAAAAGTTGTTTCTGAGGGTGCTGGAGCCGTTAGTGTTGCAGCCGTGATGTTTGATAAATTGCCTATCAAAGATAAGAATGTCGTATGTATTGTCAGCGGTGGTAATATCGATGTCAATATTATTGACCGTGTCATTACACGAGGATTGCTGTTAAGCGGCCGTAAAACAAGCTTTACGATTCAATTAACGGATAAGCCAGGTCAACTTACGGATGTTAGTAAAATCATCGCTGAGAAGGGCGGAAACGTCGTTGCCGTGGATTATGACAACGCAGACCCAGATTTAGCTATCAATGACTGCTTCTTAAAGATTACCGTTGAAACAAGAAACAAAGATCACTTAAATGTAATCAAAGAAGAATTGAACAAACAAGGATTCAAAATTGTTCGAGAAAGACAATAAGTCAGTGCAATAAGCACTGACTTTTTTTCTGCCTTAAAAAAAGTAGCCATACGATAAAGTATGACTACTTTTGTAATTAACAATGATGCATTACTGCTTCACAACGATCACATAAAGAATCTTCATTTTCAGCTGTTGTGACATTCCAGCAACGTGGACATACATGTCCTTCTGCTTTAGATACGCTTACTTCCTCACCTTGGTCTGTAAGCACAACTTGGCTGACAATAAACCATTGAGCAGGATTATCTAAGATTCGGCGCATTGTAGCTTCTGTTTCTTGGTCTACATGTAAAGTAACACGCGCTTCTAAGGCTTTACCAATCATGCCTTCACTACGTGCATCCTCTAAGGCTTTTAAGACCTTCTTACGGAGATCAAACAATACTTGCATATCCTTTTCAATTGCTTCTGTATCAAAGTCAAGATTTAATACTGGGAAGTCTTCTAAGTGAATAGATTCAGCATTCCACTTCATATAATCATTAACTTCTTCCATCGTATGAGGAAGGATTGGTGCCCATAACTTAGCTAATACTTCAACCGCTGTATAAAGCACAGTTTGTACTTCTCTACGACTTCGATCATTCACATCATTACAGTACAAGATATCTTTTGTGTAATCCATGTAATAAGCGGATAGATCGTTTGTCATTAAGTTTGTAAGAGTAGATACAACATCCGCAAAACGATATTCGTTATATGCTTTTTCTACATCTGCAATCGCATTACGTAATAAAATCAACATGTATTGATTTAAAGGAGCTAAAGAACTGTAATCTAAGCAATCGTCTGCACTAAAGGTTTGGTTATCTAAGTTAGCCATGCAGAAACGAATTGTATTACGTATTTTACGATATTGGTTCGCTAATTGTTTTAAGATTTTATCTCCCATGGAAACATCAGCTTGATAATCTACACTACATGCCCATAAACGAAGGATATCTGCTCCATATTTCTTTGTGATTTGACTAGGTGCAACCGCATTCCATTGCGATTTTGACATCTTAACACCTTTTTCATCCATAACAAATCCATGAGATAAACATTGTTTGTATGGAGAATGACCATGAACCGCAGTTCCTACAATTAAACTAGAGTTAAACCATCCACGATATTGGTCAGAACCTTCAAAGTATAAATCAGCTGGATAACCTAAACCACGTTCCATCATGGCACCCGTGTGACTTGAACCGGAGTCAAACCAAACATCCATTGTATCAGTTTCTTTACGGAAGATACCATTTGGTGAATGTTCATTTGTATACCCTTCTGGCAACAAATCTTTTGCTTCTCTTTCAAACCAAACATTTGAACCATATTCACCAACTAATTTTGCGACATGGTCAAAGATTTCTTTTTCCATCAAAGGCGTATCATCTTCCGCATAGACAATTGGAATTGGAACACCCCAAGCACGTTGACGTGAAATACACCAGTCATCACGATCCGCAATCATGTTGTGCATTCTTTGTTGACCCCAACTAGGTGTCCAACTTACTGCATCGATTTCATCTAACAATTCTTTACGAATCTTATCAATTGAGGCAAACCATTGGGTTGTTGCACGATAGATGATTGGTTGTTTTGTACGCCAGTCATGAGGGTATGAGTGAGTTAACCAAGCCATTTTCAACAAATGTCCGGTTTCATCCAACTTTAATGTAACAGTTTTATTTGCATCCCAAACGGATTGACCTTCTAGCCAGTCACCAGCTTCACTGGTCATACGACCTTGGTCATCTACATTGTTTAATACATCTAATTTATAACGTGTATGTACGGTATAGAAGTCATCAGCACCAAATGCACTGGCTGTATGGACACAACCTGTACCAGCATCTGCTGTAACATAGTCAGCCATCATAACAAAGCCTTCGGCATTGACATGGGAATCATCCCCTGCATATAAAGGATGTTCATAAGTAATGTATTCCAATTCTTGACCTTTGAATGTCTTTACGATTTCGTAACGTTCGCAGCCAAAGTCCTTGCAAAGTTGATCAACTAACATTTCCAACATAACAAGTTTACCTTTATCGGTATCAACTACCGCATAAGACATACGTGGATTCAAAGAAATAGACTGGTTAGCTGGAACAGTCCAAGGTGTTGTTGTCCAGATAACAAAATATGTATCATCATCCAATTTACCTTTTCCATCTTTAACTTTGAATTTTACATAGATGGTAGGTGTTTTCATATCTTTGTATTCAACTTCTGCTTCAGCTAAAGCTGTTTCACTACTTGGTGACCAATAAACTGGTTTCAATCCTTTATAAATCAAACCATCTAAAGCCATCTTTCCGAATACTTCAATTTGTTTAGCTTCAAAAGCTTTTTGTAACGTAATATAAGGATGATCATAATCTCCAATCGAACCTAAAGATAAGAATCCTTCTTTTTGTTTCTCTACTTGCTCTAAAGCATAGTCGTAACAAACTTTACGGAATTCTGCAATTCCCATCTTCTTACGATCATAACCTGCTTTGGTTACAGCTGTTTCAATAGGTAAACCATGTGTATCCCATCCTGGAATGTATGGCACTTTATAACCAGCCATAAATTTAGAACGGTTAATAACGTCCTTTAAAATTTTATTTAAAGCATGACCCAAATGGATATCTCCATTCGCATATGGAGGTCCATCATGTAGTACAAAAGGTTTTGCATCCTTTCGTTTTTCCAGCATCTTTCCATATAAATCCATGTCTTGCCATTTCTTTTGAATACCTGGTTCTTTCTTTGTCAAATTACCACGCATTTCAAAATCGGTTTTTGGCATATGTAGTGTTTCTTTGTAGTCCATGTTCATTCTCCTTCCATAAAAAAAACGCCCTTGATCTAAGGACGTAATAAACGCGGTACCACCTTAGTTACCAAGAAAAGAATTTTCTTGATCCCTCAAATCTTTTAACGCAAGAATACGGATACTTGTACTTTACTTTTCCCAGTATCAGCTCAAAAGGGATACCAAATCATTGACCTATACAGCTTCTCACCAAACTGCTGCTCTCTTTATAGCTTCAGTGACCTGACGTGTCTTTTTCATAGCTATTTAAATTGCAAAAATCGTAAAACTAATCGCTGTTTCCTTGTTTGATGGCAAACTTCCTTAAACTGGAAACGACCAACTCTACGAATTGAAACAAAATCATTATTACACAGTTGAGAATTTTGTTCAAGAACTACATCATTAACTTTTATCAATCCCTGATGTATCATCTTCATCGCTTCACTGCGGGAACAATGCGCAAGCGCAGCTACAATCGCATCTAAACGCAAACTTGCACAATTTACATTTATTTCTTCATAATTATCAAAATGCAGATTTCTTCCATCACAAATAGAAAAAGCCACCGGACAACGACCAATTTGCGTACATTCTTTTTGAATAAATTCACTTAGAGATTGTTTACAGAAAATATAGATGTGATCTTCTAAAAGAACAAAATCCCCTAAAAAATCCCGGTCGATTCCTAGATGCATTAAAGCACCTAAGACATCGGAATGCTGCAAGGCTTTGAAGCGTGCATCATACGCAGAAACTAAACAATCAAAATCAAAGTCTGGTTCGATTTCAAATGGTGAAATACATGCCATTCGGCGTTGGGCATTAGCGTATCCCCCAGATATATAACAATATGTATCTTTATCAAGATAGTCTTTGATATTTGACCATTCCACAGGCGATAAAAAAGAGGTCATTACTGGCCTGTAGCGATGGTAAGACATTTTTTCCAAATCTCTTACTTTCGCAACAAACGTTTCATGACCTTTGTAGAAAGAATAATTATTCTTCATCTGAATCGTCAGAATCAATAGTGATAGATCCAGCTACTCCAATTTGAGCAGGTGAACATAAAATGACATTTTGTCCGATTTTTTGAATTTTACCATCTAAGGCAAATACAACACCAGTCAAGAAATCGATGGTACGTTGTGAGTAATCGCGATCCAACTTATGTAAGTTTACAACGACAGCACGACCTTCTTTTAAACGTGTACCAACTTCTTCAACTTCACCAAAACTTCTAGGTTCGAATAAAACCATTTTCGTATTAGCATTTAAAGCGTTTGCGTTAGCACGTGTTTTAGGTCTTTCATAGCGATTTTCAGTAGTATCTTCGTCATCTTCTACAGCTTCTACATCTGCAGCTTCAACTTCATCATCTTCGTAAACTTCTTCATCATCTTCGTCAACTGGATTAACGAATTCATGAATTTTGTCCATAAATCCCATGGGAAATCCTCCTTTTACTGCAAATAATTATAACACATATCTCAATTAATAAAAGCATAAAAAGCAGAATAGAGGAAAACTCTATTCTGTTTCAATTAATCCATAGCCACCATCATTACGTTTGTAAACAACCGCAATTTTTTGGGTTTCATCATCGGTATAAATAAAGAAATCATGATTTAACAATTCCATCTTCATAATTGCTTCATCCAGACTCATCTCTTTACATACAATAGATTTGGTCTTAACGACTTCTTCAATATCCTCTTCAGCTTCGTAGGCTTCTTGTTCTACAAAGGCCTTCGCTAAAGAAGTTTTATTTTTCTTTTGAATTCGAGTCTTTTGACGACGAATTTGATCTTCCAACTTATCAATCACTAAATCAATAGCAGCATATAAGTCATCATCGACAACCTCTGCTCGTAAGATTGCATATTTGGTAGGTATTGTTACTTCAATTTTTTGTTTTAACGGATAAGTCCGGATCAACACATTAGCTGTGTCTTGCTCGTCAATGATAAAGTACTTCGTTAAAACATTTAATTTTTTTGTGATTTTTTCTGCAATAGCAGGAGTCACTGTTACGTTTTTTCCAACAATATTAACTTTCATAAAAGCACCTCCCAAAGTCTCTATTGTTCTTTGTTTATAAATATTATACCACCACAAAATCTCGATACTAGATTGACATTTACGAATTTCTATGAACGCAAAAGTATGATAGAATACTTCCATGCAAAACCTATTTCCCTATTCCAATGACAATAAAAGATACTACACAATGAGCTATTATTTGAAACAAACTTATCATGCAAAAGTAGCCAAAGTTCCTTTAAATGCTGGTTTCACTTGTCCCAATCGAGATGGAACAAAAAGCACAGGAGGATGCACCTTTTGTTCAGCCATGGGAAGCGGAGATAGCATCTTAGCCTATAAGGAAAGTCTTTTAACCCAATACCAGGTCGGATTAGAACGCATGCAAAAAAAATGGCCAAATTGTCTAGGTATCGCCTATTTTCAATCTTTCAGCAATACCTATGCGCCCCTTGCTTCGTTAAAAGAAATCTATGATCCTTTCTTTTCTATGCCAAATGTCAAAGCCGTTGCGATTGCTACGCGAGCCGACTGTTTAAATGATGAAACCATTGCCTATTTATCGAATCAAGCAAGACAAAAAGATGTATGGATTGAACTGGGTCTACAAAGCATCCACGAAAAAACTATGCAGCGCTGCAATCGTCAACATAGTACCCAAGAAGTATGGGATGTTTTAGATAAATTGAAACAATCTCCCATCCATACTTGTATTCACATCATGAATTCCCTGCCCGATGAAAGCCAAGAAGACATGATAGAAACAGCAAGACAAGTAGCTTTTCACCATCCTAATGCGATAAAAATTCATATGTTGCATCTTCTAAAAGGCACCCAACTCGCAAAAGAATATCAAGCTTCGCCTTTTCATCTAATGACTTTAGAAGAATATGTAGAAACCGTAGTAAAACAATTAGAAGTTTTACCCCAAGATATGATTATTGAACGTCTAACTGGAGATGGTCTAGCCGATGAGTTAATTGCACCCAACTGGACAATCAAAAAGACGATCGTCTTAAATGAAATTGATAAACGCATGGCAAAGCTAGATACGTATCAAGGAAGTTTATACGAAAGAAAGTGAGCTGAATAAAGATCAAAATCTTTTCAGCTCACTTCTTTATTTCAAGTTCAAACAATAATAACGTTTTTTACCACGACGAATAATCACATAAGATTCAATATATGCCGAATCTGCTTTAGAAATAACAGCATGTGCATCTTGTACTTTCACACCATTTACACTAATGGAATTTCCTTTAATCCATTCTCTGGCTTCTCGTTTTGAAGAAGCAATCGAACAATTCACAAGAACATCCTCTAAGATTTGTCCATCTTCACAGTCTACTTTTTCCATATTTTTAATGGCATCTAAACGTTGGGATGGTTCCAAATCTTGAAGTTTACCTCTAAATAAAGCATTGGTAATCTTCAAAGCAGAATCCAATCCTTCTTGTCCATGAAGATCTAAAACCACTTGTTCTGCCAAAGCTTTTTGAGCTTTTCTTAAATGTGGTTCTTCTTGTAAAGAAACTTCCAAAGCTTCAATTTCTTCTTTGGATAAGAAAGTTAATTTCTTCAAGTATTCAATAACCTTAGCATCTTCGGTATTAAATAAGAATTGATATAAGTCATATGGACTGGTCTTTTCTGCACTTAACCATACCGTACCCGTTTCACTCTTTCCGAATTTCGTACCATCGGCTTTGGTAATCAAAGGCATTGTCATACCATATGCTTTGGCATCATTACCCATCTTTTTACGAATTAATTCCAAACCAGATGTGATATTTCCCCATTGGTCTTGTCCACCAATTTGCATGACACAATTCTTTTCTTTATATAGTGTATAGAAATCCAAAGATTGAAGAATCATATAAGAGAATTCTGTATAGCTGATTCCACTTTCCAAACGCTTTTTTACGGTTTCTTTATTTAACATATAAGATACATTAAATAATTTTCCATAATCACGTAAGAAATCAATAATCGAGATATCTTTCGTCCAGTCTAAGTTGTTGACCATTTCAAAGCCGAACAATTCTTGAATCTGATCATGTAAGGCATGAAAATTGTGTTCCAACAATTCTGGTGTCAACATTTGACGTTCTCCGGTTGCTTTTGGATCTCCAATAAATCCGGTTGCTCCACCAACTAACATAATGGGATGATGCCCATGAGCTTGAAGACGTTTTGCCATCAATAAAGACGAATAATGTCCAATATGCAAACTATCTGCGGTAGGATCTGTACCAATATAAAAAGTCACTTTTTGATTATTGATGACATCTTCTACTTCTGGACTTGTCACATTGTCAATCAAGCCACGCCATTGTAATTCTTCAAATAATTCCATAACTTTCTCCTTTTCAAAAATAAAAAAGCACTTCATCCCAAGGGACGAAATGCCGTGTTACCACCCTAATTCACTTCTAGTAAAACTAAAAGCCTTATTTTCCCTTAATGCAGGAATACATGCAGCTCCCAGGTGTATGCATAGCACTTATCCAGCTTTGCACCAACCAGCTGTTCTCTAGAATAAGTGGCATCTATGTTCTTTTCTGTTCAACGCCTTGTTTGTATTATACCAAAATCCCTAAAAAGAACAAGATAGAATATATCCTCTATCCAAAGAGAAAAGAAGGTCAAAAGAATGACTCCTTCTAACCTTCTTTAAATATCTTATCTTTATTTAGCAACGATGTTTACAACTTTACCTTTGACAACGATAATCTTCTTAACTTCTTTTCCTTCCAATTGTCGTTGTACATTTTGTAAAGCCAAAGCCTTTTCTTTTAATTCATCATCACTTGAACCAACAGGCATATCAAACTTACCACGAACTTTACCATTGATTTGGGCAATTACAGTAACTGTATCTTCAACCAACATTGCTTCATCGTACGTTGGCCATGGTTCATAGGCAATCGTATCTATATTTCCAAATACCGTTGCCCATAATTCTTCACCTAAGTGAGGTGCAAAACAACTGAACATCTTAACAAATCCTTCTGCATAAGGTTTGTAGATAGTTTTCGCTTTGTAGCAATCATTGATAAAGACCATCATTTGCGAAATAGCCGTATTAAAACGTAGATTATCAATGTCTTGAGAAACCTTCTTAACCGTTGCATGATATGACTTATCTAAAACACCATCATTTTCATCTGAGAAAACAGCAACTTCAGTAAAGAAACGATTTACACGTTCCAACCATTTACGCGTTCCATCTAGACCTGTCGTTGACCAAGGAAGAGCTGATTCTAGCGGTCCCATGAACATTTCATATACACGCAATGCATCGGCACCGTGACTTTCAATAATTTCGTCTGGGTTAATGACGTTACCACGTGACTTACTCATCTTTTCCCCATTGGAACCTAAAATCATTCCTTGGTGGAATAACTTATGGAAAGGTTCTGGTGTCTTTACTACACCACAATCGTATAGAACTTTATGCCAGAAACGACTGTACAACAAGTGCAATACGGCATGTTCAGCACCACCTACATATAAATCAACTGGCATCCAATGTTCCAATAACTCTGGATCACACAATTGTTTATCGTTATGTGGATCAATATAACGCAAGAAATACCAGCAACTTCCAGCCCATTGTGGCATGGTATTTGTTTCACGTGTTCCCTTCATACCATCAATTTCTACATTCAACCACTCTTTACAATTTGCGAGTGGACTTTCACCATTATCACTAGGTTGATAATTATCCGTCAATGGTAATTCCAAAGGTAATTCATCTAATTCAACGGTACGTTGTGTTCCATCTTCCATATTGATAATTGGAATTGGTTCACCCCAATAACGTTGTCTTGAGAATAACCAGTCACGTAATTTATACGTTGTTTTCTTTTCTCCACAGTGATGTTCTTCCAACCAAGCTAACATCTTTTCAATGGCATCTTCTTTGTTCAATCCATCTAACCATTCCGAATTAATATGAAGACCGTCTTCTGTATAAGCTTCTTTTGAGATATCTCCACCTTCTAAGACTTGAATAATTGGAATATTAAACTTTTTGGCAAATTCATAGTCACGTGTATCATGCGCAGGAACAGCCATGATAGCACCGGTTCCATAACTAGCTAATACATAGTCACTAATCCAGATTGGAATCTTTTTACCATTGACTGGATTAATCGCATAAGCACCGGTAAATACACCAGTTTTATCTTTATTTAAATCCGTTCTCTCTAAATCTGACTTAGTAGCACAAATACGTTTATATTCATCAATCGCTGCCTTTTGTTCTGGGGTTGTAATGGCATCGACAAATGGGTGTTCTGGTGACAATACACAATATGTTGCCCCAAATAAAGTATCACAACGCGTTGTAAATACAGTAAATTCTTTATCATGTCCATCGACTTTAAAGACAACATTAGCTCCAACGGATTTACCAATCCAGTTCTTTTGCATTTCAATAGTTGAAGATGGCCAATCCAATAACTTCAAGTCATCCAATAAACGTTCTGCATATTCGGTGATTTTCAATACCCATTGACGCATTGGTTTACGAACAACTGGATATCCTCCACGTTCACTTTTTCCATCAATAACTTCTTCATTGGCCAAAACAGCTTTCAATTCTGGACACCAGTTAACAGGAACTTCATCCACATAGGCAAGTCCTTTATTATATAGTTGCAAGAAAATCCATTGCGTCCATTTATAATAAGAAGGATCTGAAGTGTTTACTTCACGGTCCCAGTCATAACTAAAACCTAAAGACTGAATTTGTTCACGGAAGTGATCAATATTTCGTTTCGTAAAAGTTGCTGGATGATGTCCAGTTTGAATTGCATATTGTTCAGCAGGTAAACCAAACGCATCCCATCCAATTGGATGAAGAACATTATATCCTTCCATACGTTTTTTACGTGCAATAATATCTGTTGCCGTATAGCCTTCTGGATGGCCTACATGAAGTCCTTGTCCACTTGGATAAGGAAACATGTCTAATACATAATACTTAGGTTTAGAAAAATCATGTGTATCACATGCGAAAGTCTTTTCTTCAACCCACTTCTTTTGCCATTTCTTTTCAATGGTTTTGTGATCGTACATAGTTTGTATCTCCCTTCAATAAAAAAACGCCCTTAATCTAAGGACGTAATAAACGCGGTACCACCTTAGTTACCAAGAAAAACTTCTTGATCACTCAAATCTTTTAACGCAAGATAACGGATAACATTACTTATCAGCTCCTTAGCAAGTTCAAAGGTTCCTTCTCTTGATTTCCACCAAACATCAAGTCTCTATAAAAAGCTTTCCTTTTACTACTCTAATTCAACGCTTATGTCAGCATTTTACAATTTTTTTATAGACTAGTCAATGCTCATTCCGTGAAAACATCCAGTCCTTTTACACCTTTAAAATCATAGTATAACTTGTAGTGAATCGTTCTGGAACCTTTATAAAAAGTAGCATCCACATAGGTTTCATAATCGGTAAATGTAACATCAACTCCTTGAATTTGCATCGTTTTGGTCAAGACTAGATCATCCTGATTGTACTGACATAAGCGAATTTCCGTATTGTGCTGCATCAATCCCCTCATCTGGGAATAACAAGATAAATCAAATATCGATTGTTGATTCGCCTTATACAGGGAAAGATTTTCTTGGGCATATAAACTGATCAGAGAAACCACTTGTAGAAGCAAGCCAAAACACACTAAAGCCATCCAACTACCATATCCATTATGCGATTTCGAAGTGATACTTTTCTGTCTTATAAGCATATACTAAATAGATAGATCCTTTCTGCTCTTCGAAATAGGCATCATCAATGCCTTCCATTAATATTTCATAACCACTCTCTTTGACCAAACGATTCCGATCAAAATGCACAACATAGTTTTCCTGATTTAAGGAGAGTTTTAACTCTTGATTTTCCACCTGGCAATCAGCAATCGCACATAGTTGACGCAATTGTAAAATGGCATATTGATTTTGATTATTGGAAGTGACAGACAATAGATGAAAAACGACACTAAATATCATACAGACCATACTAGATATCAATAAAGAAACCATCAGCGATAACAAGGCTTCAATCATTGTAAAACCATTCTTTTTCAATTGATTCATAAATTGTAACTCCCTGACATCTACGAAACACTTGTACCATACTTAAAACCAACGATACAGAAATCAAAAGGATTAAAAAGGCAAAAAGTGCTTCACTCAATAAAACCCCATTTTTATTTTTCACGTACTCTACCCATACCTAATTGAAAAACCAGCTTTTTCTTAGATTGTGCATTCGAACAAGTCACAGTAAAAGCCTGTGAGATATTTCCTTTCGCGTTGTAATGAAAAGCTTGTTCAGTACACGTCATACCTTTGGGATAGGTATAACGGGTAGAATCTAAATCTACATAATGGGCAGTAAAATGAACAGGAACTTCTCTTTTTTCAATATACGCTCGTTCTTGCATCATCAGACATTGCGTTTCAATCTTATTCAAATCAAAGCGTAAGACATTCCATTTAGGGCGCTTTATAACCGCAAAAGAACAAATGCTGAGAATCAATAAAACCAATAAAGCTTCTACTAATGTAAATCCATTATTGCGCATACGCATCCCCATCAATAATCACAACTTTTTTCTCATTTGGGCAAGAATCCTGATTCTTTTCTAAATACCCTCCTTCAATTAATTGCGAAATACTCGTAGGGGTTTGATCATGATCAATCTCATATAAAAGAATCTGAGAATTGACAATATCCAATAAGGCAGAACAACCCTTAGAGCGAATAATCTTTTCTTTCTGTTGGATATTTGGAAGCGTTATCAATAACAACAATGCCACTACTAACATCACAATCATCATTTCTAATACAGTAAATGCATTCTTTTTCATAAATAGTCCTTTCTAAAATGTATTTAACATATTTAACGGCAACAACATGACTTGATAAAAAACAAATACAACAATAGCTACACAAAGATACGAAAAGATTTGAATACCCGTTGTCCATTTCTTGATTTGCGCATTCAATTCGATCTGTGTTTTCATAACATAAATTTCAAACAATTTAGATAGATTCGAAGTTAATACACCAGTTTCCACAAACAAGACAAACAGGTCTAGATCCGCAAACACCCATTTCATAGCTTCCATAAACGATTTTCCTTGACTCAAAGCTGCATAGATTTTCTCGGCTGTTTTTGCGGTGGCCTGAATTTTTTGCATAACAGACAACGCTTCGGTTGTCGATAAACCATTAACCAATAAACTCTTAAAAACAGAGGAAAAAGGAATGGTTTCTAACTTTTGAAAAAAATGAATTCGACTATAAAACCGTGCTAAAACAGGTACTCGATTGCGTAATAGAAAAGAGAGAAAAACAATACCAATTCCTATAAAAAGCAAGGTATAAATAGCCCGCAACACATTAATAATCCCTAAGCTTGAATCCTGGGCATAAACAGACATCGATGGAACAATAGATGTAGAAAAGAACAGAATCAAAGCATAAGAGAAAATAAACAAAAATAAGGGGTACGCAATGTTTTTTAAAAAGCTCTGACTACGCTTATGTAAAGATTGATCCACTTCTAAAGCACACGCCATCGCTTCCTGCAAAGACATATAATTAGACAATGTAGCCAGAAGCGAAAAGAAGGCATCCCCATTATTTCCCAAAAAGATATCACTTAACCGTTTTCCTTGATTCAGCTGCTCAATGATTTCATCGCTATTAGCAAAAGACAATTGAATAATGACATGCATATCCAGTCCATGATTCGCTAAGTCTAAAAATTGCTGGATATCATCTCTGGAAACTTTGCATATCGATTTCGGCTTGTTGGTCAGCGATATCTCCGTCTTTAATAGCTTTTTGAATTGCTTTTGAAAGTGTGATATGCCCTGCATCATATTTTCCGTTTTCCAATGCATAAACTAACTCCTTTCCTTGTAAAATCTCATAGACACATTCCTTGGTTTCATCGGCTCGTAAATAAAGTCTTTGGGCAAATACCGCATTTAATGTATGTGCAAGTTCAAAAGCATCTACCCCAAAATCCAATAAACGCTGGATACAATCTAAACCATCCGTCGCATGTAAGGTGGTAAAAACTAAGTGACCCGTCAAAGCTGCACGAATGACCATTTTAGCTGTATATGCATCACGCGTTTCACCAATACAGATTACATCAGGATCATGTCGCAGCAATTCTTCAATTCCTTTCTCATACGTAAACCCTTGTTGTGCATTGATTTGTAATTGTAGATATGCATGATCTTCAATTTCAATCGGATCTTCTAAACTCACCACTTTATACTTATTCTGAATGGCAATTTCATGCAAGAGTGCATGAAGCGTTGTAGTTTTCCCAGAGTTTGTTGGTCCTACACTAATCACCAAACCTTGCCGAATCGTAGTCAGATAATAAAAGAAAGCTTGACTGGTTTTGTTGCGGGTCAACTCTTCAATGCGTAATTGCACCTGTGTTTGCAGAATTCGTAATACACCCGTTTGGATGGAGTGGTTGACAATGCAGCTAAAGCGACAAAAGAAATCACGATATGCGAACTGCCCACTTTGAGGGATAAAAGGATTTGTTAGGTCAAAATGTGCATGGAATTTTAAATATTCAAAAAATGCAGGTGACCACAAATCCTGATAAATTGGTACCATTCCTTTCATAGTACGCAATGAAACCCGTAATTGCTTATTCTCCAAAACAAAATGGATATCGCTCGCTTTTTTTGCCAAAGCCATCTCAATTAATTGATTTAATAAATCGTCCATATGTATTAATACGAATCTTTTCCAAAAAAGGGTAAAAAAAAAGATAATTTTTTAAAAAAATTATCTCATATAGCTATTCCACTGCTTTTCATCATCCAAAGAAGACTGTGGACCATGACCAGGTAAAACATAATAATTCAATTTTAAAGCCTTTAATTTTTCTAGGGAATGGATGATCTCCGAATAAGATCCAGTCACCATATCCGTACGTCCAATCGAACCCATAAACAAAGTATCTCCCGAGAACAAAATATCTTTGTATAGAATACACAAAGAACCAACACTATGTCCTGGGGTATATAAAACGTCTAGATCAAAAGATCCAATGGTTTGTTTCCCTTCTTTAAGAGCCTTTGGTTCACAGGCAAAAGAGAAAGGTTGCATAAAAGCTTGCGAAACATTTAGTTTTGTATCCGCAAAAAAAGAAAATTCTTTCGGATGTACATAAACATCTACAGGATACTTATCTAAAATGGATGGGATTCCTCCAATGTGATCAAAATGCGCATGGGTCAAACAGATCGCATCTAATTGACACTGATGGGCATCTAAAATCGCATCTAAATCTTGAATGGGAGCTCCGGGATCAATAATCAAAGCATGTCCTTGGTCCATTAAGATATAACAATTCGTTTGTACGGGGCATAATACACGATTAACAATTTCCATAGGTCATATACATAAAAAAGACCGAAATCGGTCTTTCTTATTTCTTCTCCTTATGTTCAGTTTTCTTGTTACATTTAGGACAATATTTTTTGATAACCATACGTTCTGTATGTTTTTTCTTATTTCTTGTACCAATGTAGTTTTCTTCACCACATTCAGAACATTTAAAAGTAATACGATCTCTCATTCGTTTCACACCTTTCCACGTTAACGATTGAATTGTATCAAACTTGCTAGAGTTGTGCAAGACTTTCTACTTGCAATTTAGGATTAACTTGCAGGATACAATTCGAAATACTTATTCAATACTTCTGGCACAACATTTTCCGTACATATATTCGAACTAACTGACTCATCGTTGACACTCGATGTTGGCGCTACACACGCAAAGGATACGCTTGGATTATTGTATGGTGCATAACCGACAAAGACAGCCGTTGTCCAGACTTGTTGAACTTCGGCAGTACCGGTTTTACCAGCTACCTGCACATCCATATTCATTAATGCATTAGAAGCATTTCCTTCCGCAACTACAGCTCTAAATCCTTGTTGCACACGATTTAAATAAGATGCATTTTTTGCCGGAAGAACACTCTTTAACACACCGCCACCGGTTTCAATGACTTCATCACTGTTCACTTCGCGTATTGATTTCATAAAAGATGGCTTATAGAGTTTACCACCATTGGCAATCGTTGAAACATAGGTATTCATTTGAATTGGCGTATACATATCCATCTGACCAATGGCATAGTTCAGCAACATACCAGGTTTAAAACCAACACCCATGTAACTTTCCACTTCACCAGGCGCATCAATACCAGTCTTATTACCTAAGCCAAACATTGAATAATAGGAACGCATTTTATTCAAAGAATCACTTACATCATTAATATGCAAGGATTGTCCTTCGACATAAGCATCTCCACCAATACGTATCGCAATATTAAACATATAAACGTTACTTGAAACCGCCAGGGCTTGAATATCATTAACCGGTCCATGGTTTTCATAAGAGCCAAAGGTTTGACCACCAATATCCATTGGTTGATCGACAATGACCTCACCAGGACTAATGACACCTTCACTCAATCCCATATAAACAGTCGCACCCTTAACACTAGATCCAGGGTTAATTAAAGATTGATAACAACCCGATGCAAAATAGGTCATCTTCTTTGAATCCAGATCCATTTGATAACCAGACATAGCTAGAATCGAGCCATTATTTGGATCCATCATCGACATAAACAAAGTAGAGAAATTTTCTCGATTTGCAGTACCACCATTCTCTGTTAAAACGGTTTTAACCGTAGAATCTAACTGTTGCTGCAAATCAATATCAATAGATAAGTACACATCATTTCCTTTAACCGCCGAACGCGTCACGGTCTGTTTGGCTAGACCACTTGAATCATAAGTGATTTTGGAAATCTGTGCTTGTCCGGATAAAACATCATTGTATTGATACTCCAAACCAGATTTTCCAACTTCCGCATTATATTGGAAACCTCTCTGTAGATAATAATCCGCATTTTCTGATGGTAAACCTTGCGTGCTGGTAGAAACCGAACCCAAGACATCCGATAAGGTTTCACCATATGGATACTCACGTTTCCATCCACCAAAATCGATATCAAAACCCGGAAATTCTGATTTATGCTCAACCAAATACGCAACATCGTTATCACTTACATCTTCCAAAATAATGTTTTCTTGTCCATTAGATGCATTCTGAATCATTCTTTGATAGATGACACAGACTTTTAAATCTTTGGTGGACATTTCATTCAATTGTTTTTTATGAATTCGTTTTAATAAAATCTGCGTTCGTTTGGATTCTGCATTCGTTCCCCATAAACCCGATTTATACTCATTTCTTTCCTTCTTTGTTAATAAGTTGTTTGCCGCATATTCTTTATCATTCGGATCTAAAAAAGATTTATAAGTGATGTATGCTTGTTTCTTATCCGATTCAGTAAATTCATTTTCGTCCACATTAAAAACCGAAACAATCCGTTGTGCATACAACTTATAATCATCCTGGTCCATATCTTTCGGTGACGTATAAACAATATTATGACTAACAACCGTAGCCGCTAAAACCCGGCCCTTACAATCGTAAATTTGCCCTCGCGGTGCATTCACATATTGATAGATGGATGTATAATCATCCTTTTTAGCTACATAAGAATCATGAGAAATAACTTGTATATAAAATAAACGAATAAAGATAACCAAGAATGCCACCACAATAAAACTAGATAAAACTAAGATTCGGTGACTGATCTCTTCATCGATGGATCGAACTTTTTTCATATGATGAAAAGGTGGTTTAAATCGCATTCGTTCACCTCCGTTTTCCATCTCATTATACACGAATTCTTTCTTTTCACTAAAAAAAATGTATACTTTAGAAGAAGGAGAATCATCATGAAACGTCAAGAAACAAGACAAGTACAAATTAAAAATTTAAAAATGGGTGGAAATGATGACGTCATCATTCAATCCATGTGTAATATTAAAACAAGTAAAGCCAATCAGGTTATTCATCAAATTCATGAATTGGAAACCTTGGGATGTCAATTGATTCGCGTTAGCTGTATGGATATGGATGATGCCAATGCCATCAAAACCATTACCGAAAATATTTCTATTCCCTTAGTAGCCGATATCCATTTTGATTATCGTTTAGCCCTTGCCTGTATTGAAGCCGGAGCAAATAAGATTCGTTTGAATCCTGGAAATATCGGAAAGAAAGAAAATGTTGAAGAAGTTGTAGAAGCTTGTAAAAAACATCATATTCCCATTCGTATTGGCATTAACAGTGGATCACTAGAAAAAGATATCCATGAAAAATATGGAAAACCTACCGCCGAAGGAATGATAGAAAGCGCAAAACGTCACATCGCAATTTTAGAAGAACACAACTTTTATGATACAGTGCTTTCCTTTAAATCAAGTGATCCCTTATTGTGTATCGATGCATATCAATTAGCCAGCAAGACCTTTGACTATCCTTTACATCTTGGTGTAACGGAAGCCGGAACCGCCTTAACCAGTGCAATAAAATCAAGTCTTGCGCTAGGAAATCTATTGCTCGATGGCATCGGAAACACCATTCGTATTTCAGTTAATGGTGATCCTGCACAAGAAATCATTATGGCTAAAGAATTACTAAAAGACTGTAAACTCTTAGACAACATTCCTAACCTGATTGCCTGTCCTACCTGTGGACGTACCCAATGGGATATGGAACCCGTTGTCAACGAAATCGCCGACTATCTACAAACGGTAAATAAGTCATGTACAGTTGCCATTATGGGTTGTGTTGTCAATGGACCTGGTGAGGCCAAACATGCTGACATTGCGATTGCCGGTGGAAAAAATGAAGGTCTGTTAATCAAAAAAGGCCAGATTATTGAAAAGATTCCGCAAGATCAAATGGTCGAAAGACTCAAGAAAGAAATCGATGCATTTTAAAAGGAGAGACTAGATTCTCTCCTTTAATAATTTAATTTCTTCTTTGTAAGGTGGTTGTCCATCTATATATGGCGTTTCCAATATTTTTGTGACATCTTTTAATAAGGGATGCCAAACCCATTGATGCAGGGTATCATAACCAATTGTCCCCTTGCCAATATTGGCATGACGATCCGAATGCGAAGCACAAGGATTCTTGGAATCATTAATATGAATGCAGTAAATTTTATCTAAACCAAAAAGGTCATCAAATTTAGATAAGAATCCATCTATATCCGATACATCATAGCCCGCATCATTTAAATGACATGTATCCAAACATACCCCTACACGATCTTTATGCCTAACACCATCATAAATCTGTTTTAATTCTTCCAGACTAGATCCAATTTCACTACCTTTACCAGCCATAGTTTCCAGCGCAATACAAACCTTGGAAGTATCGGCATCCAATACGACGTTTAAATGCGTAACAATTGATTGAATGCCTACATCTAATCCCATCTGAACATGGCTACCTGGGTGTAAAACTAAAACCTTTGCACCAATGGCAGCTACGCGTTTTAGTTCACTGGCTAAAAAATCTTGGCCAAATTGTGCAAGCTCAGGTTTCTTGGTATTTGCCAAATTAATAATATATGGCGCATGTACGATCATTCGTTCCAAGTCAAAATGGTTGGCTTGCATAGCCTTGTGAGCTTTTTCAATTTGTAAAGCAGAGAGATCTTTTCGCTTTGTATTATTTGGCGCACCCGTATAAATCATACAAGCATTGGCTCCATAAGATAATGCTTCATTTATGGAACCATATAAATAATCCGGTGTTTTATTACTAACATGACAGCCTAAAAACATCAACCCATCCTCTTTTGACGTTGCGCAGCTTTGGCCCGTTCTTTTTTCTGTCGTTGAATGTCTTTTTGAATCATTTCCCGTTTCTTTTTACGTTTTAAACGATCGATTTCTTCGCGTTGTTTCTTTTTATAGTTAGGTTTAACTTTTACTTTCTTCTTACGCACAATTTTTTGAATATCTTGTTCGAGCGGATCGGACTTTTTATGACGTTCTTTTTGGAAAAATGGTTTTAAGTCCACCCAAGTTTGATTTTTGACATCTTTATGTTGAAAATTCACCTGCGTGGATAAAGTCTGAATTGCTCTTTGGTCCGACGTTTTATAGAGTGCAATACAAATACCATCTCTTTGGGCCCTTCCGGTACGACCAGCACGATGGATATAGTATATCAAATCTTTTGGGAATCCACAAGAAATAACATGTGTTACCCCATCTAAGTCAATACCACGTGCCGCAATATCACTCGCGACAATATAACTTTTCTTTTGCGATTGAATCATACGAATCGATTTCAATCGTTCCCGTGATTCCATAGAACCATGAAGTTCAACTAAATCATAATTGTGCTCACGCATTAAATGCGCAATAGCGCTTGCTTCTTCATTTGTGTTCGCAAAAATTAAACAAACATATGGTTGAATACAAGGTAAGACATCTAATAGTTTTTCCCCATAGCTTTTGTGTTTACAAGGAACTAAAATATGTTGAACATCCGCTTGGAAATTTTCTTTATCATCGATTTGAATTAAATACGGATCATACAGGTACTTCTTCAAAAAAGGACGTAAAGCTTGCGGAATCGTAGCCGAAAAAACCATTAATTGAATGTTTTTATCCATTTTTGATAAAATCGTATCAATGTCTTCTAAAAATCCAAATTCAAGGGTCATATCCGCTTCATCGATAATCATGATTTTTGTGGTATCTAGCCGTAAAGTTTGATCATCTAAGAAGACATCTTTCATGCGTCCTGGTGTACCAATCACAATCTGCGGACGAAGTGATGATTCTTGATTTTTCTGCGTCCCACCAATAACCAATTTTACTCTTATGCCAAAAGCTTTAGCCAAAGGTAAACAACGATCATACAATTGATAAGCCAGTTCCCGTGTAGGCGCACTAATGGTTGCCTGTACTTCATTTAAATTTGGATCAATTTGTTCAAAAATAGGCATGAAAAACGCATGGGTTTTTCCTGAACCAGTACTCGAAACGCCTATAATATCGCGTTTTTTATTTGCGACTTTGAGCACTTCTTTTTGAATGGGGGTCAATTCACGAAAATGTTCAATTTCCATTATCTTTTCTACAATAGGATTCATATTCCACCTCCAAAATCCTAGTTATCGTATCATACAAAACCTTTTAAAACAAACCTTGTTGCGATATAATAAGGCCCTATGAAACAAATACAAGTAATCGAAGTTCAACCACAAGGGTATTGTGGAGGCGTCTTAAAAGCCATATCAATCGCCAAAGAAACCCGTGCAAAATATCCTTTAGAAACCATAACCTTGCTGGGAAATCTAGTCCACAATAAATATGTAAAACAAGCATTAGAATTAGAAAATATCAAGACAATTGAAAATAAAAATAAAACGCGCTTAGAACTCTTAGATGAAATTGATCAAGGTATTGTCATCTTTACCGCTCATGGTGTAGCGCCCAACATAAAAGAAAAAGCCTTAAAAAAAGGCTTAAAAATTGTGGATGCGTCCTGTCCTTTTGTCGTGCAAACCCAAAAAATCATCCAACAAAAAATCCAGGATGGATATGAGATTCTCTATATCGGAAAGTACAAACATCCTGAAGCAGAATCCATCTATACCATGGATGAGCATGTCCATTTAATCCAGGATCAAACCATACCCAAACTGGATACAGAAAAAGTTTTTGTTACAAATCAGACAACTATGTCCATCTATGATATTCAAGAACTATTTAGAGCTATAAAACAAGCATACCCAAAAGCAGAATTTCATGATGAAATTTGTAACGCGACAAGGGTTCGCCAACAAGCCGTTTTGGATTTACAAGGACAAGGCATTGATGCTCTTATCGTTGTCGGTGATCCTACCAGCAACAATACGCAAAAATTACTAGAAACAGGCCAACAAGCCCAGATTCCCATTGGTATAAAAATTCAAGATATCAATGAACTGGATCCAAACGATTTAAAAGATGCCAAAAAAGTTGCGGTTACTTCCGGCGCAAGTACACCCACCTTTTTAACCAAACAAATCATTCGGGCAATTGAAAACCAAGATTACTCCCATCATGATATTCCCATAAAACAAATACTATAAAGGAGATAGCCATCAAGCTATCTCCTTTTCAATTTGTTCTATCTCTTTTTCTAATTCTTTCCGACGTTGATCTGGAACTCGTTCTAATAGACTCATCCACTTTTTCTTTTGCGAAAGTAAATAGCTTTTATACGGTTCATCTTTGATGGGATGAATCCCATACGCATACGCAAAATCATCATAATTTTCCCTACAAGGTATAAAGTTACAATCCATAATCGGATAGCTATGATGCTGATCTTCAATATATTTTTCCCTTTGAATCGTAAATCCATGTGAAATTAAATAGCGTCGCAAAGCTTCGGCATCTTTATGCGGAGAAAGGATAAAATGCATAGAAGGATGAAGGGAAGCATTTTCTAGAATCGCTTCAATCATCTTACCACCCATTCCCGCAATCACTACAACATCTACTTCATCAGGTAAATTCTGCATACCATCGGTCAAAAGACAAAAGACTTGATTTTCTAAATGATTCGATTGAATCGTCTGTCTGGCATTATCCAAGGGACCTTGGGCAATATCACAAGCATAAGCTTTTACAACCCGATGCTCTAAAACCGCTTGACAGGCAACATAGGCATGATCACAACCAATATCAGCTAGACACGATCCTTCAATCCAATCAACAATAGCCATTAAACGTTTTGATATCATGACTTGATAAAATCTTTTAAACGTTTCGCACGATTTGGTTTCTTTAATTTACGAATCGCCTTGGCTTCAATCTGACGGATTCTTTCACGCGTAACGTTGAATTCTTTTCCAACTTCTTCTAGAGTCCGTGTACGACCATCTTCCAAACCAAAACGCAAACGTAATACTTTTTCTTCACGTTCCGTTAAACCTTGAAGAATACTGTTGATTTCATCTTTCAACAATTGATTGTTCGTATAGTCATCAGGTGATAACGTTTCTTTATCTTCGATAAAGTCCCCTAAATGCGAATCATCTTCTTCCCCAATTGGCGTTTCAAGTGAAACAGGATCTAAGGCAATTTTTTGAATTTCACGAACTTTATCTGCTGTGATATTTTCCATCTTTTCCGCAATTTCTTCTGGTAGAGGATCACGACCTAAATCTTGCACCAATTGTCTTTGGATACGGGTCAACTTATTGATTGTTTCAACCATATGAACAGGAATACGGATTGTACGTGCTTGGTCCGCAATCGCACGCGTTATAGATTGACGAATCCACCATGTGGCATACGTAGAAAATTTAAATCCTTTTTTATAATCAAATTTATCTACCGCCTTAATCAAACCGCAGTTCCCTTCTTGAATCAAATCCAGGAACAACATACCACGGCCGACATATTTTTTAGCAATAGAAACGACTAGACGCAAGTTTGAAGAAATTAAAGTTTGTTTAGCTTCTTCCCCATCGGCAATAATGCTGGCCAATTCTTTTTTTCGATCTTCCGACATATCGGGATTGTCTTTCATTTCTTGCAAAGCATCTTCACGATCTTGAATACGTTTTGCGATAACCGGCTCTTCTTTTGGATCCAACAAAGGAATTTGACCAATTTCTTTTAAATACATTTTGACTGGATCATTAATTTTGGCATGCGAACTAGAAGCAAATGTTTTTTCCAATTCAGAAATATCATCACTTAATGAATCATCATCTTCTTCAACTGCATCCTCATCAAAGTCCACATCCTCTTCGGAATCATCCATAAATGTGATATCGTTTTCGTCACACCAATTGAAAAGTGTATCCATATCATCATCGGATAGATTCAATTTACTGATGGCTTCCATTACATCATTTTGGGAAATCTGTTGATCAGCTTCCGTTGCATGAATGAGGTATTCTTTACATTCATCGATTGATTTAAATGGTTTTATGGTTTTTGATTTTTGCGCCATAGGTTCTTATCCTCCCTTTTTCTGTAAAACATTTCTTTTTTTTATCAATTGTATTTTCGACGTTGCTAAACGTGCTTTTTCTATAGGATCGGCAATTTTTTCAATCTCTTGATTGATTTGATCAATTTGTTCTTGTACCGTACATTCCTTGATTTTTTGTAAGATATCTTGGAAATACGTATCATCGTAAGTCATCAAACGATGTGGGTCATTCCAAAGATTCAATAAATACATACGAATATCTTCTTCATTGATTCTTGCCAGTAGTGAATCTAAATCAATATGATCTTGTTGACGATAGATATCGTAACAATATAAAGATAACTGCTGGCAACGCTCATCTTTAAAAAAGCCGATTTCTGACTTAAAAGTATTTGAAGCATCTTTACTTAATAGAATCATATTCAAAGCATCTTGTTCCGCATGTAAACGACCATCTAAAGGACGAACGATCGGCTTGAAGTAAACCGAAGATTTATGCTTAGAAATTGTAGGCTGCACAGATGGTAGAACATGGGTAAAATCAAACCCCGTATCCTTTTTAATGCGAGTTAGGTAGGCAGCCTTTTCAAATTCACTACAAGTTAAATTGACAGCTTCAAATAACTCTTGTGCATACGCTTTTTTATCTTCGTAATTCTCCAAATTGTATTGGAATAACAAATAATCAAATAAGAAATCAACCGGTGAAATCGTGCGATTGACAAACGCCTCCAACTCTTCTTTTCCCCCTTGATCAAATATTTCATCGGGGTCTTTCGAAGTTGTGTTTTTAACAATCATGACATCCATGTGTTCTTTGATGGCCATCTTCACAAATTTATAAGTTGCATTTTGTCCCGCACGATCCCCGTCATAACAAACTGTAACAGGAACATGTAATTGTTTAATCAAATTACATTGAAAATCTGTACAAGCCGTACCAAGACAAGCAATACTTTCATGAATATCCGCTTTTTCAAAAGCTAAGACATCCATCGCACCTTCTACTAAGATAACCCGTTTACTCTTACGCGCAAAACGACCAGCACGATGATAGTTAAAAACGAGTTTTCCTTTTTCATAGATTTTATTCTGCGAAGAGTTGATATACTTTGCGACATTATCTTCATCATTTAAACGTCGCGCTGTAAAACCAACCGGATGGCCATGCGCATCATGAATCGGTATCACAAAACGATCTTGGAACGTTGCATAATGATCCGATACTAAACCAATATCCTCTAAATCATCCATCGCAAATCGTTTTGCCTCTAAAAAGCGCAAGCTTTGTGCAGAACTTGGGGCATAACCTATTTCAAATCGCTTCAAAATGTCTTCATTCACTTTTCGCCGTTTTAAATATTGATAGGCAATAGCCCCTTCTTCACTATTTAATTCATATTGCATGAATTCAATATAGGTTTGCAGAATATCGTAATACTTTTCATTGGGATCGGCTTTTTTTGTCTTAGAAGGCAATGCAACAGAAAGTGGAAAGCCAATTAAATCAGCAACTTTCGCAACCGCTTCAGGAAACGATATCTGTTCCATATGTTGAACAAAGGTAAAGACATCGCCTCCAGCGCCGCAGACAAAACATTTATAAATCTGTTTATCCGTAGAAATAAACAAACTTGGATCATGATCGTCATGAAAGGGGCAAAGGGCAGTATAGTTCTTACCTTGTTTATTCAAAGTAATATAACGCGAGAGAATATCTACAATATCGGCTCTGGCACGTATCGCCTTTAACTCCTCTTCTTTAATCCAACTCAAAAGATCACCTACTAGAATTGAATACGACTTGAAATATAAGCTTCTAATTCATCCAAGGCAATACGTTCTTGTTCCATCGTATCGCGATTACGAATTGTTACACAATGATCATTTGCGGTCTCAAAATCAATAGTGACACAATAAGGTGTTCCTACTGCATCTTGACGACGATAACGTTTACCGATACTTCCTGCTTCGTCATATGTACAGCTAAATTTAGGACTTAATGTATTAAATACGTCCATTGCTTGATCACTTAACTTTTTGCTTAAAGGTAAAATGGCTACTTTATATGGAGCTAAGAATGGATGCAATTTCAAAACAGTACGTGAATCATTATCTAATGTCTCTACCGTATAAGCATCACTCATAACAGCTAAAATCAAACGTTCTACACCAACACTTGGTTCAATGACATAAGGAATATATTTTTCATTCGTTGTTGGATCAAAATATTCCAAAGATTGTTTACTGTGTTCTTGATGAGCTTTTAAATCGAAATCGGTACGATCGGCAATACCCCATAATTCTCCCCATCCAATAGGATCTGAGAAGTTATACTCAATATCACTTGTACCATTTGAATAATGCGCTAATTCTTCTGGATCATGAGGACGTAAACGTAAATTGTTTTCATCAATACCTAAATCCTTCAAGAATTGAACACAAGCTTTACAATAGTAATCAAACCATTCTAAATCGGTACCTGGTTTACAGAAGAATTCCAATTCCATCTGTTCAAATTCACGAGTACGGAAAATAAAGTTACCTGGCGTAATTTCATTTCGGAAACTTTTACCAACCTGGCCAATTCCAAATGGCACTTTCTTACGCATACTACGTTGCACATTTTTAAAGTTCACAAAAATTCCCTGAGCTGTTTCAGGGCGCAAATAAATCGTACTCTTGGCATCTTCTAGAACTCCTTGGAATGTTTTAAACATCAAGTTAAATTGACGGATTTCCGTAAAGTTCTTTGCGCCACATTTTGGACAAGCGATTTCATGATCACGAATGAAGTTTTCCATTTCTTCATTAGTCATACCGGAAGCGCTCACTTCATGATGCGTAGCATCTTCGATTAATTGATCGGCTCTAAAACGAGATTTACACTCTTTACAATCCATTAATGGATCACTAAAGCCACCAACGTGACCACTTGCAACCCAAACTTCAGGATTCATTAAAATGGCAGATTGAATACCCACATTATTAGGGTTTTCTTGAATAAAACGTTTCCACCATGCATTTTTAATATTATTTTTTAATTCAATTCCCAAAGGTCCAAAATCCCAAGTATTGGATAGACCTCCGTAAATTTCTGAACCCTGGTAAACAAAACCAGAATTCTTCATATGTGCTACTACATCATTGAATGATTTACCTTCCATAATTCGATTCTCCGTTTCTATTCGTACCAAAAAAAGGTACAAAAATGTACCTTATTATTATACTCCAAATTTTTTAAAAGTACCATGCCTATTCGTGAATGGATTGCAAAAAAGTTAAGCTTTTAAACGGATAATCCAAGTGATACTGAATCCAATCCATCCAAAACAGAAAATCATCTATGGTAAACTGCACCTTTTCCAGTAAATCTTGTTGATGAGCAGAAGAGATACGGAAGAAAGAAAGATAACGAACAAGCGTTTCTTTAGATAAAGTTGGATAGCGGTAGCCATTGCAAGCCGTACATAAAAAGCCCCCTTCTTTGATACCTATCGTAGTAAGACGATTCGTACGACCACAAGATACACAACCATCAAAATAAGGTACAATCCCTTGTTGAATGATTACTTGTTTTGCGATAAGGCAGGCATACCCATAAGCTTTTGCATCTTTTTGATGAAACGCCGACCAACAAGATTGATAGAGGAAAAATATCTCATCGGATGGTTTAAGAAATGTCACCAAATCAGACAAGACAAAACAAAGCGATTGATCTTCCAAATCTTCTAAAATATGAAAATAGTATTTTTTGACGTTACCATATAATAACAGAGAAAATCCCCGTGCTCGTTCTTGAATCGTTATAGAAACAAGACTAAAGGGTTGCATCAAAGATCGATTTTTTGATTGTTTTGACAAGATACCACGAGCAAGAATATTCATTTTTTTATCTTTGGTTAAAATAGTAACAATCGCATCTTTTTCCTTATAAGGTTGGGTTTGAAGAATCAAAGCCTCCAACTCAATCGTTGTCATCTAACTCATCCAGTCCAAACTCTTTGATTTTTTCATGTTGATTACGCCAATTCTTTTCCACACGAACATAAAGATCTAAATGTACTTTTTTATGAAACTTTTCACTCAGTTCTTTTTGACTGGCCAAGCGAATAGAGCGAATCATCTTTGCTTGTTTACCAATGAGTATTCCTTTTTGACTTGGTTTATCTACAATCACAAGCATACCTAGATCCATGTGGTTTTCATCTTCTTTTCGACTTTCCAAGACAACCGCAATACTATGAGGAATTTCTTGATTTGTCCGTTTTAAAATCTTTTCGCGAACAATTTCACACATTTGAAAAGTTTCATCATGATCACTTTTCATCTCTTCTGGAAACATGGCTAGACCTTCTGGCAAGTATGCTTTAAAAACGCGCAATAACTCATCTAAGTTATCTTTTTCTAAGGCGCTGATAGGAATCAATTCATCAAAATTATATTGTTCTTGCCATGCTAAACAAGCTTTCATCAATTCATCTTTGGTAAGCATATCCACTTTATTTAGAAGCAACAAAGTTGGTTTATGAAGCTTTTTAATACGCTCTAAAATAAACGTATCACCACGACCAAATGGTTGCGTACAATCAATGATCCAGGCAATAACATCACAATCTTCCATAGCGGTATAGGCATTTTTATTGAGAATGCGACCTAATTGTTGTTGCGGTTTATGTATGCCAGGTGTATCCACAAAGACATATTGACAATCTTCTTGCGTTAAAATACCCGCAATATTATTGCGAGTCGTATTTGGCTTATCCGAACTAATAGCGATTTTCTCTTTTAAAAGGCTATTCAATAAAGTACTCTTTCCAGCGTTAGGCCGCCCAACAATGGCAATAAAACCAGAACGATACATAAAAATTCCTCCTATACTATTTTAGGCACAAAGACAAGTAATCCCGAAATTGCTGCACAAACGCTAATCACAAATACGGCACTTGCGGCCATATCTTTGATTTTTTTCGCACGGGAATCCTTTTTTAAACTAATGTAATCTACACATCCTTCAATACAAGAATTAAAGATTTCTGCAGCAATCACTAAACCAATAGACCAAACTAAAATAACCCAGTCAAGTTTGGAACAATGAAAGAAAATTCCACATAGAAAAACAATGCATCCAAAAATCATCTGTAGAAAAATACTATGATCTTTTACACATTGTTGAAAGCCTTGAAAGGCATAATAAAATCTACCTACGAACCACTTCATCTAATATCACATCCTGTAAAGAAAACATTTCTTTTTCCTCTTCACTTGTCATATGATCATAGCCCATCAAATGCAATAAACCGTGGCAGAACAAGAAACATGCCTCACGCCGAATCGAATGTCCATACTCTTTCGCTTGATTACGAATTGCTTCTACATTAATGAAAATATCACCTAATTCATACATGTCTTCTTGTACATAGGCGTCTTCCATATCATCTTGCAAGGCAAAACTGATTACATCGGTAGGACGATCGACATGACGATAGTCCCGATTGATTTCATGAATTTGTTGCGGCGTAACATAAATCACAGACAAAGACCAGTCTCCAGGTCGTTGAATCACTTCACATGCTCTTTCAAAAATACGCATAAAATCTTTTTTATAACGATAAACGGATTTATCTTTTGCTTCATTTGTAAATATAATTTCCATAGTCTAAGTATACCAATAAAAAAAAGAACTGCAAAGCAGTTCCCTTCTATTTTGTAGTTGAACGAGCTAAGAAACTATAACTCATTTCGATATTTTTATCTAATTTACTATTGTTTTCTTCTACAAGCATTTTTGTCAACAATCGCATCGCAACGGCTCCCATATCATATTCCGGAATGTTATAAGAAGAAATATGAGGACGAACCATCGTTAAATACTTGTTATTCAAAACACAAACCATCTGCGCATCTTTTGGCACATCATAACCTGCTTCGCTGGTTGCATTTAAGAACGCTATAGCTTGAGAGTCACGCAAGGTAATAACCACTTTACTTGGTTGATGCGTCTTGTAGTATTCTGTAAAGTAAACATAGCTTGATTTATACGAATCGTTATACGAAATATACTTATCGAATTTCAAACCCTTTTCTTCATAAGCTTTATCTACACCAGATTTTAATTGTTCCATCATGCTAAGGTTCAATTTATCTTCCACCAAAGAGATATCGGTAATACCTTTTTCAAAACAAGATTTTACTAGCTCATAAGCTAAGGATTCAAAATCAATATACACATTTCCAACATTCGCGATATCTGTCTTAGGAATACGACTACCTACCACAACCATAGGAATTTGATATTCTTGTAGAACTTCCATTTCTTCTTCAGAGAAATTATCATTGAATAAAATAACCCCATCGACACGTGATTTAATGATGGATTCAATGACATCCTGCATTTTAGAAATACCCTTGCTGGTGGTATGAAACATAATATTGTAATTGTAGATTTTCGCAACATCCATTAAACCGTTGAGTATTTTTTCATTGTAAGAGAATAACTTTTCTCCCATCACAATAGAAATAGTCGTAGTTTTTGATAAAGCCAGTCCTTGCGCAATCGCATTAGGTTTATAACCCAATTTATCAATCGCTTGTTGAACGCGCAAACGGGTATCTTCGCGAACTACATTGCTATCATTGATAACCCGGCTAACCGTAGCCAAAGATACATCGGCTTCTTTTGCAACATCATAAATCGTAATACGTTTCATTCTTATTCTTCTCCACCTTTTTTATCAAAGAACTTTTGAATAGCCCCAAAGACAGACTGATTCACTTTGTTCG
Organism: Firmicutes bacterium AM41-11; assembly: GCA_003480165.1. Taxonomy (GTDB): domain Bacteria; phylum Bacillota_I; class Bacilli_A; order Erysipelotrichales; family Erysipelotrichaceae; genus Absicoccus. Next base: position 28,352 of record QUIQ01000004.1, on the reverse strand, counting down.
TTAATTCCTCGGCTGCATCAACGCCTTTTTTCAAACCTTCACTATCACGTAAAACATCCAAACGGGCATTAGCTTTATTGACAAAATCTGCAATATTGTCATTGGACATCAATAAATCAGCGCCTGCTTTAAAACCATCGCTAATCATGCCGCCAGCCCCTTCAAGGAAATCTTTTCCTGCATCAATAGTTTGTTTGAAATTATCACTATTCGATACTTCAACAGCCTTTTTACGAGTATTTTCTAAAATATCTAAAACTTTTTCACGAGAATTATTGAAGTTTTCTTTGATCTTTTCTGGATCCGAATTGTCTTGAATCACATTACGCAAATCTTCAAAAATATCCGAAAGTTTCTTTTGCGCATCATCAACAACTTTTTGATTTTCGCTATTATTGTCTTCGCGCAAAGCATCCAATTCTTTAACCGAACTCTCTTCCAAGTTTTCAACAACACTTTCTTTTACTTGATTTAGGGTTTCTTCATTGGTTTGCACTTGTTCATTATTATTCATTTCTTCACTCATGTTATTTATCCTCCTGTTCGTGAATCACAGGGTATTCACGAATTGAATCTTTTTTCGATTGGATTGTATCCGATAAGGTATCACCCAGTGTTCCTACACCATCTTTAATCAAATTTTTGGTATCATTTAACCATTCTTTCATTGATTCGGTGCTCTCTTTTACTTTTCCATTTTCTTTCTTTTCGCTCACCCAAGATTTAAGTTTCTCGGAATTATTCACAATACTCTTAGATGTTGAAACCGCCATTTCACGAACTTTCGTATTCGCATCATCGACCGTTTTTGATACATTTGCGACAGTTTCCAATGGTTGATCCAGTTTTTGCACTTGTGAATCTACTATTGTCAAAGTTTTATCTACAGCTTTTAATGTTTCAATCAATTTTTTAAATAATAAAGCCAGATAAACCAATGCAATGACTCCAACAACAGGCAAAATATAACCAAAAAATTGTGCTACTGCCGAAAGAAATTCATTCATACTCACAAAATCACCTCTATCGAATTATAACACAAGAAAGAAAGCGTATCCATCTTTGAATGAAAAACTTTTCAAGTATGTGTAAACGCTTATAATTAAAAAAGTTGTGTGAGTTTCTCACACAACCTATTTTTCTAATAAGACCTTTAACTTGTCTTTTAATAAGTAAATATCCTTACTTGACATAAATAAATATACTGCAGGTCCCATATCATATAAGACTTTAGCCGATGCATCATCAATATCCAACAAGCGAGCATTTTTACACTTTGCCAATAAATCTTGAATGGTTACTGTAATGGAAGCATCTTCACGAACGGCATTTTTAGGAAAGTCACAAAGAACAACTTCATCTGCCGTATTTAAACTGTCCGCAAATCCATCTAAGAAATATTGAAGACGACTATAACGATCTGGTTTATAAAGAGCAATGACTTTTTTATCAGGGAAACGTTTGCGTGCTCCATCAATCAAGTAACGAATAGCCGTTGGATGATGCGCATAATCATCAACCAATACCGAAACACCTACTTTTTCAATCACGCTACGACGGGCAATTCCCTTAAAATCTTTTAAACCATCAACGATTTCTTCACTCGATAAGCCTAATTCATGACAAAGTGCGAAAGATCCCAATGCATCTTGTAAGAAAGTATCACTTGCTTCTGGTAATTCGATGTGAGCAATAACTTCCTTGTCAAGAAGAATATCAAAATGCATACCAAAAGGACCTTGTTCTAGATGAATAGCTTGATAGTCATTTCCATCTTTCAAACCATAAGAAACAGCAGGCACCTTATACTGCAAGTTTGGTAGATATGGATCGTCTCCAAAATAAACAATTTTCTTACCTACTTGATCCGCAAAGGATTGGAAAGCCGAAACATAATCATCGATATCTTTGTAGTAATCGACATGATCCATTTCAATATTTGTTAAGATTGCATAATCCGGATGATAACAAAGGAAATGACGTTGGAATTCACACGATTCAAATACAAAGTATTCACTGCCTTCCGGCATATTTCCATGTCCATCTCCAATTAAATAACCAGATTTAGCCAAACGTGGCAGCAAGGTTCCTAAAAGTCCGGTTGTCGTACTTTTACCATGTGTACCAGCTACACTAATCGACTTATAATTTTTCGCAAATTCACCTAAAAAATCAAAATAGTAATACGCTTTCACATTCGGATTATCCAATGCTGCAGCTACTTCTGGATTGCTTCGATCAAAAGCTGCGCCAATAATCACTGTATCTCCATCTTTAATATTCTTTGCATCAAAGGTTGTATAAGGAATATTGCGCTCTTTTAAACTTTCTTCCGTGAAAATATATTTTTCAATGTCACTTCCATTTACTTCATAATTTTCATCATGCAAAATACACGCAAGTGCACCCATTCCTGTTCCTTTAATTCCAATAAAATGATAAGCCATACCAATTCCCCCTTAGTTTTTCGAAACAAATAATTTTTCTTGTTTCACAACTGGCTCTTTTTGTTTCTTCTTTTCTAAAATATCTGCTAAAGAAATTACTTCTGAATCAATTGTAATGTCTTCTTTGATTTTCTTTTGTGGAATATGATCTACAGATTTTTTCACTGTAGGAATCGTAGATCCAAACATTGGAGAAATCACTTGATCAAATCCATCGTGAATTTTTGGTTTTTCTAATTCAATCGCATTATGCACTTTATCATACGCTTTATTCTCATCAGCCGTATTTCCAAAAATAGGTGAAACGACAGATTGATAATCATAAACTAGATTTTTTGATGGCTTTGGTTGAATATGATGTGCTTTATTGCGATCGTAATGATACATTTTACGACGTGGTTTTTCTTCTTTCTTCTTTACCGTGTCCGCATTCAAAGTACCAAAGCTCGTTGGTTTTTTGGCAACTGGTTGAACAGGAGCAACATTTTGAACAACAGGAGTTGGTTCTGGTTGAGCAACCTTCTTTTCTGTAGGTTGAACCTTTAGCGTTTGTTCTGCGGCAACAGGTTCTTCACTCTTTTGCACTTTTGGCTCTACCTTTTTTTCTACCTTTTTCGCTTTTTTCTTAGGTTCTTCTACTTCTGCTTCATCATCTAATTCTACTTCTTCACTAAAAATAGATTTCATCAAATCTTTGAACATACGCTTCCTCCTTTTTGGCAATTCATATTTATATAGGATATGATTTCTGCTCTTGTTTTTGGATAAGGTGTCATAAAACGCGATAATTCTTGCCCATTCTTATACGAAAAAAAGCTGGGCACAACATTGACACCTAAATCCTTCGATAAAGCCGCTAATTCATTACGATCTACAAGATAAAAGCCAATCTCCGGATAGTCTTTTTCAAGATCTGCAACAATCTGCTTTGTGGTCGTACAATCACTACACGCAAAGCTGGTAAAAAGACAAATGGATATTTTATCTTGCAGAAGCATTTTTACATATTCTTCATTGGAATGAACTGTTTTCATTATATCACCGAATCCAAACACATCGATAGATGGGTTGATGATTCGCTACAAATTTTTCTTCATATTCCGTCATGACATCTTCAGGATGTGGTTCACTACGATAATCTAAATCCACTTCCTTCATCAAAAAACCGGCTTTTTGAAATTCAATTAACGAAAACGCAAACAACTTGGCGTTATCGGTCTTCATCTGGATTTCACCATCTTTCGCTAAAATATTTTTATAAGAATCTAAAAATTTTGCCGATGACAAACGCCGTTTCGCATAACGATTTTTTGGCCATGGATCAGAAAAATTCAAATGGATAACATCAACTTCTTTTTCTGCAAACCATTCATCAATGTTTTCGGCATCACCATGAATAAAACTCAATTTTCCTTTTTCATTGTCTTCATCGTATTTTTTTGCGGTAATGCCCGCTGCACTCTCATTCTTTTCAACGGCAATAAAGCCTTCTTGCGGATACAGCTTCGACATATTTAGAGAATAATTTCCTTTACCACAACCAATTTCGACATGCAATTTTTCACATCCCAATTGTTGTTTCCATTTTCCCTTATATTTTTCTGGCTTTCTAACCAAACAAAGCGCTTGGTCTAAGTAATCAACAGCCCATTTTATTCTTCGCATTCGCATAGGATTTCCTCCAAAACTCTATGCACAATCATACCATACTTTCCTATCTAAAAAAAAGAAGACGGAACATTTTCCATCTTCGATTTTGTTTTATTCTTCCGTTTTTGGCTCTTCTTCTTTTTTAGGTTTAGGAAGTAAAGCTTTGGCACTGACATTGATACGACCTTTACGATCAATTTCAATAACCTTAACATCGATCATATCACCAATTTTCAAAACATCTTCGACTTTTTCTACACGGTGATGACTGATCTTAGAGATATGTAGTAAACCATCGGTATTACCAAATAAGTTGACAAATGCACCAAATTTTTCAATACGAACAACTTTGGCATTGTACACATCGCCTTCTTTAACTTCACGAGTTAAATTTGAAATCATCTCTTTCGCTTTGTTGATTGCATCATAATCAGTATGATAAATGACAACATGACCGTCATCATCAATATCAATCTTGACATTGTCACAAGCTTCAATGATTTCATTGATCATCTTACCACCAGGTCCAATAACATCTTTAATCTTATCTGGATCAATTGTCATCATGCCAATCTTAGGTGCATAAGGACTTAATTCTTTTCGTGGTTCGGCAATAGCTGTAGCCATATTCGCAAGGATTTCTAAACGAGCTTTATGTGCTTGAGCTAAGGCTTCTTCGAAAATCTCCTTTGTGATTCCTGTTGTTTTGATATCCATTTGTAAAGCGGTAATACCATTTGATGTACCAGCTACTTTAAAGTCCATATCACCAAAGTGATCTTCCATACCTTGAATATCAGTTAAAACAGTATATTGACCTGTTTCATCATTCATGATCAATCCCATCGCAATACCAGCAACAGGTGCTTTAATAGGTACACCAGCAGCCATTAAAGACATTGTACCAGCACAAATAGATGCCTGAGAACTTGAACCATTACTTTCCATTACATCCGCTACAGTACGAATCGTATAAGGGAATTCTTCCGTTGAAGGTAAGACTTGTTTTAAAGCTCTTTCACCTAAAGCCCCATGACCAATTTCACGACGACCAGGTGAACCCATACGACCTGTTTCTCCAACACAATATGGTGGGAAATTATATTGATGCATAAATTGTTTTGATTCATTAGTCGTTAAATCATCAATAATTTGGTTTTCATTTAATGCACCTAAAGTAGTTGTAGATAAAACTTGGGTTTCACCACGGGTAAATAAAGCTGAACCATGTACTCTTGGCAATAAATCAACTTGTGAATTTAATGGACGAATTTCATCAATTTTACGACCATCAGGACGAACTTTGTCTTCAATAATCAAACGACGTACTTCATCTGCTTCAATACCATGACAAATTTCACGAGCTTGTTTTACTGCATTAGCCTGTTCTTTTTCTGAACTGTATTCTTTGGCTTCAATCATAGCAGCGGCTTGATCTGTCAATTCATCAATTGTATTGTAACGAAGCAATTTTTCTTTAATAGAAACAGCTTCACGAATTTTTGCTTCAAATTCCTTACGAACTTCGGCATCAATGGTTGGATCAACCGTATACAATTGAATTTCACGTTTTTCTTTACCACAAGCGGCAATTACTTCTTCTTGGAAGGCACAAAGTTTTTTTACTTGTTCATGACCAAACATCAAAGCTGCCAACATATCTTCTTCAGAAACTTCTTTAGCACCTGCTTCAACCATGTTTAAAGCTTGTGCCGTACCAGCAACAGTTAAATCAATATCACTGACTTTTTGTTGTTCGACAGTTGGATTGGCAATCAATTGTCCATCCACACGACCAACATGAACACCTGCAATTGGTCCATTAAAAGGAATATCTGAAATACATAAAGATAAACTTGCACCTAACATAGCAGCCATATCACATGGTGCATCTTGATCTACACTAAGTACGGTATTTACAACTTGTACTTCATTTCTAAATCCTTCAGCAAATAAAGGACGAATCGGACGGTCGATCATACGAGCTGTTAATGTCGCATGTTCACTTGGACGTCCTTCTCTACGTAAAAATCCACCTGGAATTCTTCCTACGGAATATAATTTTTCTTCAAAACTTACTGTTAACGGAAAGAAATCAATACCTTCTTTGGCTTGATTACTCGCACATGCTGTAGAAATAGTTACTGTATCTCCATAACGGACAATAACAGCACCATCAGCTTGTTTTGCGATTTCTCCCGTTTCAACTGTGATCCCCCGGCCACAGAATTCAAATTGAAACTCTTGTTTCGCCATTTTTCTTTTCACCTCATTTATAAACATTTTGATGGTATCATACAAATTCGAAAAAAGATATAAAAAAAGTAATCTTTACGATTACTTTCTTAAACCTAATTCAGCGATCAATTTTTTATAACGATCTAAGTCTTTCTTTTGTAAGTAAGCTAATAAATTCTTACGACGACCTACTTTTTTCATCAATCCACGTTGTGAATGATAATCATGTTTGTGTTCTTTGAAGTGTTCTGTCAAACGGTTGATTTCAGCAGTTAAAACAGCAACTTGTACTTCTGGAGAACCTGTATCTCCTTCATGGATTGCATACTTTTTGATGATAGCATCTTTTTCTGATTTTAATAACATATGTTTCCTCCTATATAGTCCTTAAGAACCAAGCATAAGGTCGGAAATTCCTTATTCCTCGTTCAAAAGCTTTTTAATGATATCAATTTTCATCTAAAAAATCAACTAGAATTGAATTTAAAATCTCAAAGCCATGTGGCGTACAAAATACCCTGTTTTCTTTGTAGACAAGTTCGTTGGTATACTTTTCTAAAACCGGGGCATAATTCGCTAAAAAGTTTCGTTGATACTTTTTATTCCACGCTTTGATGTCCAAACCAAAGCACGTTCTTAAAGCCATCATAATAGCTTCAAAAGCTTGCTCTCTTGCATTGGTTGGAACCCAATGAAGCTTTGGTCCATTTTGACAATACGCTTGTAAATTGGCATCGATATCATAACGTATTCCCTTCTCGCGACCACTGGCACCACAACCAATCCCCATAAAATCTGAATCATCCCAATAGGAACAATTATGTTTACTGAAGCGATTATTTTTCGCATAAGAACTAATTTCATAATGCGTATATCCAGCTGCCGTCAAAGTCTTTTCAATGCACTCATACATATCGGCTTCCAAATCTGAATCACAAGGTTGCAGATGTTGTTTTCCAAAAACCGAATTAGCTTCGATTTGTAAGGAATAAATCGAAATATGATCAACTTTACAGTTTAAAAAGGCATCCAAATCTGCTTTTAAATCAGCTAATGTTTCACCAGGAAGCGCATAAATCAAATCCAAAGACACGTTTTTTATACCTACTTCATGACACAAATCAATCGCTTGATACACTTGACTAGACGTATGTTTCCGGCCAATTTTTTTCAACAAGACATCATGAAACGTCTGTACCCCCATACTAATTCGATTCACGCCCCACTTTTTATAAATCTGCAGTTTTTCTTTAGTTACAGAATCAGGATTTACCTCAATCGTCCATTCATAATCTTGGGTAAGATATGGCGCAAACAAAGTTGCCAGTTGTTCAAAAGCTTCAACCGACAAACAGCTTGGGGTTCCACCGCCAAAATAAAGGGTTGAAATCTTAGAGAAGGATTTGGCTTGAATTTCCTTTGTGATTTGAGATAGCCACTGTTTTTTTATCGTTTCATTGCTTACAGAGCGAAAGAAATCACAGTAGAAACAAATGGAATCACAGAAAGGAATATGAACATAAATATGTTTAGTCATCATCCATAGAAAGCACAGCCATAAAAGCTTCTTGTGGGATTTCTACCGAACCAACCATCTTCATGCGCTTCTTTCCTTCTTTTTGTTTCTCTAACAGCTTTTTCTTACGCGAAATGTCCCCACCATAACATTTAGCCAGGACATTTTTACGTAAAGCTTTTATATTTGTTCTGGCGATGACTTTTCCTCCAATGGCAGCTTGTACTGGAATTTCAAATTGTTGCTTAGGAATTAAGTCTTTCAGTTTGATTGCCATCGCATTTCCGCGATTAAACGCAAAATCACGATATACAATTGTCGACAATGCATCGACCATTTGTCCGTTCAACAAGATATCCATCTTAACAAGGTTGCTGGTACGATATCCAATCAATTCATAATCTAAAGAAGCATATCCCTTTGTAGCACTTTTCATTTTGTCAAAGAAATCAAAAATAATTTCACTCAGCGGTAAATCATAAACCAACTGCATGCGCAATTCATCAAGTACCTGCAAATCCACATATTCCCCACGTTTTTTCTGACAAAGATCCATCATAGCTCCTACATAATCCTTAGGAACCATGATTTCGGCTTTCACATATGGCTCTTCAATATGATCGATATGTTGAGGTGCTGGCAAAGCACTTGGATTATCAATTTTTTCCATCGTTCCATCGGTTTTATACACATGATAAATAACTGAAGGACTGGTTGCGATAAGCTCCAGATTGTATTCTCTTTCCAAGCGTTCTTCGACAACATCCATATGCAATAAACCTAAAAAACCACAACGGAAACCAAAGCCCAAAGCTTGGGAGGTTTCTGGTTCATATTGTAAAGAAGCATCATTTAACTTTAACTTCTCTAATGCTTCTTTTAAATCGTCATAGCGAGCATTATCCACGGGGTATAATCCACAATAGACCATAGGATTCATTTCACGATATCCGACTAATGGTTCTTTTGCAGGATGATCAACATGGGTAATCGTATCTCCCACCCGAACATCTTCGATATTTTTAATGGCAGCACTAATCCAACCTACATCACCGGTATTCAATTGGTCTTCTACAACTTCTTTTGGAGTATGAACCCCAACTTCCAATACTTCATATTCTGCACCTGTTGCCATAAAACGGATTTTATCTTTGGGACGAATCGAACCATTTTTAACCGAAACAAAAGCAATAACACCACGATACGCATCATATAAAGAATCAAATACTAATGCCTGCAAATCACCATCGGGATTTCCGGAAGGACATGGCAGTTTTTGAACAATTTCTTCTAAAACCGCTTCGACATTCAACCCACTTTTTGCAGAGATTTCCACGGCATCACTACAATCAAGTCCAATTAAATCTTCAATTTCTTTTTTTACTACTTCTGGTTGGGCACTTGGTAAATCAATTTTATTAATGACCGGAATAATCTCCAAATCATTTTCTAAAGCTAAATATACATTTGCCAAGGTTTGCGCTTGCACGCCTTGTGCAGCATCGACAACGAGGATAGCCCCTTCACAAGCAGCCAGTGAACGACTGACTTCATAGGAAAAATCCACGTGACCGGGAGTATCAATTAAATGGAAAATATAATCTTGTCCATCTTTGGCATGATATTTTAATTGCACGGCATTCAGCTTAATAGTAATACCGCGTTCTCTTTCTAAGTCCATTGAGTCAAGCATTTGGGCTTTCATCTCTCTTTTTTCAACCGTATCGGTCAATTCCAAAATACGATCGGCTAAAGTCGATTTTCCATGATCGATATGTGCGATAATCGAAAAATTTCGTATATGTTTTTGATCCATGTAAATCCTCCTTTATTCCACAATTCGTCCTATAAAGTTTCTACCTTGCCCATTGTAGAAATCTTTGGCCTCTAAAACCGGTTTCCCTTCCATTTGACATTGATGAATGTAAAGCAAGCCATCATGTAAAGAAAGTGCATAACTATCCTTTAGCCACCCGATAATCTTGCCACATTCTTGGGCATTACCTGCTTCATAATTTGCTGCTAAAATTTTCCATTTCTTTTTTCCCAATCGTACATAAGCACCTGGTTGAGATGATAGAGCTCGAATTTGATTAACGATTTGTTGATCGGATTGACTTAAATCAAGGTGTTCCTCTTCTTTTTTAATAATGGGTGCATAAGTTGCAAGCGCATCATCTTGTGCTTGATACACACAATCTAAAGAACAAACACGATCTAAGTTCTCTAAGATCAAATGGCTGGCTGCTAAACCCATCTTTTCAAATAGCGTCGATGAGGTATCTTCAGGAAGAATATCAATTTCTTCTACGGCACAAACCGGACCTGTATCTAAACCTGAAGCCATTTTCATCAATGACATACCTGACTTGGTTTCCCCATTCCAAATAGCTCGTTGAATAGGCGCACCACCACGATACTTTGGCAATAAAGAACCATGCAAGTTTACACAGCCATATTTAGGGGCCTGTAAAATACAATCTGGAACCAATTGTCCATATGCACATGTAATAATTAAATCCGCTTGGATATCTAAAATCGCTTGATAGTCATCTTTAATTCTTCGCGGTTGAAAAGTCGGAATCGAATGCTCCATAGCTACTTCTTTGACCGCAGAATATGTAAGGATTTGTTTACGCCCGACCTTTTTATCTGGTTGGGTTACAACAAGCTCAATCGCAATATTCGCATCTAACAATGATTGTAAAACCGTTGCTGCAATCTTGGGGGTTCCCATAAAAATGATTTTTCTTTGATTCATACAATTCCTCCATATTCTCTAACTTCGGTATTATACCTTATTTTTTCACTCTTGTGTTGCAAAGAAGTTTAGAATTTGCTATAATCCATTTGCAATTTTATGTCAGGAGGTGCGAACCATGCCACAAATTCAATCTCAGAAAAAACGTGTAAAAACTAACAACAAAGCACATAAGTTAGTCGTATCTAGAAAGTCAGCATTGAAGACTAGTATCAAAAAAGTATTAGCTGCTGTTGATGCAAAAGATAAAGAAGCTGCAGTTGTTGCTTATAACGAATGTTGTTCAAAATTAGATAGCGCCGTTGCAAAAGGTGTACATCACAAAAATTATGCAGCTCGTCAAAAATCACGTTTGGCAAAAGCTGTTAACAGTATTCAATAATGAAAGATTCTTAATGAATCTTTTTTTTTGCAATTAAAAAGGAGAATTGCTTCTCCTAGTTATCAATTAATAAACGCAAAACAAATTGTTCAAAGCCTTCGTCTTTATCAACCATTCCCATTTTCATTTCTTGATCAAAGGTTGCAAGCTGTACCAATTGATCCAATAATTGATCCAAATCAAAATCATATGCTCTTTCCTGATTCACTTGTACGCGATATGGATGGGCATGCAATTCTTGGGCAATTTCATTTTTGGATAAACCCTGTTCCATACATACCCGAACTTGAAATAAAAAACGTATTTGACTGGCAAGCAGACCAACAATGGCGAGAGGTTCCATATTTAACGCACGAAAATTGCGATAGTACGACAACAACAATAAGGCATTGCGATTAAACAAGGCATCGACCATTTTAAATACATTATCCATAGGTTCTGGTGCTACCAAAGCCTCGACATCTTCTAAAGTAATATGTGAAGCATAAATCGAACACTTTTCTATTTCATTTTCAATTCGTAAAGGATCATTCCCAACTCTCGTTAAGAACCAGCGAAAAGCATCGCGGGCAAATTGAACTTGTTTTTCCTTGCATAGATTCATTACATATTCCCGCTTACTATGATCATCCAAGCTCAAGCAAGATAAAACGGTAGACGCCGCAATCATTTCTTTCACAGCTTTTTTTCGTTTATCTAGTTTTTCACTAGGACAAGAAAAAACCACAATTGTCATATCTGAATCATCTTGCCGTTTCGTAAAAGCATTCACATCATACCCTGTTCCATCTTTACTCGAAAGAAAAGTGGCATTTTCTAAAACTAACATCTTCTTCTCATCAAAAATTGAATAAGAATCCATCTCAGCTAAAATATCACTTTGTAAAGAAGAATTACAATCAAACACAAGGACTTGTGAGATATCATGTTTTTGCTTAATCGAAGCCAGTTTTTGTTTCATTCGATTGGAATCATTTCCATGTAATATATAGTACATATCCCAATTATAACAAATCTCTACTGAATACGGCCAACCAAATGTGTTGCGGTTTCAAAAAATGTCCAATTACGAAAAGAAAAAATATGAATCATTCCCACATCTTTCGTTTCCAATACTTCAATACCTAAATCATGGCAATTTGAAATTACCGTATTAGAAGGATGGCCATAGCGGTTCTTACGCCCTACAGAAACAAGGCCCAATTTAGGACGTAACTTATCCAAAAAGGTATAAGAGCTCGATGTATTGGAGCCATGGTGTCCGAGTTTTAAAACATCTACGTCCAGCTTATATTGACTAAGAATTTGTCTTTCTACATCTACACTGGCATCCCCCATCCATAAATAATGCGTTTGATCATAGGTAAAATACGACACAATACTTTCATCATTTTCATCCTTTGCATCGCGCTCTGGCAATAAAGAATAAAATGGATAAGAAACATTCGATTGATCTTCTCGATTGGTAATATATTGTTTGACAGGAATAGATTTCATCAATTCCTCTTTTCCGCCCGAATGGTCAAAGTCATCGTGCGTACAAATTAAAGCTGTCAAAGAGTGAATTTGTAGATCTTCTAAGACCGGTAGAACAATATCTTTAATGTTGTCACGATAGAGATTCTGGCCACAATCAATCATCACAGCACTTCTTTTAAACGGTTCAACAATTAACGTACAATCCCCTTGGCCAATGTCGAACATGTAAACATGAAAAAACGGATCTGCATATGTTTGTATAAAGGGCAAACAACATAAAAGCACAAAGAGAGTTTTCTTTTTGGATCGTAAAAAACAGAATAAAACAAGAAAGAAAAGAATACCCGGTACATAGTGAAAACAAAATTTACCAATCCATTGATTGACGTATGGAATAGAGACTTTAAAAAAAGCCAATAACACATTCCATAACTGGATTTTGCGATAGATGTTAAAAAATAAAAACAAGACAAGATCCACTTGATGAAAATAAACAAATTGACAAATAAGCAGGGTTGCCTTTTGGGCAATCCATCGTTTATTTGAATCTGTTACATAATAAAAACATAAACGATAAGCAAGCGGAAAAACAAAGGCAAAATCCAAGCTATGCCAAGGAAGCATGGATAAGAAAAAAAACATAGAAAAAGCTAAAACCGAATGCCAATCCTTAAAAAAGTATTTTGCGATTTGGAAACAAATAAAACGTACCAAAGATATCGTATAAATAAAACAAGCCCCATAAACCATTAACAGTAGAATCAAAACAAGATGGACTTTCTTCTCATCCAGCACTTTCTTCAATTGATAAAAGAGAAAATAGTACACCATAATAATCGGCAAACCGAGTTGAATCAAAGCATCATTTTGCTTCGTTTGAATCCCATATAGATTTGCCAGTAAAACCGGATTATTCTTCACCCGTGAATATAGTTTCGATTTAATAGAATGCTTAGATTTTATGTAGTCTTGCGCTTTCACATTCGCACAATACGTAATCTGATCTTTTCCTAAATAATCCGCAAAAGAAAATTGATGCAAATTTTTCAAATTCGTTATTTTTTCAAGGGAAGAAACTTGATACACTTCATCAAAATTGGGATTATCAATCCCATATAAAACAATCGTTCCAGACTTATTTTTGGCAATCGCATAGTTTGATTTAATTGAAACAATTGTATATTCACCCGGCTGAGCAAGCTTATTCGGTTTAAAGGTTAAACAACATGCCCATAGGCTGAATAAGAGCCACAAAAATAGAATTTCCTTCTTTTTAAAACGCAGATAAAAAAAGATGCCAAGTACAAAACTAAAGAAGCCAATCCAATAGATATCATGTAAGCAGACCAATCCCCAAAAGCCGCAAACAAGATAAAACAATACGCGACTCATAAAGTTATCTGTTCCTTAATCTTCTCAAAAATCGATGGACCAATGCCTTTGACTTCCATGATTTCTTCAATCGACGCAAAAGACTTCTGATTACGATATTCAATAATTCGATTGGCAATGGATGGACCTATCCCAGGCAATTCATCTAATTGTTCTAAACTTGCCGAGTTCAGGGAAATCTTTTGTTTCTGGGAAACATTCTTTTTAGGAATGACAACAACTTCTTTATCATTGATTTCCTTTGCCAAAGAGATAGAAGATGTTTCTGCTTGGTCTGTCAGGCCTCCAGCTTGTGTAATTAAGTCTTTAATCGTACCTTCCCATTTCAAGGTATATACACCCGGATGCTCTACTTCCCCTTTTATTTCACATTGCTTTGTCGTAGGTGAAACCAGATCCAGTGAGACAGGCGTATAGCGACCAAAATAAGATAAGATAAAAAAGGCACAAACACTAAAAAAGAGAAGAGCTTTCTTCATATACATCACCCTTCTCTAAAACGAATCTTTATGCAAAAAAGTATAAATTATTTGCGAATTTCTAAAATTTTTACTTCATATGGTTCTTCAACATGGTGAATTGTAACCACATCGCCTACTTTAGCACCCATAATGCTTTCACCCATAGGTGTAGCGTTGGATAATTTTCCATTTAATGGATCAGCTTCTTGCGAACCAACAATTTGGAATTCCATTTCCGTATTATCGGATAAATCTAGAATTTTTACTGTTGCACCAAATTTTACGGTTAATTCACCGGAAGCACCTTCGGTATCTTTAACGATGACCGCATTTTTAATCATTGCTTCTAATTCTTGAATACGTGCTTCAACACGAGCTTGGTGATCACGTGCTGCATCATAATCCGCATTTTCGGACAAGTCACCTTGTGCACGTGCTTCTTGTAATTCGACAATGACTTCATTACGAACTGTATGAATTAAATGATATTGTTCTTTTACTAACGCATCATAACCTTCTTGGGTTACATAGTTTTTTTCTTCTGCCATTTATGTCACTCCTTATTTGCATTGTGATTATAACATATCTACTTATAAAATCAAAAAGCCTATTCAGCCGATCCATCAAGAACTAAACCAAGTTCTTTCATCTTAGCTTCATGTCCTTCTAAGGTCTTGGAATAATAGACTTTTCCATCACCATTGATGTCTGCTAAGAAATAGAAATCATCGGTTTTTGTAGGATGTAAGACCGCCTTAATTGCTTGTTCCCCAGGATTTAAAATCGGACCAATAGGAAGTCCAGAATGTAAATACGTGTTATATGGAGAATCTACATCCGTCTTTACTTCACAATCAGTTGGATCCTCATATTCATCATACAATGCATAACAAACAGTAACACTGGAATCTAATTTCATACCTTCATTGAGACGATTATAGAATACACCGGCAATCTTTTTCATATCTGCATTTGTAGAGGATTCAAATTGCACCACGCTAGCTAAAGATAAGATTTCTTGTAAAGAGTATCCACTCTTTTTGATTTCCGTTTTATGTTCGTCATAAACTTCCTGGAAACGATTTAAAAAAGTCCGGGTAATCTCATCGATGGATGCATCTTCATTAAAAGAATAAGTATCTGGGAAAAGATAACCTTCCAACTTAATTTTATAATCGGAATTATTTAAAACACTTGGATCTAAGAAAGTATAATCTTTTGATAGCTTTTTAATATAAGCCATATCATTCCACTTTTTTTCAATTTCACTAGCCTTATAAGGGAATTTCTTTGCCAATGCTTCGGCTACTTCCTTGGCCCATTTTCCTTCTGGAACAGTTAAAGTAACCTGCTCTTTTTTGGAGTTTTTAGGATTTCCAATATAAGCCAAAATATCTTTTGTAGACATCCCATTATCCAATTCAAATTTACCTGCATAATAGCTATTTTGCTTATTCATTTTGGCATACAATTTCGACATCGTTTTAGAATGAATCAAATCATCGGCTTTTAATTCATCTACAACTTGATCAAAACTGGCGTTCTCTTTAATTTCAAAAGCCACTTTCTTACTTCCATCACCAGTAGGCCGTAAGCTATACGAATAAAAGCCAAAAGTACCACCAACTATGAGTAAGAAGACCAAGAAGCATAAAAAGAAAATTCGGCGCGCCCGACGTTTCTTATTTACTTTACGCATCTTCTTCATCCTCAGCAAATGTATTTATGACCTCTTCTACCATATCCCATTCTTCATCTGTTTCAATTGGCAGTAAGTTTCCTTCTGCATCATAACGGGAAGCATAAACATCTCCCTGATCTAAATCAGGATCTTGGAAAACAACATATTGTGCATCAAAATCTTTTGAATCAAAGGTAAAAAGAATAATCATCTTTTTTTCTTGACCATTTTCATCTTTCACATACAAACAATTTGAATCTAACATAAAAAATCTCCTCTTCTGCAAAAAAATAAGGGGAGTTATCCCTATTAACCCCCGTTTTTTTGTCGATCTAAATAACTTTGTAAGATTTGTACTGCTGCCATTTGGTCAATAATTTTCTTTCTCTTTTTACGAGAAACATCCCCTGATATCAACAAACGTTCAGCACTTACAGTCGTTAAACGTTCATCCCATAGATGAACTTTGATTCCTTCGTATTCCAACTCGCGAGCAAAATCCTGCGATAATTGGCCTCGAATTCCAATATCACCATTCATATGTTTAGGTAGACCTAAAACCACTTCATGAATTCCCTCTTTGTCTAATAACGCTAAAATCTGATCAAAACAATCATCATAATCGTCTGACTCAAAGCGAATTGTCGTAAGTGAGCGCGCAATAAAACAAGACTTATCACTGATGGCTACACCACAAGTCTTACTACCTAAATCTAATCCAATAATACGTCCCATTACTTCTCCAAATAAGCACGCACTAATTCTTCAATAATCTCATATCGTTCAATACGTTGAATCAAATTACGAGCATTTTTATGTGAAGAAATATACGCAGGATCATTGCTAATCAAGTATCCAGCAATTTGGTTAACAGAACTATATCCACGTTCTTCAAGTGCATCACTTACTTCACGTAAAATAGACTTAATATTTTCACGGCGAATCTCTTCCGTAGTAAAGGTCATTGTTTCTGTAACGTCTTTCATCTTCATCACGCTCCTTTAACTCCCATATTATAACGTAAATAAAAAAGAAGTGCAATTAGCACTCCTTCAAGTTTTGGCTTACACCATCAAGGGCTTCTTGAACCTTAGAAGCATCTTTTCCACCAGCCTGAGCCATGTCTGGTTTTCCACCACCATTTCCTGAGCATACTTGGGCAGCAGCCTTAACAAGTTTTCCACAATGAACTCCCTTGGCTACAGCTTCTTTACCTGCTCCGGAAACAAATACGACTTTATCGCCATTAACATTTGCGAAGAAACATACGACATTGGCATCTTTGGCTTTTAGGTTAGAAACAATATCTTTTAAGGCATTGGCATCCATTCCTTCAACCTTTTTAATCAAGGCATGAACGGAACCTACTTCCACAATATCTTTTTCCCAATCGCTAGATTTTAACGCAAAGATCTGGTTCTTAAGATTTGCGATTTCCTTTTGTAGATCTTTCATTTGTTTATAGGCATTATCCACTTTTTCATCAATAGCTTTAATGGATTTTTGTTTAGCACTTGCAGCAATGTTTTCTAACATTGTATGTTCACTGGCAAATTCTTCATAAGCCGCAAACTTTGTCTTAGCTGTAATACGGCGTACATCCGAACCGATAGATTCTTCTGAAATAATTTTGCACATACCAATTTCAGCTGTGTTATTCACATGACATCCCGCACAGAACTCTTTTGAAACATCACCCATGGTAACAACACGTACTGTATCCCCATATTTTTCATTAAATAAGGCCATAGCACCCAATTTCTTAGCTTCTTCAATTGGCATTACTTCTTTGGTTACAGGATAAGAATCGGCAATATAACGATTGACTAATGCTTCAACTTCCGCTAATTGCTCATTCGTAACTTTTTCATAGTGGTTAAAATCAAAACGCAAATAGTCTGGACAATTGTAAGAACCAGCTTGGTGAATATGACTGCCAATGACTTTTTGCAAAGCAGCTTGTAATAAGTGGGTACAAGAGTGGTTGGCCATTGTTGCTACACGTTTTTTACTATCCACTGCACAAGTTACTTCCATACCCAAAGTGAGTGAGCCTTGTTCAATCGTAATGGAATGAAGATGTTGTTTGTTTGGTGCTTTCTTAACATCGGTAACTTGCGCTACAAATCCATCTGCAGTTAAAGTACCTTGGTCAGCAACTTGTCCACCACTTTCGGCATAGAAAGAAGTTTTATCTAAAATTACTTGGCCTTCTCCATCTAAAGAATCTACTTCCTGGCCATCTTTAAATAAACCGATTACTTTACCTGTACAAGTCCATTCATCATAGCCAACGAAAGTACTTTCCTTGGTAAATTTCATCAAAGTTTCATTTTGTTCACCAAAAGACTCTTTCGTATTACGTGCTGCACGTGCACGTTCTTTTTGTTTATTCATTTCTGTATCGAATTCTTCACGAACAACTTCTACACCAGATTCTTGAGCAATTTCTTGCGTCAATTCAAATGGGAATCCGTAAGTATCATACAATTTGAAGACAACTTCTCCACTTAATTTTCCATCGCACTTCTTGATTTCATCATCTAATAAAGCTTGACCTTTTTTCAAAGTTTTCTTAAATGTATTTTCTTCGACCTTAATTAATTTTTGGTTGAATTCTACATGTTCTTGTAAGTATGGATAGAAGTCTTGCATCGTATCGGCTACAACAGGAACCAATTTATATAAGAATGCATCATCTAATCCAAGTTTCAAACCATAACGTACTGCACGACGTAAAACACGACGCAATACATAACCACGACCGGAATTTGAGAAGTTGGCGCCATCACTCATCGCAAAGGTAATCGTACGAATATGGTCTGCAATGACACGGTAAGCCATTTTATATTCTCCTTCATAAGGAACTTTGGCTAATTTTTCCGTGGCATGAATGATTGGCAAGAATAAGTCAGTATCAAAGTTGGTTTCTCCATCTTGGATCAAAGCAACCAAACGTTCTAATCCCATACCTGTATCAATGTTCTTTTGAGGTAATTCTTTATAATCTTTTCGATCAATAGAAGGATCACAATCGAATTGCGAGAAGACAATGTTCCATACTTCAACATAACGATCATTTTCCATTTCATCAAAGAATAACTTTTCACCTAGACCTTCTGGATCGTATTTTTCCCCACGATCAAAGAAAATCTCGCTGTCTGGTCCACCAGGTCCTTTACCGATTTCCCAGAAGTTATCGTCGGTCTTCAATACATGACTTGGATCAACCTTACATTCTTTTGTCCAAACATTATATGCATCAAGGTCATCCGTATAGACAGTAATATAAAGACGTTCTTTATCAATTCCCATCCATTCTTCACTTGTTAAAAATTCCCAAGCAAAGTGAATGGCCTCTGTTTTAAAGTAATCCCCAATGGAAAAGTTTCCCAACATTTCAAAGAAAGTATGGTGACGAGCTGTCTTACCAACATTTTCAATATCGTTGGTACGAATGCTCTTTTGGGCATTTGCGATACGGTTGCTCGCAGGTTTTTCAGAACCATCGAAATACTTTTTCAAGGCTGCAACACCAGCATTGATCCATAAAAGAGTTGGATCATTATTAGGAATTAAACTTGCCCCTGGTTCAATCATATGCCCTTGTTGGCGAAAGTAATCCAAAAACATTTGTCGAACTTGATTTCCCGTTAATTGTTTCATTCTTTTTTCCTCCAATAAAAAAACGTTCCTATTTCTAGGAACGTAAAATACGCGGTACCATCCTAGTTACCAAGAATTCTTTCTTGATCCCTTAATTCTTCGATAACGCCGAATGCGGTTCAACTCCAGAATAGCTTCAAAGCTTTATCTTGTAAGATTTTCACCAAACATCTTATCTCTAAACTGTCCAATAAAGATTCTACTTATTTCTTTCTCTGTCAAACTAAATGCATTCTAGCATGAACAAATTAGAAATTCAAATACTATCGAAGAAAAGCCATGTGACTATTTTTCACTAAAATTAATAATGGTCTTTAACCAGTGCGTAAACATATCAAAGCGAGCTTGGAAAAAAGCTTCATCAAATTGATGATCGGCCCAGTTCAACAAAAATCCAATCAAAGCATCGCATAAAGCTTCCAAGAAAAAATCTACATCAGTAACTGGCAGATTTAAATCCATCAACAATTCTTTACAATAATTATCTAAAGCCGGCAAAAAACTGGATCGCAGATAGGCAACCATTCGTTTGGTATCAACGGAGTTGTATATATGTAAAACAACCGATTTATTATCCGATAAACTTTTTAAGATTTGATTAACCTTCTCTTGATAGTTCAACAAAGTGATATGTTCGATATCTGTTTTTTTAATTTCATAGATTGCCGTTTGGTGCAGTAAATCATAGATATCTTCAAAATGATAATAAAAAGTATTACGATTAATTCCACAATGCGTAACAATGTCTTTTACAGTTATTTTTGTGAATGGTTTCTTTCTTAATAAATCAATTAAAGAGTCCATAATTGCGATTTTTGTGAATTCCGACATCTTCTGTCCTCCATAAAAAAATGGTAAGCCCAAACAAGCTTACCAGTACAAACTAAATGGTGCGGGTGACAGGACTCGAACCTGCACGCTTGGGGCAATAGATCCTAAGTCTATCGTGTCTGCCAATTTCACCACACCCGCATGCTTTATTAGTTTATCGTAAACGAAAAAATAAATCAAGCATTAATGTAAGATTGATGGTTTATGCATCATTTCCAGCTCATCTTGAACGTACTCTTCCAGCTTTTCAAGGAACTCATCTGTGATTTCAAATCCATCAACAACCATTGGTTCTGCCATTGGTTGACGAACCAAGCGAATCTGCGGTATTTCAGCAAACTCACGATCACCTATTTCTGATTCAACTTCTTTCAATTTTTCAATAATAGGCTGAGCCAATTCTTTAATCATTTCATCTTCGTTCATAGTCTCTATTATAGATAATTATTCTGAAACATCAAGCGATTTGCCAATCGAATCATAAACATCCTTTTAGACATCTATTGGTTTCTTTCTTTTCGGAAAGTAACGACAAATGCCCCCTTTATTTGCATAGAAGTCGCCATGTAATCATATGTTACTAACTCCCAGCCTTCACTGGTTCTCTGATTTAATAAATCATCCAAAATAGAGATATCCTTTTGATCCGCTTTGTCGGAAAAAAACTTTGTACTAACTGGTAAAATTTCTGTCCTATAAGTATACATCAATGGTTTCTCCTTTCTATCTTCCTATAAAAATACTACCAAAAGAAGAAGGATCTATTCTAGTGTGAAATTTAGACGATCCATAAATTCTTGTTTTTTGGCCGAATTCCAATCTTCAATCGGTTGGTAATAGCCAGCAATTCTTGACCATTTTTCTACTTTTGATTCGCAGAAAGGACAACTTTCCTTCATACCCGATAAATACCCATCTTTCATACAAATCGAATATATGGGAGAAATGGTAAAATATGGTACCGAAAAAGAATGAGCAATTTGGGACACAAGATTGCGACAATCTTGCCAACGATTAATCCGCTTATCTAAGAAAACATGGAAAACCGATCCACCATTATAAATCGGACATAAATTCTGCACTATACTCAAGGCTTCAAAAACATCATCGGTATAGTCAACCGGTAAATTTGAACTATTCGTATAGTAATTTTTTGAAAAGGCGATGGTATCAGAAAAAGCCTGTTTATCTTTTTCTACAAACCACATTCCGGCACTTTCTGCCGGTGTTGCTTCTAAATTGAAAAACATGTGATAGTTTTTTTGATAAAGCAATAAGCGCTTGCGCATCGTTTCTAGTACTTTTTGGGCAAACTTCTGGCCTTCTTTTGCACCAAGGTTTTGTTGCAACCAAGGGGCGTTGATACAAGTCTCATTCATACCAATGATTCCAAAGGTACCAAAATAACTGTTAAAATCTTGTATCCATTGTTTCGTATAAGGATATAAATTGGCACTTAAAAAGCGATTTAAAACTTGTTTTTTTACATCTAGAGCACGGGCAACTAAATCCATACGCTGTTCCAACAATTGAAAAAAATGATCTTCATCTTTCGCTAAATAAGCAAGGCGAGGCAGATTTATCGTAACCATACCCATAGAACCACAATTCTCTCCATAGCCAAAATAGCCGCAAGGTTTTGTATATAAACGATCAAAATCGGATAGTTTTTCTCTAGGCGACGCAAACTGACATGCCACTTGATTTGCAAAATATGGAGCCCCGTATTTACTGGTAAATTCAAACAATAAGGCATTCCGTTCTTCATCATTCCAATCAAAAGAATCTTTTAGCGTGATTGTAGGAATCGGAAAAGAAAAAGTTCGCCCCGTATCATTTCCATGACACATCGTATGTAAAAAGGCTTTCTGAATCATTTTCATTTCTTCTTGGCATTGTCCATAGGTAAAATCTTGTTTCTTACCACCTACAATGGCAGGTTCATCTTTTAAATCCTCGGGCACATCCCAATCGAGCTGAATGGTAGAAAAAGGCAATTGTGAGCCCCAACGACTTGGCATATTTACACCATAGACAAAAGTTTCCATGCAGCGTTCTACCTCTTGTAAACTCATTTTGTCTTTTTTTATGAAAGGTGCAAGATAGGTGTCAAAACTCGGAATACCTTGAGCCCCTGCCCACTCATTTTGCATAATTCCTAAAAAATTAACGAGTTGATTACAAGCACTCATTAAATGTTTGGCAGGACGACAATAGATTCTTTGATCTTCACTTTGCAGACCTCGCAATAATAAATTCTTTAAAGACCAGGCAGCACTATCCCCACTTAACATATCTAAATCATGTATATAGATATCACCGGATTGATGTGCCTGACTGATTTGTTGATCATATACACAGTTTAACCAATAATTCTTTGTGATAGCCCCAGAATTGGATAACATCAAACCACCTACGGAATAAAGCGATAGTAAATTGTCTTTACCATACTCCGTTTCGCCATTGATGTATTTTTCCATAGCCTGTTGATAGGCAACCGTTTGACTTTGAATTTCCCGCACTGTTTCGCGTTGTTTACGATATAAAATATATGCTTTTGCGACTTCTGCATAACCCGATACCGATAGAGTTTGTTCAACACAATCCTGGATATCTTCTACTTGAATCTTTTGATTTTGGATTTTTGAATCAAATAGACTAGTAACCCGTAAACTCAATAATTCAATAATATCCGCATTGGTATCCTTATTTAAGGATTGAAAAGCTTTCAACATCGCTGCTTGAATTTTTTTGATGTCAAAAGCAACAACACTACCATCTCTTTTTACAACTTTTAACATGGCGCACCTCTAAATTCTACATGGGATAACGTTTTGTTCAGTATATCCATCATCTTTTCTAATTGGTCAATTTCAACATTATGTAAATGCGATTCAATAGTATGGCAAGATTCAATATCGGTATAAACAACTAGTTTTTTAATACCAGATAACCACTTTGCGATAGTTTCTACAGCCGATAAAGAATGATATTCTTTGACCAAAACTAGTGTACATTGATAATCTATAGCACTTGTTTTTAAAATATCTAAAGATTGTTCAACAGGGGTAATATCAAAACTGTTCATCCCAATAGATTTTGCGTAAAGTCGTGGTGAGTTCATTATTTGCAGCTCTACAAAATCTATCAGGCCTTGGTCAATCATATCTTTCATCATCCCTGGGAAACAACCATTGGTTTTCACTTTGTTTAAATACCCAAGTTTTTTTGTATAAGACAAAAAGGATGGCAATAAATCGGACATAAACGGTTCGCCACCTTCAAAACAAACTGCTTGGAGAACTTCTTTGCGTTTGTTCAAATACGTACAAATCTTATCTAAATCGAGCGCTTCTAAGCTTTCTTTGATAAAAACCAACTCTGGATGGGTATCAAAGGGAGAACGAAAGTTACTTCCGCCCATATATAATACGGTCGAAAGTTGATTGGGATAATGTTCAAGACTGACTTTTTTCCAATCAAAAAAGGTGATTTCATTTGGACTTGATTGCTCATACTGCCGCGCATTTTTTGCCATAATTTCATAACTTCCGACAAATTGTTCAAATTGTTTTTGATCAATAGATTGGATTAAATGCTGCCACCAATCTCTGCGTACCGCATAGACTTTTGACATATTCTGTTTAGCGTAATCGGTTGTATATAATTCTTTATTTCGTTTATCTTGTTTCGAAGGCTGAATCAAAATATAGCCTTCTTGTTCTAAGTGTTTTACATTTTTAGAAATTGTGCCTTTATCGTACACACCAGATTCTGCAATCTGGCGCATAGTAATTCCCTCTTGTTCAAAAATCATTATTAAAATCGGCAATTGCGCATACGTCAATTGAATACTCTGAAGCATGCGATCGTAATATTTTTGGGTACTGCGATAAAGAACACTAATATTCAGCAAAAAATCTGTTTGTCTATCCATATTCAAAATAGTACCACGCAGATAAAAAAAAGAGAATCAAAGGATTCTCTTTCCATATTATTTCGTTTTTGCATCAAAGTGCTCGTCACGTACCACAACATCATGAGCACCACCTTCGACAATACTTGTACTACTAACCAAAGTAACTTTAGCATTCTTTTGTAGCTCGGGAATCGTTAAACATCCACAGTTACACATCGTATGGCGTACTTTAGATAAAGTTAATTGTACATTATCTTGTAGTGATCCGGCATAAGGAATATAAGAATCAACCCCTTCTACAAAGGCCATCTTATTACTTCCACCCATGTCATAACGTTGCCAGTTACGAGCACGAGCTGAACCTTCACCCCAATACTCTTTCATATAGTTTCCATTAACCGTCACAAGTTTATTTGGTGCTTCATCAAAACGGGCAAAATAACGACCTAACATCACAAAGTCAGCACCAAAAGCTAAAGCTAAGGTAATGTGATAATCATGAACAATACCACCATCACTACAAATAGGAATATATACACCGGTTTCTTCAAAGTACTTATCACGCGCTTGGGCTACATCCAAAGTAGCAGTTGCTTGACCACGTCCGATTCCCTTTTGTTCACGGGTAATACAAATAGAACCGCCACCGATTCCAATCTTAATAAAGTCAGCTCCAGCTTCTGCTAAGAAACGGAATCCTTCTTCATCTACAACATTACCAGCTCCAACTTTTACAGAGTCTCCATAATGGTCACGAATCCATTTAATGGTATTGGCTTGCCAAGCAGAATATCCTTCCGAGGAGTCAATACAAAGAACATCAACACCCGCTTCAACTAAAGCAGGAACACGTTTTTCATAATCACGCGTATTGATACCCGCTCCAACAATATAACGTTTTTTATCATCCAATAATTCTAATGGGTGATCCTTATGACTTTCATAATCTTTACGGAATACAAAAGCCACTAACTTTTGATCTTTATCAACAATAGGCAATTGATTCAACTTATATTGCCAAATTAAATCATTTGCTTCGGATAATGTAATATCTTCATGACCAACAATTAATTTGTCAAACGGTGTCATAAAGTTTTTAACTTTTTCACTTGGATCCATGCGGCTTACACGATAATCACGACTTGTAACGATTCCGACCAATTTTCCATTGGCATCTCCATTTTCTGTAACAGCCATCGTTGCATGTCCGGTTTGCGCTTTTAGTGCAAGAACATCTGCTAAAGTCGATTCAGGACTGACATTTGAATCACTTCCTACAAATCCAGCCTTTGTAGCTTTCACATTACGGACCATTTGGGCTTGTGACTCAATGGTTTGTGATCCATAAATAAAACTAATTCCACCTTCACGTGCTAAAGCACATGCAAGTTTTTCTCCACTGACCGCTTGCATAATTGCGGATACCATAGGAATATTCATAGATAAAGCAGGTTCTTCGCCTTTTTTGAATTTAACTAAAGGGGTTTTTAAGCTTACACGATCTGGTGTGCAATCTTCTGCTGTATATCCAGGTACCAGTAAATATTCATTAAAAGTGCGTGATGGTTCTTTGTAAAATTTTGCCATTATGTTTCCTCCCATTTTTGATAGAATTATATGCAATTTGCGATATCATTTCAACCCTTTTCCACATATGCCCCAACAACAGCACTATATGGTGCAATACATATTGAACTACATTTGGAAGAGTTCGAATTTCCATTATCAAATAAAATCGCAACATCCGCATTACAACCATAATAGTAGGTATTGGGCGAAGGATTAAAGAAAGAAATCGTGGCATCACTTCCTTCGTGACACTCATAGACTAATACGGTATCTTCAATCGTTTGGAAAAAGACTTGTTCCCGTGTTTTTTGTGTAGTAGAAAGGCGGAAACAAGGATGTTGTTTACGAATTTGAATCAAGGCTTTCACTTGGTTAACGACATCAATAAACATATCTCTTCGTTGATAATTGATTTGATTGACATTGTCCGATAAATTATATGTATTACCTAGTTTTTGCTTCGTACGGGCAAATTCCTGGCCTGCATGTAAAAAAGGAACACCTTGGGCTAATAAAACCATAGCCGTAGCTAAAACCTGTCGTTTAGCACGAATGTCCGCTGGTTCATCGTGGCAACAAAAGTGATTTTTATCCCATAAAGTATGATTATCGTGACATTCAACGTAATTAATAACTTTTTCTGGAGAATCATACGCATTACCACTCGCACTCATTCGATCCATCATTGAATAAATTAATGAGAAATCTCCGGATGCATAGCCCTTTTGATCAAGGGATGCATTGGAACCTCGCACCGTATTGCGAAAACCATCAGAGAAATGACCAACGTGGGGCATTTTAATCTGATTGTTTTGACTCGCACGTAGTTCCTCAGGAACAAAACTTGGCATGTTCCAGCCTTCTCCATAAATCATGAAATCCGGTTTAATTTTGCGACAAACCGTAGTGATTTCATTCATGAGGTTAATATCCAAAATTCCCATAAGATCAAACCGGAAGCCATCCACATCATAGATTTCTACAATGCGTCTACAAGTTTCGACAAGATATTTTCGCGACATTGGTGGATGAGAATCAATATCATTGCCACAGAAACTACCATTAGAGAATTCTCCTTGTTGATTCATTAAGAAATAATAATTTGGTACCAATTGCTCTAAAGGAAAAGTTTCTTTGTGATACACATGATTAAAGACTAAATCTAGATTCACTCGAATTCCTGCTTTATGACAATCTTGCACTAAATGGGCAAAATCTAAAACACGTTGTTTCGCATCTTTTGGATCACGCGCATAACTTCCTTCTAAACAACGATAAGAGACTGGATCATAACCCCAGTTATAGTAAATATTCGGGAAAGTTTCATCAACACTGCCAAAATCAAAAACAGGCATCAATTGAAGATGTGTAAATCCCAGTGATTTCAAATAAGAAAAGCCATAAGATTTTTCTTTAGTAGTTTCATTTTCTTCGGTAAACCCTTTGAATTTCTTTGGATGTTTCAAAGAAAGATTTGGCATCGAAGTAAGATCACGAATATTGGCTTCGTAAATAATCGCATCGCAATTGCTTGTAAGCTTAGGTATAGGAATTCTTTCTGGCATAGGAAGTTCATCAAAAGATTGTACAACCGAATATTTTGAATCCGCTCCACAGAACCAGTTATATGGATCAATGCACTCTGTCCATGCCCCGTTTGAACGAACTAAAAAATGATAACGATCATTTAAACAATCCTCATCTATATGACAAAGGAAGACCCCATGTTCATAGCGATGCATCGCAATGACTTCATCTTTTTGATTATGGTTGATACAAAGACAAATCATATGAGCGGTTGGTGCCCAAAGTTTAAATGTTGTGCGCTTTGGAGTATAGGTACAACCGAGATCTTGACCATGATAGACATAGGAATCATTAAATCGATTTGTCTTAACAATATGGGAATATTGACATATGGCTGTTTGGCAATGTTCCTCGTAAATGGTGTACTCTTCTCCAATTTGAATACTATTATTTAGCCCACATTTATAATGGACGTATCCATTCGAGAACTCCGCCATAGATTGAATGGTTAAAGGAATAATTCGGTTTCTTGAATCCTTTAAATGAAAGGAATTACTTTGTCCATTATAAAAGGATTTGGACATATAAACATTAATTAAATTATAGTCATCAAAATATGCTTCAAAAGCATTTCTCATCCGCATAAATATCGCTCCAATCTAAATAATATTCTACCATGAGTCATAAAAAAAAGTCTGAAAAAGCCAAAAAAAAGAGCTTACAATTTTTAAGCTCTATCTTAAAAGCATAAAAAAATGACCCAGCAGCTTGCCTGTTCGTAGGCTCACATGCAGATAAAAGGTCAGACATAAAAAAACCCAGCAGCTTGCTAT
>QUIQ01000033.1:351-595 GCA_003480165.1 Firmicutes bacterium AM41-11 | reverse complement strand
CTGGAGCACCCCTTCTCCCTAGGTTACGGGGTCATTTTGCAGAGTTCCTTAGCTATAGTTCTCTCGCTCACCTCAGGATTCTCTCCTTGCCCATGTGTGTCCATTTTCGGTACGGGCCGATGTGTGTGGTGCTAGAAGCTTTTCCTGGAAGCCTGCTCTCAGCTTTTCCGTACTTGCCGAAGCTTTCCGTATGCATCGCGCCTTCCCCTTATGCGCACCGGATTTCCCTGGTGCGCAGGTATCT
>QUIQ01000033.1:0-341 GCA_003480165.1 Firmicutes bacterium AM41-11 | reverse complement strand
CGCAGGTATCTCGCTTGCCCCAGCTATTCCAGCAGCTGGTTGCCTGAGCCTTCTCCGTCACTCCATCGCCACACATCGGGTACGGGAATATCCACCCGTCGTCCATCGGCTACGCCTTTCGGCCTCGCCTTAGGTCCCGACTATCCCAGAGAGGACGAGCCTTCCTCTGGAGACCTTGGGCCATCGGTGCGTGGGATTCTCACCC
Organism: Firmicutes bacterium AM41-11; assembly: GCA_003480165.1. Taxonomy (GTDB): domain Bacteria; phylum Bacillota_I; class Bacilli_A; order Erysipelotrichales; family Erysipelotrichaceae; genus Absicoccus. The sequence goes on along the minus strand of QUIQ01000033.1, from coordinate 136 downwards.
ACGTGCCGCTACTCACGCCGGCATTCTCTCTTCCATGCGCTCCACATGCCCTTCCGGTCATGCTTCTCCGCTGCATGCAATGCTCCCCTACCACATTCCTGTCCATAGCTTCGGTGTCATGCTTAGCCCCGGTAAA
>QUIQ01000032.1 GCA_003480165.1 Firmicutes bacterium AM41-11 | reverse complement strand
AAAGACAAGAACGGACATCAGAGATATATCTGTCTTGACTGTCACAAGTCTTTTAGTGATAGAACCAACACCTTATTCTACTGGTCTCATTTTACTTTGGACCAGTGGCTTCACTTCATTGAACTGGAACTATATAAAATGCCTCTAGAGGGTGAGGCTCAAGTCTTGGAGACAAGCAAGACGACCTGCTTCTATATGCGTCATAAACTTTATCATGCAGCATCTGAAATCATGGGTCATCAGAAGTTATCTGGTGAAGTTGAAATAGATACACAGTATAAAAGTATAAACCTAAAGGGAACACGTCCTCAAAATATGCCTAGATACTCAAAGAAAAGAGGTAAACAGGCTGCATATAGAGGAGTATCTCATCACAAGGTTGCCATTGTCTGTGCTACAGATGAAAATGATCATATGATGATGCAGGTATCAGGTCTTGGAAGTGAGTCATTCGATAAATATAAAGCGAATAAAGACTACTTTAAGGATGTGGAAGAGTTCATATCAGATTCAAAGGCAAGCATACAGCAGTTTGCCAACTATCTTGAAGCAGTAAACAATAAGATAAAGACATCTCCTTTAGAGAAGAGATATCTTACTGATGATGGTAAATCATTAGGAGCTGTCAATGAGATGATGACAGAAGTAAGCTCAATGATACAGACAACAAGAGGCGTTGGAACCAGATACATACAAGGTTATCTAGATTTCCTGATTCTTAAGAAGCAGGCT
>QUIQ01000031.1 GCA_003480165.1 Firmicutes bacterium AM41-11 | reverse complement strand
TATCCACGAGGTCGTTTTGGTGGACGACATCCATTGTGTGGAATTGGTGTAACATCATTGATCATTGTGATATCAAGTCCAGCTACTTGTAATGCTCTTACAGCTGCTTCACGTCCAGGACCAGGTCCTTTGATTTCTACACTTACAGTTTTCATTCCATGATCTGCTGCTGCTTTCCCAGCTGCTTCTCCAGCTAATTGTGCAGCATATGGTGTGCTCTTTCTACTTCCTTTGAATCCTAATGCTCCAGCTGAACTCCATGAAACTGCATTCCCTTGTTCATCTGTGATTGTTACAATCGTGTTATTGAAAGTTGAGTGGATATGTGCAACTCCACGCGCAACATTCTTCTTTGCACGACGTTTTGTTTTCTTTTGTGCTTTTGCCATGTTCTACTCAGCCTCCTTATTTCTTCTTATTTGCCACAGTCTTGGCTTTTCCTTTTCTTGTACGTGCGTTTGTCTTTGTTCTTTGTCCGCGTACTGGTAATCCTTTTCTGTGTCTTAATCCTCTATAACATCCAATTTCCATCAATCGTTTGATGTTTAATTGAGTTTCACGACGCAAATCTCCTTCTACTTTGATTGCATCGATTTCTTGACGAATCGCATTCATTTGTTCGTCTGTTAAATCTTTTACACGAATGTCTTCGCTGATTCCTGTCTTTTCCAATACTTTCTTTGCGGTACTAGCTCCGATTCCATAGATATATGTCAATGAAACCACTACACGCTTGTCGTTTGGAATATCTACACCTGCAATACGTGCCATATTTTCCTCCTACTAGTTTCCTTGTCTCTGTTTGTGCTTAGGGTTTTCACAGATAACCATGACTCTTCCCTTTCGTCGAATGATTCGACATTTGTCGCACATTGGTTTTACGGATGGTCTTACTTTCATTTTCTT
>QUIQ01000030.1 GCA_003480165.1 Firmicutes bacterium AM41-11 | reverse complement strand
CTTTTATGTTGGTTCAAATAATACCAATTATCGCATTCCTTAAGAACATTTGAAATTAAAAAGAACTTTTATAACGGTTCAAATAATACCAATTATCGCATTCCTTAAGAACTATTTCATCACGAATTTTTAGACGTGTTTGTTCAAATAATACCAATTATCGCATTCCTTAAGAACTTGTTTGATATTTTGTATTTCTTTCTTTTAGTTCAAATAATACCAATTATCGCATTCCTTAAGAACAATTGAATTGACAGCCGGCAGCAAAAAAGACGTTCAAATAATACCAATTATCGCATTCCTTAAGAACAAGTCATTAAATGATGTGTATCCGCAATAGTTCAAATAATACCAATTATCGCATTCCTTAAGAACTGATGAAGTGTTGAACTCACTAAACTTTCTGTTCAAATAATACCAATTATCGCATTCCTTAAGAACTAATACGCTTTTTATAAAAGTTGATCACTGTTCAAATAATACCAATTATCGCATTCCTTAAGAACTGTGAATGCGGGCGATAAGATCAGTCAGCTGTTCAAATAATACCAATTATCGCATTCCTTAAGAACCTTATAAGACTTAAACCGAACGCGCTTAAAGTTCAAATAATACCAATTATCGCATTCCTTAAGAACCTGTCTTTGCCAAACATCGAAATTAAGCTGTTCAAATAATACCAATTATCGCATTCCTTAAGAACGTGATATCGTGGTTGATAATCACAAACAGTGTTCAAATAATACCAATTATCGCATTCCTTAAGAACCTAAGACCGATGGAAGCACAGAAGAATTAGTTCAAATAATACCAATTATCGCATTCCTTAAGAACACTGAACTTAAATTTATAACGTCCAATGATGTTCAAATAATACCAATTATCGCATTCCTTAAGAACGCTGTTCCTG
>QUIQ01000003.1 GCA_003480165.1 Firmicutes bacterium AM41-11 | reverse complement strand
GCCTTAAAATCTATTTAACTTTTGTCCAAAATTTGGGGCTCAGTACAATGGGCCTTTTTCTTATGCATCAGGATTTAATAAGTGTAGTTTATCAAAGATATAGAATAATAAACTCAATAACATTGCGACTACACAAGCTAAAACCATACCTTTTAATTCTACGGTTCCAATTGTAACGGCTGCGCCAGATAATCCGGTTACGAATACAACAGAAGTCAAAATCATATTTGTACTTTTGGCATAGTCAACATGATTATCGACTAAGATACGTAATCCGGATGTTCCAATCATTCCGTATAGTAAGAAACTGATTCCTCCGATGACAGGACTTGGAATGGATTGAATCAAAGCAGATAATGGACCGATAAAAGAACAAAGGATGGAAAGAATAGCGGCACCGCCAATTACTTGGACACTGTATACGCCAGTGATTGCCATAACCCCAATGTTTTCTCCATAGGTTGTTGTTGGAACAGAACCAACTAGACCGCTAATCATACTTGAGAAGTTATCCGCAAATAAGGAACGATGTAGACCGGGATCTTTCAATAAGTCTTTTCCAACGACTTCTCCAGTTACGATTTGGTGACCGATGTGTTCGGAAGTAATGACAAGTAATACAGGTAAGATCATTAGTATTGCGTTGATATCAAACTTTGGTGCCTGGAAGTGAGGAATAGAAAATAAGGATGCTTCCATCACGGGTTTTAAATCAACCATTCCTACACAAATGGCGGCAATATATCCGCAGATAATCGCAATTAAAATAGGGATAACACTTAAGAATTTTCGGAAACAAACACTTCCGATAATCGCAACGCCAATGGTTACCGCAAATACAATAATGTTCGCAGGATCAATGACTTTATCAAGTAAACCGGCATTGCTGGCAGCGGAACTGGATAATTCTAAACCAATTAATGCGACAACTGGACCCATGGCTGCACTTGGTAGAACGATATCTATCCATTTTGTTCCGACCTTATAAATTAAAAAGGCTAGTAAACATCCACATAAACCAGTGATAACGAAGCCACCTTGGGCATAGGGAAAACCAAATTTTGCGATAACGATGGATGCAGGTCCTAAAAAGGCAAAACTACTTCCTAAATACGCTGGGGCTTTTCCTTTGGTGATTAAAATGAACAACAGGGTTCCGATTCCATTCATAAATAATACGATGGATGGGTTGATTCCTAAGACAAAGGGTACGAGTACACTAGCACCAAACATCGCAAACATATGTTGGATGCTCAAGGGAATCATAAGTTTGGCAGGAACTTTCTCTTGAACTTGAATAATTCTTTTTGCCATAAATTTCTTTCCTCCTAAATTTCTCTTTGATATTTATACCATATTTTCATTAGTGCATTCAAGACGGTTTGTGTTATAGTATATAGGAGTGCGCTCGTAGCTCAATTGGATAGAGTGTCAGATTCCGATTCTGAAGGTTGCGGGTTCAATCCCTGTCGAGCGCGCCATTTTTTTAGGAGATTGTATGCAGACTATTTTTTTCGATATGGATGATACGTTAATTGAATCAATGTATGTTTGGGAAGATGCTATCAGCGATTTGTTCCAACATCTTGGTATTGATACAGATTTTAATCGTATGAAGAAAACGTTTATGTCCTATCGTTTTTCCGAAGTGCTTGTGTATATTCGCAAATACTTTGGGGCAAAAATGTCTATCGAAGAAATGGAAGAATATACAATGAAGTATATTAAAAATGAATATATGTACCATGTTCCAGAAAAACCAGGAGCCCTGGCATTTATTCAACAATGTGCCAAGAAGCAGATTCCAATGGCTATCGTTACTTCTAATGATGAGACATTGTCAAAATTGGTTTTAGATCGTTTGGGAATGCTTCCTTATATTTCACATATTTTTTCTGCAGAACAGATGTCTTTGACGAAGCGAAAGCCAGAAATCTATCAAATTGCGTTAGATACTTTAGATGCCAACCCGGAGACTACGACGGTTTTTGAAGATTCTATGTATGCGATTCAAACAGCATCTTCTTTGGGCATTCATTGTGTTGGTTTAGTCAATGATTGGAATCGAAAAGAATTTGCGGAACATCAAGTAGATATAATTCCAGATTTTCGTTCGTTAATAGAGAAGTAAGTGTGTATCCATGTCCTCGTAGCACAGCTGGAGAATGCAATCGCCTCCTAAGGTTGCGTTACAACGGCCACCTCAAAAAAAACTAAATAAGGGATTGCAGTTCGACTTTGATCGGGCTATGATCATATATCAGACACGTCCATATAGCTCAGCTGGATAGAGCACACGCCTCCTAAGCGTGGGGTCGGAGGTTCAAATCCTCTTATGGACGCCAGTGAACAACGCCGAAAGCCTTTGTTTTCAAGGGTTTTCGGCTTTTCTTATATAAAAAGCTACGAAAAAGCTCTTTCACTGTATGAGATAAAATTCTACTCCAAAATTTGATTTTTGACAACCCCTCCAGAATCGAACGGTTGTTATAAGACAAAATCGCCAGCTAATTTTTAGCAGAAAACGGGCTGTTCTTGCTAATGAAAATGCCCTTCCTGCTAATCAGCCCCAAAATCGTGCCAAAAATCCAGCTAATCAAAAAAGGCGGATGTTTTGAATACCATGCAGTTATAGCAGATAAAATTAAATATCGTTATGTACATAGAGCGTCTATTTGCCCCGCATTGGGGATGGATAGGCGCTCTTTTTTTATGCCCAAACCCATGGGCAAATACAAGAGATTGGAGGTGTTTTATTTGAGCAAGCCTGTTTATACCGCAGACAAGCCGAGCGACTGTCATTACTGCTACTTCTGGACGAATGGCAGAAAGGGCTGCCGTCTGGGTAGAAATAATTGCTACTACTTAATCTCTTTGCCGCCGAAACCCAAGTCGGAATGTGATGGCTGTCCCTATGGGCGAGATCACCCGTGCATTGGTTGGTGTACGAAGAAGGTTATGCGTGAAGTGGGGCTTCGTTGATATGGATGTGTATGAACAGGAATACCGCTTCTACTATTTTGCCCGATGTCCTTACGAAAAGACGGATACGACTTTCCGCAGCATTCCGCTGACAACAGAAAGTTTTCCGCAGAAAGAAGGTGGTGAAGCCGTGTGAGTTTTGATTATTTTTACGGTCAGCAATCCGATCTATTCACATTCTATCGAGTTCCGAAGGTGTTGTTCACGAACGAGAGGTTCTGGAATATTTCTGCCGATGCCAAGATGCTGTATGGCATTTTGCTTGACCGCATGAGCCTGTCTGCCAAGAATGGTTGGATAGATAAAAACGGTAGAGTGTATATCATTTTTACAATCGACGAAGCGAAGATGGCTCTGAACTGTGCTGAACAAAAGGCTATCAAGCTGCTCAGTGAACTTGAGAAGAAAGCAGGATTGATTGAACGTAAGCGCCAGGGTTTGGGAAAGCCCAACCTGATCTATGTGAAGAACTTTATCTCTGCTGTGGATTCACAACTCTTGAATTGTGAAAATCACAATTCTGGAACAATGGAAATCACAACTCAAGAACTTCCGAAATCACAATGTAATAATACTGATATTAAAAATACTGAATTTAGTGATACTGATTCTATCTTTCCTTCCGGAAATGGTGGAATGATGGACGAGAATGACCGGTATCAAGAATACTTTGATTATTTCTCGGATCAGCTCAGTATGGATTTGTTGAAGAAGGATTACCCTTACGATTCCGAAATGCTGGATAACATTCTGGAGTTGATCGTTGAAACAGTTTGCACGAAGCGACCGTTGATTCGCATTGGTGCAGAGGAGCGTCCGGCAGAAATTGTCCGCAGTCGGTTTATGAAACTGAATGCCGAACACATTCGATATGTTATGGACTGCTTCAAGGAGAACACCACAAAGATTAGAAATATCCGTCAGTATATGCTGACTACGATATACAATGCGCCGACGACAATAGACACCTACTACGATGCTCTTGTTCGGCACGATATGTCACACGGATATTTGGAAGGAGGATTTAAGAAATTGAAAATGAAGCGAGAGGAAGGAGAGTGACGATAAATGTCGAAAAAAGCAACCATCATTGCGGTGGTCAATCAGAAAGGAGGCACTGGAAAGACCACCACCACCGAGAATCTGGGCGTTGGCTTGGCTCTTGAAGGAAAAAAGGTGCTTCTGGTAGACACCGATCCCCAGGCTTCCCTGACGGTCAGTTTGGGCAATCCCTGCCCGGATGATCTGTCTCCGACACTTTCCGATCTGATGGGAAAGATTATGATGGAAAACCCTATTACTCCCGATGAAGGGATTCTTCATCATCCGGAGGGCGTTGATTTGGTGCCGTCCAACATCGAACTCTCAGGTATGGAGGTAGCACTGGTCAATGCCATGAGCCGGGAAACCATTCTCCGGCAATACCTGGATACAGTCAAACAGAATTATGATTACATTCTTCTTGACTGTATGCCGTCTTTGGGTATGCTGACCGTCAATGCGTTGGCAGCTGCCGACAATGTGCTGATACCGGTTCAGGCAGCATACCTTCCTGCAAAGGGTCTGGAACAGCTGCTTGGAACCATCAACAAGGTCAAGAGGCAAATCAACCCGAAACTGAGGATTGAAGGGATTCTTCTGACGATGGTGGACAGCCGCACCAACTACTCCAAAGACATCAGCAATCTGATTCGGGAGAGCTACGGCGGAAAGCTGAAGGTTTACAAGACCGACATTCCCCGCTCTGTCCGTGCAGAGGAAATCAGCGCAGAGGGAACCAGTATCTTCAAGCATGATCCCAAAGGCAAAGTTGCCGAAGCCTATAAAATTCTGACGAAGGAGGTGTTAAACAATGCAGAAAAAAGGCGCAAACATCAGCTTGAAGGGGTACGATGATATTTTCTCCACCGATCAATCCAGAGCTGAAGCCCAGCAGGAGCGTGTGCAGGAAATTCCGCTTTCTGAGCTACACCCCTTTGAGGGACACCCCTTCCGTGTGGTTGATGATGAAGAAATGATGAAAACGGCAGAGAGCGTCCGAGATTTCGGAGTTCTCACTCCTGCGATTGTCCGTCCTGACCCCGACGGTGGTTATGAAATCGTTTCTGGTCACAGGCGGCACCGGGCATCGGAGCTTGCGGGTAAGGAAACCATGCCTGCGATTGTTCGTGACCTGGACGATGATGCAGCCATTATTTTGATGGTTGATGCGAATTTGCAGAGGGAGAGTATCCTGCCGAGTGAAAGAGCATTTGCTTATAAGATGAAGCTGGATGCGATTAAACATCAAGGTCAACGCACCGATTTAACTTCATCCCAAGTTGGGATGAAGTTGCAGGCAATGGATATAGTCGGTCAGGAGGCAGGAGAAAGCAGAAATCAGGTACACCGTTATATCCGTCTGACCGAACTGATTCCGGAACTGCTGGATATGGTAGATACGGGTCAGATCAAATTCAATCCTGCGGTGGAGCTTTCCTATCTGGCAAGTGAAGAACAGAAGGATTTTCTTTCTGCAATGGATTATGCTCAAGCAGCTCCTTCCCTTTCGCAAGCACAGCGAATTAAAAAGCTCGCACAGGAGGGCGAGTGTACGCTGGATGCGATGTGCGAGATTATGAATGAAATCAAGAAGGGAGAGCTGGACAGAGTAACCTTCAAAACGGATTCGTTGCGAAAATACTTCCCGAAGTCCTATACCAACAAGCAGATGGAGGATAAAATCATTCAGCTTTTGGAGCAATGGCAGAAAAAAAGAGAAAAATCAATGGAAAGGTAAGGTAAAAAATGTTTACACCCAAAAACATTCAGGGCGCTTTGGAAGAACTCTACGACCTTTGCGATCCTGATTATATGGTAGATATGCTCGTAAACTACAGTGAGGAGTTCGATGATATTTCTCCTGCGCTTCTGGCAAAGTCGTTTCAGAAAAATGCCGAGATGATTAGCGAGTATCGAGTATTGTCCTCTGCTGGTGAGGGTATCGACTATCAGGGAAAGGTACTTCTGAACAGCAGAGCCGTGCGGCTTCTGTCCTATGTAGAAGATATGAGCGGCGATGAAAAAGTTCGCACGATTCAGAGCAAGGAGCTGTGGTTAGCAGAAGATATGACATTCTATGTGGTGTCCTGTATGTCTACGATCACGATGGACAAGGAAGAAGCCATTTGTCTTAACGAACACCGCAGCGTGGTTACTACGGTGGAATGCGAGGACGATATTTTCTTCGACATGGGTTCCCTGATTTGCGAACTGGACGATATTTGCTTGTTCGAGCTTTTAGCCGATGTGGATGCGACTATTTATGAACTGTAACAGGTTCATGGATGGTCGCTTTTCTTATTTCCAAAGAAACGGAGGTATCGAAACTTGAAAGAATACGATGTGAAGATCACCGAAACCTTGGAGAAAACGGTTACGGTGCAAGCAGAATCTCACGATGCGGCAGAGGAACAGGTTAGAGCCGCTTATTACAATTCGGAGTACATTCTGGACTCCGAAAACTTTACCGGTGTTGCGTTCGGCACGACCGAGGAACGGGAGGTTCAGAAAGAACAGGCAGATACCATGAATGTGTTGCTGGTAAAGCCGTTCATGTATCCGCAGGCTGTGCAGATCGGCTGTGAGCTGGAGGATTTGCAGAAAGCCGTAGGTGGCGATATTGAGGCAACTTATCCGTTCAATGAGCCGGTTGCACTGGTGATGCACGACGAAGGTAAACTCGTAGGCAAAGAACTGAACCGTGCGCTGCGTGATGATGACGGCGATATTTATGACATTATCGCCGGTGATTTTCTGGTTGTGGGATTGGGCGAGGATGATTTTTGTTCTCTGTCCCCGGAACTGATGAAGCAGTTTGAGGAACACTTTCATCAGCCTGAGACTTTTGTACGCATGGGGCGCAGCATTATGGCGCTTCCCCTGCCGGATGACATGGTGAAGAAAGAAGATGCACCTGTCAAAGCTGATTCGGTTCCCCACAAAAGTAACCCTGACCGAGATGTTCTGTAAGGAGGTTCTTATGCAAAGAAATTCGACGATTGGAGAGCTGATGGAGCGAAAGCGGATTCAGGATGGTGCCAAGGAGTACCAGGGACATACCTATATGGACTTGGCACGATTTGATGACGCCACCAAGCACATGATTATTTTCGATGTGCTGACCGATGAATCGCCTGTCGGTTGGAAAGGCGAAAGAAATCGCCTGTATTTGAGCGATGTGGGTTATCAGAAGGCTCTGGATAACCAGAAAGCTGGCAATATCAAGATTATCAGCCATGCCGCAGTTGCCAAGGGCAATCTGTATTACGACCACAGAGATATGGCACGATAATCTGTTCACTCTACTGCTTGCAGGAGGTGATGAATCATGCAGGAAGAAGTTGAAAACAGAACAGTAAACCTGGCGATCAGCACAACCAAGCTGACGGGGCGCACTATCATTGCCGGTATCCGCAAGTATTTGCAGCACCGGGAAAAAGTGAAGATGAAAAAGGCACGAGACCCTGCCGTTCATGGAAAGCAATCCGTGAAACAGCTTTTGGGACAGAATCAGGGTGCTACGAATGTTGAGATCGACAAAGAGAGTATCCGTGATTTTGAAAAGCTCGCCAAGAAGTATGGCGTGGACTTTGCCGTAAGAAAAGATAAGTCCGTTGATCCTCCCCGGTTTCTTGTTTTTGTCCGTTCTAAAGATGCAGATGCTTTGGATGCAATCTGCAAGGAACATCAGGCAAGGGCATTAACCAAGAATGAAAAGCCGAGCGTTCTGGCGCAGCTGAAGAAGTTCAAGGAAATTGTCGCAGCGATTCCGAAGAAGGTTCGAGAGAAGAAACAGGAGCGTGATCTGTGATGGATAAGAGAAAAATGAAAAAGCTCCTGATTCTGAATTTACCGTATTTTCTGGTAGGGTTGTTCGCTACGAATTTAGGAGAAGCATGGAGATTGGCTGAGGGGGCAGATTCATCTGCGAAAATCCTCAGCTTTTTTCATGCCCTTCCGATAGCCCTGAACAATCCGTTTCCCAGCTTTCACCCGTTGGATTTGCTGATTGGTATTCTCTGCGGCGCAGGACTTCGGCTGGCTGTCTATCTAAAAGGCAAAAACGCAAAGAAGTACCGACACAATGTTGAGTACGGTTCTGCTCGTTGGGGAACGGCAAAAGATATTGAGCCGTTTATTGCACCAAAGTTCGAGGACAATGTGATCCTGACGAAAACGGAGCGGCTGATGATGAGCAATCGCCCGAAGAATCCTGCCAATGCCCGAAATAAGAATGTTCTGATTATCGGCGGTTCGGGTTCCGGTAAAACTCGCTTTTGGTTGAAGCCAAACCTTCTCCAGATGCACAGTTCCTATGTGGTCACTGACCCGAAAGGCAGCATCGTGATTGAGTGCGGCAACGCCCTTTTGAAGCATGGCTACACCATCAAGATTTTCAACACCATCAACTTTCAGAAGTCGATGCACTATAACCCATTTGCCTATATCCATTCAGAAAAAGACATTCTGAAACTGGTGACAACGCTGATTGCCAACACAAAGGGTGATGGAAAAGCCGGTGATGAGTTCTGGACGAAGGCGGAAACGCTGCTCTACTGTGCCTTGATCGGATATATCCACTATGAAGCTCCGGTTGAGGAACAGAATTTCTCCACCCTGATTGAGTTCCTGAACGCAATGGAGGTGCGGGAAGATGATGAGGAGTTCCAGAACCCGGTGGATCTGATGTTTGAAGCCCTGGAAAAGAAAAAGCCGAATCACTTTGCAGTCCGTCAGTATAAAAAATACAAGCTGGCTGCCGGCAAGACCGCTAAGTCGATTTTGATTTCCTGCGGCGCTCGTCTGGCTCCTTTTGATATTCAGGAGGTCAGAGATGTGACTGCCTATGACGAGTTGCAGTTGGATACTCTCGGAGATAAGAAAACGGCGCTCTTTCTGATTATGTCAGATACGGATGCGACGTTTAATTTTTTGATCTCCATGATTTACACACAGCTGTTCAACTTGTTGTGCGAGAAAGCAGATGATGTGTACGGCGGCAGACTGCCGGTTCATGTGCGCTGCTTGATTGATGAGATGGCAAACATCGGTCAGATTCCCAATCTGGAAAAACTGGTAGCGACAATCCGAAGCCGTGAAATATCGGCTTGCCTTGTTCTCCAGGCACAATCACAGCTGAAAGCCATTTATAAAGACAATGCCGATACCATCATCGGCAACATGGATTCCCGAATTTTCCTGGGTGGTTCTGAGCCAACCACGCTCAAAGAACTGAATCAGGCATTGGGAAAAGAAACTATCGACACCTACAACACCTCCAACACCAGAGGTAACAGCCCGTCTTACGGCTTGAATTATCAGAAGTTAGGCAAAGACCTTGCGAGCGTAGATGAGCTTGCGGTTCTGGATGGCAGCAAGTGTATTTTGCAGTTGCGTGGTGTCAGACCGTTTCTTTCTGACAAGTACGATCTGACGCAGCACCCCAATTATAAGTACACATCAGACTTTGATAAGAGAAATGAGTTCAACATTGAGCAGTTTCTGAGTCGAAGGTTGAAGCTCAAGGCAGGTGATGAGTTTGTGGTAGTCGATGCGGATTAAGGAGGTTTCTGTTTGGAAAATCTGAAAACGGTATCTGCCCTGGTTAAGAACATCTTGGAACACGACCACAAGGCAAGAAATACCGACAATCATTTGTACCTGATGGTACTGGAACACTATTCCGGTCTGCGTGGCATCGACATTCATGCCATGACGGTTCCTGTGTTTTTGAAGGAACTGGATAGACGCAGCTTTCCGGGGTTTGAAACTGTCCGCAGAAGCAGACAGAAAGTGCAGGCAACCTACCCTGACCTTGCTCCCAGTGAAGCCGTAGGCAAGCGCAGAGCAAAAAATGAGGTTGTATATCGAGAATTTGCAGAAAGCGAGGTGTAAAAAAAATGACTTGGTGGATCACGGATACCTCTATTGGGCAGCGATTGAAGTTCGTTAGACGATTTCGCCGCCTTACCCAGAAAGAGCTTGGACTCCTGATGGGGTATTCCGAGAAAACAGCGGATGTCCGTATTGCTCAGTATGAGAAAAACGCTCGAACCCCTAATGCAGAAACCACAGCGAAACTCGCAGAGGTTCTGAAGGTTTCACCTGTCGTTTTTTCACCGACAATCTGTGCTTCTCGTGAAGATTTGTTGCAGTCAATGTATTGGCTGTTTCTTATGAAAGGTGGTGGTGATATATATGATTGTGAAACTGAATATGCAAGAAGCAGAATGGAACAGAAACTTGGCGTGATAACCGTCGAGGAGTTCCTTGAAAAGATTCTCGTAAACTAAGCCTTCCGTCCGGTTTTGATGCCGGTAGTACGGAGGGCTTTTTCTATTCTCAAAACAATTTCAAATTTTAGGAGGAAAATATTATGGCATTTTTCAATAGCGCAGTAACCGTTCTTCAGACTCTCGTTATCGCTCTGGGCGCAGGTCTTGGCATCTGGGGTGCAATCAATCTGCTTGAGGGCTACGGCAACGATAACCCCGGCGCAAAGTCCCAGGGCATGAAGCAGCTCATGGCTGGCGGCGGTGTTGCCCTCATCGGCACCACCCTTGTACCTCTGCTCTCCGGACTGTTCGGTTAATCACAAAACAAGGAGGTAATCGCCTTTGGACAGCATACTCCAACAGATCACAGACTGGCTGAAAGAAATGCTCGTTTCAGCTATTATGGGAAATCTGTCGGGGATGTTTGAGTCCGTCAACAACCAGGTTGGCGAGATAGCAACCTCCGTTGGCATGACCCCGGCGAATTTTTCGCCGGGTGTCTTTGCCATGGTACGAAACATCTCCGAGTCAGTGATTATCCCAATCGCAGGCTTGATTCTGACCTTCATTGCCTGTTATGAGCTAATTCAGATGATTATTGACCACAACAATCTGGCAAATTTTGAAACCTGGATCTTCTTCAAATGGGTGTTCAAGACTTTTGTTGCGGTCATGTTAATCACAAACACATTCAATATCACGATGGCTGTGTTTGATGTGACACAGCACGTTATAAACGCAAGCGCCGGTATCATATCCGGAAATACTGCCATAGATGCTTCGGCATTGGAAACAATGGAAGAAACGCTGATGGCAATGGATTTGGGTCCTTTGCTCGGCTTGTTCCTGCAATCCTTTATCGTGCAGGTCACGATGTCCGCTTTGGCAATCATCATCTTTGTGATCGTCTACGGTCGAATGATTGAAATTTATCTGATGGTCAGCCTTGCCCCGATTCCGCTTTCCACTTTTGGAAACAGAGAACAGAGCAATATCGGACAGAATTATCTGCGTTCGCTGTTTGCAATCGGATTCCAGGGATTCCTGATTATGATCTGCGTGGGCATTTATGCGGTGCTGATTCAGTCTATCGCATTCAGTGATGACATCATCGGTTCTATCTGGGGTGTTATGGGCTACACCGTCCTTTTGTGCTTCACCCTGTTTAAGACTGGTTCGCTTGCGAAGGGTGTATTCAGCGCTCACTAAGGGAAGGAGGAAATTGTTTGGCAGCGTATATTCCCGTACCTCGTGACCTGACGAGGGTAAAAACAAAAGTGTTCTTCAATCTGACGAAACGGCAGTTACTTTGCTTTGGTGCGGCGGCGCTCATCGGAGTGCCGATTTTCTTTCTGGTCAAAGCAACCGGAAATGTGAGCCTTGCAGCACTGTCCATGATGATCGTCATGTTACCGTTGTTCTTTCTGGCAATGTATGAAAAGGATAGTCAGCCGTTGGAAGTGGTTGTAGAACACTTCATTCAGACCAAATTCGTTCGTCCCAAGGTTCGCCCTTATCAGACGGACAACTATTATGACGCTTTGATGCGTCAGTACAAACTGGAAAAGGAGGTTGAACGAATTGTTTTTCAAAAAGAAGCCACAGGCAAGAAACATCAAAATGCCTGCAAATCTGAATCGGAAGCAGCAGCGAGAAATTAAAGCTGTTGTGGAACGGGCAAAGAAGGACAACGGTATTCCGCAGACTGCACAGCAGTCCATTCCCTTTCAGAGAATGTTCCCGGATGGCATCTGCCGTGTCACTGACAGTTATTACACCAAGACCATTCAGTTTCAGGACATCAACTATCAGCTGGCACAGCAGGAAGATAAGACTGCCATCTTCGATGAGTGGTGCAGTTTCCTGAATTTCTTTGACAGCTCCATTCACTTTGAGCTTTCCTTTATGAACCTGAGTACCGATGCTGAAAGCTTTGAAAAGAGTATCCGTATCCCGTTCAAGAAGGACAGCTTCAATCCCGTCCGTGCCGAGTATAGCCAGATGCTGAAAAAGCAGTTGGCGCAGGGCAACAACGGCTTGACCAAAACCAAGTACCTGACATTCGGCATTGAAGCCGAATCCATGCGGCAGGCAAAGCCGAGACTCAACCATATCGAAAACGATCTGCTCAATAACTTTCGGCGTTTGGGTGTCATTGCCACTACCATGAACGGCAAAGAGCGGCTGCATCTGATGCACTCTATGTTCCACATGGGTGATAATGATAAGTTCTTCTTCGATTGGAAGTATCTTGTGGAATCCGGGCTGTCCGTAAAGGACTTCATTGCTCCGACGGCGTTTGCCTTTAAGACCAACCGCACCTTCCAGATGGGCAGTATCTTCGGTTCGATGTCTTATCTGGCAATTACGGCATCAGACCTGTCTGATCGTATGCTGGCGGATTTTCTGGATATGGAATCCACGCAGATCGTGACCATGCACATCCAGTCGGTTGACCAGACTGCGGCGATTAAGACCATCAAGAGAATCATCACCGAGCTTGACCGTTCCAAAATCGAGGAACAGAAAAAGGCTGTGCGTTCTGGCTATGACATGGACATTATCCCATCTGACCTTGCTACCTATGGTAAAGATGCGAAGTCACTTCTGAAAGAATTGCAGAGCCAGAATGAGCGAATGTTCATGGTGACATTTCTGGTGCTGAACACCGGGCGCACCGAGCAGGAACTGGAGAACAATGTGTTCCAGGCACAGAGCATCGCCCAGAAGCATAACTGCAATCTGCGTCGTTTGGATTTTCAGCAGGAATCCGGACTGATGAGCAGCCTGCCTTTGGCACAAAACCTGATTGAGATTCGTCGTGGCCTGACTACCAGTTCCACGGCTATTTTTGTGCCTTTCACCACGCAGGAGCTGTTCCAGAATGGTGGAGAAACGCTCTATTACGGGCTGAATGCTCTGTCGAACAACCTTATCATGGTGGACAGAAAGAAGCTCAAGAACCCCAACGGACTGATTCTGGGTACTCCCGGTTCCGGTAAATCCTTTTCCGCAAAGCGTGAAATCACCAATGCGTTCCTGGTTACGGATGACGATATTATCATCTGCGACCCCGAAGCGGAATATGCGGCTCTGGTTCACAAGTTCAATGGTCAGGTGGTAAAAATCAGCTCCTCCAGTACCAACTATATCAACCCTATGGACATCAACCTGAACTACTCTGAGGATGACAACCCGGTAGCACTGAAAGCTGATTTTATCCTGTCCCTCTGTGAGTTGATTATGGGCAGTAAGGATGGCTTGCAGCCTATCGAAAAGACGGTTATCGACCGTTGTGTGCATCAGATTTACCAGAGATATTTCGACAATCCTGCCCCTGAGAATATGCCGATCCTTGAGGATTTGTATGATGCCCTTCTGAAACAGGACGAAAAGGAAGCCCACCATGTAGCGACCGCCTTGGAAATCTATGTTAAGGGTTCTCTGAAACTGTTTAACAACAGAACCAATGTGGATATTCAGAATCGTCTGGTGTGCTTCGACATTAAGGAGCTGGGCAATCAGCTGAAAAAAATCGGTATGCTGATCGTTCAGGATCAGGTCTGGGGGCGTGTAACTGCCAACCGTTCTGCCGGTAAATCGACCAGATATTATATTGACGAGTTCCATCTGCTTCTGAAGGAAGAACAGACGGCAACCTATTCCGTAGAAATCTGGAAGCGATTCCGTAAATGGGGCGGCTTGCCGACCGGTATTACTCAGAATGTCAAAGACCTGCTTCGTTCCCCGGAGATTGCCAACATCCTCGAAAACTCTGATTTCATCTATATGCTGAATCAGGCAAGCGATGACCGAAGTATTCTGGCACAGCGGTTGAACATTTCGCCGCATCAGCTGTCCTATGTAACCAACTCCGGTGAGGGCGAAGGACTTCTGTTCTATGGCAATGTGATTCTGCCGTTCATTGACCGATTCCCGACAGATCTGGAACTGTATCGCATTATGACCACGAAGTTAAACGAGGTGGCACAGGAAAAGGAGGCGTAATGTATGGCGAAAAGACCTACACGACTCCGTTTTACCGAAGATGACCTTGCAGATTCTCATGTGAAGAAAGCTGCCGACCGTGCAGATAAGGCGGTTGATAGGGCTGAAAAAGCGGCAGACAAATTGGCTTCTAAAAAGGCAAAGCCGAAGCTAAAGCTGGAAACAGATGCAGCCGGTTCCCGTAAAGCAAAGCTCCGTTTTGAAAAAGCGGAGTTTACGGAAATCGAGCGCCCATCTGTGGCAAAGCACATGGCAAGCCGTGGTGCCGCAGTCACGCTCACATCCAAAGCACATCGGGCGGTGTCAGAATATGAGGATGATAATATCGGCGTTCAGGCTGTGCAGGAAACGACCAAGGCTGTTGAATCCACTGTCTATACCGTCGATCATGCCGTTTACAGTCACAAGCTGAAAGCCTACGACAAGGCGGAAAAGCTGGTTGAGAAGTCAGATAAAGCAAATGTAAATGCCCTGTATGAGAAGTTCAAAAAGGACAACCCCGATGCCGGTTCCAATCCCTTTTCCCGTTGGCAACAGAAAAGGGCAATCAAGAAAGAATATGCTGCCGCCAAAGCCGGTAAGAATACCGCTTCGACAACGGCTTCTGCATCTAAGGGTGCAGGCAAGGCAACGGGCAAAGCAGCTCAGGGAGCCAAGAACATCACAGAAAGAGTAACGGAGTTCTGCACCACACACTCTAAAACGATTCTGTTTGTTTTGATTGCCGGACTGCTTTTTATGATACTCTCAGGGATGTTCTCGTCTTGTTCGGCTATGTTCCAAGGCGGCACACAGATCATTCTGGGAACTTCTTTTACTGCAAAAGAGGAAGATATTATTGGTGCGGACAATGATTACAAGGCTTTGGAAGCTGCGCTCCGCAATAAAATCAATAATATCGAGCGTACTCATAGCGGATATGACGAGTACCGGTATGACCTTGATGAAATCAACCACAATCCTTATGAGCTGGCGGCGTATTTGACGGTGAAGTTTGAGGATTACACCAGAGATGAGGTGCAGGCTACCCTGCAATGGCTATTTGAGCAACAATATGAGCTGACCCTGACGGAAGTAGTAGAGATTCGTACACGAACAACATCTTCTACTGATCCCGAAACGGGAGAGACAACAACAGAGGAAGAAGATTACGAATATTATATTCTGAATGTGAAGCTCAGAAATAAGGGCTTGAACAGTGTGATTTCAAATTCCGGCTTGTCGGAAGATGATATGGAGCGATATAGAATTTTGCTTCAGACAAGGGGCAACAGACCGGATATTTTCGGAAATGACATTTACGCCACCCCTGGCGGCGAGTACACCGATTATGATATTCCGGGCGAAGCGCTGACAGACACAAGATTTGCCAATATGATTCGGGAAGCTGAAAAATATCTGGGATACCCGTATGTGTGGGGCGGCAGCAGCCCGTCTACCTCCTTTGACTGCTCCGGATTTGTTTCCTATGTAATCAATCACTGCGGAAACGGTTGGAGTGTTGGTCGTTTGACCGCAAACGGTTTGATGGGCGTATGCGACATTATCCCGAAAAGCTCTGCCAAACCGGGAGATTTGATTTTCTTCCAAGGCACTTATGATACCTCCGGTGCATCACACGTTGGTATCTATGTTGGCAATGGTATGATGATCCACTGCGGAAACCCCATTTCCTACGCTTCTATCGAATCGAATTACTGGCAACAGCATTTTTACTGCTTCGGCAGAATCAGAAACTAAAGGAGGGATGGCGATTGAGTGCCAAGTTAGACAGAATAGGTGCAGACCTTGAAAAAGCCCGTAAGAAACGGGCAGAATGGGATGCTAAGGTGAAAGACCTGGAACGCAGATACCGTGAGGAGGAAAATTCCGAAATCCATGAGATGGTTCATGCTGCGAACCTGAATCCCGAACAGCTTTCTGAGCTGCTCCGTATGTTTGCTGCGGATATGGCTCCGAAGCCTGATACGATCAATACTATGAATGAGGAGGAAACGCAGAATGAGATTTAAGAAAATTGGAGCCGCATTGCTGGCGTGTGCAATGTGTTTTGGCGTGTTTTCTACAACGGCATTTGCCTATGTAGATGAAAGCGTAGCGACTGAAGAACCTGCGGTCGAAGAAAAAGTTCCCGAAACAGAGCCGGAGGAGCCGATGCTACCGCTTACTCCCGACGGCAATCTGACTTTGGTTGATGACGCTGGCTCGCCTACGAAAAGCGGAAAGCAGTTCATTACCGCTGTAACCAAAAACGGAAACTACTTCTATATCATCATTGACCGTGATGATAAGGGCGAGGAAACCGTGCATTTTCTGAATCAGGTGGATGAAGCCGACCTGCTCAAGCTGATGGACGAGGAAGAAGTTGCAGAGTTCACCAAGCCGGTTGAGGAAACAAAGCCGGAAGTAGTTGAAACAGTTCCTGAAATTACAGAACCGACACCGGAGGAAAAGCCGAAATCCACAAATATGCTCCCGGCGATTCTTACTCTGATTGTGCTTGCCTGTGGTGGTGGATTCTTCGTATTTAAGAAAGTCCAGGAAAAGAAGAAGGCACAGGAAGCGGCAAAGCCTGACCCAGATGCTGATTATGTGGACGATGACGAGGACTATGGGTACGATCCGGAGTTTGAGGACGACGATGAAGATAGCTCCGTCGATGAAGATGATAATGAACCTGTGTAAACAGGATAGGCTTGATGCCTGGGGCAGCCTTCGGGTTGCCTTTACATAGTTTCCGCTTTCAAAAAATAAAAAAATTTGCGTTTTTGAAAGTGACATCTTGCATATACTATTAGCAGACAGTATAATAAGTACAGCGAAGCGGTTTCGAGAAATGAAAAAATTTCAATTTTTGAAAGCGGGTGACTATATGAAAACAATCACGAGAGCAAAATATCTCGATAGAATCATTGAACTGAATGGTACTCCTGACATCAAGATCATCACGGGCATTCGTCGATCTGGTAAGTCCAAATTGATGCAGGCGTATATTGCGTATCTGAAAAGCAATTTTGAAAACATCAATATTATCTTCATCGACTTCATGGATTTGGCGTATGAAGAAATCAAGGAATACCATGCCTTACACGCCTATGTGGAAGAACATTATCAGGAAGGAAAAACGAACTACCTGTTTGTAGACGAGGTTCAGATGTGTCCCAAGTTTGAGTTGGCAATCAATAGCCTGTACTCTAAGGGAAAATACGACATCTATGTAACAGGCTCTAATGCTTTCCTGTTGAGTGCAGATCTGGCAACTCTGTTTACCGGACGCTATATTGAAATTCATGTGTTTCCTTTCAGCTTCCAGGAATATTGCCAGTATTATGATGATATTAGTGACAAAGATAAGCTCTTTGATGAGTACGCTATCAAGGGCGGTTTAGCAGGTTCCTATGCTTATAGAACCGAAAAAGACAGAACAAACTATATCAAAGAGGTCTACGAAACGATTGTTACAAGGGATTTGGTACAGAAATATACTCTCCCGGACACTTTGGTTTTACAACGTCTGAGCGAGTTCCTTATGGATAATATCAGCAACCTGACTTCTCCGAATAAGGTCAGTCAGCTACTGACAGCAAATGAGACTCCAACCAATCATGTAACCGTCGGCAAGTACATTAAGTATTTGTGCAATGCTTTTGTATTTTATGATATTAAGAGATATGACATCCGAGGTAAGAAATACCTTGAAAGCTCTGAAAAGTTCTATTTGTGTGACAGCGGTATTCGATATGCAATACTGGGAAGCAGAAATATAGACTATGGCAGAGTATATGAAAACGTTGTTTGTATCGAGCTTCTTCGCCGTGGATATGATGTCTATGTCGGCAAGCTCTATCAAAAGGAAATCGACTTTGTTGCTCAGAGAGGTAGCGAAAAGATTTATATTCAGGTCAGCGACAACATTTCCGGGCAGGAAACATTTGAGAGAGAATGCTCTCCTCTGCTTCAGATTCGAGACGCTTATCCGAAAATGATTATTGCCAGAACCAAACATCCCCAATATAGCTATGAAGGAATCGAAATTCACGATATAGCCGATTGGTTGCTACAAGAATAAGCAAGGTGAAATATCTCCGTCATTCTCTTTTGAAATGATGGAGATATTTTTATTATGACGGAGATTGTAGAACAGAAAATTGTATCAGGTTGCAAAAATCCTTTCCGAACTTTTTACATAGCAGTCATGCACTACGGTGTGTGGCTGCTTATTTTTTTGTGAAAGGAGCAGATGCAAATGAAATTAGTTTTGGCTGAAAAGCCTTCGGTTGCACAGAGTATTGCCAAAGTGTTAGGTGCTGCCAAGCGTGAGGATGGCTACTTAGAGGGAAACGGATATGTGGTCAGCTGGTGTGTAGGGCATTTGGTGGAGCTGGCACAGCCGGAAGTCTATGATGCGAAGTACAGCAAATGGGCTTATGCAGACCTTCCTATCTTCCCGATGGACTGGCAGTATGAGGTTTCTGCCGGTACGAAAAAACAGTTTGGGATTCTGAAAAAGCTCATGGCCAGAGAAGATGTTGCGAGTCTTGTGTGTGCAACAGATGCCGGTCGTGAGGGCGAGCTGATCTTTCGGTTGGTGTACCACAAAGCCGGGTGCAGAAAGCCGTTTGAGCGGCTTTGGATTTCCTCGATGGAAGATGTAGCAATCAAGGAGGGCTTTGAAAATCTCAGGTCTGGAACGGAATATGATGCTTTGTATGAAGCAGCACTGTGTCGAGAACGAGCCGACTGGATTGTTGGTATTAACGCTACTCGACTTTTTTCGACCCTTTACGGGCAGACCCTGAATGTTGGTCGTGTTATGACCCCTACCCTTGCTATGGCTGTTATGCGAGAAGCTGCCATTTCCGCATTCAAGCCTGAACTGTTCTACACAGTTCAGATTGGATTGGATGGTTTTACGGCTGCAAGCGAACGCTTCAAAACCAAGGCAGCAGCCGAAGCTGTCAAACAAAGCTGTTCGGTGGCAATCGTTCAGAAAGCTGAATGTAAGGAGAAAACAGAAAAGCCGCCTGCGCTCTATGACCTGACCAGTTTACAGAGAGAAGCCAACCGTGTGCTTGGCTACACGGCACAGCAGACCTTGGACTACACGCAGAACCTCTATGAAAAGAAACTGGTCACTTATCCCCGTACCGACAGCAGGTTTCTGACGGAAGATATGGCACATAGCCTGACCGACCTCGTAAAGCTGGCTTTCCACACATTCCCCGTGGAGGATGTGGATAACATACCAGTTCATGCAGAGCAGGTTGTGAATAACAAAAAGGTCACAGATCACCATGCCATCATTCCGACCAGAGAATTGCAGAAATGCAATCTGAGCGAACTTCCCAAGGGTGAACTTGCAATTTTGCAACTGATCTCGAATCGGTTGTGCGTAGCTGTTGGCGATCCGCACCGATACGCAGAGACAGTTATTGAGCTGGACTGTGGCGGTACCGTGTTTTCCACCAAAGGCAAAACTGTTGTGCAGGATGGATGGAAAGCTCTGGTTCAGAAAAATGATTCGACAAAATCCGACGAAAACGTGCAGACACTCCCTTCTGTTTCCGTTGGTGACGAAATGACCGTCAGCGGCACGGAAATCAAGGAAGGGAAAACATCTCCCCCTAAACACTTTACCGAGGATACTCTGCTTTCTGCTATGGAAACTGCCGGTGCGGACGAAATGCCTGATGAGGTGGAGCGCAAAGGTTTGGGAACGCCTGCGACCCGTGCCGGTATCATTGAGAAGCTGGTTCGCATCGGTTTTCTGGAGCGTAAGGGTGATAAGAAAACCAAACACCTGATTCCGACCCACAAGGGTACGGCTCTGGTAACAGTCATGCCGGAACAGATTCAGTCCCCATCCATGACGGCGGATTGGGAAGAAAAATTGTTGCTCATTGAGAAAGGCGAATATGCCAGCGAGGACTTTATGGACGAGATCAAAGATGTGATTGCCGGTCTGATTCAGAACTATGAAGTAATCCGTGATTCCGAGGTTATGATGTCGAAAGAAGCCAATTCTATCGGCAAATGCCCGCTCTGCGGCAGTGCTGTAGAGGACAAAGCCAAGGCATTTTTCTGTTCCAACAGAGCTTGCAAATTTGCCCTCTGGAAAAACAATCGCTACTTTGCGAGCATCGG
Source organism: Firmicutes bacterium AM41-11 (assembly GCA_003480165.1). Lineage (GTDB taxonomy): Bacteria > Bacillota_I > Bacilli_A > Erysipelotrichales > Erysipelotrichaceae > Absicoccus. The sequence continues at coordinate 175,850 of QUIQ01000003.1, read as the reverse complement.
CAAGAGCATGACTTCTGCCACGGCGCAGAAATTGCTTGGTTCCGGCAAGGTAAAGCTCAAGAATTGCAAGTCCGAAAGAACGGGCAACACCTTTGATGCCACCGTCTTTATGGAGGTATCAGATGATGGCAAAACGAAGTTCAGTATGGAATTTGAAAATGGAGGAAAGCGCAAATGACAAATGAGTACAACCCGGATGGTAAGGAAATCCGATTTATCGACAGCCATTATAAGGATTTGTTTCATATCCCCGATGGCAGCTGTGTGCAGATTCACTACCCGGATGAAATGGTTGTGAAGCCCTGCACCTTCATTGACGAGTATCATACGCAGATCGGATACAATGTGTTTCATATCTGCCAGTTTGCAGAAATTATGGAGCGCAACGGCGCAAGCTATATGCCGGAGCCTGAGATTATGGGCGATGAAGCCGCATGGAAGGTCGGAAAGGATAGAATCCTTGCGGTGCAGACCTGCGAAGATGGTTACGACTACACCCTGTTGGATGAAAACTACAACGAGATTGATGGCGGTCAGGTTGATAACCCTGAACTGTCCATGCTCGAAGTCCGCCGGGATATTCTGGAATCCTTCGGGCTGGAGCGCCGGGAACTGCGGGCAATGTTCTATGAGGATGTCATGGAGCAGGCTTTTGAAGTCGGCAGACAGGCGGTGGTGGTCAATGACCCTATCGCTGAGCTTGCTTTTAAGCTCGACCGTTTTGCAGAGAACTTCGACCCCTATGAATATATGGATCAGGTCGATGATGTGCAGGCGCATATCCAAGAAATCAAGGCAGATCTTGCCGCTGGTAATACGGCTCCGTATCGTGAGTTCCTGAATACAGCCATTGAAGAAGCCCGTGAGGAAACTGCGGTTGAGGTTGCCAAAGTGCTGAAAAGTCAGCTGGATAAGCTCGACTCTCCGAAGCGTGAGTCGGTCATGGAAAAACTGGCACAGGCCGCAGAAAAAGCTGCGCCTGCCAGTCCCTCTCCCAAACGCAAAGAGCCTGAACGATAAGGAGGACACGGATATGAAAAACGAAAAATGGGATGATGTTCACGGAAATACCACCCCGGATGACAGAATGGTTGCTTTTCTGGAAAGCCCCACGGATTCCTATGCGATTCTTCAGCTGCGGGAAGATGTAGACGATAATATCCCGCTCATGTTTGCAAATTACAGCTACCTTCAGAAGAAAGAAATGGAGCCTGAGATTGACCGTTACGAGGTGGTCTATCATGGCTCCATTTCTATGTCCGAGGATGTGAATCGGCAGCTGGAAGATTTGTATGTAAAGTTCAATATTGACCACCCGGATGATTTCCGTGGTCACAGTATGTCGGTCAGCGACATCGTAGCCTTAAAGGTAGTCGGTGAGGTATCCTTTCACTATGTAGATTCTGTTGGGTTTCAGAAGCTGGAAAACTTTATGAAGTCCGAAAACTACCTGAAAAACGCAGAGATGGCAATGGAAGATGATTATGGGATGATTGACGGTATCATCAATAACGGAAAAGCGTCCGGATTAGAGGAACGTCCTTCGGTGTTGGAGCAGTTAAAGGAAAAGCCCGTGCCGGATGTTTCCCATAAGCCGCCCAAGAGCCACCCGGAAAGGGAGATTGAATGATGGATTTCACACAGGATGAGCGGAACATGATGATGCTTTACAGCCCTGGCACAAGGTCAGGGCTGTGTGAAGCACTGACACTGATGAAGGAACAGCTTTCGGAGGACGAGTCAGAGCTTTTTGCTTTGGCAGACTCGGTTCTCCGTAAAGTTTCAGCCATGGACGATGCCGCCTTTGAGAAGCTGAACCTTTATCCGGATTGATAGGATTGGAGGGATACAATGAACGCAAAAGAGCGATTTTATTCCGGATTAGCAAAAGAAACGATTGGGAAAATCACCTCGAACACAGATAACTGGACTTCGTTTTTGAGAACGATGTCCCGCAACTATGAGTTCACCTATCCGGAACAGGTGATGATTTATGCTCAGCGCCCCAATGCGACCTTTTGCAAGCCCTATGAGGACTGGAACGCTGAAAATTACCGCAGATATGTAAAGCGTGGCTCTACCGGCATTGCTCTGTTTGTGATGAACAGGGATAAACCGTATCTGCGCTATGTGTTTGATGTGGCGGATACCGGCGTTCGCCGTTCTTCCCCGGAACTGAAACCGTGGGAGGTGACGCCTGAAAACCGCTCCTATGTCATGGAAGCGATGGAGCGTACCTTCGGTGTTGCCGCTGACGGGGTACTGGAAGCACAGCTTGAAGATATTGCATCCGCACTGGCGGCTGAGTATTGGGACGATTACAAAAAGCAGTTCCTCGACATCGTTGCCAACAGCTTCCTTGAGGAGTATGATGAACTCAACATCGAAGTAGCTTTCAAAAATGCGGTGGCAAACAGCGTATCCTATACGATGTATTGCCGGTTCGTGGAAAGTCCCGACAACTACTTCGAGCATGAGGATTTCCAGAAGGTGTTTGATTTTAACACCAGACAGACGGTAAATGCCCTTGGTACTGCGGTGAATGCCATCAGCACAAGGATGTTTCAGGAAATCGAAAAAGCGATTGGAGAACATGAGCAGATTAAAGCTACCGAAAGGAGTACAGATTATGAGCGAGATGACTTACAGACAGGCCGGAGATTATCAGATTCCGAACCTTCAGTTGGAGAACGAGGGAGAGAAACCTCTGGGCAAGTACGGCAGGATGCGTCGAGCATTTTTGGAACAGAACAATCCGATGCTCCTGAACGACATGATTCTGACGGAGAGCCTGTTCCCGCACCTGTGGGAGATCGAGGAAACAGCGAAAGCCAGAGTGGAGTTTCTGATGGAGCAGTACCTGAAGGACAGCCCCGCACCGGACAAGGAAACGCAGCAGATGGCGTGGGTGCAGCACATGAACAGCCTGAAAGCACAGGCGGAGGAAGTCGTGATGACGGAGCTTATCAACAGCTGAGTCTGAACCTTTTCCTCTCCGAAAATGAACAAATCAGTTTTATCGACCGAGCAGAGAGCTTTACGCCCTCTGCTTTTTCTTTTGCCCAGGAAGAAATCGACCACTTCCTTCTGCTTGGTAGCAATACCGATGAAGCCCGAAAAGTCGTAGCGCTGGAATATATGAAGCAGAAGCCGTTGGAAGAAATCGTTCAGACCTTAAAGCAGGTCTATCACGGCGGCTATGGTCTGAAAGAAGATAGCGGGAATATCTGTGCGTGGTATGCCGAGGACGGTATCCACCTTGCCAAAGGTTCCTCTGCCATTGACAGCCCCAGAGCGCAGATCGTTTCTTGGGAAACGGTTGCCGAGCGCATTGGAGAACTGCTTGAAAATGGTCGGTTCGCAACTAATGTGGAACTGGTAGAAGCATCCGGATATGAGCGTCAGAAGTTGGCAGAATCCCTGTGGCATCTTTATCACGATTTGAGTGAAGAAGCCCGTTCCAGCAACTATCTGGCAATTCTTCATCAGGAACCGTTTCGTGGTTTCCCTGACGAAACCGCAGACTTGGCTGAAAAGTTGGATGACCCTCGTTTCCACGCAACCTTGGTACAGCAGTATTCGGAATTTAGAAAAACCCTTGCGGAAAATCCCGATCTGCTTCGTTTTCACTATCACAAGCTGAATCTCATTCAGAAACAGCTGTATGAGTTGAATATGCCTTTGCGTGAGTATCAGACCGATATGATGCAGATGCCCCTTGTCCGCCAGTTCATTACGGATGATGAAGTCAATGCAGACTTGACCCGTGGAAGCGGCTTTTCCGGTGGTAAAGCCCGTATTTATAACTACTGGCAGGAGAATCATTCTGCCAAGGAAAAGATGGACTTCCTGAAGCATGAATACGGAACCGGTGGTCATTCCCATGCCTGCTCTGGTGCAACGCACAGCGGTCAGGATCACGATGCCAAGGGTGTTGCTTACACCAAGAGCGGTTGCGATAAATTGCAGATGTCCTGGGCGCAGGTGGTGCAGAGAATCGACGGTCTGATACGAAAGGGACGCTACCTCAGCCCGGAGGAAGAAGCGGAACGACAGGCTATCGAAGAAGCTAAAACTGATCCGTTGGAAGATGTTTATGACCGTTTCGCAGTGATTGATACCGAGGATGGCGAGTATGCGATCTGGGATAATCAGACCGATGACTACTATGTAGACCCGGAAGGCGTTACGGAATACTTCACGGACGAATGGCTTGCCAATGACTATTTGGAGGAAGTTCGTCAGTCCGTAGCTGCGATGGAGTCGGTTCAGCCAGAAGCGCCTGTGGCAGAGCCTGCCGAAGTTGTGGAAGCATCTGCTTCCGAGGAACCGAAATGGAATTATCAGGTCGGTGACACGGTATATCTGGACGATACAGCTTTCCGTGTGGAGCAGATCACGGACAGAGAAGTTCAGCTGCGTGACCCTACGCTTGCTTATCCCATCTTCCGTGCCGAGAATCGTGAGAATTTCGAGCGTATGCTCTCTCAGGACGAAAGAAACCATGCGGTAAGGGTTGATGCCCAAACCGAAGAAAAGCCCGTTACAGAGGATTTTCTGGGCAAAACCGAACCGAGGGACTACACCCCTGAGTATCAGCTGTTAGACCGTCTGCGTATGGACTGCGAATACTTCCTTGGTGCAGGACAGCACAGCGAAAAGCATCTGTGGGCAGGCAACCGCCATGCACAGATTGCCAAGATGCGTGAGCTGTATGAAATGATTCCCGACAAACCAGAATGGCTGACACCTGAGATGATTAACAGCTACGAGGAGCGCATGGCTCCCCGCTATCTGGTTGCCGCCTACCATCACTTTGAAAACGGCTTCGATGATAAACTGGACTACTACACTCTGGAAGAAGCGGAAAAAGCTGCCCAGGGCTATGTGGACGGAACCATGGAGGATGACGGATTCAAGTACGATGGTGCTGCCGTTTACGATCAGCAGGAGCATAAGTGCATCCGTATCTATGGGGACTACCCTGACGAAAAGGCACACGCACAGGTCAGAGCCAGTGCGGAACCCGAACAGCAGGAACCGGAACACTTCATCGATCATTTTTATGTTGCCGAGGACATTCAGAAGCGGGGTGCGCTGGACATCAAGGAATACAGTTCCTTTGATGATGCCCTGCGAGCCTACTATGCACTTCCTGACACGCAGAGAAAAGCCCTGGGTGCAATGAATACCAGAGATCTGCCGGGTAGTCTGGACTTCGTACAGTGCGTAGATGGAAAGGACACCATCATTCAGGATTATGCCCAGGTGGACGGATGGCAGAATGCCGAAGTCATGGACATTATCGCTCAGCTTGAGCAGTCCATCACCACCAGAGAAATCCCACCTGTTCCTGCGGTGAACTTCCACATCACGGATGACAACATCGGTGAAGGTGGACCGAAGCAGAAATTCGCAAGAAACATCGCAGCCATTGAAACTCTGTTCAAACTGGAAAGCGAGAACAGGAACGCCACTACCGAAGAACAGGAGATTTTGTCGAATTATGTCGGTTGGGGCGGTCTGGCAGATGCCTTTGACCCGGACAAGGGAAATTGGGCGAAGGAGTATCAGACACTGAAAAACCTGCTTTCCGAAGATGAATATGCTGCGGCAAGAGCTTCCACCCTGAACGCACATTACACCAGCCCTACGGTCATTCGCTCCATCTACGATGCGGTCGGACAGATGGGCTTTGAAACAGGAAATATTCTGGAGCCTGCTATGGGTATCGGCAACTTCTTTGGTATGCTCCCTCCTGAAATGCAGAGCAGCCGTTTGTATGGTGTGGAACTGGATTCCATCACCGGCAGAATTGCTCAGAAGCTCTATCCCAACGCAGAAATCAAAGTAGCCGGTTTTGAAACGACAGACCGCCGAGACTTTTACGATCTGGCTGTGGGTAATGTCCCTTTCGGCAACTACAAAGTGTCCGACAAGCCGTATGACAAGCTGGGATTCTCCATTCACAACTATTTCTTTGCCAAGGCTTTGGATCAGGTTCGTCCCGGTGGTGTGGTCGCTTTTGTGACAAGCCGTTACACCATGGATTCCAAGAACTCTGACGCAAGGCGATATATGGCGCAGAGGGCGGAACTGCTTGGTGCAATCCGTCTGCCAAACGATGCCTTTAAGAAAAACGCAGGCACGGAAGTCGTGTCCGACATCCTGTTCCTGCAAAAGCGTGACCATCCGATTGACATTGTACCGGAATGGGTAAACCTTGACCGCACCGAAGAAGGACACACCATGAACAGCTACTTTGTCGCTCATCCTGAAATGGTTCTGGGCGATACGGTGGAAGAAAGTACCGCCTACGGCATGGACATTACAGTGCGTCCCATTGAGGGCATGGAACTGTCCGAACTTCTGAAAGAAGCAGTTTCCCACATCCAAGGAACCTATCAGGCTGTGGAGCTTCCCGAAGCTGACAAGGGTAAGGAAATCGAAACCATTCCTGCAACCCCGGATGTAAAGAATTTCTCTTATACCGTGGTGGATGGCAATGTGTACTTCCGTGAAAACTCCCTGATGCGCCGTGTAGACCTGAATGAGAAAGCAAAAGACCGTGTGATGGGCATGGTGGAACTTCGTGGTATCGTCAACGAGCTGATCGAATATCAGCTTGAGGATTACCCGGATGAAATGATTACTCAGAAACAGGCAGAACTGAATGATGCCTACGATGCGTTTGCCGCAAAGAACGGGCTTATCAATAATCGAGCCAATGGTCAGGCATTTGCTGACGATTCCTCCTACTATCTCCTGTGTTCTCTGGAAAATGTGGATGAGGACGGCAATCTGAAAAGCAAGGCGGATATGTTCACCAAGCGAACCATCAAGCCGGAACGCAGAGTGACGAGCGTGGATACGCCGTCCGAAGCTCTGGCAATCTCTATCGGTGAGCGTGGCAAGGTGGATTTGCCGTTTATGGCACAGCTGCTTGGAACACCTGGAGAATACGATGCGATTCAGGCAGAGCTTCGAGGGGTGATCTTCAAAGACCCGATGGCTCCCGATGCTGTGGAAGTTGGATGGCAGACTGCCGATGATTACCTTTCCGGTGATGTAAGAAGCAAGCTGCGTGTCGCACAGATGGCGGCAGACAGGGATTCTTCCTTCCACATCAATGTGGAAGCCTTGCAGAAAGCACAGCCGAAGGACTTGGATGCGTCCGAGATTGATGTGCGTTTGGGTGCAACATGGATTGATGCCGATTATATTCAGCAGTTCATGGAGGAAACCTTTGAAACGCCGTATTACTTGCGCCGTTCCATTGAGGTCAAGTTCTCCGAGCTGACCGCAGAGTGGCGCATCAACGGTAAGAGTTCTCCCAACTACAACGATGTGGCGGCGTATGTCACCTACGGTACAGAGCGAGCCAACGCATATCGGATTCTGGAGGAAACGCTGAATCTGAAGGATATTCGTATCTATGATACGATTGAAGATGCAGATGGTAAGCAGAAGCGTGTCCTCAATAAAAAAGAAACTACCCTGGCACAGCAGAAACAGCAGGCAATCAAGGATGCGTTCCGAGATTGGATTTGGAGAGATCCGCACAGACGAGAAACCCTTTCCACCAAGTACAACGAACTTTTTAACTCCACCAGACCTCGTGAGTATGATGGCTCTCATATCCGTTTCGGCGGCATGAACCCGGATATTACCCTCCGTGAACACCAGAGAAATGCTATCGCTCATGTGCTATATGGTGGAAATACGCTGCTTGCACACGAAGTTGGTGCGGGCAAGACCTTCGAGATGGCTGCATCGGCTATGGAGAGTAAACGGCTTGGATTGAGCCAGAAATCCCTGTTCGTTGTGCCGAATCACTTGACCTTACAGTGGGCAAACGAGTTCCTGCACCTCTATCCGAGTGCCAAGCTCCTTGTTGCCACCAAGAAGGATTTTGAAACAGCAAACCGTAAGAAGTTCTGCGCTCGTATCGCAACGGGTGACTATGATGCAGTCATCATCGGTCACAGCCAGTTTGAAAAAATCCCGCTTTCTGCCGAACGACAGGAACGGCAGCTGCGGGAGCAGATTGATGAGATCGAGGGTGCGATTGCGGAGCTGAAATGGCAGCGTGGCGAAAACTTCACGATCAAGCAGATGGAGAAAACACGAAAATCATTGGAAGCCAGACTGGACAAGCTCCTTGCCGCTGACAAGAAAGATGATGTCATTACCTTTGAGCAGTTGGGTGTAGACCGGCTGTTTGTGGACGAAAGCCATGCGTTCAAGAATTTGTTCCTCTACACAAAAATGCGAAATGTGGCAGGTCTGTCCACCTCCGAAGCCCAGAAATCTTCGGATATGTTTATGAAGTGCCGCTATATGGATGAGCTGACCGGCGGGCGTGGTGTGATCTTTGCAACCGGTACTCCAGTAAGTAACTCGATGACCGAGCTTTATACGGTCATGCGCTATCTCCAGTACAGTACGCTCCAGCAAAAGAACCTGACCCATTTTGATTCCTGGGCATCGACCTTCGGAGAAACAACAACTGCGATTGAGCTTGCACCGGAGGGAACCGGCTATCGTGCCAGAACCCGATTTGCGAAGTTCTTCAACCTGTCTGAACTGATGAATATGTTCAAGGAGGTTGCCGACATCAAGACCTCTGACCAGTTGCATCTCCCTGTTCCCGAAGCAAAGTTTGAAACGGTTGTGGTTCAGCCCTCTGAGTACCAGAAGGATATGGTGGCTTCCCTTTCAGAGAGAGCAGCAGATGTTCATGCCGGTATTGTAGACCCGTCCGTCGATAATATGCTCAAGATTACCAGCGACGGACGAAAATTGGGACTGGATCAGCGGCTAATGAACACCCTGTTACCCGATGACCCTGACAGCAAGCTCAATGCCTGCGTGGGAAATATCCTGCGTATCTGGCAGGACGGTCAGGCTGACAAATTGACCCAGTTGGTGTTCTGCGACCTTAGCACACCGAAAAATGATGGAACCTTCAATGTCTATGATGATGTCAAAACCAAGCTGATTGCAAACGGTGTGCCTGCGGAAGAAGTTGCCTTTATCCATGATGCAGATACCGAGGCAAAGAAAAAAGACCTCTTTGCCAAGGTTCGTACCGGGCAGGTGCGAGTGCTTCTTGGCAGTACGCAAAAGATGGGTGCAGGAACCAACGTCCAGGACAAATTGGTGGCAGTTCACCACTTGGATGTGGGTTGGCGTCCGTCTGATATGACCCAGAGAAACGGTCGTATCATCCGTCAGGGCAACCGGAACAAAGAGGTTCAGGTGTATCAGTATGTGACCGAGGGAACCTTCGATGCCTACCTGTATCAGACCTTGGAAAACAAGCAGAAGTTTATTTCTCAGATTATGACCTCCAAATCACCGGTTCGCTCCTGTGACGATGTGGATGAGCAGGCGCTGTCCTATGCGGAGATCAAGGCGCTGTGTGCCGGCAATCCGCTTATCAAGGAAAAGATGGACTTGGACATTGATGTGGCAAGGCTGAAGGTGCTGAAAGCTGACCACCAGAGCCAGCAGTACCGTATGGAAGATAAGCTTCTGAAATACTTCCCGGCTGAGATTGAAAAGCAGACAGGCTATATTCATGGCTTTGAAGCTGATATTAAAACCGTGGAAGCACACCCGCAGATTGCCGATGGCTTTTGCGGCATGGAAATCATGGGCAAAGCCTACACCGAAAAGGCAGATGCCGGTGAAATCCTCCTTGCGGCTTGTAAGGACACGAAAAGTGCCGATCCGGTTCCTCTTGGCAGTTACCGTGGCTTTCAGATGGAGCTTTCGTTTGACAGTTTCCGGAACGAGTTCGATGTGACCCTGAAGGGCGCTGTGAGCCACAGAGTAGCCCTTGGAACGGACGCACGAGGAAATATCACCCGACTGGACAATGCCCTTGCAGGCATCCTTGAGCGCTTAGAACGAGCCAATGAGCAGTTGAATAATCTCTACAATCAGCAGGAAGCAGCCAAGGCGGAGGTTGGAAAACCGTTCCCGCAGGAAGCAGAGCTGACAGCCAAAAGTCAGCGACTGGCAGAACTGGATGCAGCCCTGAATATGGAGGACTCTGTGGAAAATCGTGACGAAAGAAGCGAGTCAGAGCGTCCTTCTGTGTTGGCTGATCTGAAATCCAAAGCGGAGCATATCCCGCCTGCAAAATACTCTGAAACCCGTGAGGAGGTGTTGTAATGGCAAAGCGAGATCAGGATGTTCATTTCCTTGCATCCAAGGAGGAGGTCGAGCGAATCCATGAGAAGATGGACGAGCTTGGCATCCGCAGCATGGGAGCCTATCTGCGGAAAATGGCTCTGGATGGTTACTGTATCAGACTGGATTTGCAGGATGTGAAAGCCCTGGTTTCGCTCCTGCGAATCTGCTCCAACAACCTGAACCAGTACGCAAAGCGAGCGAACGAAACAGGCAGCATCTATCGTGCTGACATTGAGGATTTGCAAAAACGGCTGGAGGAGATCTGGACGGACATGAGAGAAGTTCTTGTTCGCCTGTCCTCAATCCAGTAATCCGACAACTTGTTGGGAAGTCGCAGTTTCGGCTGCGGCTTTTACATAAGGGTTGACATCATTGCGTTATGGCAGATACCCTTGTACAATATAATTAAAAGAAAGGGGTTGAGCCTATGAAGCTGGTATTGAAGATATTGGCACTGCCGGTGCTGTTCGTTGTAAAAGTGATTTGCATTCTTGGAAATCTGCTTACAAATGTTGTGTCCTATGTAATTGGTTTATTGCTCTTGGTCATTGGCGGATCTGCGATTTACTGCATTGTAAAGGCTTTGTGGCAGTCCCTGCTTATTCTTGTGGTTCTTGGAATTGCGACAATAGCAGCGGTGTTCTTGCTCGTCTGGGCTGTTATGAAAGTCGAGAATATTGGAGAAAGTCTGGGAGCATTTATCAGGTCATAAGATAATATCAGAGAAAAGTCACCGACCGGTGGCTTTTTCTTTTTGGGAAGGAAGTGATGGGAATGGCAGCGACAAGATTGATTGCACTCCATGTGAATAAGGGAAAGACGGTCGCTCAATGTTTGGCAGACAGAACCGACTACTCACAAAATGCCGCAAAAACCAATGATGGCGAATTTATCAGTTCCTATGAGTGTGATCCAAAGACAGCAGATGAGGAATTTCTGCTTTCCAAACGGCAGTATCAGCATATTACCGGCAGACAGCAGAAGAACAATATCATCGCATACCAGATACGCCAGTCCTTTAAGCCGGGAGAAATCACCCCGGAAGAAGCGAACCAAGTCGGCTATGAAACAGCGATGCGATGGACAAAGGGAAAACACGCTTTCATCGTTGCGACCCACATCGACAAATCCCACATTCACAATCATATCATTTATAATTCGACCTCGCTGGATGCCACACGGAAATTCAAAAACTTCTTTCTTTCCGGTCTGGCGGTGCAAAGACTCAGTGATATGGTTTGCCTGGAACACGGGCTGTCCATTATTACACCGAAGCCGTATCGGGAGCGCCAGAAAAGAACTGTTTATCCCAAGAAGCGTACCCAGCGTGACGAATTATGTGATGCGATTGATGCGGTGCTGAAGCAGAAACCAAAGAGCTTTGATGGCTTTGTTCAGGCTCTGGCTGACATGGGATTTGAGTTCAAGGATGGAAAGCAGCCTGCGTTCAAGGGCGAGAATCAGAAGCGTTTCATTCGGCTGCGTTCCCTGGGCGAAGGATATAGCAAAGAGGAAATTCAAGCGGTTATCTCCGGCAAGAACCTGCACAAATCAAAAGGCGGCTCTGCCAAGGCTCCTGCCCCGAAGCAGTTCCAGATGCTGATTGATATTCAGGCAAAGATGGCCGAGGGCAAGACGGTCGGTTATGAAAAGTGGGCGAAGAAGTTCAACCGAAAAGAAGCTGCCCGAACGGTAATCCTACTGAAAGAAAAAGGCTTGGGCAACTACGACGATCTGACTGCTCATATTGAAAATCTGTCTGCCCGGTTCGATGCGCTTTCTGATTCTATCAAGGTCGCAGAGAAACGTATGGTTGAGGTTCAGGCGTTGCAGCAGCACATCAAAAATTATCGCAACACAAGGCAAATTTATATCGAGTACCGCAAGTCTGGATATAGCAAAAAATTCTTTGAAGAACACCGTCAGGAAATCACAATTCATAAAGCGGCGAAGCAAGCCTTTGATGAATTGCAGATTACAAAGCTCCCGTCCATGCAATCATTGTATGAGGAGTTTCATCAGCTGGCAGTCCAGAAAAAGCAGGACTACGCTGAGTACCGTCAGATCAGAAAAGAGAAAGAAGAACTGCTGATTGCCAAACGGACGGTTGAAACGATTTTGAATATCGACAGGCAGAAAGAGCAGGAAAAAGAGAAAGAGAAAGAGGAAAAGAAGAACTTCCGTTAAAGCAAAAAGCCACGGTCTGCACTCCCCAAAGGGTGCGGATCGTGGCTGCTTTTTTGCTTTTCGATTTCGGTGCTTTCAACCATGGGCAAATTTTTATTCTACTGTTCTTTGAGAAACGATTGAAAATCGTGTAGCCATCATCGGCAGATGATGTTCAAAGGGGATTGGGGATGCTTCCCCAACAAGCAAATTTGCGAAGATTGCACCGAAGGGAAAATCGAGAAAATGAGTGAACCTGTACAGGTTTACACTGCTTGCCAATTTGCCAATTTGTGAGATTATGAATTTAGTATCGAGAATAGGGTACACCTAAATTTTGCAATGCTGCAACCCTATCATCGTTGCATGGATGAGTTGAGTATATTGCACTGAGAAAACCATCATGCGGAACATCTGAGATATGTTGGTCTAATACCGTCGCTAATTCAAGACCAAAACCAATTTTATAAGCAAATTCATCAGCCAGATACTCATTTTGTCTCATAGACCACATCAGAAAAAGCATACAGAACTTTACCCATAACCAAGAAAGTGCTGTTGATATTCCTGCGAAAACTGCGGTAATTATACCCATTACACCACTACGAGAGCATATTGCGAACAGCCCCATGATTGCAGAAAAAATCCAGTAGGATATTTTGATTAACAGGAGGCACCCGGATATAAATATATTGCCCCCGCCAATCAATAATTGGATAACAGTATGTCCGTATGAGAGATGTCCGATCTCATGGGCGAGAATTCCAAGTATCATATCATCGGAGAGTAAAAGCAATCCGTCAGTTATGCATAGTGTTTGCCTACCTAGAGCAAATGCATTTGGAGCAGGATCATGGATAATCTTCACTTTCACTTTTTTAGGACAGTATGATGTGTTCTCTTTTGCTTTATCTAAAACATATTGAACCAGCGGGACAACTCGAAGTTTTATATCTACTCTTTTTATATCGCTTGCTCCTGCGAAGGCAGCCAGGCACATTTCGCCTAATGGGGATAAGCTGATAGCTACTGTGAAAAAGTAAATACAAATCAGTTCAACAATGCTTCCTGACGAACCGAACACAGCAACAATCAGCAGAATATTAAGAGTAAAGAACAGAAGAGTTCCTAAGTTTGAGAAGCGAACAATTCTGCCTACACGATGCCAAATATCCATAATGCACCCCCCTTTTATCGTGTTGTTGGTTTGAGCTTGCATTGTTTAATTACTCAAATGTAAAGAAATCTTTGTTTCGCTCTTTGAACAGAGCAAAGACAGTCTCTAACACAAATTCGTTTTCAACACCAACATATTCTTCTGTTTCATCGTCAATTTCTTTCAGCTGCAAAATAACAACTTGCCCATCCGAATCTCCAATAGGAAGCAGGACAACATATTCGTTCTGGCGATACGGTATTAAGTCAAGAAATTCAAATTCAACTTCGTTCCCATTCTCATCATTCAAAGTTATAATGTTGTCTTCATCCATGTCGTCGTTCCTTTTCTTAATATAAATAATTATCGTTGATAATGATGCCTAATAGTTCAAAGAGATTATCCTTTTTGGAAAGAATGCATTTTTTCATGGCTTGTTTAATTTGTTCCGTTGAAATGCTATCAGGCAACATTTCCCTTGGGACACCATGACCGAATTGCCGAAAATACTGTTCTTCGATTTCATAATACTCATTATCAATTTTCGGTTCAGGTGTATTAAGGAAGCTATTCATAAAATCTGCAACGCTCTTGTTTTTGTCCATTGTATGCACCTACCTTTCTCTGCTCAAGACCCTAACATGATTATCTGGTCTAATAGAATCAATCATTGAAGAAAAAATACCAAACGCTGTAGGAAAGAAATTTGCTAATAGCTCTAATTTGCCTTGGTCTCCCATAGACGCTTCAAAAAAGTGGGCAAAGGCTTCTGCTTGTAGATTGCCCGGTCTCGTCCAATAGTTCCTTGAGTGACCATAATTTCCGTGCAATTGACCATTTGTTGTCGCATCAATTAAGTCCGAGAAGGAGTGAGCTGAATCCTGCCTAATACGGGTCAGAAAAGCAGTTTGCTTTTCCACTGGAAGATTGTTATATAAGCTCAGGATTCTTTGTCCGTCCTCAACCAGTGCCTCAGCAAATTCTGGAGTATTGGATAGATTGCTCCGATAGTTGCACGAAGCATGGTCGATCATGTGAGCAAGCTCGTGGAAATAAGTTGTTCCTGCACCTCTTGGATTTGTCATATCAGAAGCTGCATTGTAGTAGACTCCTCGTGAATGCCCTATATAATTTCCCGGTGAGTAATGTGCTGTCTGATCCGGTGGATATTCAGAATCTTGTATCATCAGTTTACCAGCGAAATGGTCAAACACTTCTCTGACATTCTGCTCTGCATTTTCATGGCGTTGTGATATAACAGCGATATATCCGTCTGGTGTGCTACCTTGGGTTAGCACGCCAAGGCAATACTGATAAGACGAATTACCAACATTAGGTGTTTGCAGACCCTGGAGGAAAGAATTTCGTGCAGAAGGAGTGTCCAAATTAACATTATCATATTCTTGTACACTTTTGGCAAGTGAAGCAACGTATTTTTCGGCCTGAAGCATAATCTGTAAAATATCATTCAGGGCTTTGTTGCAATCTTTTACGATAGTTCCCAGCTCATCGTACTTCTTGTCATTCCATCCAATTCCCAATTGCTGATATTTCATCTTCACAGAACTTCTTGTAGTTTCGATAGAAGAAATGGAGGTCCGCATATTTTTCAGTATTGTCAGTAATTGAGTTGCATCAGCATTTACGTTGCTCAAACACTCACCTCCTCATTTGTTAATCATTTCGAGTGTAGCTACCTGTTACTAAAACCGGGATATATGTATCAAGCGATTGAGCTGCAAGTGTTCGATGTCGCCCATCACTCTGAAATACATAATAAGAACCTACCTGCGCAACCTGGACAGGATTATTGTAATAGCTACGAATGGTATCATCTAACACTGGGTTTTGTGAAAGCTCATCCAAAGACATTCCTGACTCAGTATTTTGACGAACATCTTGGATGTGCGAAGCTCGCCTTAGAATGTTTTCTCTCGACCATCCCTCTCGACCATTCCGTGTCCAAAATCCTTCCGGGTTCCCAAGTTCTCGGTCACTGAGATAAACTCCTTCAATATCCCTTGCTCTAACGTATACGAGTTCTGGATTTTCATTTCGAGAAAAGGTATAGTTCCCGTTCTCCCAATAATCTCGATATTCTTCATAGTGATTTCCACGGGAAAAATATCGTTCAGCTGATAGTCTGTCTTGAACAAATGCAAGATTAGAACCAAAGGTATTTGACTCAAAGGTGGTTGTATCTGCACTTGATGGTGTAACAGCAAAACTACTGGTCTGAGGTGTGCTTGCAGATATTCCATTTGTAGATCCTAGTTGAACACTTTCGTATTCACTAAGGCTCTTGGCGAGTAAAGCCACATATTTTTCTGCTTGAAGCATAATTACCAATATGTCATTGAGAGCCTTGTTGCAGTCTCTTACAACCACGCCCAACTCGTTGTATTTTTTATCTTGCCATCCAGCACCTAACTGTTCATATTTCATCTTTACAGATTTTTTGGTAGTTTCGATGGAGGAAATGGAATCCTGCATTTTTTTCAGCATTGCGAATAGCTGAACGGAGTCAGCATTTACCATACTCATTTCATCACCTCCTGGCAGCGGATTTTGTGAAGTGCAAAGCGGCGATGTGTCAGGAAAGTCTGACACATCACTGCTTCGGCAAGATTTAATTTAGAGAGGAAAGAAATTGTTCCAACTCAGCAGCGGTCGGTGCAATGTACGGTTTCATCTGGTAAGTATCCTTAACACCGTCTGTGAAGTATACGCTCCTTTCTTTTTTCGTTTTGTTGGTTCATTTTCGCCAGTGTGTTCGTGTCGTTTGCTGTGACGAGAACGCAACATAGACACAAAGAAAACACAAGGGCGAGCTTGCTCGTTTATATACCCTTGTGTTTTCGACTGGATATGTTAAGGTAACAAACAGTAAATGACACGTTACAGACTGCAAAATGTACCAACTGAAAAAAGAAAGAATACCGTTGTGTGCTTTATTTCTCGATCAGCTTTTCAAACATGAGGAAAGGTTTTTATAAAAAAAGAGTAGTTACCGTTTTTTGGTAACTACTCTTTTCCTTTTTTAAGGTTTAAAGTCCTGGAAGTTTAGGTGTTTTGGGTATTGGTGGTGTAGGTAGCTGCAAGCTTTCCAATTTTTGTTGAATTGCTTTAAATTCAGGGGTTTCTTGGTGTTGATTTTGAACCATTTTTTGCTCTATTCTCTCCAAAGTCGGTTGAATTTCTTTCCCTGATACTTTACGATTTAATTCTCTTTCTAAGGTCTCTTTCGGACTAATGGAAGGCGTTTCTAAACTTGAATAGAAGTTTCACTCCTTCTCTATTATAAAGCCTTATATCGCTAAATAAGCCCGTTTTATGAAGGGTTTCTAAGCTGAAATGAACGGGTTTACACCCGGCCTTGACCTCCGCCCGCTGTCCCGCTGAATGGGTGGACAAGGCGGCCAATCCCTCAAAGTGCTTGGACGCTCTCTTTCTGATTTTGGAGCGTTTCTTTTCTAAAAATTGAAATGGGCGGGAAGCCATTTTAGGGCTTTCCCGCCTTGATTACTTTTTAGCAAAGACGGGCGTGACTGTCAACGGCGGCGCATGAAATGCGCCGTTCATCTTGACCGTTGACTGGCTCGGCTGGCTTTGCTATCTTCCTGACAAATGGGAATGTCTAAGATAGTAAAGACGTCCCACATGCAACTCTTTCTTTTATTGCGGAAACCGTATCTTTAATTGTGAATGTAGTTGTGTCTATGACATTTGATTCATATATCCCCAAACCGGAAAATTGCTCCCACATTGTTTCCACTAATTCAATATTTGTTTTTCTATCTAATTTTGAGCGTTCCACAGCTCGCTTCATAGTTTCTTTTTTACTCGCTCTTAATACAATATAGTGTACCTCGTAATCTTCTTGGGCAAGAGCTTTCCATGGCTCCAAAAACCATGGCCCGACAATCCCATCTACAATTACATCATATCCGCCACGAGCATATCGCTTTGCAGCTTCTAAAAAGGCTTCAATGACAACCAGATTTTGCTTGTTGGATTCTGGCAAATGTGGTGGTATTGCGCCTTTGCTTAAGTAATGAAAAAAGTCATCGGTGTGCATATGCACTGATTTATCCATATCTGATTCCTTTGCGACAATTGACGCAGTTGTTGTTTTTCCTGTCCCCGGTGAGCCTGTAATCACAATAATTCTTCCTTGATTCATCTGTATTTTCCCTCACAATTTGAATTTATCACTTTGTTCCTGCCTGCTCAATCATCTTCTTCGCAAACTGGTTTTCCCTGACCCTGATTGCCCACCAAGTAAAAAAGCGGTTGGCGATTCAACCGCTTTTTTACTTGAACCAATTCTTCTAAATTATCATTTAAGCGATTCTCAAACTGTTTGTCAGTAAAATTGACTATATTTGCCATATTAAGCCACTTTCTCTTTATTCAAAACTTGTTTTGAGTAACGATTCATTGACCGCCAATACTCATGAACGGCTTGTAATTCTTCTAAAGAATAATCAAAAAGATTTACACGTTTTGCAAGCTTTAATTGGTTTAATAAATTGACTTCCAATAATTGAGAGTCATTTTTATTTAATTCATGGTTCAAAACATAGTTTAATTATTTCCTCCCGTTAAATAATAGATAACTATTAAAAATAGACAATACTTGCTCATAAGTAACGGTACTTAAATTGTTTACTTTGGCGTGTTTCATTGCTTGATGAAACTGATTTTTAGTAAACAGTTGACGATATTCTCGATTGACCCATTTTGAAACAAAGTACGTATATAGCTTCCAATATTTATCTGGAACATCTGTGGTATGGCGGGTAAGTTTTATTAAGACACTGTTTACTTTTGGTTTAGGATGAAAGCATTCCGCTGGCAGCTTAAGCAATTGCTGAATCGAGACTTGAGTGTGCAAGAGCAACCCTAGTGTTCGGTGAATATCCAAGGTACGCTTGTAGAATCCTTCTTCAACAATCAGATAGATGTCAGACGCATGGCTTTCAAAAACCACTTTTTTAATAATTTGTGTGCTTAAATGGTAAGGAATACTCCCAACAATTTTATACCTCTGTTTGTTAGGGAATTGAAACTGTAGAATATCTTGGTGAATTAAAGTGACACGAGTATTCAGTTTTAATTTTTCTGACGATAAGTTGAATAGATGACTGTCTAATTCAATAGACGTTACCTGTTTACTTATTTTAGCCAGTTTCGTCGTTAAATGCCCTTTACCTGTTCCAATTTCGTAAACGGTATCGGTTTCTTTTAAATTCAATTGTTTTATTATTTGGTTGAGTACTTTTTCACTCGTTAAAAAGTTTTGAGAATATTTTATATTTTTGTTCATGTAATATCCCTTTTTATTTGCTGTGAATATTCGCTCATTTTTCTTCCTCAATAAAAACTCTACCAGCTAACCAACATTCGTCTAATTCATTTGGGAATAATTCAAGCTGGCGAATCATATAATGTGTACTTGGAATGTAATCAAAATAAAACAATAGTGCTAGATATAAACTCCATGGAATTGGGCGTGTCCGATTTTCGTAGGCACTATAAGTTTGTCGTGAAATACCAACAGCCGAAGCAATTTCTTCTTGTGATGCACCAACTTTTCCTCTGAGTGCGGGTAACTCAATCGCCAATTGAGTGGCCAAGTTCTCTTTCTCATCTTTACTAAAATTCCAAAACTGCTTATAAGCATCTCGCCCTACAAATTGAATTAATAAATCTCCTCCTGGGTATACTCTTTCGTAGAGTACATTACTCCACGAATCGCATTCTTCTCTGTTTTTTTTTAATTTACATCTCTATTTTACAAGTTGTCGCACTGTTTGTCAATATGTTAGGGACATAAAACACGAGGTTTTGCGCAAAAATCCGTCTTAGGAAGTTCCAAAGTCACAATTTGCCGTCAGAATTATAGTCATATTGAAGGAGGTGTACCTTATGGCACGAAAAGGAGAAAATATTTACAAAAGGAAAGACGGCAGATGGGAAGGAAGATACATTAAGTCCCGATCTTCTACAGGCAAAGCCAATTACGGTTATGTTTATGCAAAATCATATCGAGAAGTCAAAGCAAAACTTATCAGTCAAAGTTCGTGCACGAGTAATTCTGTCACTGTCGATCCAGAAATTAGCTCAGATCAATTTGAACAGGTTGCTATGGAATGGTTTCAAGCTATATGTCCTAAAGTGAAAGAATCTACAAGCAACAAATATAGGAATCTTCTCAACTCGTATATACTTCCTGTGTTCGGAAGCAAACAATTGCGTGATATAACACACGAGTTTATTGAAACGCAGTGTAATTTTTTCCTTGTTTCTGGTGGATTAAAGGAGAATGGACTTTCCTCTAAAACTGTTTCAGATATTTTATCTCTAATTCGAAATATCTTACAATTTGCCACCCGAAACGGGAAAGCCATTTCTTGTGACGCACGATCTATACAGATAAAACGTCAAACGAAGGAAATGAGAGTTTTGAGTCGTGCTGAACAGGAAAAATTATGCCAATACTTGTATTCTAATCTTGATTCCTGCAATATTGGTATATTAGTATGTTTATTCACTGGTCTCAGAGTAGGTGAAATTTGTGCGTTGCGATGGGAAGATGTTTCATTCTCAGATTACACAATCCATGTGCATCAAACGCTCCAGAGAATCCAAGATAGAACCAACAGTGAATGCAAGACAAGGATTGTTGTTACCACACCCAAAAGTGCTTGCTCCATCCGTACTATTCCAGTACCCCATGGCTTAATGACTATTCTTACAGCACACAAAGCTTCTTCTACTGGCTACATTCTAACCAATAGCGATCAGAATCCATTAGAACCAAGAACCATGCAAAATCATTTCAAGAAGGTATTGAAAAACAGCGGAATCAACTCCGCAAATTATCACTCGTTACGTCATACATTTGCTACAAGGTGCATAGAGCTTGGATTCGATGTAAAAAGTCTCAGCGAGATATTGGGTCATGCCAGCGTGAATATTACAATGAATCGCTATGTACACCCATCCATGGATTTAAAAAAAGAAAATATGCAACGGCTTTCTGATTTATTAGCCGTCAAATAAATTGTCAACACCGTCAAATAATGCTGAGTTTTCAGTGTTTGGCGGTGTTTTTTCGTGGAGTAATGTACTCTACGAATTTTTTATTTTAAAGAACCTCAAGATAGCTCATATTGTCGTCTTGGGGTTCTTTTCATTCTATCATTTAATGCAATCTGCCTATAAAATTTTATCATATTGCATTTATAAATGCAACTTGCACCCAATGTTGGTTGTTGAGATTTTTGGTACATTTTATAATGTATAGCAGAATCATACACAGCATGGAGGTGATTGAAATGCAACCGGAAGTTGACTATATAAAAATCGGTCAGCGCATTAAAGCTGCTCGCCAGGAGAAGGGATACAGCCAAGCAGACTTGGGTGCGTTGGTTGGTTGCTCGAACAATCATATGAGCCATGTTGAAGTTGGACAGACGAAAGTTTCTTTGGCAATGCTTCTAAAACTGGCATTCGTCTTGGAAAAGAACTTTGACTATTTTTTGCTGGATACCCCATATGCAAAATGCGACAGCATCATCGATGATGAGATTGCTGCAAAACTGAAAAAGTGTAATGTAACAACATTGATAACCGTAGGAAAGATGATTGATGTCTTGATTGACCAGCAAGAGATGATAAAAAAAGCGGAGCTTGATTGATATAATGAAAAAGAAGCCCATTGACGGTTCTGAGTGAACTGCTGTGGGTTTCTTTTGTTGCAATACAATATACTGATCCTTTAAGAAACAAAAAGTCCACCAGTCATGATGCACTGCGCATCGTACTGGTGGACTTTTTCTGTAAAGATATAAAAATAGATATTCATATATCGCCATAACTAATGTCGTTATCGTAGGCATGAAGATCTTCTTTCAGGAAATCTGCTTTACGAATATACATCGAATTTACCAGCTCTCCTTTTTCGTGGAGCAGGCTGAATTTGTAGTCTAATAATGCTGCCGGTACATAGAGCATTTTAGCCGTTTCAAAAAATGTGTGTTCCGAAAGGCATTCCAGAACTTCCCCATCTTCTAACAGAAGCTCCGCCGCAAAAAAGTTTGCTTCATTTTCTTCGATTGATCTATCATCAAAAACTTCCATTTCTTGAAAGCCGTGCATCATGGCGATTTTTGTATGCAGGACAGCGTGTCCTAATTCATGTGCGACTAAGATACGTTCCAGGATGCCGTTCACATTGTGATCTATCACGATATTCTTCTGTCTGGACTGGTAATAGAAGAAGCCCTTCAATTTCTTCTGTAAATCGTAATAGTGGATTTTGATACCTAACAGCTGACATAGTTCGTAAGGGTCTCTGGTGTGATATTTTCGCACAAGCTTATCGACAGTTTCAATGATATGCTCTGCCGTTTTCATTTGCTTCACCTCCGAATCGCACACAGAAAACATATTCTGTGCTTGAGGATTTTACTCTTTATCTTTATGCTTTCTGTATTTCTTCGGAGTGTACTTTTCCCGTGCTGTTTTCTTAGAGTCCATATAAACTGACATAATCGCCTGGAAGAATACATCTTTTGCGTCCTCGTCCAATTCTCCACCGGCAAACAGAGAATTTACACGACCCAGCACTTCCTGAGCTTCTTTTGCTCCCTTTGAACCGAAGTTTTCCTTTGCCTCTAAAATAAACATATCCTGATCTATATGGCTCTGGCTGTCCGTTTCAGATTCATCCAAAAGATAGGACACAGAGATATGCAGCGCTTCAGCAAGTTTTCTGATGTTGCTTTTTCTGGGGAGTGTTCCGAGCTGCTCATAGGTGTAAAGGGATCTTTCGGAAATGCCGGTCATCTGGGCAAGCTCCGTTTGAGATAGGTTCATAGCCAAACGAGCTTCTTTAATTTTTTCTCCAAATGTCATGGTACTGTCCTTCCTTTCAAAAAATATTTATTCGTAACTTCCGATTATTTGTTGACAAACTTCTGGAAAATGCTATAATGAGAATCAGAACAGAAGTATTAGTTCCACTTAATTATATATCGGAACTTTTATAAAGTCAAGAACTTCCAATTTTGCTTCTGTTATTTTAATCAAATATCGGAAGTTATAGTCATTCTTGTCCCATGGTATTTGTTTCCCTTTAGCCAAGTGACAGGAGTTAGAAAGGAATTCTTATTTTATGGATTAGGCTGAAAGGAGATTCTGAATGAGCAGATATAATACACAGGTATTAAGCAATATTCGAATGCTTTGCCGGATGCAGAACATTGACGAAAAGGTTCTGTATGAAAGAGCAAAGCTGATTTTATCCATATATCGAGAGGTGTGCTGGTCTACTATTGATCGTGCGAATGATGTATGTGATACCCTTATTTGTACTTACGGTGACAGCTTAGATGGAGCATTGATTTATCTGGAGAACTTTGCTCCGGATGAAGCGAGAGAACGATTTGAAGAACGTATTCGAAGCTTATTCGAGACAAAGTGGATCATTGAACTGGTAGATATGGCGATGCTGAAAATCAGAGAATATCCGGATAAAGGCGCTCTGTACTGTGAGATTATCTCAAAGGCATATCTCAATCGCTTCAAGTACAAAGAATCAGAAATGCTGGAGGTTCTGAATATGGAACGCAGCAGCTATTATGACCGAAAGAAAGAAGCGATACTGTTATTTGGTCTGTCACTTTGGGGAACAGCCATTCCTAAATTGAAAGATTTCCTGGAAAGTGCCAGGGAGGAAGAAGCATTGTGTTATTGTGAGTGCTAAGACAGGATTTTAGTCCGACTAAAATCCGATGAAAATACGACGGTTTCCATACTGAAAGTCCGACTTGTCCAGTGTTAGAATGGCTATGCTGGGAGATAGCGGCATAAAATTGAATAGAGAGAGTTACGCCTCGTGCCTGTAATGGGTACGGGGCTTTTTTTATACCAGCCTATCTTCCTTCATTTTAACACAAAGGCATGAACGAGAGCTTGGAGTAATGTACTCCGGCTCTTTTTTTATGCCTGCAAGGAGGACAGGCAGATGGCAAAGGGCATTGAGAACCAGTCACGATCTCCTCCCTCCGTTTTTGATTTTGCAACTTCACAAATTCAAAAACACGGAGGAACGAAAATGTATTACGACTTGGTTGAAAGCGGAAAAAGAATTAAAGCATTGAGAAAGAAACATGGGCTTACACAGGAACAGCTTGCGGAGCAGTTGGGCGTTGCCGCAAACACCATTGCACGAATTGAAACCGGCAACAGAGGCATCTCTATTGATTTGGCAATCGAATTGGTCGTGCGCTTTGATACAACCCTTGATTACATATTTTTAGGTCGTGAATAACCTCAAAACTATACCTACGAGGCAATAAAAACTTGCATGAGGAACAGGTACAATTTAGATACAGCCAAAGAAAATCGGCTGCTTGATCCTTGAAAACTGAATACACAGTCATCGAATACGTTCCTGTTGCCGGTGCGAGAGCATCAGCCACATCAGCGGTACGCCGTGACGTATCGGACAGAGAAACAGAACGACTTTCTTCTATAAATTAAGCAGTTGTCTCTCTCCCGATGCCAGCGATCAATACTGGCTTGTAAATATTGGGTTGCTCCCAATACGGCCATGAAAGCAACAGGATTAAAGATACTTCTCTACGGAGCTGGCGGAGAACCCGGCAGAGGTTAGATTCCTATGGAACTGATTCGCAATCAGTCGTTCGGTGATTCCCTGAGGGCGTAAGCCCTCTTTCTCAGGGGTGCGTGGCAAATATGGGACACATAGACTTTTGGACTGACTGCCTGATTCATTTCAGGCAGTCAGTTATTACATACCCAACGAAAGGAGGTCATGGCAAATGATGAAAGAAAATTGGGTATATTGCCGTGGTGATATTTATTGCGCCAATCTGGACCCGGTAGTTGGGTCGGAACAAGGCGGCATCCGTCCGGTTATCGTCATTCAGAACGATACCGGTAATAAACACGCTCCCACATTGATTGTGGCAACGGTCACCACCAGAATCCATAAGAAAGCGAATATGCCGACGCACTTTGTTATTTACGACAATCCTGCATTCAAAGAAGCGTCCGTTGTTCAGCTGGAACAGATTCGCACCATTGATAAGAGCAGGATTGATAATTACTTAGGTAAGGTAACGCCCCGTGAAATGGTAGCGATTGAGAAAGCCTTATCCGTCAGCCTGGCAATGGAGCAGCTGAAAAAGCGTTCCACAAAACATAAAGCAAAGAAAACGAAGGAGTGAACATAAATGTTTGAAGAAAGAATCGCTGCCATGAATCAGCGCACCGAAGAAGCGATAGCTGCTAACACAGTTCAGTTTGATAAGAGAACCTATACGGTTGATGAGATTCAGGATATTCTGGGCATCAGCAGAACCAGTGCATACAACCTTGTGAAAAAGAAGGTTTTTCATAGTGTCCGCATTGGCGGCAGCATCAGAATCTCCAAAAAGAGTTTTGATGAGTGGTTGGATCATCAAATGTAAGATTTGTCAAGGGTGTCGTACAACCCGGCGACAAACTTCAAAACATATTGAGAGTTCGATAAAATGTAGCCATGACAAGAAACACATGGCTACATTTTTTACATAGGAGGTTGTACGATGGCGGAAATGAGAAAACGCACGAGTATGTCTGTTCCGGAAATGGGCAGGATGCTTGGTCTTGGAAAAACGGAGTCATACTGGCTCATTAAGAAGAATTACTTCAAAACCATTCTTGTCGGCAACACCATGAGGGTGATGATCGACAGCTTTGAAGAATGGTATGCCAATCAGTTCAAATACCAGAAGGTCGATGGAACCCCTCCCGGTGAGGAACTGAAGAAAACTACATATTCAATGGAGGAGCTTGGACAGCGCCTTGGGCTGAAAGAAGCGACTGCTTACGAACTGGTTGCCAAAGGGCATTTTGATGTGGTCGATGTCCTGGGCAAGCGCAGAGTGACCAAGGAGAGCTTTGAAAGATGGTATGCTTCTCAAACCGATTACCGCACGGTAGAGGATCAGGAACTTGATGCAGATATTATGGCATCCACCTACGGTCTGCCAGAGATTGCAAGAATGCTTGACACCAATCGCCAGAATATCTACAGCATTGCCGCCAAGGGAAGCTTCGAGCTGATTCGAGTGGGCAGGCATAACCGAGCTACAAAAGAGAGCTTTATGAAGTGGTATCAGAATCAGACCCGCTACCAGTTAGCGGAAGATAGACAGGAAAGGAGATGATTACATGGCATCTATCGTTAAGAGAAAAAAGAAGTATTCTGTGGTTTATACATACACCGATGAGAACGGCAACAAGCGTCAGAAGTGGGAAACCTTTGAAACGAATGCTGAAGCAAAGAAAAGGAAGTTGCAGGTTGAATATGAGCAGGAGTCCGGAACCTTTATTCCCCCTTCTGCTAAAACCGTCAACGATCTTTTGGATGAGTATATGTCAATCTATGGTGTGAACACCTGGGCGATGTCTACCTATGAAAGCAGAAAGAGCCTGATTGCAAACTATATTCGTCCCCTCATCGGTGATATGAAGCTGGAGGATGTCACGCCGAGAATCATGGACAAGTATTACCGAGATTTGCTTTCTGTCAAAGCGGTTTCTTCTAAGTATGTAAAAGCCCGTACAGAATATCTGACTCCGCATACTGTCCGAGAGGTTCACAAGACATTGCGAAATGCTTTCAATCAGGCGGTCAAGTGGGAATTGATGACCAGAAACCCTGTGGAGCACGCTACACTGCCGAAGGAAGAACACAAGACCAGGGACATCTGGACAGCAGAAGTGCTCCAGAAGGCTCTGGAAGCCTGTGACGATGATATTCTTCGTCTGGCCATTAACCTTGCCTTCTCCTGTTCCTTGCGAATGGGCGAGCTTCTGGGGCTTACTTGGGACTGTATTGACATTTCCCCCACCAGTATTGAACTTGGTCAGGCAAGCATCTTCGTTGAAAAGGAGTTGCAGAGAGTAAATCGTGAAGCGATGGCAGATCTGGACGGTAAGGACATCATGTTCAAGTTCCCGCCGACCTTCGCCAGTACGCATACCGCATTGGTTCTCAAAACTCCTAAGACCAAAACAAGTGTCCGCAAGGTGTTCTTACCGAAAACCGTAGCGGAAATGTTGGTACAGCGAAAGGCTGACATCGAAGAACTGAAAGACCTTTTCGGTGACGAGTTCGTAGACTTCAATCTGGTTTTCTGTTCTTCCAATGGCAAGCCGATTGAGGGGCAGGTTATCAACCGTGCTTTCAATAAGCTGATTGAGGAGAAGGGACTGCCGAAAGTGGTTTTCCATAGTCTCCGACATTCCAGTATCACTTACAAGCTGAAGCTGAACGGCGGCGATATGAAATCCGTTCAAGGCGATTCCGGTCATGCACAGGTCAAGATGGTAGCGGATGTTTACTCTCATATCATCGACGATGACCGCAGACTGAACGCTGAAAGAATGGAAGCTGCGTTCTACTCAGGCAGACAGGCAACGCCTGAGCCGGTTCAACCAGCCGCAACGGAAAGCTCCGCTGATGATAAAGAACTTCTTCTGAAGCTTCTGCAAAATCCGGAAATGGCAGCACTCCTGAAGTCGCTGGCAAAAACATTATAGTAACTGCAAGGGCAGATCCTTTTACATAGCTACAATAGCTGTAAAAGGGTCTGCCCTTATTTTTTTGTTATGGAGGTCAACGAGTATGGATAGAATCTTTATGGACGAGTATTACGAGCATCTGAGAGCTGACAATATCGAGGCATTTTCCAAGGAAAGGAACGACGAATATGTTGGCAGAGCTGAGGAATACAAAGCAGCAAAGTCGGCATTGCTTGAAGGATTGGGACTTGAGCATTTGTTTGACCATAGCCATGAACTGACTCCGAAAGAGAAAGAAATATGGATGCTGTTCGATAGGGTTGATGTAGCAGAGCTTCTGGCAAGGGATGCTTTTGCCAAGGGTGCTTATATGCTCGGCGCTGAGGATAGAGAGATTATGCTGAAATAAAAAAAGACCTGCTTCGGCGGGTCTAAATTACATAGAATCATTGAGTCTGAAAAAACCTTTGAAATTCTTAATAATGCTGGTTGAAAAATCTATTTTGAAATGATATATTAAACAGACTAAGATGGTGTCTAAAGACATCAGCGCCTCCGCACGAGAATGAATAGGATTTCCTATCATTTCGTATCACGAGAAGTTACATAGAGGAATTTGCTTGCACTTGCAACGTCCACCGAAAATCGAAAGCCTTGCTAATTTCGAGCCAATTGGACGGTGTAAAATCCCTATGAAAATGCTTATGAAGCGTAATACCAGATAGGATTTGAAACTGTGAAAAGCCTTGTATTTCCAAGGATTTTCTTGCACTGTGTTGCACTTGGTTTCATCGTATCGGGTCTACTCCTAAGCGATAGATCGGGTGTTCGAACCACCTCGAGGACGCCATATTTGCTATAAATAAAGTAATTTTAAAACTTTATGGCTATATATAAATTGCGGTGAAATCATTTGATTTTATCGCTTTTTTTAATTAAGCTCGAATTGAATTTGAATAAAATGCCAGCTAATAGAAATTGGCGTGATTCGAACATTTTGACCACTTCCAGCTAATAAAAATAGGCTCTCAGCTAATATTCATTTTTTAAGAACACTTGATGAGTGGTCAAACATAAGAATATTAGAAACATAAAACAAGACAATATGAACAAACTCCTTTGGGTAACCAAATAATCTAGGGGTTTCCAAGAAATATCTAGGGGTCAATTTAGGGGACTGATGCCATATCGGCATGAACCTATAGACCCCTAGATTTGTTTTTAATGATTAAAAGGATTTCAGTTATGGTTATAAAACTGAGATCCTTTTTTGTTATGTTCATTGTTCAACATTATTATAATTTTCTATTTATTACTTTTGATTTTTCTTTTTGTATGATCCGCGTTTCTTTCCTTTTTTTGAAAGAATCTGATCCATTGATTTTGGAACTCCTTTGATACTTGGATTTTTCCTTGTAGCCCATAGGATGCGATTACGTGTATAATTAAAATCGGAAAAACCTCTGGAATCTCTCTTTAAATCTTTTGGTTTTCGATTAAAGGATTCCATTGGTCCGTTGGAAAGGCGCGCGTAATATTCTTTTTCTGTACGTGCGCTTTTTCTATACACTTTTATACGGGTGAAGGAATTCACTATAGGTCTAAGATTCCTTCTTAAGAAACCTGCGAAATCACGAAAGATAGACTGATCAGATTTGTCATATTTATCAATCAATGCGTTTAAATCAAGAAGAACATCGAATTCGTTATCGTATTCTGTATGATTGAATTGAATATATTCTTCCTTAAGATCGCGAAGACCTTCAAAGTTTGGATCTAGCTGAAGAAATAGTTTTTCTATTGTATAGGTATCTACATTCATGCCAAGCATTTTATGATAGTGTCGATTGTACGAGTAATTAATCTCATCTCGATTCTTGAGCATTACCCATCGATAGTTTTGAAGCAGAATGACCTCTTTAGATTTTTTGATTGTCTTATTGTCACGATTGGTGTCGTGATTTTTTTCTTCAAGAGCTTTTTTTGTCACGATTCTGATACTTCTTCATGACTTTATTGATATATCCATTTAGGTAAGTAATAATTACTTTTACAGCGTGAAACGAGTCCAATACTGTACAGGCATTGGGAAAATACTTTTCTGGCATGGTCAAATAAGTCTGGTATGCATCACAGATTACAGCTTTTACTTTAAGACGCTCCTCTAATGGAATGTGCAGAAATAGTCTTCTAGAGTGGAACTCAGCGATTATGCACAATATCTACAATCTCACCATTTGAAAAATCCATAATGACAAATGCATACTTTTGAGAGTTACTGATGTTCAAGTATACTTCATCAATTGACATATATTCTGGAAGAGGAAGTCTAGGAAGATCCACATACCTTTCAAATAAAATGTGAGCGAGAGTGTCAGAAATATTAAATCTTTCGGCATGGCTGCAGTACTTTGATCCAGGTGTTTAAACTCATTTAGAATAAGAAGTGGAGTGATAGTTGTAGAATGAGCATATCTATCTAGAACAGGAAATGAATCATTCATATAAAGATTACACTCATCACAATGCCACTTACGCTGTTTAACAATCATATAAAATTTAGTGGAATCCTGAAGAACAGGATGATTAAGCTTACGAGTATAGAAACCTTTAGAATGCATCCTTGAACCACATCTAGGACAATACATAGGTTCCAACTTCTTCTGGATGTGTAGATATTAATTCTCATCAATCAATTCAACATCAGTAATAATAAAAGAGTCATCATCTTGAATATCAAGTACAGCTAATAGTTTTGAAATAGAAATATTTTCGTTATTGTTCATTTATATACCTCCTGGTTGAAGACAATGAACATAACAAAATAATTATAAATGGTTATATCAGACATAAAAAAAGAGAATGAATCAGGAATGAAATAATTACATTTCATAGACCCCTAAATTCATTTCTCATTATTGTCCCCCAGATTGCCCCCTAAATTCGAGCCCCCTAGAAAATTTGGATACCCAATTAAAATAGTAATGATGGTCTTTTTATGTTGTATTATGTAGATGGAGGTGTTTTCTAATGATGGCAGATGAGAATTTTGATTTCTTGGAGAAGGCTAATAATAAGCTAAGAAGTGCTAGGGTTACGGGAAGTAGTGTAAGACTAAACAGTGCAGAGATAAAGATCATATTAAAGAATCAAGAGGATCTTATGGCTATGATGGCTGATATGTTTGATGATGAGGATGATAAACAATTATGTTAAATGATGAGGATTATGAATTGTTAGATCGTGTATAAATAAGCTAAAATTGGCGGATTATACTTGTAGTGATGTAGTACTAGATTGTGAAGAAGTAAGAGTGTTAGTGGGTGAGTTTGAAAAAGATCGTAATGAATGGATAAGAGCCCTATCGCAAAAGACTGAATGATTCAAAAAAATGGCAAATTTTTTGGTGTGTTGTTGGATGATAACGTTTTATGTATTGTGAGAAATATTTGCTTGATTTAGGATGGTATTATAATTTTAAGATGTTTTCAATTTGAATTGACAAATTTTTAGGGGTAGGAATATGTTCTGACTGAAGAGAAAATAAGTAAACTAAAACAAATGTATTGCAGTTGAGTTTGGAGATGATATTTTGTATTCAGAACAAGTATATTTAAATTGGATATTTCGTATCGTGTTGGCTACTTTATGTGGTTGTGCCATTGGATATGAAAGGACGAGTCGAAATAAATCGGCTGGGATTCGAACGCATGCGATTATTGCACTAGGATCTTCAATGTTTATGATTATTTCTAAATATGCGTTTTTTGATGTGTCGACGGCGGATGGAGCTAGAGTGGCAGCACAAATTGTTAGTGGAATTGGATTTCTTGGTGCTGGCGTAATCTTTGTGAAAGATGATTTGATTCAAGGGCTTACCACAGCTGCTGGAATGTGGACTACTTCTGGCATAGCTGCATGTATTGGTGCTGGATTGATTTTTATTGGTGTTTTTGCGACATTATTTCTAGTCGTTCTTCAAAAGATATTTCATTATCCTTTCTTTAATCAAATTGATCATCCTAATGTATTGATTCAGACTAATATTGTTTCTGACAAAGATGAAATATATAAAATATTTGAGAAGTATGGTATAGAGGTCAATGAAATAAAAATTGATAAGAATCTAGATTTAATGACTTTTGATACAAATAATAGGTGGATTGACCATAAAAATGAATTGTTTCAGGATTTGATGTCAATTGATACAGTAACAAAAATATCTATTCTCTAATTGATAAAGAGACTATGGCGGATGATTTTGATGATGTGAATCATCAGTTGGAAAAATTATTGAGAGGATTGAAAATCATGAAGATTAAAGATGTAATTGAATGTTTAAAGAATGAGGGTACTTGGGTACGTTGGAATCGTTGTACAAGGGATCGTGTTTTATTTGGTGATGATGATCAAGAAGTAAAGAAGATTGGTGTTTGTTGGGTGGCTACTAATAAAGTGATTGAACAAGCATTAAAAAAGGGTATTAACTTCATTATTTCTCATGAGAATATTTTCTATACGACAGGAACGCATTTGGAAACTAAACTAGTTGAGTCTATTGAACACAAGAAAGACTTATTAAGTAAGGGTAATATTTGTGTGTATCGTTGTCATGATGTTTGGGATTCTATTCCTGAATATGGTGTGAGTGATGTATGGGCCAAAAAGCTTGGTTTTGATTTTAGGGATAGAGTGATTAACTCATATTATCAATCTGCAAATATTCCTAAACAAACTGTTTCAGAATTAGCAACGCATGTGGCTAATGTATTAAAAGAAGATGGTGAAGAGGGGGTTTATGTTTTTGGGAATGTAAATAAAGAAGTATCTCATTTAGCCATTGGTACAGGTGCTGGAACGGATATTTTTGAGATGTTAGAATTCAATCCAGATGTAGTTATTGTTGCGGATGATGGAATCACAAACTACAAAGATGCTCAATATGCGATTGATAATGATTTGCCTATGATCGTAGTAAATCATGCTGGTTGTGAAATTGGTGGTTTAAAAAACATGGTGAATTATTTTAATGATAAACTTCCTGATCTTGATGTGGAGTATTTGGAAGAGGGGTTCCATATTTCTTATTTTGGGTCTCTAAAATAGTTTAGGGTTGTGTGAAAAATCAGACTCTAAAATATTGTAGGGTTTCACCGAAAGTGAAAAAACTAAAAATATTGAGAAAATGAAAAAATGGGTCATAATCACCACTTTCGTGGTGATTAGGCCCGTTTTTTGGTCTAATGATTTTTCTCTATTTTATTTGTTTTTCGTATAATGCCCTCTGGAAGAGCCTTTCATGCGAATCGATTTGTGTGAACCGGCATAATTTGGTTTAGTATCTTTATTCATACAATACAAGCATCTGTTTCTAAACCGGGGAAAGTTTTTGTATCCATTTGCGTTTTTCTTGATCTCTTTCGCAACTCCATTTCTAGATTCCATGATGCCATTGGTAATTCGTCTGCCATCTATGAAGGTAAAAGAATTAACTATTTCCTGAGACCATTTGATCAATGTATTCTTTAATTTGAGAATCTCTGGTATATTACTTTTCTTCATTTCTTCGATATGTTTCCATAGATCATTTTCGGCATTGTTTAAGTCAGATTGCTTGTTGAAAAAGACATAGTCGCTTTTTAAATCGTACGCTGTTTTTAATTCGTCGGATATTTCGAGAATCAAATCTAAAATCTGAGGATAGTTGATATATCTCTTTAGTTTTTTGTTCCATTTGGCTTCGTTTTCATGCACTTCATCTTTAAAGAGCGTCCAGTTAAAATTCTTTAACAGGTAATATTCAATAGAATCTTTTGGATAACTTTGCATGGCTCTCTTCCTGATCTTATCAAGCGTATCATTATAATTTTTAATCACATGAAATGGATCTGCACATATTTTAGCCTTGGGAAGACGAAAGCTTATGACTGATCTGTATGTGTCATAAAGATCTATAGATACGTATTCTACTCGATTTCTTTCTGATTCCGGAATCTGTTCAAAATAGTTTAAAAGTGTATACTTTTTTCTATTGATAACTACGTCAATCAGATTTTGTGTTTCAAAATCTAAAAGTAAACAGCAGTATTTATTGTATACCTTTCAAATAAAATGTGAGCGAGAGTATCAGAAATATTGAATCTTTCGGCAATGGCTGCAGTACTTTGATCCAGATGTTTAAACTCATTTAGAATAAGAAGTGGAGTTATAGTTGTAGAATGAGCATATCTATCCAAAAAAGAAAAAGAATCATTCATATATAGATTACACTCATCACAATGCCACTTACGTTGTTTAACAATCATATAAAATTTAGTGGAATCCTGAAGAACAGGATGATTAAGCTTACGAGTATAGAAACCTTTAGAATGCATCCTTGAACCACATCTAGGACAATACATAGGTTCCAACTTCTTCTGGATGTGTAGATATTAATTCTCATCAATCAATTCAACATCAGTAATAATAAAAGAGTCATCATCTTGAATATCAAGTACAGCTAATAGTTTTGAAATAGAAATATTTTCGTTATTGTTCATTTATATACCTCCTGGTTGAAGACAATGAACATAACAAAATAATTATAAATGGTTATATCAGACATAAAAAAAGAGAATGAATCAGGAATGAAATAATTACATTTCATAGACCCCTAAATACATTTCTCATTATTGTCCCCCCCAGATTGCCCCCTAAATTCGAGCCCCCTAGAAAATTTTGATACCCTTATGTACAGTAAAAGGAGCTAATTTTAGCTCCTTTTGTTCTGCAATAATGTCATGTACATCAACAATTGTTTTCTTGATTTTACACCTAGCTTACTATAAATATTACGATTGTGATACTTTAATGTATTATCTGTAATATTTAATGTTTCTAGAATATCCTTACTTGAATATCCTTTCACATAGAGATCTAAGATCTCTTTTTCTTTGCGCGTCAATGTCGCAAGACATTCAAGGAAACGTTTATATTCATCCTCATCAATATCATCGATACGTTTTGTCGTTAACCGCTCCACTTCTTTTTTAGCTCTGTCATATTCCTTTTGAATGACTTCATGTTCATTTTCAATCTGTTGCAGCTTCTTGCGATTTTCCTGCATTTCTAGCTCAAGCGTCAACATTTTATTCTCAACTTCATAGTCTTTTGAAGATAAGAAATCCAAAAGATCATCAATTTCTTGTACATCATAGCGCATACTGTTTTTATTGTCTTTACGCAGCTGTTCTAATCCTTTTAGAATTGGGGACAGGTATCTTTGACTGAAGAAGGAACATCCTAAAAATACAAATAATAATAAGACAATGGTAAAGAAGAATAATTCAATATTACTTTTTGCGATGGCTCGATTGTAGTCAGAATCCAAAATCATAACATATGTCGAATAGGTTTGATTCTTAGAAATTTTGACGGTATTCTTAACCCCAATATAATTACGATTTTTACTTATGATTCTCAATAAGTTGTTGCCAATAGGCTTAATGGAAAGATCTCCATTTGGCATATAATAGAATCCGTTTTGGCTTCCCGTACTAAAGCCTTCATTTGTGATGATTGAATCGGAGTCTGGCACTAAAAGACACGTTAAATGGTTGAGAGTTGAGGGCTGGGTATGCGCAAATTTAAACCAGCTTTGTGAAATTTCAAAACCACAAAGACCATAGAAGGTACCATCCTTTCCAACTAAAGGAACACGTAATAGGGCGATTCTTTCACCTGTGTATGGCAATTGAATAATATTTGATAGGGAATAATCAAAGTTCCCTTTTTTTAATTCTTCATAATCGGGTACAAGTGTAATATCAAATTCCTGTCTCCATTTACGATGTGGCATGATGCCATGTTTTTTGCCGATATTGGCAATTCCACGATATAAAATCAAGTCTTCCTTTGAATAGGACATTGTCGTTTTTTGAAGATACACACCACTTCGTTGTGTCTGCGCATTATCCAAAGCGGAATTGATTGTCGTATCTAGTTGTACATAAGCTCCTGAACAATTAGATCGTTCAAGATATTGTCCTAAAGGCTGAATCATATCGTTTTCTAAAGAATAGATGGCATTGGGATTGTCCTGCAGCTGTTGAAAGGTTAATCCTTGATTTGCTAGGGTTGTTTCTAATATAGCTTCCATATTATCAGCCAATGCGATATTCATAGAGGCCAAGTCATCCCAATAGGATTCCATATTCTTTGTGAAGTATTCACTTTGAATGGATAGTTTTTTATGAAAATCTTGTTCGGTCGTTCCAAGTCTTCCAAATAGGAAGAGTCCCATTAATTCTTCCAAATAGGAAGAGTCCCATTAATAAAGTAATACTGATGGTAGTCACTAGAAAGAACATATATACGAAAAGCTTTCGTTTCATGGATCTTTCTTTTGATTTAAAACTTAATTGCATAGGCTAACCTCAAGAAAGACTTTTTAAAATATTCATTGCTTCATCTACAATTTCATCAATATCTTCACCGGCATTAGCTCGTGCTTGCCATTCTTGTTGGTGGCTTCTTACTTGATCATAAAATGCATAGGCCTTTCTAGAAATCGCATTTGGAACCTCTCTAGAAATAACGGTATAGTCGGATTTCATTTCGGTGAGTGTATTGTATAAAGATTGTGTTTCTTCATCTTCAAACTTTTCATTTTTTAAGTTTTTAAATGCTTTTTTTGTGACTGGCATGTAACCTGCTTGGATCACAAAGTCCATGTTTCGTTTTGGTTCTACAAGCCAATGTGCAAAGACACTAGCGGCTTCTTGTTTTTGTTCTGTAGTCTTATAGGCACATAATCCAACACCAGCTTGTGTCATGAGGGCATGGTCTTTATCGGCCTTTGGATAAGGCAGGGCAATCGCATTTAATGGTTCCGTTGTATTATCTGGATATGTAACGATGTCATTTAAATAGAGATAGGCTGCACTGCTGGATACACCAATGAGTGTTTCTCCGGTTGTAAGTTCTGTGCTTGAATAGAAATCTGAAGCAGAAATATAGCCTTTGATCAATGGTTCTAGAAAGGTTCTAAAGGCTTCTTTAAAAGCAGGATCCTCCGTATTGTACCAGCCATTCTCTGTAAACATATTCTTTGTTCCTAATGCGATCGCATAAGATTCAATGGAATTTAATAGATAATCAAAGCATAATAACGGCTTTCCATTTGACCATTCATAATATTTTTCGGCTACATCAAACGTTTGATTCCAAGTGTCAAAATCATTTAATGAAACAGCGGTATCGTTAGAAAACTTTTCAAATTGTGTACCATTCATAAATAAAACGATTGTTGATTTTGATAATGGAAGATCCACAAGCTTATCTTCTAGCATTCCAGCATCTAAAAACTCATCAACAAAATTTGAAATTTCCTTCTCTGTAAATACATCATTCCATACAACACTCTTATCTAATCCTACCTGTTTGGCATTATGAATATGTCCTGTATAAAGATCTGGCATTGGATCTGCACCTGGTTCTTTAGATAAACTT
The DNA here is from genome assembly GCA_003480165.1 of Firmicutes bacterium AM41-11. Classification (GTDB taxonomy): domain Bacteria; phylum Bacillota_I; class Bacilli_A; order Erysipelotrichales; family Erysipelotrichaceae; genus Absicoccus. The sequence continues at coordinate 139,228 of QUIQ01000003.1, read as the reverse complement.
TCTTCAAGCTCAGAACCAATTTTACTCGCATTGGTTATTTTTGTGACATTAATTATAATGCCCTTGTCCTTGCCTTCTGTTTCATTGAATTCAGCAATCAATTGATTCATTGGAGAATTGGCTTGTTCTCCATAAACATGCCACATTGTCAGGGTCACGGGGTTATCTTTATCGAGTAAAGATTTTGATGAACACCCATATAGATTGCATAGGCCTAGACCAAATACTAATAAATATTTTATAACTTTTTTCATGATTTTCCCCATTATTTACCGCAGTTCCCACCCTTTTTAAGTTTTGGGGTGGGGTAAATTTTATAATACTTTCTATAATGAAAATGTAAGTTGATTACATAAGCTTTGAAAGTGCTTTCTAAAAACAATATAGCACAGAATGACAAGTCAATTAAAGGAGGAAAGGAGGGAAATGAAATGGGGTTGTTTTCTAAAAAGGAATGTGATGTGTGTAAAAAGAAGATGGTATTGATGGAAGGTTATAAATGTGCGGATGGTACGATCTGTAATGACTGTAAGAAAAAAATGTCACCACTTTTTACAGATTATAAAAACACGCCGATTGAAAAAATCAAAGAGCATCTGGTGTACCGTGAGGCAAACAAGTCTCGTGTCAAAGCGTTTGTGGCAGCTGAAACGTTTGGTGAGTATCCAAAGGTAATGGTTGATCGAAAGCACAACTGGTTTATCGTGACAAAGGCAACAAAGCTTAGTGATGAAAATCCAGATGTGTTTGACTTAAGTGACATTCAAAATGTTTTGGTAGAAATTGAAGAGAATAAGCGCGAACTTCATTTCACAAATAAGAAAGGGAAGACATGTTCCTATAAACCAGCAAGATACGAATTTGCGTACCAATTCAAGGTAAATATCAAACGAATCATCCATTCATCAAAATGATTTCTTTGAAGATTACCAAAGAGGATGTCAAGATCATTTCAGAAATGCAGGATAAAGAAGTAATGGTACAGTCAAACGAAAAGTATCAGGAATCTTTACAGGTGGCAAACGCATTAAAGGATGCGCTTGAATCATAATAATGCACAGAAAAGGAGGAATCATATATGGCAAATACATGTGCAATTTGTGGTGCAACAATTAATGTTTTACAATCACAGAAATTAATGGATGGAAATTATATTTGTACAAAGGGTTGTCGTGCAAAAGGATTAAAATATTATGATTATGTTCATTCTGATTTAGATAATGTCAAGGACCATATTCATCAAACTGAGGTGGGTACAAAGATTTGGCAAGATTTAATGGAACCTTTGAAAAAAACACGTGATAAAAATCAAAAGATGCAGTCTTTCCACCCTATTTATATTGCACCAAGTCTAGGCTTGATTGCGGTTATTGAAGCTCGTGGAGGTTTGTTTAATACAAAAACATATGCGTGTGTATATCGTTTAGAAAATCTTCAGCTATATAGAACTGAAAGGATGCCCGCAAGAATAAGTGGTTCGGATAAAGATAAAAAGTGTGTTCACTTAGGTTTTGTACATACAAAAGGCTTAAATGATGTCTATATTCCATTTGATGATGAAACAAGATGTCATCAATGTGTAGATTATCTAAATAAATTATTTGGCTTAGATGATTCATTTAGAAGTGGCATTAAAAAGTCTGTAACTCAATTTAAGGCAACAAAGAGTATGTGGGATTTGGCGAAAGCTAAAAAGAATGGTGAAAACTTAGAGGAAAAGGCAAAAGAAACTGTGGATGCGTTTGGGGCAACGATCATTGGAGATCGTACGCAATTTAAAGATGCAGCCGATCAAGCTCTTGCGAACTATGATCTGGACTAAATTTTGTTCGGTCTTGTTTCTTAGTTTGAATCTAATGTTTACAGGTTGTAAATCACAACCTGATGAAGAGGTATATATTTCAGATTTCTACAATATTCATGAAGAATATAAGGATGCATGGGGAAATGTTGGTAAGTACGACATTTCCTTACCTTATATTCATTGTGATTCAAAGAGCGCAAAAAAGTTGAATCAGACCATTAAAAATGAATATAAAGGTTTGATGGATTCTTTAGATGAGGCAAAAGAACTAGGGTATACATTGCCGGACACAAAGGTTAGTTATGATGTGTATACACATTCAAATCTATTGAGTTTAGTTATTAAGGAAGAAGTAGAGACGGAATATCCTAGGTATAAGGTGTATCATTTTGATTCTAAAACGAAGAAGCGTGTTTCGAATAAAAAGTTATATAAGAAATATAAAATCAGTCAAAAAGATATGAAGGTATGGGCTGCACAGGCTTTTGATCAGGAATATGCCAATGAATATTATGACAATGTAAAGGAATTAAGAGCTCAAACAATGGGGTTGTTGCCTTCAAGTCTAGATGTGTTTTACCACAAAGGAAAATTGAATGTATTGATTCCTATTGCCACAAATTATGGTTCTGGAACAAAGGTGGTTTTGTATCGACCAAGTCGCAAGAAGTCTTATAAGATAGAAGATTCTTCTGCGTTTGACCAGATGACTCTGACGTTAAAGAATAATAAGATATCACTTTACTATAGTGGAACGGATAAAACGTATAAGGTGCATGGTTGTTTTAATGAATATAAACAAGTTCATGTATATGAAATAGGTCCGGGTCTCACTTATGGTTTTGCGCTAACGACAAATGGTTTGGTGGAAGTGATCGCGATTGAGGATGGCTTGCCGATTGAGCGTGTTTGTAGTCAAGGACCCTTATATGGGTTAGATAAAGTAAAAAGCCTTCGTAGTGGGCAGGCACTGACGGAAAAGGATCAGTTGATTGATTTATTTGAAGCATTGCGAAATCAACCGCTTCCTAGTCTTGAGGGTACATATAGAAATGAGAGTGTAACACTTCAAATTGATGAAAATGGTTTGTATACAATGCAGGAATTAGAAAATTCGCATTCTGGCCTATTGTTTAGTGTGGGTATGGAAGAAGATGGATTTGTGTATGGATATGATGACTATAATCAACAAGTCTTATCGTATTGTAAAGTAATGCCGTTATATGAAAAATTAGAGATCAAAAATATGTTTGATCATGAAAAATTAGAATTGGAGTATCAGTATGAATAATAAAAAATTGTTTGCGAGTGCATTAGCACTAAGTATGTTTTTTGGATTAACAGCTTGTTCAAGTGAAAAGCCGGAAGATACAAAGGTTGTAGAAAAGAAGGAAGAGAAAAAAGAAGAGAAGAAGGAAGAAAAGAAAGAAGAAACTACGGATGCCGTATTAGTAAGAGAAATTTCTAGTAAGACTTATACAGTCACAATTCCAGAACTTACTTCATTCTATACACCGAGTAGAGATGGTTTAGAAGTAAAAACAGAAGTAAGTGAGCAACAAATCACATATACGCTTGAAGATGAATTTGGTGATTTTAAAATGGCTATTTATGTAAAGCCAATCAGTGCTGATAGTGCAGAAGCTTATGCGAATCGTATTAATGAAGGATTTAAGGATGATGAATCAAAACAATATAAGCCTAGCACGGTGGGTGATTTCAATGGCTTTAGACAAGTGACTACAAGTGAAAATCCTAGTTTCAAATGTAAAGATAACTTGTTGTTGGATTTTGAAAATGTAGTGATGTCTGTAACGGTAGAACAATTCAATGATACGGATACAGCAGATATGGAAGTAGCGATGAATGCTATTTTAAGCAATATGAAAGTTGAGGTTAAATAGGCATGAACGCAAAATTTGTGAAGAGCTTATTAGTTGTAGGTATGGGTTTAAGTTTAGCTGCGTGTGCATCGAATGATCCAGAGCCTAAAAAGGAAGATACAAAGGTTGTTGAAGCTAAAAAGGAAGAAAAGAAAGAGGAAAAGAAGGAAGAGAAGTCAACGGATTTTGTGGTGAGTAAAAACTACAACAAGAAGTATGAGATCATCATCACAATGCCTCAAGATTTCACAACGATTTATACGCCAGCAGATGGTGTAGAGGTTACAGGAGAGATTGTCAATGATTCCTTTATTCGCTATAGCTTTGAAAATAAAGAAGCCGATACGAAAAAGATTGCGGCTATTGAAGCTAGTGCAGATGCGACAGCGGATGAAGTGGCTGAAACCTTCAATAAAGGTGAAGAAGATGAGAGTAAACTTTATAAGCCTTATCAAGTGGGTGACTATACAGGTGTAAATAAGATTTCGGATTATTCTTATGATGATTATGTAACGTACAATATGTATTTCAATTTGGATCGAGATGGTTTTAAAGGAACGATTAAGGTTGTAGTTGAAAAGCTAAAAGCGGAAGCGGATGATTCGGATACAGAAGCTATTATTACTGCAATTTTGGATCATGTAAAAGTTGAAAAGAAGAAATGTGAGTAAGTCTATGAATCATAAGCTAGCTAAGATTTTGCTTGCGCTAGGTATAGGATTAAGCCTAGTTTCTTGTGCAAAAAAGCCAGAAGAACCAAGGTCTTCACAAGTGAAAAAAGAAGAGAAGGTAAAGATTGGCGAAATGACTGGAGTCGCACAAATGAATGGCTATTTCATTAAGATGACAATGCCAGATTTATTGTCGGTTTATACACCGAAACAAGAGGGCTTAGATATATCGGGTAAGCTAGAGGGTGGTCGTATCCTTAAATATGATTTACATTCGGATGATCGTACGTATATCACGCGAATTTCAATTGATTGCGATTATCGTAAGGCAGCCAAGGAAACGGCGGATGTCTTGAATGCAGGTTTTGAAGATGAAGCAGATCAATATAAGGCATTTACAATTGGTAAGTATTCGGGTTATAAGAAAACGACGGTATATGATTCGTCTGATAAAACCTATTCTAAGATGTTGATCGATTATCCAGTTGGTGAAGATAATGTTGTCTTACAAATTTATGTAGAACAAGAAAAAGCCAATGATTTGGATGAGGTAACACTTGCTGTATTGAATAATATCGTTGTTGAAATTTGTATGGAAGAGTAGGTGATAAGAGTGAAAAGGAATAAGTTATTAACTGGTTTCTTAGTCTTGGGGTTAGGGCTTAGTTTAGTGGCTTGTTCATCTAATGAGCCAGAAGAAAAGGTAAAAGAAAAGAAAATAGAAGAGACTAAGGCAATCGAAGAAAAAGAAGAAAAGGTAAAAGAAGAGAAGAAGGAAGAAGAAAAGGCTAAGGCAGCTGAGGAAGAAAAAGAAAAGGATAGTACGATTATTAGTTATGCGAATAAAAAGGTAAGAGTTACTTTACCTAAAGATTTGACTTCTTTCCATACGCCTGCTAGAGAAATTTCTCGATATAGCTATATGGAACAATCGAATGTTCTTGGTTATTCATTGTATGCGAAAGATCGTACGTTTACCATTCATTTCTCAATTGGAACGGATGGCTGGGATTCAGCAGAGGCTGCCAGTATTTCTCACAACAAGGTTTGTAAGGATGAAACAAAAATGTATGAGCCATGTACTGTGGGTGAATATTCTGGATATAAGTATGTGGTGACAAGTGATAAATCGATTGAATATCATTATGTGCTTGATTATCCAGTGGATGGTCAAGATGTCGTACTAACCATTCGTGAAGAATTACGGTATGATGACGATACTTCCTTATTAGAGCCATTGTTGCTGGATGTGGTACATAATTTAAAGATTGAATTAATAGGAGAATAATAATATGAATCGGAATAAGTTATTAACCGGCTTCTTAGTTTTGGGTATGGGACTGAGTTTAGTGGCTTGTTCAAGTGATAAACCCGAGCCTAAAAAAGAAGAGGCTAAGGTAGCAGAAAAGAAAAAAGAAGAAAAACGAATGGATACGCAGGATCGAACGGCTAAATTGAGTGTTCCCGAAGATCTATCTCCTTATTTTACTTCATCTAGAGAGGGTGTAGGTAAAATGGAGAGTATGTTAAAGGATAATGGTTCGATTGTCTATAAGTGTTTAAATGAAGAGAATAAGTATGAGTTGAATGCTGAAATTAAATTGTTGTCGTCTAGCTCCGCTGAAAAGAGTGCGGATCTACAGAATTCAATGTATGGAGAAAATGACGAGGATAAAAAGTATAAGCCTTGTACGTTTGAGGGCTTTGATGCGTATAGTCACACCATCAATCTGGGTACAGTTGAAAATACTAGACTTCACTATTATGTAGATTATCCAGTCGAGGATATCAATAAGGTCGTTTCTATTGAGATCAACCAGAAGAATGATAAAGAAAAGGATACTTCGGATTTAGAACCTTTTGCGAAGGCTATCATTAAGAATATGAAGCTAGAAAAGGTGAAGGAAGAAAAGAAAGAGGAAGCAAAGCAGGACGTTAAAGAAGAGAAGGTGGATGAAAACAGCAAGGAAATTGTTGGCGAATCGTCTCGTGCAAAATTAATATTACCGAGAGATTTGACTTCGTTCTATACGCCAAGTATGGAGTATGACACGATCAAGGGAAATCAGGATAAGGGAAACATTGGTTATACATTAAGTCGAAAAGATCCAGATCGTTCAATATACGTAAACATATGTACGGATTCAAGTGATACGCTTGAAGAGGCTATCGTCTTCCATAACGAGCATTTAAGTAAAGGAGAAGAGCCATTCACAGAGTATACATTGGGTGAATATTCTGGATATCGTTCTATGAGCTACACGAATTATTGGAATAGTGCCAATGATACGACGTATAGGTATAAGTTAAATTATCCAGTGGGCGATAAAAATGTAATATTGTCATGTTCTGTAACACTTCGTGATAATTCGGATGACACGACAGGATTAGAAGATATATTATTGGCGGCTTTGCAGCAATTGAAGGTAGAAATTAAATAATAATAGGAGAACATAATATGAAAAATAATAAGTTATTAACAAGTCTGTTTGTGCTTGGTATTGGCTTGAGTCTAGTCGCGTGTGGTGCAAGTGATGGTGGTACAACTACAAAGACGGATGGTACAAAAACGGTAGAGAAGAAAGAGGAGCAGAAGTTTGCCGAAAGAAAAGAATTAGAAATGGAAGGTCTAGCTTGTAAATTCTCATTACCAAATATGGATTCTTTCTATTTGGTGAACGGTTTAGAAAAGCCTGTATATGAGATGGACGAATCACTTGCAAGTATTAAATATGAAGTAAATGATGATTATCTTCCAGTTCTTCTCGTTTTTGTAGGAGATGATGCGTTTGCAGAATGGAGTGAAGGGTACACTGTAGAAGAACTTGCTGAAAAGGATTTGAATGGAGAAGCTGACTATAAAGAAACAAAAGTAGGTGGCTATAGAGCTTTAGTTGCGGATTTATCCGATGAGGATAGCGTTAAGAAGGCATACTATATTGAACATCCAGATCTAACAAATGGAATCGTTCATATCGAAGTCAATGAATATGATGATAAGGATATTTCAGATGAATTGGCAGAAGCGATTATTAAAGAGTTCAAAGTTGTTGAGCTTTTAGATGTTGAATAATTGAACTTGTATGAATAAGACACGATTTAAGTGACAGGAGGTTTGTACTTGATGTCTAATCAGAATCGTGAGTATGGCAAAAGAAAAGAGTTGAATGTGCAGGGATTGGCTTGTACATTCTCTCTTCCGAATGTGGATGCGTATTTTCTTGTGAATGATGAGCCTGTTTTGTATAAAAGTAAAGTGGTTGCTTCAGATGTGATGTATCGCATTCTAGGTGAGAATAAAGATATTGTAGTATTTGTGGATACGATTCCTTATATTGAACATAATGCGATGTCCTATGATGAGGTTGTTCATGTTGAGTTTGAAAATCTGGATTATAAAGAAGTAGAGATACTTCCTTATAAGACATGTGTGGTTGAGGAAGAGGATGGATATTACACTAAACGTACGTATCTTGTGGATTATTTGAGTCTGTCTAGTGGTGTACTGAGAATTGAAATTTTGAGTCATTCAAATGAATTTGATTCTTTAGTAAGTGCAATAGTAAAAGAAATACAAGTAAAAACAATAGAAGAATGGTAGGTAAATAATATGGGATTAATTAAAGCGGGTGCTGGAGCTGTTGGTTCAGTTTTTGGCGATCAATGGAAGGAGTACTTTTATTGTGATGCATTAGAACAGGATGTATTGGTTCGTAAGGGCTCTAAAAGGACGGGTAAAAAATCGAGTAATAAAGGAAATGACAATATCATTTCAAATGGTAGTGTGATTGCGGTTGCGGATGGTCAATGTATGTTGATCGTGGATCAGGGTCGTGTTGTTGAGCTTTGTGCAACGCCAGGAGAATTTGTGTATGATTCTTCAAGTGAACCTTCTATCTTTGCGGGAAGTTTAGGCCAGAGTATTAAGGATTCTTTCTCTACTATGGCTAAGCGTTTCACTTTTGGTGGAGATACTGCCAAGGATCAAAGAGTGTATTATGTGAACACAAAGGAAATGGGTGAAGTTCTATATGGAACGGCAACTCCAATTCCATTTAGAGTGGTTGTGAATGAAGAGTTGGGTTTCAAGTTGTCTGTAAAATTGCGTTGTAACGGTAACTTTACATATCGTGTGGCCGATCCAATCTTATTCTATACAAATGTTTGTGGAAATGTGGCAGAGGATTTTGAGTCTGAAACTATTGAGGGCAAACTTAAGGGTGAATTGATGACGGCTTTACAGCCTGCCTTGGCAAAATTAAGTGCGGATCGTGTGATGTATTATGAGATTCCAGCTCACACAATGGATGTTGCGGCAGCTTTAAATGATGAGTTGAGTGATATTTGGCGTGCTAAGCGTGGTTTGGAAGTTGTATCTTTCAATATTAACTCTTTGAGTATTCCTGAGGATCAAGAAAAGAAGATCACGGAATGGGAAGAAAATGCGATGACGATGAATCAAACAGTTGCGGCTAGTCGTTTGGTTGGTGCCCAGGCTACGGCTATGAAGGATGCTGCCAATAATGCGTCTGGTGCCATGACTGGATTTATGGGTATGGGTATGGCCATGAATCAGGGTGGTATTAATGCGCAAAACTTATATGCGGCGGGTGCTGCTGCTCAACCAGCTCCAACACCGGATCCTGCACCTACGCCTGAGGTAAAGGCAGATGGCTGGACTTGTCCAACTTGTGGACATGTCGCAAGTGGTAAGTTCTGTCCGGAGTGTGGAACGCCTAAGCCTAGCGTTGAGGGTTGGGCTTGTCCGACTTGTGGAACGGTAAATAAGGGTAAATTCTGTACAGAGTGTGGTGCAAAAAAGCCGGCACATGAACCGTTGTATCGTTGTGATAAGTGTGGTTGGCAGCCGGAGGATCCGCATCATCCACCTAAATTCTGTCCGGAATGTGGTGACCCATTTGATGATAATGACATAGAAAAGTAGAGGGTTTTAATTATGAGTACTTTACAAGAGTTTAAATGTCCTTGTTGTAATGGTTCCATTTCGTTTGATACAAAACTTCAGAAGATGAAGTGTCCTTATTGTGATACAGAATTTTCTCTGGAAACACTTCAGCAATATGATTCTGTAAAGATTGAGGAAGAAGATCAATTTGAGTGGGATGTGAAGCCAGGTCAAGAGTGGGCAGAAAATGAAACTGATGGATTATTGACCTATGTTTGTAATTCGTGTGGTGGTGAAATCGTTGCGGATGAAAATATGGCGGCTGCATCTTGTCCGTTTTGTGGAAGTCCGATTGTCGTAAAGGAAAAATTGGGTGGTATCTTAAAGCCGGATTTAGTGATTCCGTTTAAATTGGATAAAAAGGCGGCTAAGGAAGGTTTGAAACAGCATTATAAGGGGAAGACTTTATTGCCTAAAGAATTCAAATCAGAAAATCATATTGAAGAAATTAAAGGTGTATATGTTCCTTTCTGGTTGTTTGATGCGGATGCCGATGGCGAGGTTCGTTATAATGCAACAAAGGTTCGTATGTGGTCGGACTCAGAATATGATTATACGGAAACCAAATACTATCGTTTATATCGCAAGGGGCATGTTAGATTTGAAAACATTCCGGTGGATGGTTCGAGCAAGATGCCAGATGATATGATGGAGTCTATTGAGCCTTATGACTTAAAAGATGCGGTGGATTTTCAGACGGCTTATTTAGCAGGTTTTTTAGCTGATAAATATGATGTGGATGCCGATTCAAGTATTGATCGTGCCAATACCCGTGTAAAGAAGTCTACGGAAGATGCGTTTATGACCAATTGCGGTAAGTATGATACGGTTACTTGTGAGGATAGTGCAGTTCAGATTCAAAATGGTACGGCAAAATATGCGTTGTATCCAGTGTGGATCTTAAATACGAAGTGGAGGGGTGAAAACTACAGTTTTGCGATGAATGGTCAAACGGGTAAATTTGTAGGGAATCTTCCAGAAAATAAGAGCCTAGTTTACTTATACTATGTAGTGGTTATGCTTCTTGGAAGTGTTTTAGCTTATATCGTAATATTGATTTTGAGTTGGGGAAAGTAGGAGGTTGTTTATGAAAAAACTTAGTATTTTATGTTCATCTCTTCTACTTGCACTTATGATGTGCTTCCCGGTTTTTGCGAGTGAAGATCTAAGATATGTAGAGGATAATGCAGGCTTATTAACTGTAAGTGAACAGCAGGAATTAAATGATACTTTAACCGAAATTAGTGAAAGACAAGGTGTCGATGTTGGTGTTATCACTGCGAATGATATGGGTGATAAATCGATAGAAGACTACGCAAAGGCAAAGTATGAAGAGCGTGGTTATGGTGATGATGGTGTCTTGTTAGTAGTCAACATGGAAGTTCGCGAGTGGTGGATGTCTACTTATGGAAAAGGTACTTCAGCTATTTCATCAGAAGATATTAGTACGATCGGTAGTGAGTTTGCGCCTTATTTAAGTGGTAAAGAATATGCGGATGCATTTGAAACATACGCAAGACTTTGCGATGACTATATTACTAGAGCACCTAATCTTTCCGAAGAGTATGCGCAAGCTTTAAGTGGTCTTACTTCATTACAAGATGGACTAAGATGTGTGAATGATGATGCGCGTTTATTAACTGAGGATGAAAGAAAAGAGTTAAATGATACTTTAACCCAAATTGGTAAGCGTCAAGGTTTAGATGTTGCGATATTGACTACAAAAGATACGGGTGGTAAGGCACTTCTTGATTATGCGATGACGATGTATGAAGCGCTTGAGTATGGTCAGGGTAAAAATAAAGATGGAATTCTTTTAGTGGTCAACATGGAAACACGTAAGTTCTGGATGGCTACTCATGGTTATGGTATTACAGCATTTACGGATGCCGGAATTAGTTATATTAGTGAAAAGCTAGGTCCTTCTTTTAAGAAAGAGAAGTACATGAAGGCTTTTACAACGTTTGGTAGTCTTTGCGAAAAGTTTGTAGAAAAAGCGCATAATGGTAAGCCTTATGATGTTGGAAATATGCCGTTTAAATGGCTTCCATGGTATTGCGTTCCAATTAGTCTTTTGGTTGGTTTTGTTTGTGCAGTCTTTGTGGTTAGTAAAAAGCGTGAACAACTTCATTCTGTTAGTTTTGAAGACAAGGCACATAACTATATGAAGAAAAATACGTTGAAGATGAAAGAGTCTCATGACTACTTCTTGTATCACACAATAACTCGTCATCGAATTAAATCTGACGATGATGATAGTTCGAGTGGTGGAAGTAGCACATTCACTAGTAGTAGTGGCGACACATATGGTGGTGGTGGCGGTAGCTTCTAATGCCGTAAAATGCAGGATCAAACCCCTGCATTTTCCACTTTAAATAGTGCAGCAAAAATGAATACATGTTTTTTGTAGCTATCTGGAATAAAAAGGTAGGCTGTGTGAATAGAATAGGAGTTGATAATATATGAAAAAGAGTTGGACGAGTGTGGGGCTTAGTCTGTGTATGGTTTTGACTTTAACTCCGGTTACGGCAATCTATGCGGATGAGTTCGATGCTCATGAGGGTGTGATGGATCAAGAATAGTTGAAGAAAATGTCTTGAATTTGACTAAGGAAGAAGAAGGTGTTGTTGAGGTTGAATCTTAAGAAGTGATAGAACAAGTTGAACCTGAACCAGAAAAAGAGGTAGAGGTTGCGCCAATGATGTTAGCGGCGCCTACACCTGTATCGAGTGGTTTGGCCATTGATGAACAAACTTTCCGGATGCGAACTTTAGAAGCTATGTTTTAGCATCATTCGATTCGAATGGAGATGAAAAGTTGGATGATGAGGAGATTGCGAATGTTAAATATATTAATGCACCGGCAAAAACGATTTCGAGTTTAAAGGGTATTGAGTATTTTACTGAGCTTTTAGAATTGAATTGTGATAATGATCAATTGACTTCATTAGATGTCAGTAAAAATACAAAGCTTGTTAAATTAATTTGTAGTAAAAATGGATTAACTTCTTTAAATACGAGTCATAATCCGCTGTTAAAGAAGCTTGATATTTATAATAATAATAAGATTACTTCAATTGATGTAAGTCAGAATACAGAGTTAGAGACTTTGTATATTGGGCGTAATCCGATTGAAACTTTAAATGTGAAAAACAATTTGAAGTTAATGGAGCTACAGAGTGAATTGAATGACTTAACATCAATTGATTTGAGTAATAATTCGCCATCTATGAAATTATATATGGCAAATAATATATATCCAATAACGGTTGGTAAAGGAAGAAGATTTGATTTATCAAAACTTCCGGCTGGTTTTGATGTGAGTAAAACTTCGAATTGGCAAAATGCGACTGTGAATTCGAGTGTGTTGATTGTTAAGAGTGTGGATGATTTTGTTACGTATGATTATGATTGTGGAAATGGTCATAAAGTGGAGTTTAGATTTAGAGTATATTCTAGCATTAAACAGGTATCTGTGCCTTGGGCTAAATATAAATATTTATATATGAATTTCTATACTTATAACGGGAAAGAACAAGTAGGTGTAGATGCTGGTGAAGGCTATACACTTAGTGGTGACATAAAAGCAACGCAAGGAGATACTGGCCATGCACAAGCTGATATGGTAACTGATTTATATAGTCATATTTTAGATGAAGATCGCAAAGTAAATGCTCAAAAGTTTGATGAGTCATTCTATCAGAACAACGATGAAGATAATGCAAAACGAAAAAAAGATAGTATTGATGTGGATAAGCTGGTTGCTTCTTTAAAAGACAATCCAGATCTACTAGATAAACTATTAGATGCATTAAAATAAGATGTCCCAATTAAGGGACCTTTTTTATGAAAGCGTATTCTAGCTAATAGTCAGCTAATATTGACTACAAAAAATGAACGAAATCAGGTGAAAAAAACGTATAATTTGTTGAGTGGTCAAAATTAGAAAACACAAAAAAGCCGATAAATAAAGCATAAAACGAAATTATATGTAAAATTTAAGATTAAATAAAATTGTGATGAGTGGCCTCCTAAGCGATAGATCGGGTGTTCGAACCACCTCGAGGACGCCAAATAAATTATACATAAAGGCCTTCTAGCACTTTATGACTATATGAAATTAGCGATGAAATCATTCGATTTTATCGTTTTTTTCTTCCGAAAAATAAGATGAATTGTATGGCTCTAAGTACGTGGAATATTCAAAATAGTGCGTTATTAGTATTACTTTGATGATTGCTGAATCTAGAGCAGAAGAAAAAGAAACCATGGTCAAACTTGTTATGAATTTTTTGAAACATGAATCGTAAGGAAGGCTTTTGTCCTTCTTTTTTATGTTTGTATTGATTCATTTAGTAGTTGTTTACTATTGGCATGAAGACTATGTAAGATTGTGATATTGTTTGACTAATTAAAGTGGATAAGGAGATAAGCATTATGAATAGGAATCGAATTGTATTGATAACAGGTGGAAATAAAGGTTTAGGCTATGAGAGTGCCAGAAGACTTCTTGAAATGGGATATAAAGTGTATATTGGTTCACGTAATGAAGAACGAGGAAAAAATGCTGTCGAAAAATTGGGCGCAGAATTACTTTTGATGGATGTAACCATTGAGTATTCGGTAAAAGCAGCTGCACAAGCAATGATGGATAAGGAAGGTCGAATAGATATTCTAATTAATAATGCGGGAATCTTAGGTGTTTATAAAAAGGTGGGAGATATTACGGAAGCTGATATGGAAAAAGTATTTGATACCAATGTATTTGGCGTAGTTCGTGTAACAAATGCATTTCTTCCTTTATTAAGAAAATCGGATAATCCGGTTATTGTGAATGTTTCAAGTGGACTGGGTTCATTTGGAATGGTGACAGATGATACAACGGATGAGTCAAAAATTAACTCGTTAACGTATTGCTCGTCAAAGGCAGCAGTATCTATGTTGACCCTACAGTATGCGAAAGGACTACCGGATATCAAGGTAAACTGTGCAGATCCAGGTGCAACCGCAACGGATTTAAATGGTGGTAAAGGAAAGCAGACAGTACATGAAGGAACAGATGCCATTGTAAAACTTGCAACTATCGATAAAGATGGACCTACAGGTACTTTTGTGAATCGCTTTGGAGATATGCCATGGTAAGCGATAAATAAACGAATTTCTGAATTATCTTTGGATATCATCAAATCTAAACGCCATTTTGTGTCTTTTGATGGTAGTATTAAGTTAATGGAAAAAAAGAATGGAGTAATAAGATAATGAAAACAGAAACAAAATGTCTACATGCAGGGTATGAACCTAAAAACGGGGAACCACGAGAAGTACCAATTTATCAAAGCACAACTTTTAAATATGATACAAGTCTTGAAATGGGGAAGTTGTTTGATTTAGAGGCGAGTGGATACTTCTATTCACGTCTGCAAAATCCAACGAATGATATTGTTGCCAGCAAAATTTCTGCCTTAGAAGGTGGTGTAGCTGGAATGTTGACATCAAGTGGACAGGCAGCAAATTTCTTTGCGGTCTTTAATATTTGTGAAGCAGGGGATCATTTAATTGCATCTAGTGCAATTTATGGAGGAACCTATAATTTATTTGGGGTAACGATGAAAAAGATGGGTATCGATTGTACCTTTGTTGACCCAGAAATTAGTGAAGAGGATTTACAGAAAGAATTTAAACCAAATACAAAATGCGTATTTGGCGAAACAATCACAAATCCAACTGTACGAGTTTTTGATATTGAAAAGTTTGCGAAAGTAGCGCATAAAAATGGTGTTCCTTTAATTATTGACAATACTTTTGCGACACCTATCAATTGCCAACCTATTCAATGGGGTGCAGATATTGTAACGCATTCAACAACAAAATATATGGATGGCCATGCATCAAGCGTGGGTGGTGCTATTGTTGATAGTGGAAACTTTGACTGGTTGAAATATGCAGATAAATTCCCAGGACTTACAACACCAGATGAATCCTATCATGGTATTGTATATGCGGAAAAATTTGGTAAGCTTGCCTATATTACTAAGGCAACAAGTCAATTGATGCGTGATTTAGGTTCTATTCAATCACCACAAAATGCTTATTATTTAAATCTTGGCTTGGAATCATTAGCTGTACGTATGCGAACACATTGTGCTAATGCTCTAGCTGTCGCAAAGTACTTAGAAGCCAGCCCAGATGTAAACTGGGTAAAATATGCGGATTTGGAATCAGATCCACATCATGATTTAGCACAAAAATATTGTCCAAAAGGAACTTGTGGTGTTCTTTCTTTTGGCTTAAATGCGACTAGAGAACAAACTGAAAAATTCATGGATAGCTTGAAGTTGGCTTCTATTGTAACGCATGTTGCCGATGCAAAGACATGTCTTTTACATCCAGCCAGCCATACCCATCGTCAGATGAGTGAAGAACAATTAAGAGAAGCAGGTGTTGCACCAGATTTGATTCGTTTCTCTGTAGGTTTAGAAGATGCCCAAGATATCATTGATGATATCCAACAAGCTTTAGATGCGATGAAAGCAAATGCCTAAGTTCAATGATTATAAAAATTGCCAGAAGGATAAACCTTCTGGCTTTTTAAATGGAGTAGATTGGATTGTTTGTTTTTTTGTTTTATAGCGTTTGTTTAACTTCTTCGACTTGTTCTTTTGTTGCAAGTCCGACATGGAAAGCGCTGGCACTACCGCAGCATAAACCATTGATAAAGGCTTTGTGGTAGTCGTTTGTTTCTAGATATCCGGCTAAGAATCCAGCTACCATGGAATCACCAGCACCTACAGAGTTTACAACGGTTCCTTTTGGTGCACCACTTTGAAGTACTTCATGATTGTCTGCAATAAATACTGCACCTTCACCAGCCATGGAAATTAGAACGTTTTGTGCACCCATTTCTTGGAGCTTTTTAGCATAAGGGATAACTTCTTCTTTCGTATTTAATTCAACGCCGAAGATTTCGCCTAATTCATGATTATTTGGTTTGATTAAGAATGGTTTATATTTCAAAACTTTCATCAATAAATTATTGGTTGCGTCCACAACAACTTTGATCTTTTTTTCTTGGACTTTTTCCATGATTTGTTCATACATATCATCTGGTAATGTGCTAGGAATACTTCCCGAAATAACTAATACATCTTCTTGGGTAAGTTGTTCTAATTGATGGAATAAAGCTTGAATATCTTCTTCTTGAATATCTGGTCCCATTCCATTGATTTCGGTTTCTTCATTGGATTTCATTTTTACATTAATACGAGATAATCCATTTTTAACATGGATGAAATCGGTTTTAGCACCAAAACTTTCGAGTTTGTGTTCGATTTCTTTTCCTGTGAAACCGGCCATAAAACCGAGTGCTGTACTTTCGTGTCCTAAGTTAGAAAGTACAATTGAAACATTAATGCCTTTTCCACCAGGTAAGATTTCTTCGAATTTTGTCTTGTTGATGATGCCAGGTTTAAAATTGTCGACTTGAATAATATAGTCTAGCGAGGGATTAAAAGTGATTGTGTAGATCATATGTTTCTCCTTTTCTTATTTCTATTTATACAATACACTGTTTTTTGTTGTTTCGCAAGTAGAAAACTTTTGAAATAACAGTTGACATTCCGAAAATATTCGGTATTATGTTGTTGTAAGCTTTTGAAACAACAAAAATAAGTGAAAGGAGACTTTTAAAATGAAAGCAAAGGCAGTGCGCTTACATGGCGCAAACGATTTACGTTTGGATGAATTTGAATTACCAGAAATTAAGGATGATGAGATTCTAGTAAAGGTAGTCTCAGACAGTGTATGTATGTCTACATACAAATGTGCCATCTTAGGAGTGAACCACAAACGTGTTCATGAAGATGTTGCAGATCACCCAGCTATTATGGGGCATGAAATGGCTGGTGACATTGTAAAAGTTGGAAAGAAACACCAAGACAAATTTAAACCAGGTATGAAATTTACTTTACAACCTGCATTAAACTATAAAGGAACAATGTGGTCACCTGGATATTCTTATGAATTCTTCGGTGGAGATTCAACTTACTGTATTATTCCAGCTGAAGTTATGGAATTAGGATGCTTGTTGGAATATAAAGGTAAAGCTTATTATGAAGCAAGTTTAGCTGAACCTATGTCATGCTCAATTGGAGCATTTAATGCTGCATACCATACAAAGATGGGTGTTTACCATCATGAAATGGGAATTAAGAAAGATGGAAAATTAGCTATTTTAGCTGGTGCTGGACCTATGGGATTAGGAGCATTAACTTATGCTTTACATCGTGATGTTCGTCCTAAAATGGTTGTTGTTGCCGATGTAAACCAAGAACGTTTGGATCGTGCTGAACACTTATTCCCAGTAGACGAAGCTGCTGCAGATGGTATTGAACTTCATTTTGTGAATACTGGTAAAATGGAAGATCCAGCTGCTGGATTAAGAGAAATGACAGGTGGAACAGGATTTGATGATGTATTCTGCTACGCACCAGTTGAAGCAGTTGTTGAATTATCTAGTGCTGTTTTAGGTCGTGATGGTTGCTTGAACTTCTTCGCAGGTCCAACTGACAAACAATTTAGTGCTCGTATGAATTTCTATGATGTTCACTATAACTCAACACACGTTATGGGAACTACTGGTGGAAATACTGCTGATATGATTGAATCTTTACAATTAACTGCTGAAAATCGTATCAACCCTGCTGTTATGGTTACACACATTGGTGGTTTGAATGTTGCTGCTGATACAACTTTGAACTTACCTAAGATTCCTGGTGGTAAGAAATTAATTTATACACACTTGGAAATGCCATTGGTTGCATTAACAGATTTAAGAAAAATGGGTGAAACGGATGAACGTTACACAGCTTTAGCAGATATTGTTGATGCTCATAAAGGTTTATGGTGCCCTGAAGCAGAAGCGTATTTGTTGACGCACTTTGAACAAAAATAATTTATCTAAAAGCGAAAATCTTGTGTATACTAAAAGCAGTATACACAGGAGTTCGCGTATGGAAGTAATGGATCAGAGAAGAAATAAAATTGTTGAATTTGTGAACGCAAATCAAACCGTAACATTTACCCAGCTAAAAGAAAAATTTTCATCTGTTTCAGATATGACATTGCGTACGGATTTAAAGTATTTGGATCAAGCAAAGAAAATTGTACGAATACATGGAGGAGCAAAATCCTTAGAGGAAGTAGCAGGTAACGATGATGTGCTAAAACTTCGTTATGGGCGAAATATTGAAGAGAAAAAGGAAATTGCGCAAAAAGCCTTAGCCTTCGTAGAGCCATCGAAAACAATTTTTATTGATTCAGGTAGTACCACAACGATGTTGGCGCATATTTTAAAAGATCAAAATAATATTTTTTATACAAGTGGATTGACTTGTGCGATGGAAATGGGAAAACTGACAAAAGCTAAAATTGCGGTGACGGGTGGAACGATGAATACCCGTAGTTTTAGTGTCAATGGCATGGATGGTATTCGCTGCCTGGAGAAAGTGAATTTCGACATTGCTTTTATTGGGGTTACACGCTATGCATCCAATACAGGTTTTACTTGCGAATCATTGGAAGACTGTGAGCTAAAACGTAAAGCCATTGAACAAGCAAAAAAAGTTATTGTGTTGATGGATTCAAGTAAAGTTGAAAAGAAGGGTACTTATACAATTTGTCACTTAGAACAAGTGGATACGCTAATTAGTGATTCATTACTTTCAGATAGTTTTAAAAAAGAATGTAAAAAATATGGACTATCTGTATATTGATTAAAAAAATATAATATGAAAGTCCTCAGAAAGGACAATTATGAAAACAGCGATTCAAAAACTAGGAAAAAGCTTATCTGCCATGGTAATGCCAAATATTGGGGCATTCATTGCATGGGGATTTATTACTGCTTTGTTTATTGCGGATGGATGGTTGCCTAATGAACAATTGGCTTCTATTCAACCATATATGTTGACTTATTTGCTTCCTGTATTGATTGCAGCTACCGGTGGTAGAATGGTTGGCGGTGATCGTGGATTAGTTATGGGAGCTATTGCGGTTATTGGATGTATTGCTGGTGTTGGTGGAACCGATGGTCAACCAATGTTGATGGCCGCTATGGTTATGGGACCTTTCTCTGGTTGGGTTATTAAGAAATTTGACCAAATGATGGATGGTCACATGCCAGCTGGTTTTGAGATGTTAATTAATAACTTCTCAGTCGGTATTTTAGGTATGATCGTAGCTATTTTTGGTTACTATCTAATTGGTCCATTTATGACCGGTGTACTTGCCGTATTGACAGCTGGTGTAGATGTATTGGTTAACAAAGGATTGATTCCACTTGTTGCCATCTTTATTGAACCTGCGAAAGTATTGTTCTTAAATAATGCAATCAACCATGGTATCTTTACACCAATTGGGGCAGAACAAGCTGCTGAAACAGGAAAATCCATTATGTATATGCTAGAAGCTAACCCAGGTCCTGGTTTAGGTGTATTGTTAGCTTATTGGTTATTCTCTAAAGATAAAGCAACGAAAGATTCTGCACCTGGAGCTATTATCATTCACTTCTTAGGTGGAATTCATGAAATCTATTTCCCATATATTTTAATGAATCCAGTAGTTATCATTGCTCCAATTGTAGGAAATATGTGTGCGATTGCTTTCTATTCAATCTTCCATATTGGATTGAAAGGTCCATCAAGCCCAGGATCAATTATTGCTTTCTTATCTATGGCTGAAAAAGGATCTGTTTTAATGACAGCTTTAGGCGTTATGATTGCAGCTGGTGTTTCATTCTTGATTGCCAGTCCAATTGTAAAACTTGCTGGTGCCAAAGACCTTGATGAAGCAAGTCAAAAAATGCAATCAATGAAGGCTGAAAGTAAAGGCCGTAGTAAAGCTTTATCCGATGTATCTTTAGTTCGTAAAATTGTATTTGCATGTGATGCAGGTATGGGTTCTAGTGCTATGGGTGCAACGAAATTTAGAAATCGTTTAAAAGGTGTACGTCCAGATTTAACAGTTGTTAATACATCTGTGGATAATATCCCAGTAGATTGTGATGTAGCCGTTGTTCAAGAAACCCTTGCAGAACGTGCTAAAAAATCTGCTCCATTCGCAAAAATCGTAACAATTTCAAACTTCTTGGCAGATCCTGCATTGGATGATTTATTCTTCCAATTAACAACTGGTGATTCTATTGTGAAAGAATCCGTTGCTAATGAAACGAAAGAAGAAAAAGCAGATGCACCAAAAGTGCAACAAGATGTCATTCAGTTAGATGGAATTAAATTGAATTTACCTTCTGTTTCAAAAGAAGAAGCTATTACAGCAGCTGGTAAATTATTACGTGAATTAGGTTATGTTGATGGTGCTTATATTCCAGCTATGTTGGAACGTGAAGAACTTGTAACAACATACATTGGTATGGGATTGGCTATTCCTCATGGTACAACACATGGTGATGATGTAATTCATAAAACTGGTATTGTTTTATTACAATATCCAGATGGTGTTCAATTCGGTGATGAAAAAGCACAACTTGTCATTGGTATTGCCGGTAAAGGTGGCGAGCATATGGAAGTACTTTCTAAGATTTGCTTGGCCCTTGAAGATGAAGCCGTATTGAATAAGATGAAAACAACAGATGATAAGGAATGGATTTTAAAACAATTATCATAAGTGTAAATTGGAGAACAACTCATAAGAGTTGTTCTCATTTTTTTGTGTTTACGGGCAAGAAAGAATTTCAATTTCTACGATAGCAGGTAAAGAAACTTTAGTTTTGACAATTTGTATCATCTTTGCATCTATATTGAATTTTGTGACAATCCCTTCTAATTGAATATAGGCTTGATCTTTACGATAGACGATACGAAGCATTTGACCAATGGTGATTTGTTGCAACTTCCAATTCAATTCATTGCATTCATCTTCGGATAAAATGCGTTCTGGTACGTGGACTTCTTCTTGTTCTTTTAATAGTTCCCGAAAGCCTTTCAAGGCATCAAATGCTTGAAAAATCTGTGGTCGTTTAGGCATTGTGTCCTCCAATTAATGTGTTGCGCACTTTAGCCATGGATTTGTCACACACATTCATGCCTTTTAGAATGGCGTTTTTCCCATACTTGTTTTTGATTTGCACCAAAGTATTTTGTATGCGTTTTTCTTTTTCTACCCTTTGAAAGCTTGTGAATAAGTCATACATTTCTTTTTCTTGTGGCTGAATATGTAAAAAGCTAATGGCAATTTGGCGAATGGGAACGTTTTTTCTTACACTGCGTTGATATAATAGGGAAAACTCCTTTAGTAAAATGGAATAGAGATTGGTTGTATTGGTAATCTTTGTGCTGGCTCTAGTCGGTTTGGCACAATCTTTTGAATAGCCTACAAACAATGCAATTTGATTTGTGACTACTTTTTTTTCGGTTAGCACAAGTACATTGGTTTCAACCATTTCTTCCATAATCAAAAAGGCGTCTTCATATGTATAATCATCAAATAAAATTTGTGAGTTAGAAATTGAATTCTGTTTTGGCTGGTAAGCTTTGATATCAGGAATCGTCGTTTCTTCTTTTCCCCAAGCATGGTCAATCAAGGTTGCCGCATTGACACCAAATTCTTTATAGAGAAGCCCTTCGGGATAATGAGCTACATCATATAAATCATAGAGACCAAGCCTAGCCAGATATTTTGTGGTACCAGGACCAATCATCCATATATCTGTTAAGGGCTTATGGTGCCAAAGGGTTTGACGAAAGATATCTTCATCTAAGTAGCCCATAAAGTCTGAGGCGTGTTTGGCACAGATATCTAATGCGACTTTAGCTAGAAACAGATTTGTCCCAATTCCTGCTGTTGCGGTGATTCCGGTTTCTTCAACGATTTGATCAATCATCATTTTGGCAATTTCTTTTGGCGATTTTTGATAAAGCTTTAAATAGGAAGTAATATCCAAAAAAGATTCATCAATGGAGTAGACATAGATGTCTTCACTGCTTATAAACTTTAATAAGATGCCATAAATCTTTGCGGCATATTGCATGTATAAGGCCATACGGGGCGGGGCAATGATATAGTCGATGGATGAATCAATTTCATAAATTCTTCCGCGACTTGGAACGCCTAATTTCTTAATAGCAGGGGTGGCGGCTAAAGTGATTGCACCATGCCGGGTAGGGTCGGCAACGACTAAATTAATTGAAAAAGGATCTAAACCTCTTTCGACACATTCTACCGATGCATAAAAGGATTTTAGATCGATACATAAGTAAATTCTTTCCATAAAACATATCTCCTGGCTCTATGGTAAGAGGAATGATTTTCGAAAACAAGATAGATTTGGGAATTTATAAAGGAAATACAGAAGAAAATATGTCAAAACATCCGATGTTTGATATCATATAAATGGTGATAAGAATGCTGTTGAAAGAGTTGTTGATTCAATATGAAGTAAAAAATGATAAAAGCCATGTGGAAGTAGCAAAAGAAGTTGGGGTTTCTTTATCAACCTATTACCGCTGGTTGAATGGCGAAAGTCTGCATTTAAAAAAACGCACGATTGATCGTTTATCGGAAGTTTTGCACTATGATATCAATCAAGTGGTAGAAGAAAGTGCACGGCTAAAACCTATTCTGGGCCAAGTAAAAGCGGGTTATGATTTATATGCCCAAGAAGATATTGAAGGTTATATTGAACTCGGACTTGCGGATGGTCAAAAAGGAGATTACTTTTTGCGCGTAACAGGTGATTCCATGGAAGGTAGTCATATTTATGATGGGGATTTAGTCTATGTGCAACAATGTGATTGCGTGGAATCTGGACAAATTGCGATTGTGTTGGTAGGCCAGGAAGCAACTATCAAAAAAGTTTACTATAAACAAGATTTAATGATCTTAGAAGCAAGTAATGCAAAATACAATTCTAAGTTTTTTACGCAACAGGAAGTAGAGGAATTACCGGTGCGTATTATCGGTTTAGTTCGCTATGTGCGAAGGGATTTTCTCTAATAGACGAAAAGCGAAAATTTTGATAAAATTAGGAAATGTTAGGGAGGTCTTTTATGAGTAATGAAGGCGAAAGCAAGAACTTTATTGAACGAATTATAGATGAAGACTTAGCAGAAGGAAAATATACCAAAATCGTGACACGTTTTCCTCCAGAACCAAACGGATATTTACATGTTGGACATGCGAAATCTATCTTATTAAACTATGGTTTGGCGCAAGAATATCATGGTGATTTTCATTTGCGTTTTGATGATACAAATCCAATGAAAGAGAATACGGAATTTGTGGAATCCATTGTCAAAGACGTAGAATGGCTAGGTGCTAAATATGTTGGAGGTGTGCGTTTCGCATCCAATTATTTTGATCAAATGTATGAAGCAGCCGTCAAATTGATTAAAAAAGGCAAAGCTTATGTAGATGATTTAAGTGCGGATGAAATTCATGCCTATCGTGGAACTTTGACAGAACCTGGTAAGGAATCACCTTATCGCAATCGTTCGGTTGAAGAAAACTTAGATTTGTTTGAACGTATGAAGAATGGAGAATTTGCGGATGGTTCGCGTACTTTGCGAGCTAAGATTGATATGGCAAGTCCAAATATCAATATGCGTGATCCTATTATTTATCGTGTAGCCCGTATGACGCATCATAAT
This sequence comes from Firmicutes bacterium AM41-11, assembly GCA_003480165.1. Lineage (GTDB taxonomy): Bacteria > Bacillota_I > Bacilli_A > Erysipelotrichales > Erysipelotrichaceae > Absicoccus. The sequence goes on along the minus strand of QUIQ01000003.1, from coordinate 115,245 downwards.
ACCGGAGATAAGTGGTGCATTTATCCAATGTATGACTTTGCACATCCAATTGAAGATGCGATTGAAGGGGTAACGCATTCCATTTGTACTTTGGAATTTGAAGATCATCGTCCTTTATACAACTGGGTTGTAGAAGAATTGGAGTATCCTCATCCACCAAAACAAATTGAGTTTGCCAAAATGTACTTAACGAATGTAATTACGGGAAAACGTTATATTAAGCGTTTGGTTGAACAAGGAATTGTCGATGGTTGGGACGACCCACGTTTAGTAACAATTGCGGCCTTACGTCGACGTGGATTTACTCCAGAATCTTTGAAAAAATTCATGGAATTAGCTGGTGTCAGCAAGAGTAATTCTTCTGTAGATTATGCCATGTTAGAATATTGTATTCGTGACGATTTAAAACCAAAGGCACCACGCTTGATGGCTGTGCTTGATCCAATTAAATTGGTGATTGATAACTATCCAGAAGGACAAATCGAATATTTGGATGCACCATTAAATGTGGAAAATCCAGAACTTGGCGAAAAGAAAGTTCCATTTGGAAAAGAAGTATGGATTGAAAGAGATGACTTCATGGAAGAACCACCAAGAAAATACAAACGTTTCTATGTGGGAAATGAAGTTCGCTTGATGAATGCTTATTTTGTGAAATGTACAAGTTTCGAAAAAGATGAAAATGGAAATGTGACAGTAATCCACGGAACCTATGATCCAGAAACAAAATCGGGAAGTGGCTTTACAGGTCGTAAAGTAAAAGGAACGATTCACTGGGTATCTTGTGAAAAAGCGGTTCCTGTTACCGTTCGTCTATATGAAAACTTAGTTGATGAAGAAAAAGGTGTTTATAACGAAGATGGTTCGGTAAACATTAATCCAAATTCATTGGAAGTATTGGATACATGTTATGTAGAAGAAGCTATCAAAGACTATAAGCCAGGAGATGCTTTCCAATTTGTACGTAAAGGATTCTTCAACATTGATAGTAAAGATTCAACGGAAGACCACTTTGTATTCAACCGCATTGTTTCGATGAAAAGTTCATTTAAGTTGCCTAAATAGGCAACTTTTTTTGTATGAAAAAAAGATGGGAAGAATTCCCATCTTAAGCTGTAGCTAAATCTTTTTCTAAACGGTCAATACCTACTTGGATACGGCGTAAACTTTCTTCTTTGCCTAGTAAGTAAGCAATTTCAATAGCGCCACCTGGAGTTGCACGTTTACCAGAAAGTGCAGTACGAATTGGCCAGAAGATAACACTGTTTTTTACTTCCAGTTGTGCTGGTAAAGCCATCATCGTATCTTCTAATGTTTTTTCATTCCAGTCATCTAATTGAGCAAGTGCTTCATAAGCAGCTTTTAAAGAAACAACTGATTTTTCTTTGGTTGATTTTTGGCGTTTATGACGATACATCTCTAAGTCATAGTCGGCAGGTAATTCGTCTAAGAAATCAATTTTTTCACTGATTTCTTCTTGGTCGAATCGATCAATCCGACTTTGAATTAAATTGGCAATATAATGTAAATCAAAATCCTTTGTGAGAGCTTTATGTAGATAAGGTAAGACCTTTTCATAGAAAGCCTCTGGATCCATAGCTTTGATGTATTCACTGTTCATCCAAGTTAATTTGTCAATGTCAAAAATCGCTGGACGTTTTGAAATACGATGGACATCAAACGCTTTTACAAGTTCTTGTAAAGAGAAAATCTCTTGATCGTTATCCGGAGACCATCCTAATAGAGCAATATAGTTGATAATTGCTTCTGGTAAATAACCTTTGGCAACTAAGTCTTGGAAACTTGCATCACCATTTCGTTTGGATAGTTTATGGTGCTCATCTTTCATAACTGGTGGTACGTGTACATACGTAGGACGTTGCCATCCATAGGCATCATACAACAAGTTGTATTTTGGTGTACTGGATAAGTACTCGTTTCCTCTTACAACATGACTGATTTCCATTTGGTGGTCATCAATGACATTCGCAAAATTATAGGTAGGGAAACCATCGGATTTAATTAAGATTTGTTCATCTAATAAATCTCCATCTACTTCAATGTGGCCATATACTTGATCATCGTATTCTTGTTTTCCGACATGATCGATTGTTTGACGAATGACATAAGGTGTATTCGCATCCAATTTAGCTTGGATTTCTTCTTTGCTTAAATCTTTACAAGGATCTTTAAATACAAAAGAATCTCCTTGTTCTTGACGTTGTTGTTCCAAAGTTTCTTCGGTACAGAAACAATAGTGGGCTTTTCCTAACTCGATCAATTGATCGGCATAGCCACGATACATTGGTAAACGTTCACTTTGGATATAGGGTCCAAAATCACCACCAATATCGGGTCCTTCATCCCAATTCATTCCCACGCTTTTTAGCGTATCGTAAATAATATCTGTAGCACCTTCTACTTCACGAGCTTGATCTGTATCTTCAATTCGCAATAAAAAATCGCCATTGTCATGTTTGGCAATTAGATATTCGAATAAGGCAGTTCGTAAATTTCCAATATGCATATAACCAGTTGGACTTGGTGCAAAACGGGTTCTAGTTCTATTCATAATTACCATCCTCTCGGCTATTATTCTACCTTAAGCATGCAAATCTTTCAATGATTCTCCGTATGGGAAAAAGTAGGGAAAGGAATCGAAAAAACCTATTTTACATAATGCCTGTTATCTCTTTATGATAGGGAAAATGAATAAGGAGGATATAGTATGTCATTTTTAACAAAATTAGGATTATTTGCCGGAGGTGCTTTATTTGGCACTGGAGGTGTAGCTATTCTTTCAAGTAAAGATGCTAAAAAAGTATATACAGAATGTACAGCAGCAGTGTTGCGCGGGAAGGATTGCGTTGTAAAGCAAGCCAATGTACTCAAAGAAAACTGTGAAGATATTGTTGCGGATGCATCAGATATCAACGAAGCTCGTTATGCGAAAGCAGCGGAAATGGAATTAGCACAAGCAAAGGCATTGGTAGAAGCAAATCAGGAAGACTAAGGAGATGGATGTGTTATGAACTATGTTGTTCTACATCAATCCAAATACCGTTTACGTTTACACTTGCCCCATGTCCGCATGGATGATCGGCAAGCTGATTTAGTTGAGTATTATTTAAAAAGTCAGCCTTTTATCAAGTCAGCCAGTGTGAATGAACAAACTTGTAATGCGACATTGTGTTTTTCCAAAGCCTTTACCCAATGGGAACAGTTAGAAGAAATTTTTTCTGACTTTGATTATATGGATGAATCCATTCAGGCTTTGGTTCCAGAACACACTTCGCGAGCTATGAACCGAAACTACCAAAATCGTTTAATGAATTTGGTTGTAGGAAAAGCTTTTCGAACGGTGTTCTTTCCCACTCCATTACGGATTGCGTGGACTATTGGTTCCAGCTTGAAATATATAAAAGCCGGTTTGACTTGTTTATTCCATGGCCGAATTAAAGTGCCAGTTTTAGATGCGGTTGCGATTACTTCTTCTATGTTGGTTCGTGATTTTTCAACCGCAGCTTCGGTTATGTTCCTATTAGATATAGGAGATACACTGGAAGAGTGGACACATCGTAAATCGGTAGCAGATCTAGCGCAAACACTTACTTTACAAGTAGATAAAGTTTGGGTTAAAAATGGTCAACAAGAAGAATTGGTCGATGTTTCTTCGGTACAAGTCGGGGAACATATTGTTGTGCGAACTTCAAATATTATTCCTTTAGATGGAAAGATTGTTGAAGGAGTGGTTACTGTCAACCAAGCCAGTATGACTGGAGAGTCAGTGCCAGTCAGTAAAGAAGTTGGTGGATATGTATATGCTGGTACGGTCATTGAACAAGGTGAATGTGTGATTGAAGTCACAAAAGCGAGTGGTACCGGGAAATTTGATCAAATCGTTAAGATGATTGAAGACAGTGAAAAGCTTAAATCACAAACGGAAGATCGGGCTTTCCATTTAGCGGATCGTTTGGTTCCTTACTCTTTAGTTGGTTCCGCTTTGACATGGCTTATAACGCGAAATGTTTCGCGCGCTCTGGCTTTCTTAATGGTTGACTTCTCTTGTGCTTTGAAACTATCTATGCCATTATCGGTTCTATCTGCTATTCGTGAAGCAGGTGAATACCAGATTTCGGTTAAAGGTGGAAAGTTTTTAGAAGCAGTCAGTGAAGCAGATACCATCGTCTTTGATAAAACCGGTACTTTAACGCATGCAACGCCAAAAGTTGTTGATATTGTAACGTTTGATGCCTTAGATGAAATGGAAGCTTTACGTATTGCTGCTTGTCTGGAAGAACATTATCCCCATTCGATTGCGAATGCGGTTGTAGAAGAAGCGAAACAACGAGGTATTTCTCATGATGAGATGCACTCTAAAGTAGAATACGTTATCGCCCATGGTATTTCGAGCAAGATTCAAGATAAGAAGGCGATTATCGGTAGTTACCATTTTGTCTTTGAAGATGAAAAGTGTACGATTCCCGAAGATAAACAAGTAATTTTTGATGCCTTGCCACCCGAATATTCGCACTTGTATCTAGCTATCGATGGCGTTCTACAAGCGGCTATTTGTATTTTTGATCCGCTAAGAAAAGAAGCGAAACAAGTCGTTTCTTCTTTGAAAGATATGGGACTTCGCGTATGTATGATGACAGGTGATAATGAAAAGACAGCGCATCGTATCGCGGAAATGTTAGAACTGGATGAATATCATTCCGAAGTATTGCCAGAACAAAAAGCTCAGTTTATTGCCGCTTGCCATAAACAAGGCAAAAAGGTCATTATGATTGGGGATGGTGTAAATGATGCACCAGCTCTATCCGAATCCGATTGTGGTATTGCGATTAGTGATGGCGCAGCGATTGCCAGAGAAATTGCGGATGTTACGATTTCTGCGGATAGCTTATGGCAAATTGTGATTTTAAATGAGGTGAGTCGAGCCTTAATGAAACGAATTTCCAGCAATTATCGTTTTATTGTTTCTTTTAATAGTGCACTAATTGCGTTGGGTGTTTTGGGAATCTTAACGCCTTCTTCCTCGGCTTTACTACATAATGGTTCAACCATTATTACGGGCTTACGTTCGATGACAGAACTTTTACCAGAAGAAAAGAAACAAAGTTTTCAAGCATAAAAAAATTGGGAAGGACTCCCAATTTTTTATTATGCGATATTTTTTAGGAATTGATACAATTCGGCATTGGTTTGTTGGACATAAGGTTGAGTCCAGAAAACCCCTGCAATACCAGCTGTACATGCGGTTAGGAAATACCATCCGATAAAGGATAAATCTAATAAGAAGGTATGCCATTTGTTTCCATCCATCATTTCTTTTGATTTAGCGAAGACTTCGCTGGAAGGCATATCTGGATTTTCTGATAAGATAAATGGAACCATGCGGTAACTATACATTTTAATGATGCCAGGAATAATCAGAACACAAGTCCATAAGATAATGTAGATATCTTTTAAGAACATGGTTTTTACAGAGTTTTTATAATTCTTTGTGAAACCAGATCCCATAGCACCAAGCGGAGCTTTTTCTTCTGTGTTTTTATTGAAGAAATTGTAGCATCCGACACGTAATGGATTGATAAGCAATGCATTGATTAAAGCACCAATAATCATGGCTACAGCGGATACACCAAGGATAAGTGCGAGTACAGTATGATTGCTGGCGATGTCTTGTACCATGGATGAGGTATCGCTGGAATTGCCAGAACTTGAGGTTCCTGAGGCGGTTCCTCCAACTAAACCTGCCAGAACAAAGGCTACTAATACAGCACGCCAGTAGTTGGCTTTGAAATGAGTTCGGGCCTGTTGTTTTAATTTATGTGTGTTAATCATAGTTTAATCTCCCTCTAACTGCTTTACTCTTGGCTCGAAGAACAGCTTTTTCTATATTTTACCAAATTCGAGGAACCAAGCGCAATATACAGCGTTAGTCGCTATGCGGAATGTGTTTCTTCAAGGCATCCATATATACCTTTCCATAAGGGGATAAGCTTTGATGTTTTTGGGTGATAGTTCCAATTTTCATCCATTCATCGACTTCTAAAGGTTTGGCAATAATGCTGGGCCCATTTAATTCTTTTGAGATAACACCGCTTGATACCGTATATCCATTTAAACCAATCAATAGATTAAATAAGGTAGCCCGGTCTCTTACTTTGATGTTCTTTTTACGGTCAAGGCTGGACAAGATTTCTTCTGAAAAATAAAAAGAATTGTACAAGCCTTGTTCAAAAGAAAGGTAAGGGTAAGGCTCTAAGTCTTCTAAAGGAATGCTTTGTTGCTGGGAAAGCGGATGGTGGTTGTTTAAAAATACATGGGGTTTTGCGGTAAACAATTCATTGAATTGTAAATCGTATTTTTTGATCATCTTTGTGATGACATCTTCATTGTTTTTTGATAAATAAAGAATACCAATTTCACTAGTTCTTTGATTGACATCATCGATGATTTCAAAAGTCTGGGTTTCCCGTAAGGTAAAGTCATACTCGTCTGCATCAAAGGTTTGAATGACATCGACCAGGGCGTTGACCGCAAAGGAATAGTGTTGACAAGAAACACTAAAGTGCGGTTTGGGTTTGGAATGCGTAAAGCGAGCTTCTAATAAGTCAGCTTGTTCTAAAACTTGTCTGGCATAGCTTAAGAATTCTTTTCCTTCATTGGTCAACGTGACTCCTTTATTGGTCCGGTTAAAAATAGTGACATGCATTTGATCTTCTAAGCTGTGGACAGCATTGGTTAGACTAGGTTGGGAAATAAAGAGTTTTTGGGCTGCTTCGCTGATATTTCCCACTTCAGCGATTTTTACTATGTAGTGTAATTGATTTAAAGTCATGCACTCATTATAGTTTAAAGCTATGGAGATTGAAAGATAATAAATATTTTACGAGAGTGTAGACAATGGATATGATTGTTTCATCAGGGAGGATTTATTTATGATACAAACACCATATCGTTATGATTTCGTCGGTTCATTTTTACGACCAGACGTTTTAAAACAAGCAAGAAAAGATTGGAAAGCGAATAAAATCAGCGCTGAAAAATTAAAAGAAATCGAGGATGAGCAAATTCGTTTATTGATACAGAAACAAAAAGCTGCTGGCTTCCATGTCTTAACCGATGGGGAATTCCGTCGTGAAACTTGGCATTTGGATTTTATGTGGGGATTTAAAGGAATTGCCCATCAAGCTACCAAGACAGGTTTACCATTCCATGGTGAAGCCGCTATGATTGATGATACATACTTGGTTGGAAAACTTGCCTATCAACACCATCCTTTTGTGGATCATTTCAAATTTGTTCAAGCTTTGGAAGATGAAAATACGGTAGCAAAACAAACAATTCCTGCACCGGCACAATTCTTAGAACAATTTACGATGCCTTTTGCCTTGGAAAATACCTTGAAATACTATGCTTCCGTAGAAGATTTCAAAGCTGATTTAGTAAAGATGTATAAAGCCTTTATTGAAGAAATTTATGCAGCTGGATGTCGTAATCTTCAACTTGATGATTGTTCATGGGGCTTATTAGTTGATCCTCGTGGTCCGGAATTCTTTAATACAGACCAAGCGGGATTGGATGCAATCAAACAAGAATATTTAGATATTAATAATGCGGTACTTACCGATTTACCAGAAGATTTAATTGTGAATACCCATGTTTGTAGAGGAAACTTCCATTCTACATATGCAGCAAGTGGAGCCTATGATGATGTGGCATCTTTCTTATTTGAAAAAGAAAATGTCCATGCTTACTTCTTGGAATTTGATGACAGCCGTTCCGGAGGCTTTGAATCCTTAAAATATGTTTCAGGGGATAAAAAAGTCGTTTTAGGTTTAATTACAACAAAATCGGGAGAATTAGAAGATAAAGAAGCGGTCATTGCACGTATTCATGAAGCAGCAAAATATATTCCATTGGATCGTTTATGCTTAAGTCCACAATGTGGATTCGCTTCTTGTGAAATTGGAAATAAATTAAGCGAAGAGCAACAATGGGCTAAATTAGCTTTAGTCAAAGAGATTGCTGAAGAAGTTTGGAAATAAGGAATATAAGTGGTGAAGTCATTTGGCTTAGCCACTTTTTTATTTGGTAAGAAAAAAACAACCCAAATCCAAAAGATACGGGTTGTTGATAAATGAGAAGTATTATTTTTTTAGAGATATTACTTTAATGGAAACATTTTTTAAAGATCCAGCGAATAAATGGTCCACAATAACAAATCTGCCAGAAGAAAGCCATAGGAAAATTGAATAGAATGGTCATAAACCAAACAGAAATGATTTCTTTTCCTGGGGTTTTAAAGAGTATGGTTGCGATAAAGCTCATGATGGGACACATGATGCAGATGATATAAAAGGAAATCGCAAGGGTAATAACGAATGGACGATCGCCTGGCTTAACCACTTTAAAAGCCAAGTGATGGGCCATTTTATCAACTAGAAAAAATTCTAAGAGAAATGCAACTGGCCACATAATGGTCAATTCATGGAAAGCATCAATGAATACATGATTTGCCATTCCATGTATATTTAGTGCGATGTTGTAACAAATCATGGCATAGACCATTAAAAAGGACATCATTAATGTGAATACAATGTTTTGAAATTTTGTTTTTGGCATAAAATTCTCCTCCTTAACTTTTTGTGTTGTTCAGCATAAAAAGCAAGTTTCCAATCTCTACCAAAAAGCGTACGCGAGTTATACTAGCAAATTTTTAATTTTTTCGTAAGCAAAAATCATACATTGTTAAAATGTCACAAATATAGCCGTTATTTTCTTTCTTTATTTACCTAAATTAGGCTATAATAACTCTATGAATCGAACAAAACACACCATTAATGAACTTTTAGTAGGCTTATTTAACTATATTACCTATATTGAAGAAAAGAATTTACACCAACAAGGCGTAACTTTATCGATGAATGAAGTGCATTTGTTGGAAAGTATTGAAAAAGCAAGTGATAACACGATGTCTTATATCGCAAAGCGGTCTATGATTACCCAAGGCACATTGACAACCAATGTAGGAAAACTGGTAAAAAAAGGCTATGTAGAGCGCTATAAAGATGAAAAAGATGGGCGAATCGTACGCTTGCGTTTGACCAAAAAAGCGGAACCAGTCATGAAGATTCATGATTCTTTTCATGAAAAAATGATTGATCGAGCAATTGCAGATCTACACTTAGAAGACAATGAAGTCTTATTAAAATCCCTCAATAATATCATGGATTATTTTACGCAAATCTATGGGCAAGAATGGAAAGATTAAGTTCTTTCTTTTTTTTATTCTAAAATTTTGACAATCAAACCATTTACTTTGACTATCAAAGTGTGTATAATCTCATTCGTAAACTTTGATAATCAAAGTAATGGAGGAAAAAGTATGTTAGAAAGAATTCAAAAAGTATTTGAAGAAACGATGAATGTAGATGCAAGTGAAGTAGTTCCAACGGCTAACTTAGCAGAGGATTTAGATATTGATTCCTTAGCTGCAGTGGAATTGGCTTTGGAATTAGAAAACGAATTCGGAATTGAAATTTCCGATGATGAATTAGCAAATTTAAAAACCGTACAAGATGTAATGGATTGTATTGCATCGAAATAAAGTATAAGGAGGTTGTGGTATGGACACCAAAACACTGAAACAAGTCGTTGCGATTTTTGAGAAGAGTCAATTGTCTTCTATGAATTTGGAATGCGAAGAAATGAAAATTCAAATGGAGAAAAAGGACTTAGCGCAAACCGCGGTTCAACAAGAAGAAATAGTAGCAGAAGATGAAGATTTCATTACTTTGAAATCGCCTTTAGTGGGAACTTTTTATGCTTCCAGTGCACCTGACCAACCTCCATATGTAGAAGTTGGACAAGAGGTAAAAAAAGGGGATGTCCTTTGTATTTTGGAAGCCATGAAAGCAATGAATGAAATTAAAGCAAGTCAAGATGGCATCATTGAGGAAATTCTTGTAGAGAATGGCCAAATGGTTGAGTTTGACCAAGTATTGATGAAAATGAGGGATTGTAATGATACAGCGTGTGTTGATTGCCAATAGATCCGAAATTGCCGTTCGCATTATTCGGGCATGTAAGGAAATGGGAATTGAAACAGTTGCCGTTTATTCGCAAGCGGATAAGGAAGCTTTACATGTGCAAATGGCCGATCAAGCCGTATGCATTGGCGCAAGTCTTGCCAGTGAATCTTACTTAAATATGAACAACTTGATTCAAGCTGCCTGCCTAACGGGTTGCGATGCGATTCATCCAGGTTTTGGCTTTCTTTCGGAAAACAGTCGTTTTGCGCGATTGGTACAAGAATGTGGCTTAACTTGGATTGGTCCTAGACCAGAAGTCATTGAGCAACTGGGAAATAAGACCGAAGCACGAAAAATGATGGCAGCAAAAGGGGTTCCCATTATTCCCGGCATGTCCAAAGCTTTAAGTAGTGAACAAGAAGGATTATCTGTTGCGGATGAAATTGGTTATCCCATTATTCTAAAAGCTAGCAATGGTGGCGGTGGTAAAGGTATGCGAGTGGTTCGCAGTGAAACTGAGTTTCAAGATGCGTATTACCAAACCAAAAGTGAAGCCAAACAATTCTTTGGGGATGAGGATGTATACATTGAAAAATTCATTGAAAATCCCAAACACATTGAAGTGCAATTAGCTGGAGATCGTTATGGCAACTGTGTTCATTTCTATGAACGCGATTGCTCGTTCCAAATTGATAACCAGAAGATGATGGAAGAAGCTCCTTGTTCTTGTTTAAGCGAAGCGCAAAGAGCGGCTTTAGTGGAATCAGCTTGTAAAGCTTGTAAAGCCGCAAAATATGATTCCGTGGGAACGGTTGAATTCCTCTTTGATGGGAACCAACATTATTTCATGGAAATGAATACGCGGATTCAAGTGGAACATCCCATTACCGAAATGATTACTGGGATTGATTTAATTGCCCTGCAAATACGCTTGGCACAAGGCGATCCCTTACCTTTTACCCAAGCGCAGATTCATAAAAATGGCGTCGCGATAGAATGTCGTATCAATGCCGAAGATGTGCATCATGATTTTCATGGATGTGCAGGAAAGATTCGTTTCTATCATTGTCCGGGAGGAAATGGAATTCGGGTAGACAGCGGAATCTATAGTGGCTATGAAGTGCCTCCTTTCTATGATTCGATGCTTTGTAAAATCATTGCCTATGCCCCCAATCGAAAAGCCTGTATTCAAAAGATGAAAGGGGCTTTAGAGGAAATTATTGTCGACGGCATCGAAACCAATGAAGAATTCTTGTATCTGGCTTTATTTCAAGAAGATTTTCTAAAGGGAAGCTATGATACATCAATGGCCGCCAAGTTTTATCAACAATGTAAGAAAGAAGAACTTTTATAGGAGGGATTATGCGAGTTTTTGAAATACGAAATCGAAGAAATCATATTTTGTCGAAACGCAATCCCAAAGCTGTGGTTCGCAAAGAAATTCCCGACTATGTATTTACCAACTGTCCGAAATGCCATGTCAGTATTCCCAATCACGATTTGATGCAAAATGGCTACGTTTGCTGCCAATGTGGGCATCATTTTCGTATCAGTGCCAGAGAGCGAATTCGCCAACTCTGTGATGAGAATTCTTTTAAGGAAATTCTCAAACGAAAACGAACTACGAATATCGAAGGCTTTGAAGGCTATGATGAAAAGCTTGAAAAAGCCAGACGTTCTACCGGTATGGAAGAAGCCGTAATCTGTGGAACCGGAAAGATTGAAAATCAACCATTGGTACTGGCTGTCATGGATTCGCATTTCATGATGGGAAGCATGTCGATGGTGGTTGGAGAAAAGATTACTTGTGCCGTCGAATTGAGTCAGAAAAAACAGATACCTTTATTGATTGTTTGTACCAGTGGTGGTGCACGTATGCAAGAAGGTATGAATGCCTTAGTACAAATGGCTAAAACCGCCAGTCAGATCCAACAGAGTAAAGAACTGGTCATTACTTGTTTGACAGATCCGACAACCGGCGGTGTATCTGCCAGCTTTGCGTTTTTAGGTGACATTATTCTAGCGGAGCCTAAAGCCTTGATTGGCTTTGCCGGCAAACGTGTAATCGAACAAACCATTGGCGAAAAGTTGCCAGATGATTTTCAAAGTGCGGAACAATTATTGTCCTGTGGTATGATCGATGCCATTGTCGATCGTAGACAATTGCGTCATACCTTAGGAACACTATTGCGGATGCATAGGAGGAAGATGGGATGACAAAATCAGCATGGGAACGTGTTCAAATGGCCCGTGATCCCAAACGTTTAAAAGCGATGGATGTAATTCGCTATCTAACCGATACCTTTATTGAGTTTCATGGGGATCGTTGTTTTGGCGATGATGGTGCCATTATTGGTGGCATTGGAACGATGGCAGAAATGCCTGTCACGATTCTTGCGCAGGCCAAAGGGCATACGACCCAGGAAAACATTCAAAGAAATTTTGGGATGCCAAGTCCTGAAGGGTATCGCAAAGTGATGCGACTAGCTAAACAAGCCGAAAAATTCCATCGCCCGATTTTAAATATCGTCGATACACCCGGCGCATATCCAGGTAAAGGTGCGGAACAAAGAGGACAGGCGCAAGCCATTGCCTCATGTTTAGCTTGTTTCTCGGATTTAAAAACCCCGGTCATTACCTTGGTTATTGGTGAAGGTGGCAGTGGCGGAGCTTTGGCTATGTCGGTTTGTGATGAATGGATCATGTTAGAAAATGCCGTGTATTCCATCCTTTCCCCGGAAGGCTTTGCCTCCATTCTATGGAAGGATGCAAGCCTTGCCCAAAAGGCCAGTGAAGCTATGAAGATGACCAGTTATGACCTTGAAGCCAAAGGTTTAGTCGACTGGATCGTTCCGGAACCAGATCAAGGAATTCAAAGTGATGCAATGGCAGTTATAGCGCAGATTCAAACCCATCTCATAGATAAATTCCAGACTTTATTAAAAGTAAAGCCCAATGAATTGGTTCGTTTACGACAAAAGAAGATTCGTAAGATGGGAGTGCCTGCATGACGACCTTAAAATGTGCCGGGATTGGCTATGCCAAAGCGCAAAGAGAAGTGAAAAACACGGATTTAGCCAAAATCGTAGATACCAGTGATGCCTGGATTCAATCACGAACAGGGATTTGTTCGCGTTATATTACAGAAACGGAAAATACATCGGATTTAGCGGTTCGTGCAAGTTTAAAAGCTTTAGAAGATGCTAAGAAAAGCAGTGAAGATATTGATGCGATTTTATGTTGCACGGTAACGGCAGACTGTACCACACCAAGTACAGCCAGTCTGATTCAAGGCAAACTAGGGTGCAAAAAAGACATTCTTGCCTTTGATATCAATGCGGCATGTTCGGGCTTTATTTATGGCTTGATTACTGCCAGTCATCTATTGGAGAACTATCCTTGTATTTTAGTTGTCGCCAGTGAAACCCTCAGCAAGTTGATTGATTGGTCCGATCGTAATACTTGTGTACTCTTTGGGGATGGAGCGGGAGCTGCCATTGTCGAAAAAGGCCAACCCATTTCGTTTTATACGATGGGTCAATCCGATCAAAAAGGTGTCTTATGGGCACCTTCACGAAGTCTTCGTCAACCTTTGCGGCAAGCCGTACAAGAAGTTGGTTTTCTGCAGATGCAAGGCCGCGAAGTCTTCCGTTTTGCGGTTCGTGCGATGCAAGAAGCCATCGAAAATGTTTTAGAGCAGGAACACAAAAGTCTCGATGATGTGGATCTGATTATTCCCCATCAAGCCAATCTGCGCATTATTCAACATGTCGCAAAGCAGCTGCATCAACCACTGTCCAAGTTTTATTTGAATTTGGAACAGTTTGGCAATACTTCTGCAGCAAGTATTGCGATTGCCCTGGCTTGTGCCAAAGCGGAAGGTGTTTTAAAACGCGGTATGCGTATCGTTTGTGTTGGCTTTGGTGCAGGGCTTACAAGCGGTGCAATTTATATGGAATGGTAAAGGAGCATAGGATGTTAAATCAATTACTAGGAATAAAATATCCTATTATTCAAGGGGCTATGGCAAATATTGCGACAGCTGAATTTGCGGCTGCCGTATCCGAACAAGGTGCTATGGGAATTATCGCAACTGGAGCTATGACGGTTGAACAAGCTAGAGAATCCATTCATAAGGCAAGAGTGCTGACTACAAAACCATTTGGTGTCAATGTGATGTTAATGCATCCAGATGTTGATGCGATGATGGAAATGATTTGTCAGGAAAAAGTGGATTTAGTGACTTGTGGAGCTGGAAATCCAGGTAAATATATTGCGGCTCTTAAGGAAAGTGGCAGCAAGATCTTCCCTGTTGTAGCAAGTGTGGCTTTGGCTAAACGGATGGAAAGAATTGGTGTCGATGGGCTGATTGTGGAAGGCGGCGAATCGGGTGGCCATGTTGGCCAACAAACTACGATGGCATTGGTTCCACAAGTTTGTGATGCGGTTTCGATTCCTGTGGTTGCAGCCGGTGGTATTGCGGATGGTCGGGGCTTTAATGCGGCCTTATCCCTTGGTGCCATTGGGGTACAAATTGGTACCGTTCTCCTAGCTAGTGAAGAATGCCCAATTCATGAAAACTATAAACAAGCGGTCTTAAAAGCCAAGGATACCGATACCGTAGTAACGGGTCAATCGCAAAATGCGCCCGTACGGATTTTAAAAAATGCGATGAGTCGCCAATACATCAAAGAAGAACGCAATGGAGCGAATCGAGAAGTCCTGGAAAAACTTACGTTGGGTGGTTTACGCAGAGCGGTGCAAGATGGTGACATCAAACATGGTTCTGTAATGATGGGTCAAATTGCGGGCTTGGTCCATGAAGTAAAGAGCTTGTCAGATATTTTTGAAGATCTTATGCAAGATTCGCGTACGCAATTTCAAGCCTTAGAAAAGAAAATGGAAGCCATCCAATGTTAGAAGTTCCTATTATTCAAGGCGGTATGGGTGTCGGTATTTCCTTGGGACATTTAGCGGGTGCCGTTATGAAAGAAGGCGGTATCGGTGTCATCAGTGCCGCGCATCCAGGATATCGCGAAAAAGACTTTTGGACCAATTCTTGTCAGGCAAATTGCCGAGCCTTAGAAAAAGAAATTCAAATAGCCCGCAATCTTAGCCAGGGACATGGCCTGTTGGGTGTCAATATCATGACAGCCAGTCAAGATTATGCCAGCTATGTAGAATGTGCCAGTCGAGCTGGGGTCGATATCATTTTTTCTGGCGCTGGTTTGCCTTTATCTTTACCGCAATATGTACAAGATGAAAATGTTAAGTTGGCACCCATTGTTTCCAGTCATAAAGCGTTAGAACTGATTCAGCGCGTTTGGCAAAAACGATATCAACGTGCGATTGATTTGATTGTGATTGAAGGTTCTTTAGCCGGTGGTCATCTAGGCTTTAAAAAAGCAGATTTAGAAAATCAAACGTGTCAGAGTTTAGAAGAAATTCTAGCCGATGTCTTAGATTTGATTGCTGATTGGCCCAATCGACCCGATGTGTATGTGGCCGGTGGCTGCAGTTCTTATGCAGATTTAAAACATTTTCAAAGCTTAGGGGCTACAGGTATTCAAATGGGAACTCGCTTTATTACGACCGAAGAATGCGATGCTTCACCTGCTTTCAAAGAAAAAATTGCCCAGTCATCCTTAGCAGATGTGGCATTGATTCAAAGCCCAACGGGCTTTCCTGGACGGGCTATTAAGAATGCATGTTTTCAAAATTGTGAACCCAAAAAGATTTCGGGATGCATTCATTGTTTAAAGATGTGCAATCCAGAACATACGCCGTATTGTATTACGCGGGCTTTAATTGCAGCGGTTCAAGGGGATGTAGAGCATGGTTTAGTATTTACCGGAGCTTCCATTGATGCCTGCAACAAAATAGAATCGGTAAAAGATATTATGGATGAAATGAAAGGACAAAAGATATGAAAATTGGATTTTTATTTCCGGGACAAGGTGCGCAATGTGTGGGCATGGGAAAAGATTTCTATGCCGCTTATCCATCTGTGAAGGCGTATTATGATGCGTTTCCTTATCGAGATGTATGTTTTGAAGGACCTAAAGAAAAATTAGATGATACATTTTATACCCAAAGTTGTTTATTGGTTACGTCTTTGTCAATTGCCCAAGCTTTAAAAGAAGAAGGTATTCAAGCCGATATGGCAGCGGGTTTATCTTTAGGTGAATATACGGCTTTAACGTATGCCGGTGTCTTTTCCTTTAGTGATGCGGTACATATTGTATCAAAACGTGGGGAATTGATGGCCAATGCCCTAGAAAAAGGTAAGACGAAAATGGTAGCTATTCTTGGTGGGGATGCTCAAGAAATTGAACAGGTGTGCCAAACTGTATCTACGCCAACGGAAATCTGTACGATTGCCAATCGAAATTGTCCGGGCCAACTGGTTATCAGTGGCTATAATGCAGCGGTAGATAAAGCCTGTGCCTTATTAAAAGAGCATTGTAGACGGATGGTGCCTTTACAAGTTAGCGGAGCTTTTCATTCGCCTTTATTAAAAGAAGCGGGAAAGAAGCTGGATCGAGAATTAAAAAAAGTGGAAATCAAAAATTGTCAGATTCCCGTTGTATTTAATGTTAGTGGCCAAGTAGAAACCGAGAATTTTAGAGATAGTTTAGTGAAACAAATTCAATCTACGGTCTATATGCAGAAATCCATTGAAACAATGCTGGAAGCCGGTGTCGATCATTTTGTATGTATTGGCCCTGGTCGGTCAATGGCTGGATTTGTCAAAAAAATCAATCGTCAAATTCCTGTGATTACAGTTGAAAAAGTAGAAGATATAGAAAAAGTGAAGGAATGGATCCATGGAGAATAAAGTAGTTTGTATAACCGGAGCCGGCCGCGGTATCGGAGCGGGCATGGCGCAAATGTTCAGTGAAAATGGGTATGATTTGATCTTGCATTATCGCAGTAGTGAAAAAGAATTGGATGCACTCATTCAAAAAATTCAAAAACCCAATCAAAAGATTTGGAAAGTCCAAGCCGATATTTGTGATGAAACACAAGTCAAAGAGATGTTTGCGTGGATCAAGAAAGAAGTCGGTCGCTTAGATGTTTTGATTAATAATTCTGGCCGTACCAAAGATGGATTATTTCTACGTATGTCGGAAAAAGATTTTATGGATGTCGTAGATGTAAATCTGAAAGGTTGTTTCTTATGTAGTAAAGAAGCAGCTGCCATCATGATGAGGCAACGTAATGGATCCATTATTAATATTTCCAGTGTTGTCGGTTTGTCGGGAAATGCCGGACAGGCTAATTATGCCGCGAGTAAAGCCGGAATTATTGGCTTGACAAAATCTATGGCCAAAGAAATCGGTTCCCGAAACATTCGTGTTAATGCGATTGCGCCTGGCTTTATTCAAACCCAAATGACGGATGCTCTAAGTGAATCGCGAAAGAAAGAAATTCAATCGCATATTCCTTTACGTACTTTGGGCAGCGTTGAAGATGTGGCAAATGTTGCACTGTTTTTAGCGGATGAGAAAAGCCGATATATTACCGGTGAAGTGATTCGTGTAGATGGCGGATTAGGAATGTAGGTGGCATAGATGAGAAGAGTAGTTATTACAGGTATGGGAGCCATTTCTCCTTTAGGAAATGATTGTGCTTCCACATGGCGTGGTATTGAAGAGAATCGTTGTGGAATTGGACCAATTACGCATTTTGATTGTTCAGATTTTAAAACCAAATTAGCGGCAGAAGTCAAAGACTTTCATCCTGAAGCATACTTAGATAAAAGGGCAAGTCGCTTTAACGATCGTTTTGTGCAATTTGCACGGGTGGCAAGTATGCAAGCGATGGAACAAAGTCAGTTGCATTTATCAGATGAAGAAAAGCATCGTTTTGGGGTATTGTTAGCGAGTGGAATTGGTGGAATTGAAACGATAGAGACAAGTGAAAAGCGTTTGATGGAACGCGGAAATAGTCGTGTATCTCCTTATTTTATTCCAATGGCTTTGATTAATTTAGCTGCTGGTCAAGTGGCAATTGATCATCAAGCCCAAGGGTATTGTTCCAGTGTGGTTACCGCTTGTGCTGCGGGTACCAATGCGATTGGTGAGGCTTTTCATAAAATTCGCGATGGCTATCAAGATGTCATGTTGGCAGGGGGAACGGAAGCTTCGATTACCCCTTTAGCGGTCGCAGGTTTTCAAAGCATGCGAGCTTTGCATACGGGAAGTGATAAAAATCGCGCATCGATTCCGTTTGATAAAGAGCGTTCTGGTTTTGTGATGGGTGAAGGAGCTGCGATGTTGGTATTAGAAGAATATGAACATGCCAAAGCTCGTAAAGCCCCAATCTTAGCCGAAATCGTTGGGTATGGAATGAGCTGTGATGCGTATCATATTACAGCCCCAAGAAAGGATGGCTATGGAGCCATCATGGCGATGAAAAATGCCTTGGCTGATGCGGAGTGCAGCCCTGATCAAGTGGATTATGTGAATGCCCATGGAACGTCTACACCATTAAATGATTCAAGTGAGACAATTGCCCTGAAAGGCGTTTTTGATCACCCCGTCTATGTTTCTTCGACCAAAGGAAATACGGGACATATGTTAGGAGCTGCAGGAGCTATTGAAGCAATGCTTTGTGTAGAAGCTTTACAGCATCAATTGATTCCAGCAACGATTTCGTATAAAGTACCGGATCCAGCTTGTGATTTAAACTTGGTCTGCAATGAAAATAAAGCGGCAGATTTAACCTATGTTATGTCAAACTCATTAGGCTTTGGGGGACATAATGCTTCAATTATTTTGAAGAAAATGGAGGATTAAAATGTTACAGTCGGACGAAATTAAACAGATTTTACCGCATCGTTATCCCTTTTTATTGGTCGATCGGATTGATGAGATGGGAGAAGATACCATTGTAGGTCGAAAATGTGTTTCCAGCAATGAGATGCAATTTCTTGGCCATTTTCCCCAAAAACAAGTTATGCCTGGGGTTTTGATTGTTGAAGCCTTAGCCCAAACAGGTGCGGTATTGCTCTTATCGAAAGCAGAAAATAAAGGCAAGTTGGCGTTTTTTGCCGGAATTGAAAAAATGCGTTTTCATCGTGTCGTTGTGCCTGGGGATGTTCTCACTTTAAAAGTGCACTTCACGAAACAAAAACTTGGTTTGTATTTTGCGGATGTAGAAGCCTTGGTAGAAGGCAAACGTGCCGCACGTGGCACGATCCTTTGTGCTTTGGAGGATAAATAGTGATTGTTGGTGTGGGGTGTGATGTTGTTGATATAGATCGTATAGAGAAAAATCAAGAAGGTCTAGCCCAAAAGGTTTTATCCTCTTCAGAACTTGCGATGTATCAAACCTTCAAGGAAAAGCGCAAGCGTACTTTTCTAGCTGGTCATTTTGCGGCCAAAGAAGCTTTAGTAAAAGCTATGGATATTCCTTGTCTGCTTTCAGATTTTTCGATTGCGTATTCGGCAACGGGAAAACCAATTGTAGAAAAAGCAGGATATCAGATTCATCTATCTATTTCCCATGATGGAAATGTAGCGATAGCGTATGCGGTGGTGGAAAAATGAAAAAGATTGAATTGATTAAAGCTGTACCTATCTTACCTTTTGCGTATGTCGACAGCTTAAAAACAAGAGAAAAAAGTCAACAATATGCCCATTGTCGCAAATGGTCACATACGGTTTTGCGCTTTTTGGGCTTATCTTTGGATATCCAGGGCGTAGAACAATTAAAGGAAGCAGAAACCTATTATTTTGTCTGTAATCATCAAGGTACATTGGATCCTGCTTTAATTGTCGATGCCTGTCCTTATCCGATTCGTTTTGTTTCTAAACTAGAGAATGCCTCGATTCCTTTGTTGGGAAGATGGGCAAAGAATATTGGTTGTATTCACTTTGACCGTGAGTCACGGCAAGGGAATATTCATATGTTACGGGAGACAATGCGAGCTTTGAAAAAACAGGAGAATATTTTGATATTTCCTGAAGGTACGCGTTCCAAATCGGATACGATGAATCCTTTTATGGAAAAAGCCCTACAACCTGCTTATCAAACCAAGGCAACCATTGTACCTATTTCTTTGAGTAATTCCTATGTATTAGATGTCGCAAAGGATTCTAGTAAACAATGTAAGATTGTATTTGGGAAACCGATTCCGTATGAACGATATAAGGATGTAGACAAAGATGCTTTTTGTGATTCCTTACAAAAGTGGATTGCTTCCCAAATTGAAAAATCTAAATAAATACGTAATAATGGGGCTATGAAACATTCTCGTTTAGCAGCCTGGCTGCTAGGCTTTCCTGGTTTATTACTTGCGATTGCCTTTATTCTTATCAGCATGCATCAGAATAACTTAGTACAAAATCATCAAGCCAATGACTTTACCTTTGAAAAAGATGTGCTTTGTATCAAGGGAACCGGTTTATCGGATAAGCTGGCATATTCATCCATGAAAAAGATTGAGTGCGTGAATAAAGTAGAAACCGTTCGTCCCGTTGATGAATCGTATTTTAATGGAATTGTGGAAACGAAGAAATATGGCGATGCCAGAGTCTATGTTTATCCGCATACGAAAAAATACATTGTGATTCATACCCCAAAGAAAATCTATATTATCAATGAATACTCTGTATCAAAAACCGAAAAACTCTATCGAGAACTGAAGCAGCATTGACTGCTTTTTTTGTTTACAAAATTCATAAGTTAGTGTATTCTAACAAAGTAAGAAGGAACTAATTTAAGGCAATATGGAAACAAAACCAGGGACGAAAGAGAACTTATTAAATGTTGCACGTAAAGAATTTCTAGAAAAGGGGTATCAAGGTGCTTCGTTGCGGACGATTTGTCAAAAAGCCAATGTGACAACTGGGGCATTGTATTTTTTCTTTGCGAATAAAGAAGATTTGTTCTCGCAAGTGATTGGGGATGTTTTGGATCAATTTGAGAACATTCTTTTCCATCAAGAGCTTGATGATAGTCAATCTATTCGTGATTTCTTATGTCAACATACCAAAGAGATGTACCTGATTCTCTTTGCGACAGAGGGCACACATTTTGCGTATTTGGTCGATGATTTTTGTTCGATATTAGAAAAACATCTTCAAGAATATCTGCATAACGAAGATGAACAATGGATTCATATTCTTGCGGAAATGAAATTAAAAGGCTATGCGGAAATTCTAACCAAAGCCAAAGATAATGAACGCCGTATGGAATTGATGGACAAATTGAATTTGTTTTATGGTTGTTAAACAAAAATCAAAGTGATATAGTATGTAGGCACATGGCGTGTTCGGCAAGCGGTTAAGCCACAGCCCTCTCAAGGCTGTATCACGGGTTCAAGTCCCGTACACGCTACCAATAAGAAAATAATGGATTGTAGCGAAGTAAAACGTTATATACCATAGTAAGACCAAGCGTTTAGAAAGAAGCTTGGTCTTTTTTATAGATTTAATGGTTGGATTAACCATTATAAAACTTTGAAATAAAATATCGGAAGAAACTGTGGTGGCTTGTCGGTGGAAATGTATGGCATTCATACCTTAAATGTACTAAAATAGGACCTAAATAGCGAAGGATGTTTCGCACAAAGGAGAGTATTATGACAGACAGAATTTCTGGACACACAGGATTATTGGCATTGTTGGGTTCGCCCGTTGGACATTCAGGTTCTCCAGCAATGTATAACTATAGCTTTGAAAAGCTTGGATTGGATTATGTCTATGTCGCTTTTGATGTTAAAGAAGATCAAGTACCTGATGCTCTAAAAGCTATGCGTACTTTTAATATGCGAGGCTGCAATGTAACCATGCCAGATAAAATTGCGGCATGTAAAGGAATGGATGAGTTATCTCCAGCCGCAAGAATTGTTGGTGCAGTAAATACGATTGTGAATGAAAATGGAAAATTAGTGGGATATATCACAGATGGCGAAGGATTTAACAATAACCTTCGTGAGCATGGCGTAGAAGTAAAAGATCAAAAAGTCACGATTGTTGGTGGCGGTGGAGCAGCTACGGCAATTCAAGTACAATTGGCTTTAGATGGCGCAAAAGAAATTTCTATTTTCAATATTAAAGATGCATTCTTTGGACGAATTGTGGAAACCGCAAAACGTATTGAAGCAGAAGTGCCAAGTTGTAAGGTAAATGTGTATGATCTAGCCGATGATGAAAAGATGAAAGAAGAAATTCAATCTTCTAACATTTTTGTCAATGCGACCATTGTGGGTATGAAACCAATGGATGATAAGTCGGTTGTAAAAGATCCATCATGGTTCCATAAAGATTTAGTTGTAGCAGATACCGTATACAATCCTTTAGAAACCAAATTGTTAAAAGATGCGAAAGCCGCTGGATGTAAAACAGTTGGTGGTCAAGGTATGTTGTTGTGGCAAGGGGTTGCCGCCTTTAAGTTATATACGGGAATGGATATGCCCGTTGATGAAGTGAAAGAAAAATTCTTTGCGGAGTAGGAAATTATGGAATATAAACGTTTTGAAAACGCGATTTTAGTGCGTATGGATGCACAAGAAGATATTGTTGAACAAGTAAAGAAAGTGGCTCTGGCTGAGCATATTACTTTAGCATCGGTGCAAGCACTGGGTGCACTGAAAGAATTTACTGTTGGTGTCTATGATGTGGCAAATAAGGCATATCATGCCAATTCATTTTCAGGAAGCTATGAGATTGTTTCTTTGACAGGAACAATTGATACAATGAATGGCGAATACTATAGCCATCTTCATTTAAGTGCAGCGGACGATAAAGGAAATACAGTTGGTGGACATTTGAATAAGGCAATTATCAGTGCAACTTGTGAAATGGTTGTTACGCCAATCAAGGGACAAATTGATCGCGTCTATGATGACAAGACGGGATTAAATCTTTGGAAATTCTAAAGCTGAGTGTTTCGCTCAGCTTTTTTTTATGGCATGAAAAAAGAGCAATAGCTTGCTCTTGATTATACGATTTGAAAATTATCGGGTAAGACAATTTCTTTTTCGGGTTGATTGCAGAAGATCGTTTCAAAGCTTTCTAGAGGTTGAAATTTACAGAAGCCTCGCATTCCGATTTTACTTTCGTCAATTAATAGATAGGCGTGTTTTGAATTGTGGATGGCAATATTTTTCAGTTCTCTGGTTTCGGCTTCTGAAGTATAAGAATAATTTTCTTCGACATCAATGCCAGCACAGCCGATAAAACAACGATCAAACTGGAATTGCGCTAAAGTGTTATTAGCTAGAGAACCAACAGTCATGGCGTATTTGGAATTATAATCGCCTCCAATTACGATAACTTGGGCTCTTGGATTGGTGAGTTTTGAAATGATCAAATGGTTATGTGTAACAATCCGAATATTCCGATCTTTTAGATAATCAATCATTGGAACAATACTTGTTCCGCCATCAAGAAAGATACACTCACCATCTTTGACAAGGTCACTGGCATGGGTGGCAACATGTTTTTTCTCTTCATAATGAATGCGAAAGCGTTCTTTCATCTGTACTTCGCGTTGTTCGGAAATGATTTGATTGGCATCAGCTAAAATAGCTCCTCCGTGAACTCGTTTGATTTTGCCTTGTTTCTCCAACTCGGTTAAGTCACGGCGAATAGTAGCCTCGGAAATCTGTAATTCTTTTGCGATATCCTTTACGTTGATAATATTATCTTGTTCTAAGCGATTTAATAGAAACAATATACGTTCTTTTCCTAACATTGTGTTTACCTCATTTGTATTCATTGTAACATAAACAAAAAATTGAACAAATGATGTTTATTTATTTGCATAAATGTTTATAAGCGAGCAATTTGTTCTTGCAAATAAACGTAAATGTGCATATAATGCTCGTATAAGAACAAAAAAGGAGAACTATAATGAAACATCCAAACAAAAAAGCAAGTGAAATGAGTACAAGAGAATTGGCTGCTTATATTGATTATTCTGTATTAAAGCCAGAATTTACCCCAGAACAAATTGTAGAATTGACCAAAGATGGCGTCGAACTAGGTTGTGCAACAATCTGTATCAACCCAGGTTATATGGATTTATGCAAGCCATATATCGAAGGCAGTGAAACAAAATTATGTCCCGTATGTGATTTTCCATTTGGAACCAGTTCAACCGAATCAAAAGTTGCCCAGGCAAAGATTTTAATTGATGGCTATGCTGATGTCATTGGAGAATTGGACATTGTTGCTAACTTCGGCAAGATTCGCGCTGGATTGTACGAGGAAGTAACAGTGGATATTAAAGCAGTTGTAGATACTTGTCATGCCAAAAATGTGCCGGTAAAAGTAATCTTTGAAACCGATGCTTTGAATGAAGATCAAATTCGTAAGACATGTCATTGTTGCATCGATGCAGGGGCAGATTTTGTGAAGTCTTCGACAGGTTTCTTAACCGGTTTTGAAGCCCATGGAGCAACTGTTGAAGTGATTAAGATGATGCAAGAAGAAGTGGGCGACAAATGCAAGGTAAAAGGTAGTGGTTGCATTCGTACGCGCGAACACTTCTTAGAATTAATTGATATGGGAATTGATCGTATGGGTGTTGGTTATCGATCGGTTCCAGTTGTTTTAGATTTACAAAGATAGTTTTTAGGAATCCACGAAAGTGGATTTTTTTATTGGAAAGCTTTTTTTGCCATACATAAACAGAATAGGCCATTGGCAAGGGCAATCCATCCACCTAGCAAACCAATGTTGGCAACCGAAGTAAATAAGATGATTTGTCCACCTAGAAAAGAGCCTAAGCCAATCCCTAGATTGAAGATACCTGAGAAAATCGACATGGCAATACTGGCTTCTTGTTCTTTGGTTGCTTGAATGGTTTCGGCTTGACAAGCTACATTAAAAATGGTGGAAATCATACCCCAACAAAGAAATAAAGGGATGATGGTCAGGAATGCATGACGAGTACTTTTTAAAAGAAAAAGCACAGCAGCCAGGCCAAATGTTGTCGCATAAAGAAAGCCAATGCGATGGTTTTTATAGTACTTTGAAAAAAGATAACTTCCAATCAGACCAGCTAGACCAAATAAAGATAATTCTAAAGTGATTTGGACAGGACTGGCATGAATGATTTGTTTTAAAAATGGTTCAATATAGCTATAGGCGGTATAGTAGGCACTAGCAAATAAGGCCGCAAGTACATAAATGGTTATACAGCTTTTATTTTTAAGGATATCGGGAAGTTGGTTTAGGGCAAAGCTTTCTTTGTTTTCTAAGCTTGGGAAGACAAAGAACTGGAATATAAGCAAGATAGTTGCGATAAGACCGACAATCCCAAAGGTCATACGCCAACCAAGCAGTAAACCAATCATTCTACCTAAGGGAAGACCGAAAATCATGGCGATGCTTGAACCGGTAACAATCATATTCATCGCAAATTCTTTCTTTTCGGGACAAACTAAATGACAAGCAATCACCGAAGCGACTGACCAAAATACCGCATGCGCACAGGCCACGATAAAACGCGCTAAAACTAGACAAAGGAAGTTGGGAGCAATACTGGATAAAAATTGTCCACACGCAAAGCAGGCTAAGGTAACGCATAAGATTTTGCGATAGTTATAGTTACATACAATGAGCATTAAAGGTAATGAGAGCAGTAAAACGGACCAAGAATAAATCGTGATCATCAATCCTGCGGTAGAAATAGAAATCGAAAAGGTTTGGGCAATACCGCTTAACAAACCAACGGGCATAAATTCGGATGTATTGAATACAAAAGCCGCGATTGTCATTCCAATCAATGGCATCCATTCTTTTTTAGAAATCATAGAAAAAAATCTCCTTTTTTATACAAGCTAATAGTATAAAGGAGATTCTTTTAATTGGTAATAATTTTTAATGAATGATGGCATGAAAGGTATCATACGATGGTTTCATGACTGCATAGACATCGGGTTGAATGCGATACTCGGTATAGTCTTTGAGGCGATTGCCTTCGGCTTTTTGCACTACGGTTCTTTCAATGATCTTTTTATTTTTCAGTAAACCACTTGGCTTATGGTCCCCTTTATACTCCAAGGGTTGATTTCCATTCTTTAAGAGGCTTTCAAACAAAGTTTTGTCTTTTTTGTTTAGGGAAGTCATGAAATTCCATAAGTCAGGAACGGTATTCTTTTTCTTCTTTAGAAACATTCTATCACCTGTTTCTAGCATACATGGTTTTGATAATTTTGGATAGTTTCTTACGATTTTTTTTCTTTTTTTAAAAAACTTTCACTTTTTTTATCCTTTTTTGACCAAACACACGTATTTAAGGATGGACAAAGGAGACAATCATGAAAAAAATAGGAAAATTTCCTTAATGAGGAAAAGGAGAAGTAGAAACATGAAGAAATTATTTAGGCAATGTTTTGCGCTGTTTTTATCGTTTTTGACAGGATTTCAAGTTATTCAAGCCGAAGAACTACCGAATTTTTCCCTTCAAGTTCAGGGAAATGGCATAGTGGAAATGGATGATGGTACTACACATTCGGAATTAAAAGATGGGGATACGTATACCCAATTCTTATCGACAGGTGACACAATTGCCTTTGTGGCAAAAGCCTTAGACGATGGTGTGGTAGAAGATGTGTCATTAAATGGAAAGACGATGGCTGGTTTTTCAGCTCAGAAAGAATTTCAAAGCCAAATCCAGATGCAGAATGAATCAATCGAAATCGTTGTGCAGTTTAGCCAAAAAGATAGCAAAGTGAAAGTTGCGGGAGGTGGTGCCCAAGCTAGTGGTAGATCTGCACGAGCTGGTCGTTCGGGTTCTCTACGTGTAGATAAAGCTAATGAAATCCTATGGAATAACCCCAGTTTACCAGGCTATGCCATTAATGCTGCGTATTATTCGATGTCCAATGGTGCAATGGCATTCTGTGGTGAAGGAATGAAAGCTGGTGTTCAAATCGGTCAAACGGTAGGTGATCCAGTTGAACAAAACAATGCTAACCTCAGAAAGGCTCTATACTATGGGTATAAGGGCCCAGGCGATTGTTTGACAGCTCGATATGGAGCGGATGGAGCGATTGGTTTAACAAGTGAACTGGTTTCTCTAGCCAATTGTGGAACCTGTGCCACTTCCGCTTATCCTGCTCTATATCAATGGGTTATCAATAATGTCGCAAATCAAATTTTTGGGCAAGCTGATCCTGTCGATGTGTACAAAGTATATCGTTGTTCAAATAATTTATATGGCACAAACTGGCAAAATCAGTACACTAAACGTCAAGATATCTGTTATGGCGTGTATAGTCCATATGGAAAGGTGAAACTTCGTAAAGCATCTGCTAATCCAGGAATTAGTGCCGATAATGACTATTATGCAAGTTTGGAAGGTTGCCAATATGGTCTTTATAGTGACGCCTCGGCAACAACTTTAGTTGGAACTCTAACAATTGGTGCGGATGGTCAATCCAATACGCTAGAAAAAATAAAAGCAGGTCACTATTACTTAAAAGAAATTACTCCGGCAAAAGGTTATGCCCTGGATACAACGGTGATTGGAATTGATGTTGTTTCCAATCAAACAACGACCAAAGATGTAAGTGACCAACCGCAAGCCAATCCAATAGAAATCTTAATTAAGAAAGTAGATAAAGATACGAAGACCAATCAAACCCAAGGCGAAGCTTCCTTAGAAGGGGCGCAATTTACCGTTCAATTTTTAAATAAAGCGGATAAGGTCTTGCGTACTTGGGTTTTGCAGACGGATGCGCAAGGTTTGGCAAAGTGCAATGATGCATATAAAGTATCGGGGGATGATTTCTATTATGACAGTCAAGGTCGTGTGGTTTTACCGCTTGGAAAACTCACAATTCAAGAAACCAAAGCACCAAAAGGCTATAAATTGAATAAAGAAGTTATTCAACGTACGATTACATCGCAAGGCAATCAAGCAGTTGTTGAAACTTTTCAGATTCCAAAGATTTCGAATACTGTGAAATCAGGACGTTTTGGCATTGCTAAATTTATCAGTGATGCCCATCAAAGTGAAATCGTACAGCCAGAGAAAGGGGCACAGTTTATTGCGGTTTTAGAGCGTTATTACCAAGAAGCTCATCAAGATATTCATGCGGCACTGAAATTAGCGCAGGAAAAAGGTACAGAAAAAGAATGGGCAGTACTAAATACCGATAAGAACGGGGAAGCAACTTCCCCGGATTTGGCATATGGAACATATGTAGTTAAGCAGTCGAAGTTAGGGGAGAATGCCCAAGAAACGTATGAACTAAAAGAAGTATTCCGTTTTGTGGTTGGTGATGAAACCTATGGACTTCTAGAAAATGGACAACGCATTGACTGCTCAAAAGATGGTCTTGTACATTACTACATTAACGATATTCCGTTTACCAGTTCGGTGAAAATCGTGAAGAAGGATAAGGAAAGTGGTAAAACGATTTCCTTAAACAGTGCGGCTTTCCAAGTGCAAAAACTTGATAAAGAAGGAAATGTCGTCAGTAATTATGCAAAAAAGAATATGAAAACCGATGCGAATGGCATACTTTCTTTAAAGGTGGGAAATCAATGGGTACATACCTTTATTACCAATGCCGATAATCGTTTGAGTGTTCCTGGCGGCTATCTTGCGGGTAGTTCGGAAGCCAAAGGTTCGGTGGCATTGCCATTGAATTTACCAAGTGGTGACTATCGTTTAAAAGAAGTTGTGGCACCAAAAGGCTATGTACTTGCCGATGATGGCAGATTTACGATCACAAAATCCTCTATTAGTGGGGTAGATGAAGATGGACAACCGGTACTTACTATGGTTGCCACTGATGTTCCAGCAAAAGGAGAATTACGCTTTAAAAAGATCTGGGAAGATGGTCATAAAGGCCATGGACAAGCAACTTTTATGCTTTCTGCCAAACAAGATATCATTGATCCAGCGGATGGAAAAATCCTTTATAAAAAAGGTGAAGTCATTGGAAAGTATACATTGGGTGACGATGATGAAATCGTAGTGGACAATTTACCAATGGGAACTGGTACTTCAGCATTTACTTGGAAAGAGGTAGAAACGCTGGAAAACTATGCGTTGAATCCATCTGAACTTGCGGTAGATTTCCAACAAAAAGATCAGAAACAAACGGTTTATGAGAAGGCTTTACAGATGAAAAATGCGACAATAAAAATTCGTACAACGGCTTTAAACAAGCGTAGCAATGGAAAAGAGGCAAATGCCGCTAAAAAGGTTGAAGTCGAAGATGTCGTATCTTATCAAGGCTTAAAAGAGAAGGAAACGTATCGTGTGCATGCCGTGCTTGTGGATAAGAAAAGTGGGCAAGCTATTAAGCAGGCTGATGGTTCTGTTGTAGAAGCAAGTAAGACTTTCCAAGCAAGTAAGAGTGAAGGTTTAGTACGTATTCCATTAAGCTTTGATGCCAGTCAATTGGGTGGCAGTGATGTGGTTGTATTTGAAACTTTATATGGAAACAAAGAACATAAAGATTGTGTGATTGCCCAACATCAAGATTTAAATGATGCAAATCAAACAATTTCGATTCTTCCATCTAAGATTCATACCCAAGCTCAATCGGAACAAGGTCATAGTTATCAACAGATCCGACAAGGAAAAGTGAAAATACTTGATAAGGTGCATTATCAAGGTCTTGTGGCAAATCAGACGTATAAGCTAAAAGGTGTATTGATGGATCGTGATACACAAAAAGTTTATAAAGAAATCGAAGCGACCAAGACCTTTACGCCAAAAGAAAAGCGTGGCGATGTCGACGTTGAATTTACTTTAGATAGCGATGATATAAAAGCTGGAAAGAACTTAGTTGTCTATGAGACATTGTATGAAGTGAATGCAGATGAGGAAATTGAAGTGGCCAGCCATAAAGATTTGATGGATGACAAACAAACGATTTCATTTATTGATTTGCATACCTCTGCACAAAGTGAAAATGGCAATGATGAACAACAGGTGACAAAAGAAAAAGTGAAATGGATCGATGCAGTATCGTATCAAGGTTTAAAACCAGGTCATTCCTATACTTTGAAAGGTACTTTGATGCATAAAGCGGATCAAAAAGCCATTGAATCGGCACAAGTAGACTTTGTGGCAGAGCAAGCTGATGGACAAGTGGAGGTTCCTTTTGAAGTGGATCTTTCTGATTTCGGTGCAGGAGATGATTTTGTCTTCTTTGAATCCTTGCAGGAAAATGAAAAAGAAATTGCCAAACATCAAGACTGGGAAGATTTGCATCAAACCATTCATCTTATTGACTTACAGACTCACGCAAAATCTGAAAAAGATAATTCCTTTGTCCTAGTGAGTAAAAAAGTGAAATTTGAAGATGTGGTCAGCTATCAGAATCTAGAAGTCGGAAAAGAATATACCGTCAAAGGTAAATTGATGAATAAAGAAACCAAGGAACCATTATTGATTGATGAAAAAGAAGTGGTAAGTGAAAAGACTTTTGTTCCAGAAAGTAAAGATGGTCAAGTCATTTTGGAATATGAACTAGATTCTAGTGACCTAGAAGGGAAACAAACGGTTGTATTTGAAGATTTGTACAAAGAATCGATTCAAGTAGCGAGTCATGCGGATATCAAAGATGAAAATCAAACAGTAGAATTTAGAAACTTTGAATTAAAGATCAATAAGGTGGATGCTGCAACAAAACAAAATATTTGTGGTAAAGATTTTGTGTTCACCATGTTCGCCAACCAAACTTGTACCGATAAAGTAGAAGAGGTACATGCCGATCAAAAGGAGGGCACGGCTACATTTAAGATCAAAGAAGGCGTTTATTACATTAAAGAAACGCAAGCGCCAGGTGGTTATCGTTTAAGTAAAGACATTATCAAAGTTGAAGTGAAAGATCATCAGTTGTATGTAAATGATCAAAAAGTTGACTCAGATGCGTTGTATACGTATACGATGTCTGTTTCTAATGAAAGTGAAAAACTGGGTATTAAAACCGGTGCTTCCAATCATGAAATGGCTTATGTGGCAAGTTTGATTCTTTCCTTATGTTTCCTTTTTGTATGGCATAAGAAGACAAGATAGTATCTAAGAGAAGCTGTAATGAATACGCAGCTTCTTTTTTGACTGGATAAAGAAAAAAAAACCTTCCATAAGAAGGTTTCAATCAAGATGGTGGGGACGGTGGGACTTGAACCCACACGGGAATTAACTCCCAACGGATTTTAAGTCCGTTGCGTCTACCAATTCCGCCACGACCCCATGTGTAAGGCCTGATATTTTCTCAGCGCTTTTTTATTGTATACGATTTAAAAAAATAATCAACAGTTTTTTTACTTTTTGTGTATGAAAGGGCTTTTTCCTTCATAATAAGGTATGATAAAATTTCTTTAGAGATAGACAATAAAGAGAAAAGGAGAAAATATGAACTATACGATTGTTGGGGATTCAGATAATCCTATTGTACGTATCGAACTACAAGAAGATGAGCAAGTGAAAATTGAAAATGGCTCCATGGTTTATCTACAAAATGTAGAAATTGTAGGAAAGACAAATAGTAAATCAAAGGGTTTAGGTGGCTTAGTACGTGCTGCAGCCCGCTCTTTGGCTAGTGGAGAAAGCGTTTTTATTACGATCGCAAGAGGCTTGAAAAACCAAAGTCAAATCGGTATTGCGCCCGCTATACCAGGAAAGGTTTCGTGTTTGAAAGTTGATGCGATGCATCAATATCGTTTGAATACCGGAGCTTTTTTAGCTAGTGATGATCAAGTGGATTACTTGATTAAAAAACAAGACTTGGGAAAAGCGGTTTTTGGTGGCACGGGTGGTTTATTCGTGATGGAAACAGAAGGTGTTGGTGATATTTTAATCAATGCCTTTGGGGATTTGATCGAATTAGAAGTAAGTGATGATATGCCATTAACGATTGATAATGAACATGTGGTA
The DNA here is from genome assembly GCA_003480165.1 of Firmicutes bacterium AM41-11. GTDB lineage: Bacteria > Bacillota_I > Bacilli_A > Erysipelotrichales > Erysipelotrichaceae > Absicoccus. The sequence goes on along the minus strand of QUIQ01000003.1, from coordinate 83,335 downwards.
GCTTGGGATAGTAATTTGGATTATGCGATTCGTGTAGCGAGTGGTACTTTTGGTTTTACAACTGGAGAAGGTTTAGTCAATGAGTTCCATGGCAATGGAAAAGTATGGATTCAAACGCGAAATATCCATAATCTTGCTGACCGTATTCGTCCCTATATTCCAACGAAGAGTTAGCTTTAAAAGGATTTGAAAGATTTCTCTTTCAATCCTCTTTTTTTTTCGTATAATATAGTTCGCTAGGTGAAGATATGGAACTGGAACGAATTGATGTGAAAAACGTAAAAGAATTGGATAAAAGATGTGTCGTTTGTACATTCCAACCCACCCTTTCTTTAAATAAAGAATGGGTGATGAGTTTAGCTACTATGGTGATTGCACAAGATTTTGAGAAAATTGCGCAACTAGAAGTACAAGATTCGTCTTTTGAAACATTCGTTTTGTGTGCCGATATGGATTGTAGACAAACGGTTTATGATTTGTTTGAAAACGCAAAACTACAAACAATGCAGTTAGAACGACTTTTCTTAGAAGGCTATAGTCGGAAACTGGATTGTACAATTCGGATGGAGTTCTCTCTAAGTGATGGTAAAATTTCAATATCTAGTCCGGATGATTACATTGTGAATCGTTTCTTATTAGGTGGAGCGCAAAAAAAGCGGGGGACTCGCCTGTTTAATCAATATGTAGATTATTTAGAAATTATCTCAACAGCTTATTTAAGCGGAAAGAATCGCAAGAAGATTGAAGAAATGATTCCGGAATTAAAAAGAATGAAGTAGGTGGATAGAATGATCAAAACAAAAACAAAAAAAAGAATTCGTATTACAGCTATTGCGGTAGTACTTGTGCTTGTGGTTCTCTTTGGATATTTGATGGTACGTATTACCAATCAGGCAAAATGGACAAATACTTCATTAACCTATGAATTGGGACAAAAAGTCAATATTCAAGCAACCGATGTGTTGGATCGAGATGATAAATCGTTTACGATTGATACTTCTTCGGTAGATGAAGATAAACCTGGTGCTTATGTAGCACATGCTTCGATTAATACGATTTCAGGCAAACAAATTCGCAACATTAAAGTGCTTATTGAAGATACAAAAGCACCAACTTTTACGAAGTTGCCAAAAGTTATCCGCGTGAATTATGGTGATAGTGATTATAACTTCAAAAAGAAAATCAAAGCGAAAGATTTATCCAAGTTAAATATTACGGTCGATACCAAAAAAGTAGATTTCTATACGCCAGGCACCTATAAAGTGACTGTGAAAGCCCAAGATATATATGGCAATACCACAAAGAAAAAAATTAAAGTCATTGTACGTGATTATAATGATTATGTTTTTGATGAAGAAGATGAGGAAAAGGAAGAACCAAGTAAAGATTCACAAAACCAAGATTCTTCTACAACAGATCAGAATGCGTATGATAGTACGGATGATTCAAATAGTGGCAATGATGCGGCTTCGAATGGTTCCCAAATTACACCAGGTAATTACGATACTTCCCAATACGATCCTTCGAAAGGATTTGGCCAAGATTATTCGGCATAGAGAGATTGAGCAATCAATCTCTTTTTTTGTCAGACAAATACTTTGAGTTGTCTGTTTAATTGATGTAAAATGGAAGCATGACAAAGAAAGAAAATTTATCTCAAAGAACCGCAGATGTTTTGCGACAAATGATTGTGCAGAAACAAACGTATCAAGTGGGGCAAAAATTACCTAATGAAAATGATTTATCTGCGCAACTTGGAATTAGTCGTACAACGTTGCGTGAAGCAATTCGCATTCTAGTTTCCGAAGGTCTGCTATATGTAGAAAGAGGGAATGGAACATTTGTCTCTTCGCAAATGGATGTAAAAACCGATCCGCAATTGGATATACATGCCAAAAAAATTACTTTGCGTGATTTATATGAAGCACGCATGATTATTGAACCTGAGGCTGCTGTACTGGCATGTAAGCGAGCTACGCAAGAAGACATTGATTATATTTTGAAAGTTGGCAAGGAAGTACAAGAATGGATCTTAAAAGATCCAACTTCTTCTGAACGAATTGAAGTGGAAGCAGAATTCCATTCGTCGATTGTTCGCGCATGCCATAATGATTTCTTGGCGCAATTTACGCCAATTATAAAAGAAACCATTGAGAAGACCTTTGATTTACATTTGAATTTGGATGTAATTGCTGAAGATGCCTATAAGGAACATATCTTAATTATGGACTTTTTGAAGCGGCGAGATGCGCAAGCTTTAAAGAGTGCAGTGACGATTCATTTGCATCATGCGATCTTGCATGAAGAAATTTCAATTAATAATTGACAAGTGATACAGGTCGTTTTACAATTGTCATACAACAAGTCATTTAGTTGTATGACAACTAATAGAGGAGGAAATAGAAATGGCAGAAAATCGTATTTTTTATGAAAGTGATTGTAATCTATCTTACTTAGATGGAAAGAAAATTGCGATTATTGGTTACGGATCACAAGGACATGCTCATGCATTAAACTTAAGAGATTCAGGATGTGATGTAGTCATCGGTTTGTATGAAGGATCAAAATCTTGGAAAAAAGCGGAAGATCAAGGATTTAAAGTATATACAGCTGCAGAAGCTGCAAAACAAGCAGATATCATCATGATTTTGATTAATGATGAAAAACAAGCTGATATGTATAAAGCTGATATCGAACCAAACTTACAACCAGGTAATATGTTAATGTTCGCTCATGGATTCAATATTCATTTTGGATGTATCGTACCACCAAAGGATGTTGATGTTACTATGATCGCTCCTAAAGCACCTGGACATACTGTTCGTAGTGAATACCAAGAAGGTAAAGGAACACCTTGTCTAATTGCTGTTGAACAAGATGCAACTGGACATGCTTGGGATGTTACATTAGCTTATGGTGCTGCAATTGGTGGAGCACGTGCTGGTTTATTGGAAACAACTTACCGTACAGAAACAGAAACTGACTTATTCGGTGAACAAGCTGTATTATGTGGTGGTGTTTGTGCATTGATGCAAGCTGGATTCGAAACTTTATGTGAAGCAGGATATGACCCTCGTAACGCATATTTCGAATGTATCCATGAAATGAAATTAATCGTTGACTTAATTTACCAATCAGGATTTGCAGGAATGCGTTATTCAATTTCTAACACAGCTGAATATGGTGATTACATTACTGGACCAAAGATTGTTACAGCTGAAACTAAGAAAGCTATGAAACAAATCTTATCTGATATCCAAGATGGTACTTTCGCAAAAGACTTCTTAACAGATATGTCTAGTGCTGGTCGTCAAGTTCACTTCAAGGCTTTACGTAAATTAGCTGCTGAACATCCATCAGAAAAAGTCGGAGAAGAAATCCGTAAATTGTATTCATGGAATAATGAAGGCGACAAATTAATCAACAACTAATTGATTGCATGCCTGTAAACTGCTACAAATGTAGCAGTTTTTTTTCTGTTTATAGAAAAAATGACGATTGGTCAATTGAAGCAATCGGAATGCCATGGTATGATGAGTTTACATTGATTCGGAGGATTTATTATGTTGCTTCAAGATTTTTATGAAGGAAAAGCCTTTGATGCCTATACGTATTTTGGCGCCCATTTACAAGGGCAGGGATGTCTATTTCGTACCTATGCACCACAAGCAAGTCGGGTTTGTGTAATTGGTGAATTTAATAACTGGCAAGAAGCAGAACTGTCACAAGAGGACCATGGTGGAATCTGGTCTTTCTATAGCGAAAATGCCATGGAAGGACAGATGTATAAATATGTCATTTATGGGAAAAATGGTCGTGTAGAGCATTGTGATCCATATGGTTTTGGCATGGAATTGCGCCCTGGATCAGCTTCGATTATTCGCAATGTAGCCTATTCCTTTCATGATCAAGAATGGATGGAAAAGCGAACGCGAAATTTTGATAAAGCCTTAAATATTTATGAAGTTCATTTTGGCTCATGGCGATTAAAAGCCGATGGTTCCTGGTTTACATATGATGAATTAGCTCCGGCTTTAATTGATTATTGTAAGAAATATCATTATACCCATGTAGAGTTTATGCCTTTGAATGAGTATCCTTTTGATGGCTCTTGGGGATATCAACCAACCGGATATTTTAGTCCTACAAGTCGCTATGGTAATGCCAGTCAACTTCAAACCCTCATTGATTCACTGCATCAAGCAGGCATTGGTGCCATTATTGATTTTGTTCCTGCGCATTTTGCGGTAGATTCCTATGGTTTAAAACAATACGATGGAAGTGAATTGTATGAATATCCCGAAAGTGATGTAACCGAAAGTGAATGGGGAACCTGTAACTTCATTTATTCTCGTCATGAAGTATGTTCCTTCTTGCAGTCAGTTTGTCATTATTGGTTACAAGAATATCATTTTGATGGAATTCGTATGGATGCCGTCAGCCGTTTGATTTACTGGTTAGGTGATGAAAAACGTGGGGTCAATCCTCGCTCGATTGAATTTATTCAACGTATGAATGCAGGCCTTCATCATTTGCATCCATCTTGTATGTTGATTGCGGAAGATTCTACGGCCTATCCCAATGTAACGAAACCCGTATTAGAAGGTGGTTTGGAATTTGATTATAAATGGGATCTTGGCTGGATGAATGATACGTTAGATTATTTTATGAAAACAAGTGATGAGAGAAAGGATTATGCCGCAAAGCTAACTTTCTCTATGTACTATTTTTATAAAGAAAGATATCTATTGCCACTATCGCATGATGAAGTTGTGCATGGCAAGAAAACCATTATTGACAAGATATATGGAAGCTATGAAGAGAAGTTCAGTCAATGTCGTTCTTTGTATATGTATATGATGGTCCATCCCGGAAAGAAACTGAATTTTATGGGAAATGAAATTGCGATGTTTAGAGAATGGGATGAAAGCAAAGAACCTGACTGGTTCTTGTTGGAATATCCGATGCATGATTCATTCTCTAAATATATTCAGCAATTAAATGCCATCTATACAAACTATGCGCCATTGTATGAATGGGATGATGATCCACGTGGTTTTACCTGGGTATTGATGGAAGAACAAGAAAATTTATTTGGCATTAAACGTTCTGTAAATAATGAATCGGGTATTTATGCCTATTTTAATTTTTCTGCTCAAAACAAAACGATCCCTTTGCCAGAACCACTAACGCCTTTGTTGCATAGTGACTGGGAAGCTTTTTCTGGGCATACAAAACAAGTTCAAAAAGCAAGTAAAGAACTAGTCTTACCACCATTTAGTTCGGCACTATTGAAAGTCTAGGATGTACAATGTTACATCCTTTTTTTTGTGCTATAATTTTTCCAATGAAACAGATGTTAAAGCTATTTACTTCTTTATTTGTGATCAGTGCTTGTACTTTTGGCGGTGGCTATGTCATCGTCTCTTTAATGAAGAAGAAATTTGTCGATGAATTGCATTGGATTGATCAAGAAGAAATGTTGAATCTAATTGCGATTGCCCAGTTAAGCCCCGGGGCGGTTGCCGTGAATGGGGCCGTGGTCGTTGGCTATCGTCTAGGTGGTTTTTGGGGTGTTTTGGTTGGCGTATTAGCTACTATTCTTCCGCCTTTCTTGATCATCTCTATTCTTTCTATTTTCTATACCTATTTTATTTCGAATGTTCTAATTTCAACGATGTTAGCCGGTATGCAAGCAGGTGTAGCTGCGGTGATTGTTTCAGCTTGCATGGAATTATTACTTCCTATCGTGCAAGAAAAACAATGGGCATCGCTTTTGATCTTTGTCCTTGCGTTTTGTGCGGTTGCTGTTTTCCAAATCAATGTCTTTGTACTTGTGTTAGCTGGCTTGGTGTTAGGTGTTTTAGGAGCATTAAAATGTTAGGAAAACTCTTTCTTGCTTTTCTACAAATTGGTTGTATGAGCTTTGGTGGTGGCTATGCGAGCCTGCCTTTAATTCAACAAGTCGTTTTGCAGCATCATTGGTTAAATAAAACAGAAATGGCGCAATTAATTACCATTTCCCAAATGACACCAGGTCCTATTGCGGTCAATGCGGCAACCTTTGTTGGTCAACGGGTTGCAGGGACGATGGGTGGCATTGTCGCAACTCTTGGGTGTATTTTCCCGGCTTTGTTGATATGTACGATTTTGGTTATGTTTTATATGCACTATCGGAAACTGGATTTTGTGCAAAAGGTTTTTGCGCGTTTACGACCAATTATTATTGCTTTGATTGGAGCTGGGGCTATTTCTATTCTGCAAAGTAGTTTTTCTACGAGTGTATTCTTTACCATCGTTTCTTTTGGGATTTGTCTTTTCTTGCTGCAAAAGAAAAAGACCAGCCCAATTTGGGTCATGGTCTTCAGTGGCCTTATGTATGTGGGAATAAAACTAATCTTGGAATAATGCCGTAGAATAGTAACGGTCACCACTATCTGGTAATAATACTACGATATTCTTTCCAGCGTTTTCTGGCTTTTTCGCTTCGTCAATTCCAGCTTTTAAAGCAGCTCCAGATGAGATTCCAACAGAAATTCCTTCTTTATGAGCAATGAATTTCGCGAATTTAAATGCGTCTTCATTAGAAACAGGGCTTACTTGATCATATACGCTTGTATCAAGGGTATCAGGGACAAATCCAGCACCGATTCCTTGAATCTTATGTGGTCCGCCATGTCCTTGCGATAATACAGGAGAAGTTTCTGGCTCTACGGCAACGACTTTTGCGTTGCTCTTTTCTTTTAAGTATTTTCCAGTTCCTGTTACGGTTCCACCAGTTCCAACACCAGCTACAAATACATCGACTTTACCATCTAAATCGTTATAGATTTCGGGTCCGGTTGTTTCATAGTGAATTTTAGGGTTTGATGGGTTAGTGAATTGGCTTGGAATAAAGGCGTTACCTTTTTCTTCAGCTAATTCTTGGGCTTTGGCAATGGCACCTTTCATTCCTTTGGTTCCATCGCTTAATACGATTTCAGCTCCATAAGCTTTGATGATTTGACGACGTTCAACACTCATTGTTTCAGGCATTACAATAATTAATTTATATCCCTTCGCAGCGGCAATAGAAGCAAGTCCAATTCCTGTGTTTCCAGATGTTGGCTCAATAATTACCGTGTCTTTTGTAAGTTTTCCGGCTTTTTCGGCATCCTCGATCATTGCCAAGGCAATACGATCTTTTACCGATCCAGATGGGTTGAAATATTCAACTTTCGCAAATAAGTTGGCTTGAAGTCCTTCGGCTTTTTCAATGTTTGTTAATTTTAATAATGGTGTGTTTCCAATTAATTGGCTTGCGCTAGTGTAGTATGACATAAATAGTTCCTCCTCTTTTTCTTATACTTTTTCTATATGTATCATAAACAATTTTGCAACAACAATCGCTACTCATGTAATTCCCCCTTTCGGTTGATACACATATAATACCCTTAAAACCTATAAAGTCAAGGGGAAATATAGGAAATAAGATTTTTTTATGAAAAAGGCGGTATTTTAGGCAATGATTTGAAAGTGTTTTAGGGCTTCGGGAATATCTTGACAGACATAGTCGGCTACTTGTTTAGTCTCTTCCATGCCGCTGTTCATCGCAATGCCAATCGTGGCATCTATAATCATGTCATGATCGCCTGGAGTGTCACCAAAACACATATAGGCTTGATTCGGAAAATGCCAGAGATCCATCAGTTCATGGATGCCACTGCATTTATTAATGGATTTTGGAAAAATATCGCTGTTGTAAAGTCCCGCTTTGACAATACGAGTTTCATTAAGGCTGGCATATAATTGACGAAGTTGATTGGGATTGTCAGATAATAAGGTAAGCAATTGAACAAACTCGCCTTGGTAGGGATGGATGGTATTGCTTTGAACATGGTAGGTTTTCTTTAACCATTGGGTAAATGTATTCCATTTGGTGAAATAGGCTTCTTCTCCACAAACATACATCGCAATATCCTTTTCTTCGGCTATCGCAAAAATCTTTTGTAAGGTCTTTTTTGAAAAACTGTGATTTTTATATATTTCTTTATTTTGATCATAAACAATGGTTCCACTGCCTGCGACAATACCATCCCAGGGAATTTCCCAAATATTTTCAATGTCATTGATGATAGTCAATGGTCTTGAACTGGCAATTCCTACTTTATACCCGTTTTCGTGAGCTTTAGAAATTGCTTGAACGACTTCTTTACGAATACGATTTGATTGGAATTCTACGATTGTTCCATCAATGTCAAAAAATAATGCTTTTATCTCTTCCATATTCATTCCTTACTTTTCTTCTGTATTATGAAATTGTTTTTCTTTGAATGCAATTTTGTTCAGGGAAGATTTCATCTATATAAGAATATTTCTTTTGAATAAAGAAATAAAGAGATTGTTTTGCCAAAAATGTTTTGAATAAAAGAAATCAAATAGGTATTCTATTTTTAATCTACATAAAACTTTTGAATTGCGACCTAATTCAAAAGGTGGAGGGCTACTTTTATGTCAAAGAAAAAGGATGCAAGACAAGTAAAGATTCGCAATATCTTAATGGAAAAGGGACAATATCGGGTAAAAGATTTAGCAGCAATTTTACATGGAACACCAGAAACCCTACGGAAAGATTTAGATGAACTAGAAGAACAGGGAATCGTTGTCCGTTCGCATGGTTTTGCACGCGTGAATAAATTTCGCCAAGAATTACCGATTTCAGTGCGCAATCAAGAAAATACAGATATCAAAAAACGCCTGACCTATCGAGCTATCGAAGAAATTCAAGATGGAAATATCGTGTATTTAGATGCAGGGAGTACTTTGCTTCAAGGAATTGATGCCTTGCGGCAGAAAAAAGACTTGACGATTATTACCAACTCTTTGCCGATGGCATACAAGTGTAATGAGATGAATTTTGATGCCGTTTTAGTAGGTGGAAAATTACATAAAAACGGTTTACATACGGATGGTTTTTTCAGTGAAAAAATGTTGGATTCGATTTATATTGATATCGCATTATTTGGATCCGATGGCCTTTTGAATGCCTCTGGATTTACGGTCTATTCCATGGAAGAAGTAGGGACTAGACGGCATGTTATCAATCAAACCAAGAAAGTCGTGATGGTGAGTGATAACACAAAATTTTCGATGACGGGGCATTATTCGTTTTGTTCTTTTCGGGAAGTCGATGTTTTTATTACAGATCGGTTAACGGAAAAACAGCACCAACAAGTGCAGATGTGTAAAAAGATTGTCCAAATCGCATAAAAAAACGATGAATACAATTAAATATAGTATTCACCGCCATTATATAAGGTTTGATTTTTTAGGTCTTGGATGGTGACATTATCAACGACATCACAAATCGCTTGATACAGTTTATCCCATACAAGTACGGTAATAGGATCTTTTACTTCGGGTTCATTACTGTCGGGAACGACCCAATCGACAGGGGCTAAGGAACCTTCGGTTAAGCGTAGAATTGATCCAACACTGATCTGGTTGGCATCTTTGTTTAAATAATAGCCGCCTTTTGGTCCTCGAACGCTGCGGATTATTCCTGCGGTTGTTAAAGAAGGCATAATTTGTTCTAAGTATTTTAACGAAATAGATTGTCTTTTAGAAATGTCTTTTAAAGTAACCGGGGCATTGCTGGGTTGTAAGGCAATATCTAAAACCAGTGAAAGGGCATATCTTCCTTTGGTTGAAATCTTCATTTGCTTCACCTCTTCATTAATTTAGTATATGCAAAAAAACCTACTTGTTCAATAGGAAATATGATGTTTCTTTTACACAATTTTTTTTAAAAATTGATGTTGAATTGTTACGCCTTTTTTTTAAAATAAGGTATGATAGAATTATGAAAACAAAATCGTTAAAGAAAGATATTCTCTTTACGAGATATTGTTCTATGGAGGAGTAACGACATGGTAAAAAGAATCGGAATCTTAACTTCAGGAGGAGATTCTCCAGGTATGAATGCTGCAATTCGTGCGGTCACAAGAGTTGGTATCAATAGCGGATTGGAAGTATTTGGAATTTATAACGGATATAAAGGAATGGTTGAAGGATACATTGAACCATTAACACGCGAGACAGTAGGAGAAATTGTAAATCGTGGCGGTACGATTTTAGGTTCTGCTCGTCTTCCTGAATTCAAAGATATTGAAGTTCGTAAAAAAGCAGTGAAACAACTTCAAAAGCGTGGTATTGAAGCTGTCGTTGTTGTGGGTGGAGATGGTTCTTATCGTGGTGCCCTTTCCTTAACTGAAATGGGTGTCAATTGTATTGGTTTGCCAGGAACTATTGATAATGATATTACGTGTACCGATTATACAATTGGATTCCAAACCGCATTGGAAACTTGTGTAGAATGTATCGATAAATTACGTGATACATCGAATTCCCATCACCGTTGTTCAATCGTTGAAGTAATGGGGAACCGTTGCGGTGACTTGGCATTATGGTCAGGAATTGCTTGTGGAGCGGAAATTATCGTAACAAGTGAAACCGGCTTTGATGAAGAAGAAGTGTTAGGTCGTTTGCGTGACATTGATTTGATTAAAAAGAAAAAACATGCCATTGTGGTCATCAGTGAAAAAATTACTGAAGTTGATCAATTTGCGAAAAAGGTTAGCTTAAATACTGGTTTCTCTGGCCGTGCAACGGTATTAGGTCATATCCAACGTGGTGGATCACCTTGTCCATTTGATCGTATGTTGGCTAGCCGTATGGGAGAAAAAGCTGTAGATATGTTGATGCAGGGAATTGGTGGACAATGTATTGCAATTCGCAATAATGAAATTGTTTCTATTCCAATTAAAAAGGCATTGGGTATGCCACATCAATCTAATCAACCTTTGGTTAATTTATTTGATCGTCTTGTTTAAAAAGAATCGGATGTTTCGTTATGTCTGTAACGTGCATCCTTTTTTTTATTTCCAATGAGGCCATGACCAAATCGGAAATTCTTTTTGAACGCCATTCTTTTTTTCTTTTTTTCTTCGTTATACTTTTAGTAAGAAATGCGTAGGTAGTAGGTATGAATTTTAGTCAAAAACTTAATGAATATATGGAAGTTCTTTCTTGTAGTGCAAAAGAGCTTTCGCAACAATCAGGAATTTCGGCATCTTCTTTTAGTCGTTATCGGAATGGGGAGCGGGTTCCTGAATTTGGATCTAAATCCTTTGAGGGTTTATGTGAAGCTATCGCGAGCCTGGCTGCACAAAAGAATCTGTCGGAGTTGACTTTGGCTTCTATTAAAGAAGCGTTTTTATTCTGTGATGATTTTGTTTCCATGGATAAAGAAATCTTACGCCAAAACTTTAATACGCTTCTTTCCACTCTTAATATCAATATTAATCAGCTCTGTCAGTATATGAATTATGATCCTTCGGCAATTTTCCGGATTCGTAATGGGACCAGAAAACCTGGGGATGCCAATCGCTTTGCGTCTTCTGTAGCTTCTTTTGTCGCTCGAGAAATGCAAACTCCCCTTGAAATTGCACTTGTGGCAGAATTGATTGATTGTGATACGGATGAGATTTCTGATTTATCCATCCGGTTTTCCAAAATAAAAAGCTGGCTTTTAAAACAACCGGAACAAGAAAATGAGGAAGACAGTGTTTCAAAGTTCTTGAGTAAATTGGATGCCTTTGATTTGAATGAATACATAAAAGTCATTAAATTTGATGAATTGAAAGTTCCATCGGTTCCTTTTCAGATTCCATCTACGAAAAGTTATTTTGGCCTTAATGAGATGATGGAAAGTGAACTGGATTTCTTGAAGTCAACCGTACTTTCTAAATCGATGCAACCAGTAACGATGTATAGTGATATGCCAATGAAAGAAATGGCCAGTGATCCAGATTTCCCAAAGAAATGGATGTTTGGTATGGCATTGATGTTAAAAAAGGGTTTGCATCTCAATCAGATTCATAATATTGATCGTTCTTTTGATGAAATGATGTTGGGTTTGGAAAGCTGGATTCCTATGTATATGACGGGACAGATTTCTCCCTATTATTTTAAGAATGTTCAAAATAATGTTTTTTTACATTTGTTGAAGGTTTCGGGTAGTGCGGCTCTGGTAGGAGAAGCGGTAGCTGGCTATCATAGTGAAGGAAGATATTATTTAACTAAATCCAAAAAGGACATCGAGTATTATCAAAAACATGCGGATGAAATGTTGAAAAATGCGTATCCATTAATGGAAATATATCGTCAAGAGCGAGAAAAGGAATTGAATTCCTTCTTTGTGGCAAACACGACAAAGTCAGGAAATCGACGAAGTATTTTATCGACCCTTCCTCTTTATACAATTAGTGAAGAATTGCTAGATGCGATCTTAAGTCGTCATGGGTTGGATGACCAACAAAAACAACGTATTGAAAAACATGCCGAAATCCAGAAACAACGGATTTTAGCTATCCTTGAACTTGGAACGATTGAAGATGAAATTCCGGTTTTTACATCCCAGGAGTTTAAAGAAAATCCACCAACGCTGGAATTATCTGGTGTCTTTTGTGAGACAGATTTCTCTTATACGGAAGAAGAATATGCGAAACATTTGCAGGAAACCGAAAGTTTTGCCGAGCAGATGGAAAACTATACGTGTAAGCGAAGTACGGCACATGCTTTTCGAAATCTACAGATTTTAATTCATGAAGGCAGATGGGTTATGGTTTCTAAAGGGAAAGCGCCTGCTATTCATTTTGTGATTCGCCATCCAAAATTGCGTGGTGCGATAGAGAGCTTTGTTCCACCAATTACCGAACATAAGTGAAATGCTGCCTAGACAAGCTTTTTCTTTGACTTTGTATTTTGCCTAGTCTAAAATAGAAGAACAAGATTTAAAGGGGTTGTAGCTTATGTCAGATCATTTAGGTGAATCAATGGAAGATTATCTAGAAGCAATTTTGGTTCTAGAAGATCAAATAGAAAATGTCCGTAGTGTCGATGTGGCAAGTTATTTAGGCTTTTCCAAACCAAGTGTTAGTCATGCTGTAAAATTAATGGAACAAAAAGGTCTGATTCGATTAAATTCAAGTAAAATTCTTCATCTTACACCAGAAGGAGAAGAGATTGCTCGTTCTACGTATCAACGGCATTGTTTCTTTACAGATATGTTAAAGAGCATTGGAGTGGATAGCAAGACGGCTGCCGAAGATGCATGTCGTATTGAACATGTCATTAGTGAAGAGACATTTCAAGCAATCCGTAGATTTTATATGAATAAAAAAGAAGACTGTTAAGTCTTTTTTTTTTGGGAGGAATGGTATGCAAGAAATATTAGCACCCGTGGGAAACTGGGACATGTTAGATGCAGCTTTAGCAGCAGGTTGTGATGCGGTATATCTCGCCAGCAAAAACTTTGGCGCTAGAGCTTATGCCCAAAATTTTACCCTTGAAGAAATCCGTGAAATTATAAAGCGTTGCCACTTAGTCAATGTCAAAGTGCATGTTACGATGAATACAATTCTTTTTGAAGAAGAAATAGAATCGGCCTATCAAGTAGCTAAACAACTCTATGAAATGGGTGTAGATGCATTAATTGTACAAGACCTTGGTTTGATTCATTTATTACATCATCGTTTACCAGACCTATCAATTCATGCTTCTACACAGATGAGTGTGATGTACCCAGAAGAAATTATGCGTTTAAAAAAGCTTGGGGTAAGTCGGGTTGTACTAGCTAGAGAGTGTACGAAAGCTGAAATTGCTGCGTGTAAGAAAGCTGGCTTAGAAATTGAAATCTTTGTTCATGGAGCCATTTGTATTTCGATGTCAGGACGTTGTTATTTTTCGAGTGTCTGTTATGGAAGAAGCGGCAATCGCGGTATGTGTGCCCAACCTTGTCGTATGGCTTATGAACTCTATGAAGATGGGCAAAAAGTAGCTACAGATGGCAAATATTTATTGAGTCCAAAAGATCTATCCTTGATTGATCGAGTTAAAGAACTTGATGTAGATTCACTAAAAATTGAAGGGCGCATGAAGTCAAGTGAATATGTTTATGAAACGGTTCGTCAAGTGAAAATGGTTCGCGATGGCAAAAAGCGAACGGAACAGGATAAAGAACTGGCCCAACAAACGTTTTATCGCGGATATACTTTGGGACATGTTTATCAACAAACGGGTAACGATTTGATGAATATGAAGACGTGCAATCATCAAGGAATTGTCGTAGGAAAAGTTTTATCGGTCAAACGCGATGAAGTACGTATTCTCTGTTCAAAAGATCTCGTACAAAATGATGGAATCCGCTTAGGCCAGGAAGCAGGTTGTCGCATCAACTATTTATATGATGAGAAACTGCGCTTGCAGAATCGTATTCCAGCTGGGAAGGTAGCTTGTTTAAAGAATCTTAGACATGTAAAAAAAGGCGATATTGTACGCCGTACGATTGGTGCAGACTTAGAGAAAGAAGTTAAAGAAGCAATTAGTCAATCTTGTCGAAAAGTGGCATGTGAAATGCGGGTTTCTTGTAAAGGGGCAGGGTATCCGCTGGTTTGTGAAATCAGTGATGGAAGCCATATGGTTTCTATTGAGTCAGAAGAAAAAGCAGAACTGGCAAAGAATCAGGGCTTAAGTGAAAAGACCATCGTAAAACAGATGAATAAGACAAAGAATTCCTGGGTTGCGTTTACCAAAATCGAATGTGCGATTCAAGGTGAAGTCTTCTTTCCTTTAGGGGCTTTAAACAATTGTCGAAGACAAGCTATTGCCGCTCTAGAAAATGTTAGGCTAGAAGTCGTTTGTTCGGCTGAGGAATCCTATAGGTATCAACCTATAAAACAAGAGCTTTCCAGTCGAATTTATATAGATCAAGTAGACGAAACTTGTGCGCCATCTAGCATGAATGTAACGAATTCGTATGGGGTAGCCGCAATCCAAGAGATGGGTTATGACCATGTCGTACTTAGTGATGAGCTCACGTTTGAACAAATAACAGATTTATTGCGTGCCTATAAGCAGCGTTATCAAAGCCAGGCACCAGTCATCTATACGATTTATCAACACCGTCGTTTAATGATTATGCGCCATTGTCCGGTTAATACGATTATAAAAGATGGAAAACGTCAGCATTGTGCTTTGTGCCATCAACATCAATTTACTTTACGGGGCATGGATGGACATGCATATAAGATGGAAGGAAACAAGGCTTGTTTCATGCAGATTTTTGATACAAATCTTACGGATTATACGGATGAAATACCAAAGTTGAAAAGGGAAGGACTAACTTCATTTTTGTGTATTTTTAGCGATGAAAGCGAAAGCGAAAAGGAAAGTATTTTACATAGAATTTCAGATTGAAACGCATTTGTTAAAGTGTTATCATACTAATAGCTATAAGGCTCAAGGAGGATATTTTATTATGCCTATTATTGTTGATGTATATGCTCGTGAAGTATTAGATTCTCGTGGTAACCCAACAGTAGAAGTAGAAGTAACTACTGAATCTGGTGCTTACGGACGCGCAATGGTACCAAGTGGAGCAAGTACAGGTGTACGTGAAGCTTTGGAATTACGTGATGGAGATAAAACACGTTATCAAGGAAAAGGAACAACAAAAGCTGTCGACAATGTTAATAACATCATTGCTCCAAAAGTAGTTGGTATGGACTGCCGTGATCAAGTATTGATCGACAAAACTATGTTAGAATTGGATGGAGATCCATTTAAGAAAAACTTAGGTGCAAACGCTACTTTAGGTGTTTCTATGGCTTGTGCATTAGCTGCAGCTGATTTCTATGGTGAACCATTATATAACTACTTCGGTGGATTTAACGGAAAAACATTACCAGTTCCTATGTGTAATGTAATCAACGGTGGATCTCATGCAGACTCTACTGTAGACTTCCAAGAATTCATGATCATGCCAGTAGGTGCAAAGAGTGAAAAAGAAGCTGTACGTATGGCTGCTGAAACATTCCATGCATTGAAAACTGTATTGAAGAAAAAAGGATACAACACTAACGTTGGTGACGAAGGTGGATTCGCTCCTAGCTGTAAAGATGGAAACGAAGAACCTCTTGAATTATTAGTTGAAGCTATGGAAGCTGCTGGATATGTTCCAGGTAAAGATATGAAGATTGCAATGGACGTTGCTGCTTCTGAATTCCATAACACTGAAACTGGATTGTATGAATTATCTAAATCTGGTCAAGGAAACAAGACTAGTGATGAAATGATCGACATGTATGAAGCATGGATCGAAAAATACCCTATCATCTCAATTGAAGATGGTTTAGGAGAAAGTGACTGGGATGGTTGGAAAAAATTAACTGACCGTTTAGGTGACAAAGTTCAATTAGTTGGTGATGACTTATTCGTTACAAACCCTTCAATTCTTTACGAAGGAATCGAAAAAGGTATCGCAAACGCTATCTTAATTAAAGTTAACCAAATCGGTACTTTAACTGAAACATTCGACGCTATCGAAATGGCTAAGAAACACGGATACACTTGCATCGTATCACACCGTTCAGGTGAAACAGAAGATACTACAATCGCTGATATCGCTGTTGGATTAAATGCAGGACAAATTAAGACTGGTTCATTAAGCCGTACAGACCGTATTGCTAAATACAACCGTTTAATGCGTATCGAAGACGAATTGAACCAACGTGGTGAAGCTAAAGTTGCTGAATACCTTGGAGACAAGACTTTCTACAACTTACCAGCTGTTGAATTCAAGAAATAGTTTTTCAAACACTAGGCCTCTTAGGAGGCCTTTTTTCTTGCTAAAAACGTGTTTAACGCAAAAAGTAAAAAAAGTGCTTGCATTCACTTTGTAGTCATGGTATTGTTAATAGGCGCTTAAGAGTAGCGTTCTGACCTTAATATTTTTGGAGAAGTACTCAAGTGGTTGAAGAGGTGCCCCTGCTAAGGGTATAGGTCGGGCAACTGGCGCGAGAGTTCAAATCTCTCCTTCTCCGCCATTCTATTAATTTATTGGTCCAGTGGTGTAGTGGTTTAACATGCCTCCCTGTCACGGAGGAGATCGTGGGTTCGAGTCCCATCTGGACCGCCATTCTGCAGATGTAGTTCAATGGTAGAACACAGCCTTGCCAAGGCTGATACGGGGGTTCAATTCCCCTCATCTGCTCCATTAAAATTTCATGCTTTGGTCCAGTGGTGTAGTGGTTTAACATGCCTCCCTGTCACGGAGGAGATCGTGGGTTCGAGTCCCATCTGGACCGCCATTCTAAAAATCAGATGCTTCGGCATCTTTTTTTATAGATCAATAAAAATGCAGAAGACTATTTCTTCTGCATGAGTTTTATGTAGCGATTTTCTAATCGCTTTTTTTCTTGTTTTGTCATTTGTCGTTTACTGGCATCATGATTTTTTACTGTACTTTCATGGCCATCAACGGCTTTTCCTTTTTTGAGTGAAACAACTAAGGGAACATAAAGCCAATACTTATTGTCTTCATCCTTATTTCTTGTCATATATTTTTTGATAAATTTTGTCAGTTCTTTTCGTTGCTCTTCGGTATAGAGAAGATTTTTATCATCGTCTCTTACTCGAACATAGTAAACGCTTTTCTTTTCTTTTTTCGCTGCTTTTTCTAATACGGGGCGAGCTTGTTGACAATACGGACAAGTGCTGTATCCAAAGAATAGAATCGCGGATTTTTTTTCTTTAAAAAGGTCAAGCGCATCATCCATCGAAATTTCTTTAAAGTTGTTTTCTTCTTTGGAAGAACTTTCTTCGCATGTTTCTGTTGGATCGCATGCTTGAATGTCGGATGCATAGATGGGTTGTATAAGCGTACAAGTTAGTATTGCTGTACAACATAGGTTTAATATTTTTTTCATGCTCTAAATATAGCACAAAAAAAGTCTCTTTCGAGACTTAATTTTCAAATGGGGCGGCTGACGCGATTCGAACGCGCGCATCACGGAGCCACAATCCGCTGTGTTAACCGCTTCACCACAACCGCCATGTGCTAAATTATAATAACAAATCTTAGTTTTCTTGTAAACCACTTTCTAAAAAAAATAAACTTTTTCCTCAAATTTTACTCTTTTTCTAATTTTAGACGTATTTATAGGTATGAAGATTAAAGAACTAGATAAAGAACAAAGACCGCGTGAAAAAGCATTACGCTGCGGCATTCAAGCCTTATCGGATCGAGAATTGTTGGCATTGATTCTCCAAAGTGGAAATAAGAACCATACGGTGTATCAAATTGCGGAAGATATTTTAAAGGTATCGCATTCTCTATCTACACTATTTGATTTACACGCAAGCCAATTGATGGAAATTCAAGGAATCAGGGAAGGAAAGGCACTTCAGATATTGGCAAGCGTGGAATTATGTAAACGTGCTTTACGTGCGCAAAGTTACAAGAAAAAGATTGAAACGGCAGAAGATGTTGTGACTTGGTTTGAAATGGAATATGGATATCAGAAACAAGAACACTTTATTGTCCTCTATTTGGATTCTAAGGGATATGTACTTTCACATCGTGTACTTTTTATTGGAACCTTAACAGAGAGTTGTGTTCATCCGCGTGATATCTTTAAAGAAGCGTACTTAGAATCGGCTAGTGGATTTTTATGTGTACATAATCATCCATCCGGGGATCCAAGCCCTTCAAAAGCAGATATGGAGTGTACAAAACAAATTTCTTCGATTGCTCGCTTGATGGGAATTCATTTTATTGACCATATTATTGTTGGTAGGAATACCTGGTTTTCTTTTTCTAAAAGTAAAATCTGCATTGAATCAAAAGGAGGGAGTTTGCTATAATAAGGTAGATTTGGAGGCGTTCCATGCGGAGATTTAATCACTTACAAAGAGTGTTATCTATATGTATTGTTGTTGTATTATGTTTGGGTTGTGTCTTGATGGGCTTGCGTCAACAAGCTTTAAGTGATATGGGATATAGTGCTTGGACCTATATTCAATATGGACTTATTGAACATCCTTTACAGTCTATAGGACATGTTTTTTCCGATTTTGCGAATCTTTGGCATCAATACGATGACAATGAATACTTAAATCAAGAGTTAGCTGAACAAAGAAGCTATAAAACTTTATATGAAGAAGAACAAAATAAAAATGAAGAGCTAGAAAAACTTTTAGATGTACAAAATGCATCTTCGGATACCAAGATGATCAGCTGCTCGGTTATTAAACGTTCGAGTGAAACTTGGAATCAGACGGTTACGGTTTCTGCTGGCTCAAAACAAGGTGTAAAAGAAAATATGCTGGTACGAACCAGTGAAGGTATGGTTGGCTTGGTTTCGAAAGTCCAAACCAATACAAGTATTGTTGCCCTTTTAACCGGTGAGAATTTGATCAATGATGTTGCGGTAAAAATGTCTTTGGCAGATGGTTCAACCATTGAAGGAGTCATTCAATCTTACGATGTGAATCGCAATGAATATCGCATGTCATTATTTAACAATGATGCAAGTGTTACTAGTGGTCAAGCCGTTGCAACAAGTGGTAAAGGCGGCAATTATCCAAGTGGTGTTCTAGTCGGAACGGTAACTGAAATTGAACGAAATGATGATTCTTTGATTTCTACGATTTATGTTAAACCAATCAGTAATATCCAAAGTTTTACCTATGTTGTAATTATGGGAAATGGGGACGCATAAAATGAAATTGAAAAATATGTTCATTTTATTGTTTATACTTGGAATTGCGGATTCGTTTATTACCTATGTCTTTCCTGTTGATTTTACGTTTCAATCCATGTCTTTTGTCCCACACATAGCTTTTATGGCTTTGTTGTTAGTGACGTATGATCGTAAATGGTTGGATCGCGTTTTAATTGGGGGATTGTATGGGTTGATTTATGACTTCTTCTTTCAATCTACTTTTCCACTTTCTTTTTTACTTTTTCCATTCTTTGCGTGGTTATGTGGGTTTGTCTATGAAAAGAAAGAAGATATCTTTTGGTTATCTGGCACATTTTTAGTAAGTGCTATTTTACTGGATGTACTCCCCTATATCTTTTTCCGTCTTTGTGGAGGCATTCAAATTCATGCATGGTCCTGGTTTGGCCATCTTGAACTGGCGACGATCTTATTCCAATGTGTAACCCTGTTTGCCTTGTATTTAGGGTTTGATTTAGTTCGTAGCTGGCAAAAGCGAAAATCACATCAAACCATTATTCATAAGAAAAAATCTTTTAGAGATCGATTGATGAGGAAATGAGTTTACGATGCTTGTTTCCTTTTTCTATGCTAAAATGAGACGTATAGAAATTAGGTGATTTGATGCAAAAACTGCTTTTATTAGATGGCAATTCGATGCTTTTTCGCGCATATTATGCAACTTTATATGGAAGTTCCATTGATGGTGTTCCAAGCGCTATGTCTACTTCCAATGGAATTCCGACTAATGCGATTTTTGGCTTTGTGATGATGTTAAATAAAGTAATTGATTTAATTCAGCCCGATGCTTTACTAGTCGCATGGGATGCAGACAGTCAGACTTTCCGTAAAGAGGAATATCCTGCCTATAAAGGAACCAGAAAACCTTTGGATGAAGAATTGATTGTTCAATTTCCTATAGTTCGAGAATTTTTGGATGCAGCCGGAATTCGCAGATATGAAGTTCATGGCTATGAAGCCGATGATATTATTGGAACCATGTCAAAACTTTCTTCTGAAAAAATTCAAACCACGATTTTGACATCTGACCGCGACTTGTTGCAGTTAGTAGACGAAAATTGTCGTGTTCTCTTGATGAAAAAGGGAATTACGGATATGGAATTGATGGATGTAGCTAATTTCCAAACCAAATATAACGGATTACAGCCCCTTCAGATCATTGATTTAAAAGGTTTGATGGGTGATAGCAGTGATAATATTCCTGGTGTGAAAGGCGTCGGTGAAAAAACTGCGATGAAGTTATTGAGCACATATCCAAGTGTAGAGGAAGTTTATGAACACATTGATGAAGTAAAAGGAAAGCTCAAAGAAAAATTGGAAAAGGATAAAGACCAAGCCTTTTTATCAAAACATCTAGCTACGATTTATAGAGAAGTACCGCTGCCTTTTACCCTGGAAGAATGTGCTTTTCATGGTTTACAAGAGTCAGTCAATGACTTCTATGCCAAGTATGAGATGCGTTCTATGATCAAACATAATACCGAAGTGAAAGTTGATTATGCTTATAAAGAAATATCAACTTGGGATATACAAAGTGAGATCTTATTGCCAGTTTGCACCAATGCCCCTTACTTAAGCCAGGAGCTATTTGGCTTTATGGGAATTTCAGAGCATACTGTCTATTATATTTCTAAAGAAAATGCCTTGATGGATTTAGCCTTCCAAACGATGTTGACGCAAGAAAATACGTTTATGACCTGGGATGTAAAAGAGATAATGCATTTACTGGCTGCCAATGGTTTTAGCCAATGTGCCTTTAAAGAAGATCTGCATATTGCAGCTTTTCTAACCCATTCGCAAGCAACCAATATTGATGCTCTTGTGGAAGCTTTGGGTATTCAATTACCAGAGACCTTCCATGATTTGACATTGAAGTCAAAAGAGGAAGCGGCCAATAGTTTTTCTAGAGTTCATCGCCATACTAAGGCCTTTATTGCGCAGTTGTGGGATAAAAAAGATGCCATCTTCCAACAATTAAAAGAGGAAGGTTCTTTTGATTTATATGAAACTATTGAAAAGCCATTGATTCCCATCTTATTCCAAATGGAGCAGGAAGGAATTCATATCGATGCCTCTGTATTAGCCGAATTAAATGAGAAGGTCGATGAGGAAATTCAAAAATTAACGCAACAAATCTATGCGTATGCGCATAAAGAGTTTAATATCAATTCACCAAAACAGTTAGCGGTTGTCTTGTTTGATGATTTGAAATTGAAAAAAGCGGGCAAGAAGCGTTCGACTTCGGCAGATGTTTTGGAAAAGTTACGTTTGGAACATCCGATCGTGGATTGTCTTTTGGCGTATCGGAAATATGCCAAGATCAAGGGTACATATATTGATGGTTTAAAGAAACATATTCAATCTGATTCTAAGATTCATACTTCTTTTAATCAGACAATGACGCAAACTGGACGTTTATCCAGCAGTGATCCAAACTTACAAAACATTAGCGTTCGAGATAAGGAAGGACGAGAAATCCGCAAGGCTTTTACAGCTGAAGAAGGAACGGTTATTTTATCTGCCGACTATTCGCAAATTGAATTGCGAATGTTAGCGCATATGGCCAATGAAACCCATATGATTGAGGCTTTTAATGCGGATGAGGATATTCATACGCGAACAGCTACTTTGATATTTAACTGTAAAAAGGAAGAAGTTACACCAGAACAAAGACGAGCAGCCAAAACGGTAAACTTTGGCATCGTTTATGGCCAAACAGAATTTGGCCTGGCTTCTCAGCTTGGCGTAAGTCGTATGGAGGCCAAAGAGTTTATGAATGCGTATTTCTCTAAATATGCGAACATTCATACCTATATGAATCAATTGATTGATTATTGTTCGGAACATGGTTATGTAGAAACCCTGTTTCATCGTCGACGGATGATTCCGGAAATTCATAATAAGAATTTTATGACGCGTGAATTTGGAAAAAGAGCTGCGATGAATGCGCCAATTCAAGGAAGTGCAGCTGACTTGATAAAAATTGCGATGATTCAAGTTGATCAAGCTATGAAAAAGGCCAATGTGAAATCAAAGATGTTGCTGCAAATTCACGATGAATTGATTTTTTCGGTACCAAAAGAAGAATTGGATCAAATGATTCATTTGGTAGAAGAGACGATGAACCATGCGATGGAATTAAAGGTGCCTTTAAAAGCTTCAGTTGCGTATGGAAACTCTTGGTATGAGGCAAAGTAATGCCAGAAGCTCCAGAAGTTCAAACCGTACTGGATACTTTAGCTTGCCAAATAAAAGGTGCAACGATTCAAAATGTGGAAATTCGTTATCCGCGGATGATTGAATATCCCGATGCCAAGTCTTTTTCTACGAAGATCACCCAACAAAGTTTTCATGATTTTGTTCGTATTGGAAAATATTTATTGTTGATACTGGATCAGGATATTTTAGTTTGTCATTTACGGATGGAAGGCAAGTTTTATATTTATTCGCAAGTAGAAGAATCGAAACATATTCATGTTATATTTACTTTAGCGGATGGTCGAAAACTCTGTTATCATGATACCCGAAAATTCGGTCGGATGGCATTGTATCCAAAGACAAACGATTACTCCACTTTACCGATGTTAGCGCATGTTGGTTTCGATTTTCTTGATCCACAAGTGAATGGATTATGGTTTTACCATAAAATCCATACTTTAAAACGAAATCTGAAATCGGTTTTATTAGACCAAAGTATTATTGCCGGGGTGGGAAATATCTATGCTAATGAGATTTGTTTTGCCTGTCGGCTGGATCCTAGAAGTCGTTGTACAAAACTATCCAAGAAAGATTGTGAAGCAATCATTTCTCAGATGCGAAAGATTATGTTAGAAGCCATGCAGTATGGTGGAACAACGATTCGCGATTATACTTCAAGTCTTGGGGTTACGGGTCGCTTTCAACTGCATTTGAAAGTGCATGGCAAACAAGGACAGCCATGTCCAGTTTGTTCACGGCCGATTGATAAAATTGTGGTAGCGCAAAGGGGGACGTATTTATGTCGGAACTGTCAAAAAAGAAAATAATTGGAATTACTGGTTCCATTGGAGCAGGGAAATCTAAAGTAGCCGCATATTTGCGTCAAACGTATCCCGTTCTAGATTGTGATAAGGTAAATGCACAACTTCTAAAAAAAGGCAATGAAGGATATAAAGCCTTGCGTTTTTTAGGTTGGGTTCCTACGCTGGAAAATCAAGAAATCGATAAAAAGGGCATGGCGCAAGCGATGTTTCAATCACCAGAAAAAAAAGCAGCTGTGGAGGCTATTTTGCATCCTTTGATTCAAAAAGCCATGGAACAATGGGTACAAAAACAGAGTACTTCGCTTATTTTTATTGAAGTGCCTTTGTTATTTGAAAGTCATATGGAAGCTTTCTTTGATTCGATCTGGTGCGTTGTTACGTCTAAAGAAGTGGCTTTATCCCGCTTAGAAACGTATCGCAATTTTACCGAAGCAGAAGCGAAAGCGCGCATGCGAGCACAAATGGATCCGGAACAGAAAAAAAAGCGCAGTAATATTGTGTTAGTAAACGATACAACGCCACAAGCGTTATATAAACAAATCCAAAGAGCCTTAAAGAAGGAAGGTGAAATGTTTGAATGAATTAAGCAAAATTGAACAAATCACTCCCTTGACTAGTCAATCGATGTTGGATTTAACTTCGCTATATTATCCTTTGATGAATCGCGAAGCGGTTGTTTTATATGTTCTATTGACTAGTTTAGATCAACATAGTTTACATCAAGATATGCTTTTACGTATGTCTGGTATGAATCAAACAGCTTTTGTAAAGGCACGTAGATTCTTGGAGCAATTTCAATTGTTGAAAACCTATCAAACGGAAGGAAATTGGCTGTATCATTTATATGCTCCCTTGAATGCCAAACAATTTTTTGCCCACGATACATTTAGCCGTTTGTTTCTAGAGGTTGTCGGTTCGCAACGCTTTGATGCCGTGAAACTCTTGTTACAAGAAAAAACGGTTCCTGAAAATATGCAAGATGTTAGTGAAACGTTAAATCTATCCCGTTTAGCATCTTGGAATGATGCCAAAGAAAAAGTGTATCTGCAAAGAAAAAATGATGCGAATGACTACTTAAAAAAATATCGTTTTGATTTCAATGCGTTTTTTGTGGGAATGGATCGAATCTTTCCTTTGCGTATGCGAAGCAAAGAAACCCTTAGTCGAATTGGGCAATTAGCGGATATTCACGGTATCAGTCCTGAGGATATGCGTAAATATGTGAATCGTTCCATTAATCCAAGCACGTATTATTTTGACTGGGATAAGTTGAAATCCTATGTATATGGAAACCAGACTAAGGTAGAAAAAGTAGACGATATTTATCAATTAGCACCGGTTCAGTTTATGATGCATATGCAGAATAATGCGCCGGTTGCACCGAGTGATCGAGCTTTGATTGAAAAACTTTGTAACGAATACCATTTTTCTAATGAAGTAGCCAATGTTCTGATTGAATATACTTTGAAGCATACCAATCAGGAATTTCCTAAGTCTTTTGTGGAAAAGGTGGCTGCCAGCTGGGTTCGTAAAGGTATTGATACCAAAGAAAAAGCCCTTAAGGCAATTAATGGCTCGCATACCAAACCAAAAAGCCGAAGCAAGAAAAATACTTCGTATCCAGAATGGTATACGAAAACCGAACAACATGAAGCCAGCTCTGAACTGACCAAGGAAGTGAATCAGATGTTAGAAAATCTAGATAGGGGAAACTATGGTAAATAAGGATCAAATAAGCCAGGATGCACAAAAATTGTGTAAGATTCCACAAATTCAAAAATTTTTACAGATGCATCATTTACAAGCAACTTTTTTAGATGAAAATATCATTGAATTTATAACTTGGGCTGAAGAATTAAAAAAGTGTCAAGGTTGTAAAGGATTGGCTTTCTGCAGGCAAAGAATTACCGGCTCGGTTTATCATTTAGGTATCGATGATGCTGGCTATATTGAAGAGAGATATATTCCTTGTGCTTATGAAAAGGAAAAGGAACAACGTTTAGAACATCGTAAGAATTATCGCATCAGTGATATGAATGAGGCAGACTATTTAATTGATTTACAAGATTGTGTTGCTGATAAGACCATCAGTTCTAAAAAAGAGTATATGGAAGCTTTGCGTTTGGTTCTAGCTTCCGAAAATTGTCAACACGGCCTTTATTTATATGGTCAGCCAGGCGTTGGCAAGAGCTTTTTGTTAAAAGCATTATGTAATCACTATGCGAAAAAAGGCTTACGCGTTTCTTTTGTGAAAGTGCCCAACTGGATGCAAACGTTAAAAGAATCGTTTGGAGATGACCAAGTGCGTCGGGAAATCAATCGCAGTTTGCGAAATAGCGATGTGGTTGTATTTGATGATATTGGTTCGGAAGCAGCTTCTGCCTGGACCTTGAATGAAATTCTCTTTCCTATTTTGGATTATCGGATGGAACAAAAGAAAAAAACGTATTTTACATCGAATTATTCGCCCAAGGAATTGGCACATAAATATGCGTTAATAGATAAGGGTGATCAGGTTGGGGCAGATCGTATTATGGATCGGGTTTACAGCTTGTCGCAAGCGGTTTTATTGAGTGGAAGTTCGCTTAGATAAAACTTTTCAAAAAAATGAAATCGTAGTAGAATAAAAGACGTAAGATTAACATACAAGGAGGAAATAGTAATGTTAGTATCTGCTACAGAAATGATTAACAAAGCGCATGAAGGACATTATGCGATCGGTGCTTTTAACATCAACAACATGGAATGGATCAAAGCTATTCTTTTAGGATGTGAAGCTAAAAAATCACCTGTAATGTTAGGTGTTTCAGAAGGTGCTGGAAAATATATGTGTGGATTTGACACTGTTGTTGCAATGGTTAAAAACATCCACGATAGCTTAGGAATTACTGTTCCAGTTGCTCTTCACTTAGACCATGGTACTTACGAAGGTGCAAAAGCTGCTATTGCTGCTGGATTCACATCAGTAATGTTCGATGGATCTCACTATGCATTCGAAGAAAACTTAGCTAAATCTAAAGAAATGATTGAATTAGCTCATTCAAAAGGATTATCAATCGAATGTGAAGTTGGTGGAATCGGTGGTACCGAAGATGGTGTTACTTCTAATGGTGAATTAGCAGACCCTGAAGAATGTGCTACAATCGCTAACTTAGGTGTAGACTTCTTAGCTGCTGGTATCGGTAACATTCATGGTAAATACCCTGCTGACTGGGCTGGATTGAACTTTGATCGTTTAGCTGAAATCCAAAAATCTACAAATGGTAAACCATTAGTATTACATGGTGGTTCAGGTATTCCTCGTGAACAAGTTCAAAAAGCAATCACTTTAGGTGTTTCTAAAGTTAACGTTAACACAGAATGCCAATTAGTATTTGCGGATGCAACTCGTAAATATATCGAAGCTGGTAAAGACCTTGAAGGTAAAGGATACGATCCTCGTAAATTATTAGCTCCAGGTACAAAAGCAATCCAAGATTTAGTAGAAGACATGGTTGAAAACTTCTTCGGATCTGCTGGAAAAGCTGAATAAGAATCTTAAAATGAAGAGTGGTATTGAGCCACTCTTTTTTTTCGTTCTTTAAAAGAAAGAAAATTTATGGTAAAATCTTGGTGCTTCTTAGGTTTATTCTGAAGGGGGAGGACAAACAATGGAAAAAGTAATTAAAATTGAAGGAGGACATCCTTTACACGGAACAGTTACGATCTCAGGTTCAAAGAATGCTACCGTTGCGTTAATTCCAGCTTGTGTTTTAGCCAATGAGCCTATTACGATTTATGGCGTTCCTAATATTTCGGATGTTCGTTCGTTAATCGTTTTATTACGTGAGTTAGGTGTCAATGTTGAAGAAAAAGAAGAGGGGACTTTATATATTGACCCAACGAATATGAAAAACACACCATTGATTTCAGATGCGGCTACAAAATTAAGAGCTAGTTACTATTTTATGGGGGCTCTTTTAGGAAAATACGGGCATGCCGAAATTCGTATGCCAGGGGGATGTTATTTAGGACCGCGTCCAATCAATTTACATATAAAAGGATTTGAAGCTTTAGGTGCGCATGTAGATTATGAGAATGGTTGTTATATCCTTCATGCGGATCGTTTAGTCGGAACAAATATCTTCTTGGATATTTCCAGCGTCGGAGCAACAATCAATATTATGCTGGCAGCAGTTTATGCCCAAGGTCGTACGATTATTGAAAATGCGGCTCGTGAACCAGAAATTATTGATATTGCGACTTTATTGAATAAGATGGGTGCACGTATCCATGGTATGGGTACAAGCACAATTACGATTGATGGCGTAGATTCCTTAAAGGGATGTATTCATGAAATTATTCCAGATCGTATTGAAGCGGCTACATATATTATTATGGGTGCAGCTATGGGTACAGATATGCGTGTGGAAAATGTCATTCCACAACACTTAGATGCCATTATTATGAAGTTACGTGAAATTGGTATTAATATGGAAGTTGGTTCAGATTTCGTCCATATCTTAGGAAGAAATTCTGAATTGAAACCTACTGAAATTCTTACCAAACCATATCCAGGTTTTGCCACGGATGTCCAACAACCATTTTCGGTATTATTAACCCAGGCACATGGACAGTCAACCGTTACGGAAACCATTTATAAAGAGCGTTTTAAACATTGTGATGAATTAAATAAAATGGGTGCTGATATTGATGTACATGAAGCCAGTGCCTTCATTCATGGATATACCAAACTTTATGGTAGTCGTGTAAGAGCTACGGATCTTCGTTGTGGGGCTGCTTTAGTTGTAGCCGGCTTGATGGCAGATGGTGTGACAGAAATTCATGATATTTACCATATTGACCGTGGTTATGATAATCTCGATGAAAAATTAAATGAACTAGGCGCTAAGGTTTGGCGTGAGGAAGTAGAATAGCAGTCTTTGACTGCTTTTTTTGTGTTTTGTGTTAAAATTTAAGTATGATACGAATCGGGATATTAGAGCACGAAAAAGAGACCAAAGACATTGTTTTTGCGTTAGCTAAAGTATTTGATGGAATGGATTGGACTTTCCGTCATTTTTATAAAGCCAGTCAGTTGGCAAAAGCGAGTCAGAATACGGAATTTCAGATCTTTATTTTTGATGAGATGTTTAAAACACCTCGTTTTGAGAGTGTTTTTGTCCACGATCATCCCAATGCTGTGATTATATACTTATGCACTGATCCGAAAAATGTGAAACAAGAAGATTGTCGCTCGCGAATCTTTTATCTGGCTAAAGCCAATCTCTATGACCAAGTTCAAGCTATTGCAGAGTCGCTTTTGGCCCAGGTTCAACAAGCAGACCTCTATATGTTGAATTATGATGGTGTTTGTGTGAATTTGCCTTATGAAGATATTTACTATCTTGAGAAAATGGATAAGATGGTTTATTTTCATACCAAAAAAGGGGAGTTCCATAAACGGACCAATATGTCGGATTTAGAGAAGATCTTTTCGAAATATGGCTTTTTACGAATTCATGTATCCTATATTGTTAATGAAAAACATATTACAGCTTGGTTTAATGATGCGGTGGAGTTAAATGATTCGATTCGCATTCCGATGTCGCGTGCGCAAAAGAGAAAAATTCTTGCCGAACGTAAATCAAAAGCAGTTTAGAGGCGGTCTTGTACCGCCTTTTCTTATGTGCGAATGGTCAATTATGTGATAAAATATCGTTAAAGCAATAAAGGAGAATATTATGAAACTTTTGGCATCGAATTATGATGGAACACTATGTTATGGTGAAAAAGTTATGGAAGAAGATAGCCAGGCAATTACAGAATGGCAAAATGCAGGGAATTTATTTGTGATTGTTACGGGACGTTCTAAAGAATCGCTAGATAAGTATTTAGAACGGGATGGACTTCATCCAGATTATATTGTGACAAATAATGGTAGTGTGATTTTTGACTCTAAAGGAAATTTATTGAAAAAAGATTGTTTAGATTATGTAACGGCAATTGATACAATTTATATTGCCAAACAAACCGAAGGGGTTGCCAGTTATGTAGTCAATGATGGATTACATCGTCATCGTATTGTGGTCAACGATAAAATTCGTGACGTACGTTATCCAACTATGAAAGAAGATCTGAGTGAAGAAGAAGTTATGAATTTAACGGAATATTCACAGATTGTGCTTTCTATGGCAAATTCCGATTTGGCTAGTGAAATGGCAGAAGAATTCAACTTATTCTTCTCTGAGAATATTGAAGCCTATGCCAACAATTATTGTGTAGATATTGTTGCGAAACACGTTTCGAAAGGAACGGGTTTAGAATATGTAGCTATGTATGCAGATGTAGATATGGATGATGTATATGTCATTGGAAATCTGAAAAAAGATGTTTCGATGCTGGAAATCACACAGAATCGTTATGCATTCTTTACTTCTCCAGAAGAAATTAAACAAATGTGTGAAAAAGAATATACATCGGTTGGAGAATTAGTAAAAGAAATACTTTAGAACATTGAAAGGGGGAATTCACATTGAAAATTGATCTTTCCGATGTGGTTCTAATCGTTCGATTGTTCTTGGACATATTAGCGGTATGGGGCCTGATTTATATGGCCCTTCGCTTGTTTCGTAACAACTATCGAACGATACAAATTTTAAAGGGGATTTTAATCTTATTATTTGTAAAGGGCTTATCCATGGCTTTGGGTTTACAAGCTTTTGGACAAGTTATCAATACCTTTTTACAATGGGGTGTATTGGCAATTATTATCCTCTTTCAACCGGAAATTCGTGGGATGTTGGAAAAATTAGGAAAATCGTCGATCTCTTCTTTGAATATGGATATTACCCGAGAAGAAACTATCTTGATGATTGATGAACTGGTTACCGCTTGTCAACAAATGTCGGCGTCAAAGACAGGGGCTTTGATTACCATCCAACAAACGCAACAATTAACCGATTATGTTAATACGGGTATCCGCATGGATTCGGTTGTTTCGAGTGAATTATTGGGAACGATTTTCCAATATGGAACACCGATGCATGATGGAGCGGTTATTATTCAAGGAAATAAGATAGCGTGTGCAGCTGCCTATTTTCCGCCAACAACGCGTGACTTGCCAAGTAAGTACGGGGCAAGACATCGAGCGGCTGTAGGTATTAGTGAAATCACGGATTCGATAACTATTGTGGTTAGTGAAGAGACGGGTACAATTTCTTTGGCTGTGAATGGTCAGTTGACAAAATATCCGGTAGAAGGCTTACGTCGTTTCTTGATGAATGTGCTGGTACCAAAAGATGATTTAGATTCATCGAATGTCATTATGCGTACCGCAAAACAGCTGGGCTTTTCGCGAAACCGTGATGAGTCACCAAAGAAAACGAAAACAGATGAGAGAATTCAACCCCTTCAAATCGTGGATCTCTATAATATAGGACAGGAGGGTGGTAAACATGGAAAAGCCAGATAAAAAACCTTCTGTGGGCATCCTGCGTTTGGGATATGATCTTTTACAATTTTTATTTTCTAAATTAAATAAACTAGTAGATACCATTGTTTTTTCTAAAAAGGGATCAATTATGATTTCTTTGATTGCTTCGATCATTATCTGTTTAGGAGCCAATTATAATCAAATTGGAATTCGCTTGTTTAACGATTCCACTGTAGATGCACAAATTCAAGATGTGCGTGTAGAAACGATTTATGATTCTTCAAAGTATGAAGTATCTGGGGTACCAAGTACAGTTACGGTCCATGTAAGTGGAAAAGCAGCAGATATTCAATTGTTTCGATCTCAAGGAGATATAACGGTTGTAGCTGATCTACAAAAGTATGGAGAAGGATCCGTTGTTGTTGATTTGACGGTAAAGAATTTACCAAGTAACTTAAAAGCCGAAGTAAATCCGGCTACAGTTACCGCAACGATTGATAAAAAAGTGACAAAAACATTTACCTTAGCGAGTGAATTGATTGTATCGAGTGATCATAAAGAAACCGATTATGAAACACCGACATTAGATGTGAGTGAAGTATCGATTATGGGAACGCAAGATCAAATTGATTCCATTCGAAAAGTAAAAGCCGTCATTGATGGAAGCAGTGAAGAAGGCAATTTTGAAACAAACGCAACCATTAATGCATATGATGCACAGGGTGAAAGAGTGGATGTTGTTATTGAGCCATCGCAAGTAAAAGCTACTGTGCGATTAAAGAATTCAGAATAGAGGAGGATATTATGGGAAAGTATTTTGGAACCGATGGAGTTAGAGGACGTGCCAATGAAGGTTTGACATTAGATATGTCAATTCGGATTGGACAATACCTTGGATGGTATTACTCAAAGGATAAACATGCGCGTATCTTAGTTGGAAAAGATACTCGTTTATCAGGAGATATGTTTGAATTGGGTTTGGCAGCAGGTGCTACAAGTATGGGGGCACAAGTTTATTTATTGGGCGTATGTCCAACCCCATCTATTAGTTATTTGATTCAAAAAGAACGTTTTGATTGTGGAATCATGGTCAGTGCCAGCCACAATCCATACTATGATAATGGAATTAAAGTCTTTAACCATAATGGGGAAAAGATGGAAGAAGAACTTTTATTAAAAATTGAAGATTACATGGATGGAAAAGTGGAACTTCCTTTAGCAACTGGTGATCATATTGGTGAATTGGTTGAATGGGAAGATGGTTTGGAAATTTATATGTCTTGGTTAAAAGAAACGGTTCCTGTTGATTTATCAGGTATGAAAATTGCCGTAGATCTAGCCAATGGTTCGGCAACAAGTACAGCTGTCGAAACCCTAGATGCCCTAGGAGCTACAGTTGAAGCCATTAATAACTCACCAAATGGAATCAATATCAACAACAAGTGTGGATCAACGCATCCAGAAGGATTACAACGCTTGATGAAAGAAAACGATTATGATATCGGTTTGGCTTTTGATGGTGATGCCGATCGTTTGATTGCTTGTGATAGCGATGGTCGTTTAATCAATGGGGATTATGTATTATACATGTGCTCTAGATATTTAAAATCCATCAATAAATTAAATAAGAACATGTGTGTAACAACGGTTATGGCAAACTTGGGATTATATAAAGCTTTGGATGCCAATAAGATTGATTACATTCAAACACCAGTTGGAGATAAATATGTTTTTGAAGAAATGCAGAAACATGATTATTACGTTGGTGGAGAACAAAGTGGACACATTATTTTCTATGAACATGAAAAAACCGGAGATGGTCTGTTTACTGCTTTACAAATTTTAATGATTATGAAAGATACAGGTAAAACTTTACAAGAATTATGTGATGGCTTATTTATCTATCCGCAATTGTTGGAAAATGTGCAAGTGAAAGATAAAGAACATGCATTGCATGATGCTGGATTAACCCAAGCTATTCAAGAAGTAGCTGATCAATTGGGTGATGAAGGTCGAATCTTAGTTCGTCCAAGTGGAACGGAACCATTGATTCGTGTCATGGTTGAAGCAAAAACAGATGAACTATGTGCAAAATACGTTGGACAAATTGTTCAATATATGAAAGAAAATAACTTTTAGATAGAAAGAGGTGATCTTCTATGAAACGTGTCATTTGTGTTGTAGAAGATGAAAAAGATTTAAACAATCTAGTGGCGCAGTATCTTCGTAAAGAAGGCTATGAAGTTCGTTCCTACTATACCTACGAAGATGCCAATGCGCATGTTGCAGATGATGATGTACATCTTTGGATTCTTGATATTATGTTGGATGATAAGTCCGGATTTGACTTGATTGAAGAAATTCGTCTTCAAGGACCAGAGATTCCGGTTATCTTTATGTCTGCTAGAGATAAAGAATTTGACCGTATCATCGGTTTGGAAAAAGGTAGCGATGACTATATCACAAAACCTTTTAGTCCAAAAGAATTGGTTTTACGGGTGAATAATATTATCAAAAGAGCCTATAAAGACGACAACAATCGCATTAGTATTGATGGATACGAATTGGATGAGGAACAACGTAAGATCTTTTATGACAATGAAGAAATTGAGCTTACCACAAAAGAATTTGATTTGTTGATGATGTTCATTAAGAATAAAGGCATTGCCTTTTCACGTGATAAAATACTGGAAAATGTTTGGGATGAGAATTATTTTGGATCAGATCGTGTGGTAGATGATACTTTACGTCGTCTGCGTAAGAAGTTACCGAATTTGAATATTCACACGATTTATGGATATGGATATCGACTTGGCTAATGAAAAAGATCGCAAACTATTTTAAAAGATTATCCCTTACGCAACAAATTATATTGATTATTCTTTCTTTTGTGATTTTCTTTTTTGCTTTCTTCTTCCTGTTTTTATCAGGCAATATTGATCGAACGATTTCTGTGCAAATGTATGATTTGATGGAGAGTCGACAAGAGTCTATTGTTACGATTTTAAAGTCAGACAGTTCGCCACAAGACAAAACGGATTATTTTAAAATTGCTGTAGATAAGTATCAAATCAATTGTTTAATTGATGGTGATTCTATTCAAATGTTGGGCAAACCGAATCAAAAGAGTTTTGATGCGGATTTGAAACGCGCAATGATTGAAAAAGCTGCCTTGGTTCGTAAAAATGGAAAAGTGGAACAAGGTACGATTCGTAAACGGACGAATTCGTATTATTATCGTTTATGTCAAGTTCGTACAAAAAACGGAAATTATGTACTGGCTAGTTTCATGGATGACAGCTATTCAGAGATCTTACGTAGTTCTTTGGTTGACTCTACGTTTGATTTAACGATTTTTGCCTACTTTATCATGTTGTTGATTATGATGATATGGGTCTATTCGATTATTCATCCTTTGAATCAAATCAAGCTCTATATTGAACAGGTTAAAATGGGTAAAGAAGTTGAACTTCATGTGAATCGTAAAGATGAAATTGGAGAAGTAGCCGATGCCTTAGTTACGATGAAGGAAGACTTAACGAAACAAGAAAAAGCAAAAGAGGAAATGATTCACAATATTTCGCATGACTTGAAAACGCCAATTGCGACGATTAAGTCGTATGCGGAATCTATTAAAGATGGAATTTATCCTTACGGAACGATGGAAAAAAGTGTAGATGTTATTATCGAAAATGCACAGCGTTTGGAAGATAAAGTTCATAACCTTTTGTATTTAAATCGTGTTGAGTATTTAGTGACAAGTGATGCCGAAGGGGTTTTGACCAATATGAAAGATGTGGTCGAAGAAGTACTTCTTAATTCAGCTGTCATTCGTAAGGATATTGAAATTCAAACCGACATTGAAGAAGTGTTCTTTGATGGTTTATTAGAATCATGGCGTGTAACGATTGAGAATATCATGGAAAATGCTTTTCGTTATGCGAAATCTTATATAAAGATTGAAGTGCATGAAAATGATTTGAAGATTTCCAATGATGGGCCAAAAATGGATGAAGATCGCATTGAGACTTTATTCCACCCTTATGAAAAAGGGGAAGGTGGTCGTTTTGGCCTTGGTCTATCTATTGTCGATAAAGTTGTAAAAGCGAACCATTATCGGGTGCGTGGTTTTAATACTGAAGATGGGGTATGCTTTGAGATTTATCGTGATGTTCCGAATAAAAAAGATCATCGTCGGCGGAATCAGCGACAAAAAAATAAAAAAGAAAATTACTTGATGTAAAACAGGTATTTCTTTTGACTTCATGGATTTTCCGCCTTATAATTTTGATGAAGACATGGAAAAGGACATGGATAAAAGATTCCGCTTCTAGAGAAAAAGTGGTTGGTGAAAACTTTTGGAAGAACTTTTATTTACTACCTTGGAGTTGCCCTCGAAAGAGTGAGCCGTATTTCTTGCGTTAAAAGAACGAAAGTGCATAGTAGATGAAATCTATTATGAACTAAGGTGGTACCGCGTATGAAACGTCCTTAGATGAGGACGTTTTTTTTATGGAAAGAAGGAGAACAAAATGGCTTTAGTAAATTTTACAGAAGATGAACATTTAGAAGTGTTAAATCACTCTTGTGCCCATTTGTTGGCGCAAGCCGTTCGTCATTTATTCCCAGATGCAAAATTTTGGGTAGGTCCAGTTGTAGCAGAAGGATTCTATTATGATATGGATCTTGGAGATCATACTTTGACCGATGAAGATCTAGAAAAGATTTCTAAAGAAATGAAGAAATGTGCCAAAGCAGATAAACGTATTGTACGTCAAGAAATCAGTCGTGAAGAAGCTTTGGAACGTTTTAAAGATGATCCATATAAAGTTGATTTGATCAATCGTATGGAAGATGGAACAAATATTTCCATGTATACACAAGGTGATTTTACGGACTTGTGCCGTGGACCTCATGTGGAAAGCACAAAGAAATGTCGTTATTTTAAATTGTTGAAACATTCTGGGGCTTACTGGAAAGGTGATGCCAACAATAAGATGTTACAACGTGTTTATGGGGTATGTTTTGATTCCAAAGAAGACTTGGATGCTTATCTAGAAACTTTAGAAGAAGCTAAGAAACGTGACCATAAGAAATTAGGAAAAGAACTTGGTTTATTTACGATTAGTGAATATGCACCTGGTATGCCTATCTTCTTGCCAGATGGAATGATTCTTCGTAATATTTTGGAACAATACTGGTATGAAGAACATGCCAAAGAAGGTTACCAATTCATTAAGACACCAATTATGATGTCAAAAGAGTTATGGGAACTAAGTGGACACTGGGATCATTATAAAGACAATATGTACACTTCTATGGTTGATGATCGTGAATTTGCCATCAAACCAATGAACTGTCCTGGTGCTTTGTTGGTATATAATTCAACATTGCATTCATACAAAGACTTGCCTTTACGTTTAGGTGAACTTGGTCAAGTGCATCGTCATGAAGCAAGTGGAGCTTTAAATGGTTTATTCCGTGTACGTACTTTTACCCAAGATGATGCGCACTTATTTGTAACGCCTGATCAATTGGAAGATGAAGTAAAACGGGTATTGGAATTGGTTGATCGTATCTATTCGGTATTTGGTCTTCCTTATGAAATCGAATTATCTACACGTCCAGAAAGTGGATATATTGGTTCAGAAGAAATTTGGGATGCTTCTGAAAAAGCCTTGGCACAAGCTTGTGTACATGCTGGTAAAGAATATGCGGTAAATCCTGGAGATGGAGCATTCTATGGTCCTAAGTTGGATATCCATATCAAAGATAGTTTGGGTCGTGTTTGGCAATGTGGTACGGTTCAATTGGATATGAACTTACCAGAACGTTTTGAATGTAAATATGTGGATGCTGATGGAACGAAGAAAACACCAATTATGTTACACCGTGTTGTTTATGGATCAGTTGAACGTTTCATTGGAATCTTGATTGAACACTTTGGTGGTCACTTCCCATTATGGATGGCTCCACATCAAATTGCCGTTATTCCGGTTCATCATGAAAAGCATTTAGCTTATGCTCAAAAAGTTGTTGAAGCGCTTCAAGCAAATGGTTTACGTGTAGATTTAGATGCGCGTAATGAAAAACTGGGTTACCGTGTTCGTGAAGCTCAAATTAAGAAAGTTCCTTATCAAATCGTTGTAGGTGATGGGGAACAAGAACAAGGAACGGTTACTATTCGTAAGAGTGGATCACGTGATAGTCAAACACTTTCTTTGGATGAAGCAATTGAAAAATTTACGACTGAAGTAAAGGAAAAATGTATTGCTGTTAAGTAGTTTTTAGCCCGAGAAATCGGGCTTTTTTTGTGTTTTAGCAGACTTCGGTGAACTTTGCTAAAAAAGGCTTGCATATATAAATGGAATGAGTATAATAACAATTAGCAGTCAGATATTGCTAGTGCTAAAAGGAGGTTACTTTATGATTCAACCATTACATGATTATGTTTTATTGAAGAAAGAACAAGAGGAAAAAACAACTGCAAGTGGAATTATTCTTACAAGCGGAAAAGAAAAATCTAAATTTGCGACTGTTGAAGCAATTGGTACAGGCGTAGAAAAAGCCGACTACAAAGCTGGGGATAAAGTATTATTCCGTGAATATGCAGGAACAAATATTAAATTAGATGATGAAGAATTCGTCGTTATTAAAGACGAAGATATTATTGCGGTCAGCAAATAGAGGAGGATATACATTATGGCAAAAGAAGTACGTTTTTCAAAAGATGCACGTGAGTCAATGTTAAAAGGTGTTAATACACTAGCAAATGCAGTTCGTGTAACACTTGGTCCAAAAGGACGTAATGTTGTATTGGAAAAAGAATATGGT
Source organism: Firmicutes bacterium AM41-11 (assembly GCA_003480165.1). Taxonomy (GTDB): domain Bacteria; phylum Bacillota_I; class Bacilli_A; order Erysipelotrichales; family Erysipelotrichaceae; genus Absicoccus. Next base: position 45,443 of record QUIQ01000003.1, on the reverse strand, counting down.
AGTCCATTAATCACAAACGATGGTGTTAGCATCGCTAAAGAAATCGAATTAGAAGATAAATTTGAAAACATGGGTGCTAAATTGGTTTATGAAGTCGCAAATAAAACCAATGATACAGCTGGTGATGGAACAACTACAGCTACAATTTTAGCGCAATCTATGATCGAAAATGGTTTGCGTCAAGTGGATCGTGGAGCAAATCCTGTTTTGATGCGTGAAGGAATTGAAAAAGCCAGCCATGCTATCAGTCAATATATTTTGGAAAATGCGAAAAAAGTAGAAGATTCCAAAGATATTGCCAGTGTTGCTACGATTTCAAGTGGATCTGAAGAAATTGGTCAAATTATTGCCCAAGCAATGGAAAAAGTAGGTCGTGATGGCGTTATTTCTACGGATGATTCAAATGGTTTTGAAACAGAATTAGAAATTAGCGAAGGTATGCAATACGATAAAGGATACATTTCACCTTACATGGTTAGTGATCGTGAAAAGATGGAATGCGTAATGGAAAATCCTTATGTATTAGTTACCGATCAAAAGATTAATAATGTTCAAGAAATCTTGCCTTTATTGGAACAAATTGTTCAAAGCAATCGTAGCTTGTTGATTATTGCGGATGACTTAGAAAATGAAGTTGTCTCTACATTGGCTTTGAATAAATTACGTGGTACTTTCAATGTCGTTGCTACCAAGGCTCCTGGTTTTGGTGATAACCAAAAAGCCCAATTGGAAGATATTGCTATTTTGACAGGTGCTACATTCTACTCAAAAGATTTGAACATGGAATTAAAAGACATGACTTTAAATGAATTGGGTAATGTAAAGCGTTTGGTTGTTACAAAAGATAATACGACTATGATTGGTGGAGCTGGAAATAAAGAAGCTGTTGCTGATCGTGTAAAAGAAATCCAAGCTCAAGTAGAAAACACAAAGAGTGAATACGATAAGAAACGTATGTTAGAACGTTTGGGTAAATTATCAAATGGTGTTGCTGTTATTAAAGTTGGTGCAGCTACAGAAACCGAATTAAAAGAAAAGAAATTGCGTATTGAAGATGCTTTGAACTCAACACGTGCTGCTGTTAGCGAAGGTATTGTTATTGGTGGTGGTGCATGTTTAGTTAGTGCATATGTTGCTTTAAAAGACCAAGTTAAATCCGATGTCGTAGATGTTCAAAAGGGTATTAAGATTGTCTTTGATGCACTTCTTGCACCTATTGCACAAATTGCGGATAATGCTGGATATAACAGTGAAGAAATTGTTGAGACACAAAAGATGCAAGAAGCAAACTATGGATTTGATGCAAAACATGGTAAATGGGTAGATATGTTTGAAACAGGTATCATCGACCCAGCTAAGGTTACACGTAATGCATTAATGAACTCAGCTAGTATTTCGGCTTTATTCATTACTACAGAAGCTGGTGTGGCTAAGATTCCTGAACCAGAACAACCTGCACCTGCTATGCCTCAAGGAATGTACTAAAATGCAAGAGGGACTCATTGAAATGAGTTCTTCTTTTTTTTATAATTGATTCGGTGATGAAAATGAAAATAATTTGGATTGCGACATCAAATCTTCATAAAGTGGAAGAGTTTCAAACGATGTTGGGAAAAGATGTCAAAGTAAAATGCTTAAAAGATCTGGATCAAGATATTGAGATTGTCGAGAATGGTAAAACCTTTGAAGAAAATGCCTTAATTAAGGCTCGTAGTTTATATGCCGTTCTAAAAGAACCAGTATTAGCGGATGATTCGGGTTTAGAAGTTGATGCGATGAATAAAGCACCGGGCGTTTATTCGGCACGCTGGATGGGGGAAGATACGCCTTATTCCATTAAAAACCAAGCTATCATTGATGCCGTAAAAGGCAAAGAGAGAACTGCTCGCTTTGTCTGTGTGATTGCTTATATTAATGAAGCTGGGCAAGAAAAGACTTATCGGGGAACCATTGAAGGTTTGATTCATGACAAGATTGAAGGAAATAATGGTTTTGGCTATGATCCGATCTTCTATTATCCGCCTTTTAAGACGACTACAGCCAATGTTAGTGAAGAAATGAAAAATAGTGTATCACATCGTGGAAGAGCGCTAGCAGCCTTTTTAAAGGACTGGGAGGAACAAAAATGATTCATGTAGTTTTATTTGAACCGGAAATACCGGGAAATACGGGCAATATTATTCGTACTTGCATGGCAACGAATAGTATTTTGCATTTAATTGAACCTCTGGGTTTTTCTATGGATGAGAAGCATTTAAAACGTGCTGGGATGGATTATGCGAAAGATTGTGATATTCGTATCCATAAAAACTGGGAAGACTTTGTGGAAAAGAATCCTGCCGAACATTATTTTTATATGACAAGATATGGAAAAAAAGCGCCAAGTGATTTTGATTTCACAAAAGAAGAGGGCGATATTTATTTGATTTTGGGAAAAGAGAGTACTGGGATCGATCGTAGAATCTTAAAACATCATCAAGAAACTTGTATGCGCCTTCCCATGGTTGCCAGTGCACGTTCCTTGAATTTATCCAACTGTGCAGCAATTATTGTCTATGAAGTATTACGTCAACTCGATTATCCGGGTTTATCGAATACCGAAGTGCTAAAAGGGAAAGATTTTTTAGATACAATCGAAGATTAAGGCAAGGTCGTATGACCTTGTTTTTTAGTGTAAGCGTTTTCTCTGAGAAAAAAGCTGAAAAAACAGGAAAAAAGTCCTTTTGGGAAAAAGTACATGGTTTCCGAAAATATCACATATTTTTCCATAATTCAACAAGACCCCCTTTATTTAAAGGGGCTTATCCGAAATAAGCCTCACAAATTTTGTGAATGTAGTCCAATATGGACTGAGTTTATTTGCCCCTGGGCAAAAGCTATGTTAAGGTTGGGCATGTTGAAGAGGTGATTGGATGAAATTTATCGAGAAACATAACAAATTACTAGCTGTAGCTTTATGTGCTTGTACAGTTGGAACAGCTGCACAATCCGTTCATGCATTTGAAACTAAGCCAGGTTGGCATGGTCAAGGTAAAGATCGTTACTACATTCAAGCTTCAAACCGTAAAGAGGCTACTGGATTAACAGAAGTTAACGATAAATTATATTATTTTGATAAAGATGGAGATATGCAATTTGGATGGCAAACCGTTGCCAACAATACATATTACTTCACATCAGATGGTACAGCTGCTACTGGAAAGACTGCTGTCTCAGGTACTGTATATAATTTCCAAAAAGGTGGAAAATTGTATAAAGGTTGGTCTAACGATGGAAAGTATTATGACAATAATGGTTTCAAGAAGACTAACGACTGGGTAGAAGAAGATGGCGTAAACTACTATGTTGATGAAAATGGAACAAAGAAGACTGGTTGGCAAGATATCAACGGTCAAAAATTCTACTTTGATCAAGATGGTAAAAAAGTTACTGCAACTTCCATGGATATTGATGGAACAAACTATACGTTCAATGAAGATGGTACTTTAAAAACTGGTTGGTCAGATGACTCAAACAACTACTTTGTAGATGGAGTTAAACAAACTGGTTACCAAGTCATTGATGACAATGCGTATTTCTTTAATGCAGATGGTTCAAAATCTATAAACGAAAACAATGTTGGTGATGGTGGTTACTACACTGGTGCTAATGGAGAAATCTATGATACACAAGCCGATATTGAAAGAAGAGCTGCTGAACAAGCTGCCGCTGAAAAGGCTGCCGCTGAAAAGGCCGCTGCTGAACAAGCTGCTCAACAACAAGCTGCTCAACAACAAGCTGCTGCACAACAACAAGCTGCAGCACAACAACAGCAACAAGCTGCTGCACAACAACAAGCTGCAGCACAACAACAAGCTGCAGCACAACAACAGCAACAAGCTGCTGCTCAACAACAAGCTGCGCAACAACAAGCTGCTCAACAACAGCAACAACAAGCTGCTGCTCAACAACAACAGCAACAAGCTGCGCAACAACAGCAACAACAACAAACTACAACTACTACTAATTCAAGCAAATCAGCTGCAATCGCTGCTGCTGCTCTAGCTCAAGTGGGACGTACACAAGACTGTACAATGTTAGTTACAAATTCATTGGCTGCCGTAGGAATTAACTTCCATGATTGGCCAGAAGGATATTTAAGCTTAGGTGCTACTACTAGCAACCCAGTTCCAGGTGACATCATTGTTTACTCAGGACACGTTGCTGTTTACATCGGAAACGGACAAGCTGTTCATGGTGGATGGTTAGGAAGCCAAACAGTTGTTGCATCTGTTTCTTGTGACAAAGCATTAATTGCTTACGTACATATTGCATAAGTAATATACAAAGAGGACTTTGTTCCTCTTTTTTTTTTGGAGGAAAGAAATGAGAATAATTTCGTCAGATAAATTTACGAATGTGAATGCTTCTTTTCGTACGATGGTTCCTTTAGAACGATCTACGATTACGAAAATGAATCTGTTGTTATATATGATTCGACAAAAAACCGAGAAGTTTCCCACCAAACAAGCTTTAACGACGGCTTTAGTAAATAACTATGCCACAAAAGCAGGTGCTAGTTTAACTAGTTTTGGCAATCAGCTTTTATTTGATCTTCGCTTTCAATGGATAAGACCGGATTGGATTGCGGATGAAGGGTATGAAAAACGCGTTTGTCTATGCATGGAAGAAATCTTAGAACATCCGCTTTTTGATCAAGCAGGTTTAGATGAAGCAAAGTACATGTTAGAAAATCGCTTATTGCGCCAAATGGATGATCCCAATGCCTTGAGTTTATTGACCGCTTTTTCTTTAGTGGATAAAGATTCTTCTTTATCTATTCCAGTCCAAGGATCTTTGGATGATCTTGAGAAAATTACCTTAGAAGAAATGGAAGAATTGTATGCACAAATACAAAAAAAGCCAAAACATGTTTATGCTTGTGGCGTAATTAGCGAGCCTATGAAGGCGTTTTTGGCTAAGTATGATAGTTGTGAACCATTAAAAAATGACTATACGCTATTTTCAAGTGATCAATTCTATACAGAAGAGAAAGCAATGGATATATCTCAAACGAGTATTTCGCTTTTGTATCAAACGCAAGTTGCTCTTGATTCCGATTTGTACTTTCCTTTATTAGTGATGAACGCTTTATTAGGACAGGCTCCTAATTCTATGCTTTTTACGGAAGTTCGGGAAAAGAACAGTTTCTGTTATTCAATTTACAGTCAATTGATTCGCTTTGATGGTGTTTTATATATTTCCACAGGTACTAATCGAAAATCTATTGCTCCTGTTTTAGAGGAAATTGATCGGCAAATCCAACGCCTTCGTGAAGGTGATTTTTCTTTGGAACAAATGGATATTGCGAAAAAGGATTTAAAAGATGGTCTTGTATCGGGACAAGATAGTGGTATTTCTTTAATAGAACAACAATTCTTAGATGATTTACTTGGTCGACAAACATGCTTAGAAGAGCGTTTAGCAGCTATTGATGCGGTAAGTGTAGAACAAATTCAAGAAGTTGCGCAGCAATTAAAAGCTTTTGCACAAGCTATCATCGAGGAGGCGGATGATGAAACAGTATAATATGACAATCCAAGAGAAAACCTTGGCCAATGGTTTACATATGATTTTGGTTCATAAACCAGGGTATTATCGTTCTTTATGTACTTTGGCAACGGATGCAGGAGGGTTTGATCTCGTTCAATCTTATGAAGGAGAACAGCTGCACTACCGCACAGGGTGTGCCCATTATTTGGAACATCAGATGTTTCGTTATCATGGTTTAGATGTAACGGAAGAATTTGCGAAAAATTCGGCAAGTACAAATGCCTTTACTTCTTTTAATAAAACGGCTTATTATTTTCAAACGACTTCGGATATTCAAGCTTCCTTAGAGCTTTTATTAAACTTTGTGGAAGAATTGGATATTGATGCGGAATCGGTAGAGAAAGAGCGTGGAATCATCTTAAGTGAGTATGATATGTATGACCAACAGCCCGAACAAAGACTGTTTAAAGAAACGTGGCGTTCTTTATATAAAAACCATCCTTTACGAATTGATGTGCTGGGGAACCGGGAAGATATTCAAGAAATGTCTGTAGAAGATTTACAGAAGTTCTATAAGTATAATTATGATCCTAGTCGCTTAACGTTGATTGTTGTTACGGGAAAAGATATTGATGAAATTGAATCTTGGGTTACAGCTCATCAGGCTGAAGTTCCTTCTAGAATTGATGGGGAAGTCAAACGAATTATTCCATCGGAAGACGCTTTGGTGAACCGGCCACATACGGAATTAGAAATGGATATTTCTATGCCTTATGTTTGTGTAGCGTACAAGTTTGAGGCAGAAAAGGATATTCAATTGGCACTGAAGAAAGATTTTGCGATTCAGATGGCTTTAGATGCCCTAATGAGCCCTTTAAATCCAAAATACCAGTCTTGGTTAGACCAGAAGATTATCACGCAGCTAGCGGGCGCAGAATGCGATATTACAACCGATCATGCGTATTTGCTCTTTTATGCTCAAACACCGAAAGTAGAAGCGTTTATAGAGCTAGTGAATGAACTTGTCAAAGATTTGGGACAAAGTCTAACGCAAGAGAATTACCAGGCTTTAAAGGCAAGAACCATTGCATCGAATATTCGTGGTCTTGATGCGTTTGAGAATTTGGCGATTGAATTATTAGAAGCGAAGATCATTGGTTATGATTATTGGCAGCATTTAAATTTAGTTAATGAAGTATCGAAATCAGAGATTGAAGAACTTCTTCAAACACTCGATTTCACAAATCAAACAATTACTACGATTTTGCCTAAAGCATCTAAATCGTAATAAAACATGTAATTTAGACATTGTAAACGCTATGAAAATGAGAGAATCAGGTTGATTCTCTCATTTGTTTATATATTTTAAATCCGTATGATGTAGATAAAGGCAGGTGATAAAAATGGTTAAAGTCCAATACCGGATAGGAGATTAGTTTATGAATGTTTTTTGTGTAGTAGGACAGATTGAGCAGTTGCCTTCGTTAAAGGAAACTGCCAATGGAATTAAAACTTGTAATGTCATGATTAAGACAGAACGAGCTTTCGCAAATAGTGATGGGGAATATGAGATGGATCATATTCTGATTGAAGTATGGCGAGGGCTTGCCGAAACGATTGCGAATGTTGCACAGATTGATGATTTGATTGCTGTTAAAGGTCGTGTGGCATCTCGCAAAGTAATAAAAGACGACCGAACCTTTTATAATTATGCATTTGTAGCAGAAAAAATTGATTTTTTATCTTCGAAAGTTTAAAAAAAAGCTGTTTTTCAACAGCTAAATATTTGTGAAGGAATGGAAACGATGCTAATTTTGCCGTGATTTACTTGCAATCGTTTACTTCCTTCCAAATTGTTCATGTAATCCTTCGGTAATAGCTTTAGGTATACGTACATTTTCCGTAAATGGGTTTACAACGATTGCGTGAACATTTTTTGCATCTACAACATACGCTAAGCAATCGACAAAAGCTATAGATTCCCATTCAACCTTTGTGTATTCATCAAGTGCTTCTTCCGTTGATGAAAAAACAGGGTAGAAACGATTTCCATCCATGTCGGCTAAAATATCAGGTTCGCCGTCTTCAAAACATGGAATGTATACTCGATTTGAGACGAGCGTCTGTAGCATGTCAACTAAATGATCGTCATCTTGGTTTTGACCGTATGCTTGTAGTTTTTCTTTGATAATATCCATTAGTCTATCCTTTCTAAAAACATATACAATTCGTTTACCTCCTTTTTGACGAGCTGTATATCTTATTGTGTTCAATTAAATCCAAATTCTATATCTAATATCTAATATCAAATATCTAATAAAAAGAGGCCAAAGCCTCTTTTTATTTGCATAGAATTAACGATTGTAGAATTCAACAACCAACAATTCATTGATAGGCTGAGAAGTAAATAACTCACTACGTTCTGGATAACGTACATAAGTACCTTTTTTCTTGTCAGCATCGAATGAAACAAAATCAACAGTAGCAACAGATGCTTCTAATGCATCGTTGATTGAACTCAAATTCTTTGAACGTTCACGAACTTCGATTTCTTGTCCTGGTTTCACTTGGAAACTAGCGATATCGACTTTCTTACCATCTACTAAGATGTGTCCGTGGTTAACTAATTGACGAGCTCCACGACGTGTACGAGCTAATCCCATACGATAAACAATGTTGTCCAAACGACTTTCCAACATGATTAAGAAGTTTTCACCAGCAGCTCCTGGTTTTTTACTTGCTTTAGCATACGTGTTAGCAAATTGTTTTTCGCTTAATTGGTACGTATGACGAATACGTTGTTTTTCTTGTAATTGTAAACCGTAGTTTGTTAATTTTGGACGACGTCCATTTCCGTGTTGACCTGGCGCATAGTTACGACGAGTAAGTTCTTGTCCTGTTTCCAAGATAGAGAAATCTAAACGACGAGACTTTTTCCAAGTACTTCCTGTGTTTCTTGACATAAGTTTCCTCCTATTGTTTTTCTGCAAAACAATAACAGTACAAATCACCACAAGGTGTGTTATAAAAGATGTTTTCTTCTATTCAGCTATTAGTTACTCACATCGCTATTGCTTATAACGCATATCTCTTGGCTTTGTATGCTGCTATCAATTTATGCTTTAGTATCATATCAAAGCTAGTAGTGAAAATCAAGAAATATTCGTGGAAACTAAAGATAAGTTTTGCTATAATAGCAATAGCTTTGTGTAGGAGGATTAGGAATGGAAAACGTCATGCAGTTTATCACTTTTATTCAAGAAAAAACTTCTTTAACAGTTCTTATTTATATATGTATCGCAATTCTGATATTGGTTTTGCTAACAATGATTTCAAACTCGATGCGCAGAAGAAAAGCCGCTAGTCGTTTTGAAGAATTAGAAAAAGAAGTGAATGAAGTTCGCAATAATTCATTGGATTATAAATTTAATAAAGCCAAAGCATTCTCAAAAGCGAATGCGGATATTATGGAAAGAGTCAATGAGTTATCCCCAAAATACAAGATTTGTATTAAAGGTATGGATGACTGTGATACTTTATGTGAACGCGCAAACGATTACCTTGATGGGCATCGTACCAAAAAAGCGATGCGTACAATGGATGAATTGGAAACATGTTTAGATGATGCAAGAGAGAGAATTCGTATTGTAACGAAAGCTTTAGATAATATTCTTGAAAAAGAAACCGAAGTACGTGATTTTGCGAATGCTTTAAAAGAACGTTTTGCTTCCGTTAAAACAGTTTACCAAAACAATCGTCCTGCTTACTTTAAGGCTACGACCTATTTTGATTCTCGTATTCAAGAAATTGAAAATGAATTTACCAGCTTTGAAGAATGGATGTATGCCAGTGAATTTAATAAAGCCAAAGATGAAGGCGACAAGATTGCCAAAGAAATCGATGTGGTTTCTAGTGAAGTAGCTTCTTGTCCAGATTTATATGAACGTGCGATGGCTATCATCCCAGCTGCGGTGAATGAAATTCGCGAAAATGAAGCTGAATTAACGAAAGCCAATGTAGATTTGGCTTATTTGGAAACAGATAAGAAATTAAATACGGTATCCGAAAATCTACAAGCATCGATTCATTTGATTGATATTGGTAATTTAGCCGATGCCCAAATGGTATTAAGTGATATTACCGATACAATTTTGAATCTACAAGATCAAATGAATGCAGAAAAAGATGCCTATAATGAAATTCATGATGGTTTGGCTCAAAATGTTATTTCGGTAGATGAAATTGATGTGCAATTGAATGAAATCAAAACTTTATATGGAAACATTCGTGATCGTTTTGGTTTGGAAGACTGGACACATCGTTTTGCCCTTGCTGATGAACAGATGAATAACTTAAAAGAAGCTTGTGCCTTAATTCAAAAAGAACTAGATGAAGACAAGATGCCTCGTGTTGATGTGATTCACTATTATCGTGAATTTGCCAACGATATAGAAGAATTTAAAGGTCAAGTTAATGATATGAAGACGAAATTGTTGAACGCAAGTAGTGATGAATCACGTGCGAAAAAACAATTGGTTAAACTTCAATTGATTTTAAATGAAGTTCGTCTAAATGCAGCTACACGTAATTTACCAAGTGTATCGAGCCAGTTTGATGAAGATATTAAACAAGCGGAAGACATGATTAGTCGTGTTCAAGTTGTTTTATCACATTCACCACTTGATGTTCCAACTTTGAATTCGGATCTACAAGATGCAATTGATTTTGTTTATAAACTTTACAACAATGCCAATAACTTAATTGGGGTTGCGGTTATGGTTGAAAATGCCATCGTATTTGGTAACCGTTTTAGAAGTACCTATCCTTCTATGAATACGGACTTAACGCGTGCGGAATTATGTTTCCAAAATGGGGAATATACGCGTGCTCTAAAAATTGCCATTCAAGCTATTGAAAACTTACACCCAGGAACTTATGAGAAATTAATCGCCCGCAAAGATCCTGCTGTGATGAATCAGGCTTAAGCAATGATTTATTTTGATAATTCTTCAACGACCTCTGTAGCACCAGAGGTCCTTGATGTTTATAAACAAGTCCTTTCGGATGTTTATGCCAATCCAGATAGTCTACATGCTTTAGGGCGTAAAGCAAGTAGTTTAATGGAGAAGTCGCGTGTGCTAATTGCTGGTTATCTTCATGTAAAACCTCAAGAAATTATTTTTACTGGTAGCGCAAGTGAAGCTAATACCATGGCTGTTGTTGGGTATGCCCTCGCAAACCAGTCGCGTGGAAAACATATTTTAATAAGCTGTGTAGAACATCCTTCCCTGGATCATTCGGCGGATTTTTTAAGTGAACTTGGCTTTGAAGTAGAGAAGATGCCTATCAATGAAGAAGGAATCGTTACAGCCCAAGAGGTGCAAAAAAGAATGCGTAAAGATACGATTTTAGTATCTACAATGCATGTAAATAATGAGATGGGGGCTATCAATCCAATTCGTGAAATTGAAAAGGTTGTACATAGTCATCCGACTTGTGCTTATCATGTGGATTGTGTACAAAGCTTTTCTAAGTTGGATATTCCTTTTGAGAGCTTAGATATGGCAACCATTTCAGCGCATAAGATTCATGGCTTAAAGGGCTCTGGTCTATTGATGAAAAAAGAGAAGTGTCAATTAAAGCCAGTTGTACAAGGTGGCCAACAAGAACAAGGTCTTCGTGGGGGAACGCAAAATGCCCCAGCCGATATTGTTTTGGCAAAAACGATTCGTTTGGCTTTAGAAGAACAATCGGAAGTATATGCCAAGGTTTCTAAAATCAATCAATATCTTCGTCAAGAACTTAGTAAGATTGAAGGGGCACATATCAATAGCCCAGATGCAGCATTGCCTTTTATTTTAAATATTGGCTTTGACCAGTTAACGAGTGAAGTTCTTTTAAATGCCTTGGATGCAAAAGGAATTTGTGTATCGGCTAAGAGTACTTGTTCTTCGCATTCAGCCAATGAGTCAGCTACATTATTAGCAATGGGAAAATCAAAGAAAGCGGCAACGCATATGATTCGTTTATCTTTTTCTAAGTACAATACTTTAGAAGAAGCAAAAGAATTTATTAAAGACTGTAAGGAGATTATAAGAGATTATGGCTTATCACTATGATCATATTTTGATTCGTTATGGCGAATTATCATTAAAAGGAAAAAACCGAAATACATTTATTAAACAGTTATACCAAAATGTTCGTAAAGCCTTATCTGGCTTTCCAAACTTAGAATATGAGAAACAACACGATCGCATGTATATTTATTTACATGGGGAAAATGCAGATAAAGTCAGTGATGTTTTATCTTGTGTCTTTGGGATTTCTTCTTTTTCCCTTGCGGTAAAAGTGGAATCCGATATGGATAAGATCATCCAAGCGGCCAAAGATAGTGTGGATTTAACAACTTTCCATACCTTTAAAGTTGCAGCTCGTAGATCGGATAAAATGTTCCCATTTATCAGTGATCAAATTAATCGAAAAGTCGCAACGGAAATCTTAAAAAATAGCGATTGGAAAGTAGATGTACATCATCCAGATGTGAAGATTGTGGTTGAAGTACATAAAGAAGCAACATATATTATGACCAATCGAATTGCCGGTGCTGGAGGTTATCCAGTTGGTGTTGGTGGCAAGGCCATGGTTTTATTAAGTGGGGGAATTGATTCACCAGTTGCCAGCTATTTGATGATGAAACGTGGTGTGCATATTGAAGCGATTCACTTTGCGGCACCACCTTATACAAGTCAAAATGCCCAAGAAAAAGTTTTAAAACTAGCTTCAATGATTAGTGGTTATCAAGGAGAAATTTTGGTTCATGTGGTTCCATTTACGAACCTTCAATTAGCTATTTATCAACATGCCGATGAAAGTTATGCGATTACTTTAATGCGTCGTATGATGATGCGAATTGCCAGTGGCTTAGCGCAAAAACGCCATGCGCAAGCTATCGCAACAGGAGAGTCGGTTGGACAAGTAGCTAGTCAGACTTTAGAGAGTATGCAGACGATTAATGCGGTGACAAATATGCCAATATTGCGTCCGGTTGTTTGTATGGATAAAGTGGAAATTATTGATTTGGCTCGTAAGATTGGTACGTATGAAACTTCCATCTTGCCATATGAAGATTGTTGTACGATTTTTGATCCAAAGAATCCGGCTACAAAACCACGTATTGATCGTTGTGAAAAATATGAAGCACGTTGGGATTGGCAGTCGATGGTTCAAGATTGTATTGATCAATGTGAAGAAATTGTTGTTCGACCAGAAGTTGAACAAGAAGATTTATTTTAATAGGGTGATTTTTTCACCCTTTTTTAGGAGGAGTCTATGTTACGTTGTCCCATCTGTCAGGAAAAACTTGAAAAAAGCGATAGACAATTTGTATGCCCCAATCATCATAGCTTCGATATAGCGAAACAAGGTTATGTGAATTTATCTTTGAAACAAAAGAAGAATCAAGGGGATAATAAAGCCATGGTACAAGCACGTACACATTTTTTAGAAAAAGATTATTATGCCTTTATGCGACAAGAAGTCTTGGACTTGTTGAAAAAATATGAAATTCATTCCCTGATTGATTTAGGTTGTGGACAAGGTTATTACACTTCGATGTTTCAAAGCGTCTGTGATCCATGTTTTGGGGTAGATCTGAGTAAAGAAGCTGTCCTTTATGCAGCGAAACAAAATAAAAATATTCAGTATTTAGTCGCTTCGATTTATGATTTACCATTTGAAGATGCTTGTTGCGATGGTGTTACATCCATTTTTGTCGGACAAGCTGATCAGGAAGTACATCGGGTTTTAAAAGACCAAGGTGTATGGATTACCGTAGGACCAGGACCGAGACATTGTTGGGAATTAAAAGAAAAACTGTATCAAACCGTTTTAGAAAATCCGGAAGAACAAGATACAAAAGAGGGATTTGTCTTAGTCGAGAAAAAACACATTCAAAAACAGGAAAAGGTGGATGAGCTTTGGAACTTGTTGGAAATGACACCATATCGGTATAAAAGTCCCAAAGCTGGTCTAGAAGCTGTGAAGAATTGTTCTTCTTTGGATGTGACGTTTGAATTTGTGATTCGTTGTTGGAGAAAAATATGAAAACTAAAATAAAAAAATGGGGAATTAATGGAGAAGGAATCGCATATAAGAATAAGAAGCCAGTTTTTATTCCTTATGTTCTTCCCAATGAAGTAATTGAATATCATATCGTAAAAGAAAAACCACGTTTTATGCTTGGAAAAATGGATAAGTTGATTGAAAAATCCAGTCGTAGAAGATATCCTATGTGTCCAAAATGGAAAAGCTGTGGGGGTTGTGCTTTAATGCATGTGCAATATAAAGAGCAATGTAAGATGAAAGAGCAGATTGTCAAAGAATCTTTACGCAAATATGCCAATTATCAAGGAAAAGTGGAACCCCTCATGAAAAATCCTAATCCTTTAGGCTATCGAAATCTTTGTAAATTTGTTTTGAAAAAGGAACAAGACGTTTGGTGCAGTGGCATGTATGCTACCAATTCCCATGACTTTGTAGCGATTGATCGCTGTATGATTCATGAAAAGAAAATCGAAGAAGTTCGAAGCCAATTATTGGTACTGATGAATCAATACGAAGTAGAAGGTTTTAAACAACTTGTGATTAAAGATTTTAACCAAAAGGTACAAGTGCTTTTTATTACGGAAGATGTATCTATTTCTTCTGATTTCATCGCAGCTTGTAGTCAAATTGAGGGTTTGGTTTCTTTATGGCAAAACATTAAAACCGATTATACAAAAGATATTTTTGGTCAAGAAATGATTCATTTAGCAGGCTTAGAAAACATTGAATTAACCTTAGACGATAAAACCTTACGTCTTTTACCACGTTCTTTTTTTCAATTAAATACTGAGCAAGCGATTCATTTATATGACTTAGTAGCACAATGGACACCAAAATCCAATGTGTTAGTGGAAGCCTATAGTGGAATTGGAGCCATTAGCTTATTTGTCAAAGATCAGGCAAAAGAAATTATTGGGATTGAGTCAATTCAAGATGCCGTAGATAATGCCAATGAAAATGCCAAGCTTAATAATGCGGGACATGTTTCTTTTCTTTGTGCGGATGCCGGAAAAGCTTTAAAAGAAATTGTGCAGAAGAAAACAGTGGATACTTTGATTGTGGATCCACCTCGTACGGGTTTGAATACAGAAATGAAAGATACCATTCTTTCAGCTTCGATTCAAAATATCATTTATGTTTCATGTAACCCAGCTACACTTGGAAAAGATCTTAAACAATTGCAACAATGTTACAATATTAAAAAGGTTCAACCTATTGATATGTTTAGTCAAACACCACATGTGGAGACGGTAGTTCTTCTGTCACGTGAAAAACAATAAAACGGTCTGAAACGGCCTAAAATTAAAGGGATTCCGATAGATTGTCCTGAATGGGGTGGTCTGTCGGAATCCCATTTTTGTGTTGTTGAAAATAGTTCTGACCACTAAAATTATCTGGGCGAGACTGAATAACTACTGTTTTAAGGGTGTGGGACTACGGAACTATTGTAAAAAAAACCGAGGCAGTTATGTATTCCTGCCTCGTTCGAGAATCAATCGTGTAATTCGGGTCTGTTTTGATAAATACGCTTTAGGAGAGCGTTTACTTCATCTATTGATAAACTGCCTTGTATACGATTCCCATTTTCGGAAATCCAACTAATGTTGTCAGCGGTATGACCATTAGCACCATCGGTGTCAGATGCTTTTAATGGGTTTAGATGTCCTACTTGAAATTTGGATTTTCCGTGAGTAGGATGTAAAGCATCATCAGCAAATTCGTTATACTGAATATTATCTCCTGTAATAGGGCACTTACAGTATTCGAAGGGATCAGATAAGAGCCCATCATGCTGTAAGTTATGTACTAATCCGATATCGCAGCCTTCGAATGTAGCGATTTGTAGGAGCAACTTGGTTTCGATTTTCATGCAACTTCGTCTGAGTGCATATTGTACTGAGTTAGGATGTGCTTCCCAGCGCTTTTCTCGATTTGTTTTATAATCACCGGTAAGTGCACGGTCAGTTAAGTAGGTTTTTACCTTGATCTTATCAGCCAGGATGGTTTGGAACACTTTGCTTGCGGGATTTCTACGGGTATCGCGTATAAATCTACGCATTGTGATGCAGTCTTTAATCTCATCGTTAAGAAACAAATCCACATTTTGAGCCGTATGTATTGGAGAAGCGAAGCGATCAATGTAATCCACAGGCATTTCGTAAGGGACTACAGTATTGTTAAAGAACTCTTTTAACATGTTAAAGTCTTCGGTAGAAAGATTTGCAATCTTATTTAGGAGTTTGTTAAAAACTTCAACACACGTTTCATAAGAGGAATACCGTACATCTCCTTCGAGTCGGTGGCTCCGCTGGTGGTCGAGTTTAAGTCAGGTCTTCAGATCGAAGTGGAAGCATAATCAAAGCAAGCGAGGCAGTCGGAAATGATCCGGCTGTCTTTTTTTGTTGTACCATGATGAAATGTTCACATTCGTGTGGTATAATAAATTGAACTGATAGTGAAATCTAGTTGTACAGAAAGTGCTACGGTGAGTTAGATGCTTAGAAATAATATTGAGATAGATGTAAAAGTTAAGTGCGTAGAAGAACAGACCACTCAGGCAGAACTCGCTGAGAAGGTTGGCACATCTCCGTCATACGTGAATCGTCTTATCAAGAGTCCCGAAAAGATCGTAAATAAGACGTTTGTCCAGATGATGGAACAGCTCGGCTATGATATCGAGATTTCTTACATAAAGAGGTAGATTCGCAAGAATTACATTCTCCATAATAGAAATATCGTGAAAGGATTATTTGACATGGATGAAGATACAATTGTTATTCCACCTGAAGACGTGGAAGTAATTGATGCCTCTGAATATAAAGAGGAATTAAGTGAACATTTTGAACAGGTGCCCGAAGTAGCAAAACCGTTGCTTAAGGAAGCGAAGACTGCCTTCTCAAAAATTGAAAAGGCTCTTTATACTGCACCGACATTCATTAACGCAGTTAAGGCCGCGATACCGGATGTTACGTTACAAGCTGTACTGACGGATGAGCAGAAGCAGCAGATTGCCAAAGGTGCACTGAAGCTGATGACCAAGAAAGACGGATCTCTTATGGCGAATCTGATCAATCCTGAGACTAAAAAGATTGTGACGACTATTCCATTGAAATCAGTACAGATGGCTCCGGAAATGACTCAGGCAATGACAAGTTTTTCTGTTCAAATGCAAATGGCGCAGATTGCTGAGCAGATACAGGCGGTTCAGCTAGCGGTTGAAGAAGTAAGAATGGGTCAGGAGTATGATCGCTTGGCAACGGCTTATAGTTGTCAGCAGAAGCTACTTCAGGCAATGGAAATAAAGAATCCGGAACTAAAGTCAATGGCACTTATGCAACTTGCGTCCTCAGCAGAAGATAGCAGAAATCTTCTCATGCTGAGTCAGAAGACAAATGTTGAGTTCATCACGAGTCAGCCAGAAAACTTCTTCCAGAAGATCTTATCAGGAGCTTCTACCGATAAGATTAATGGCAGAATGAGTGAGATCCGTGAAAGTTTGTGTGCAGTCAATATGGTGTCTTTTGCGGAAGCGATGGCATACCAGGAGCTTGGTGAGCATGAGGCAGCAAGAAAGAGCCTGACATATTATTCAAGCTTTATCGAAGATACCTATGTATCTGTTCCGGGATTGGTAGAGCGTCTTGATCTGATTGATCCAGCACCTGAAAATTATTGGTCAAAGACATTACCGGATATTAGTAAGAAGGTTCAGGCACTTCCGTATGTACC
This sequence comes from Firmicutes bacterium AM41-11, assembly GCA_003480165.1. Classification (GTDB taxonomy): domain Bacteria; phylum Bacillota_I; class Bacilli_A; order Erysipelotrichales; family Erysipelotrichaceae; genus Absicoccus. The sequence continues at coordinate 28,079 of QUIQ01000003.1, read as the reverse complement.
AGAACCAAAGCAGATTTAAAATAAAACTGGTCGGAGGAAAAGAAAATGAGTAAGGAAGCAGAAATTCGAGTTTGCAAAAACAAGGAGTGCCAGAAGGTACTGCCGGCTGGTTACAAGCATAAGTATTGTGAGGCATGTAGAAATAAGCATGCTGAAACGGCAAAGAATGTCCTGAAGGGACTAGGAGCTGGAGCTGCGACTGTTGCAAGTGTTGCTGTTGTAGTAGTTACAGGTGGAAAGATTAACCCAAAGAAATAGTGAAGGAGGAATAGAGAGATGCGGTCTGTAAAAATAAACGTGCCGAATCCGTCCTCTGAACAGGTAGGGTTTTATCTGCGGGCCTGGGATGAACTTGAAAACTATCATCTGCAGGAAGATGCACTGGATAAACTCTTTTTCCAGCTTTGCCCTGAGAATGTAGAGATGTCGGATATTCTATTAAAGGTTGCGGCACTTAATGATTTCTACAGCACGAATATCTTCTCTGTTTATCCTGTTGCAAAGCATATCTTGTCATTGGACATAGATGCTCGTCTGGAGTCAGGAGATGTGACCCTTGTTTCAGATTTGCAGAAAGTAACAATCAACGGAGTGGAGAAGAAATTCTATTCATTCTCTACAAAGTATTGCAGTCACCATAAACCTCTTGAGTATCCTATTTATGATAGCTACGTAGAAAAGGTTTTGTGTTACTTCAGGGATAGAGATGGCTTCGCAAAGTTTAAAACTCCAGAGCTTAAAGATTATGAAAAATTCAAGGGCACGCTAATTGACTTCAGATCATTTTATGGTTTAGATCAGTATAACTTGAAAGAAATAGATAAATATATGTGGCAACTTGGGAAGGCGTATTTTCCTAAAAACTATGGAAAGAAAAAAATGCAGGAGGAGCAGAAATGAGCTGGGAAGAAATGAGTACATCTCAAACGGTCTGTCCTTGTGGTAAGGGATATATCACACAGAAGCATTATGGTGATGACTGGAACAGATTTAAAGATGGCCCGGTTGTTATTGAGTGTGAAGACTGTAAGAAAAACTATAAAGTTGAAGAAGTGAACCATTACAGAATGCTGACTTCTGATGGATGTTGGAGCGAATATTTTCTGCTTCCTAAAGACTATCCAGAGTATGACGGTCCAAGTGAAACTGCTACATACGGATCTTCAGCAAATCCTAATTGGGACTTTACTGGTTGGTTGATCCAGCATTTCACAGAAGCTGAATTAGAAGAAACGGAAGAGCAACTGCATGTTGTAAAGGCCAGTTCTAAGTTAACTGGAAATGCAGCGTATATTTGCAAGGAACACAAAAGCGCACTTAAGACTGTAAGAGTTAGTGCTATTCTTGCTTCAGTTGAAAGGGCGCTGTCTGCATATCCAGAATATGTTGGTAATAAGCAGCAGCGTGAAGAAGTAAGGAAACAAGAGGAAGTAGCACATGCAGATTATTATGAAGAAAAAGTAAAGCATCGAATTGCGATAAGACTAGATTGATGACAAGTTAGGAGAATAAAATGATAGATAGTATTCAGGAAATACGAAAAGCCTTAGATAAGGATTGTTATCCTGCAGCACTGGCATTATCTTTAACATTGCCGGATATCTGTTCTCAGGTAGAGAATGCTGTAATGGATGGGAATAGAACTCTCTATATTAATTGGTTCAACTCACATGCTGAATATGATGACTTCCATTTTCCGATGGCAGGATTTGAGACTCAGACTTTTGATGGCGAGATGTGCTACTCACTAAGATGTAAGGTTTTGCATAATGGTAATACAGAAGTTATTAATCCGAAGTTAAAAGTACTTGTGGATAGTTTCGAATTATTAAAACCTGACGATCAGGATTATAAACCTGGATACACATATATTAAAAAAACACAGCCGGATGGAACAGTAAAGGTGATTACCTGTATCGCAATTGATTATTTATGCGAACGTCTCTGCGATATGGCAGAGCAGTTCTACAACGGCTGGGCTAATAAGCAGGATTTTGATGCTCACAAGATTTGGAGTAAATGAGATGTTTCCATTAACGTCAAAAATGAATGACAAGGTCCCATTAACGCAGGACATCAATAGTGGTGTCTCGGGGCATGTTGAGACGGTTGTCTTGCTTTCCAAGGGCGAGGTCGACTCGAAAAAGATTCGGGTTGAGTTCTCTTTGGAAGATATGGATATGTCCGAATTTCAGGATGGGGCAACCTACACCCAGATCAAAGACTATGTGCTGGAGCATAGCGGGTTAAAGGTATCCAATCTTTATATCTCACAGATTAAGAGGAAATGTGGGATTGAAGTTGGCAAGAATTACAATTTGCCGAAGTCCGAGGATTCCAGACAGCCCATGTGTCCGCCGGAAAAAGAGAAAGCAATCCGAGAAGCATTCAAATATTTTGGGATGATCTAACATCCCGCAAAATGGAGGTTTCTTATGGATAGATTGATTTCTTGTGAGTTTAACATGGATACCGCTTGTGTGGAACTGAAATTCTTAGATGGCAGCATGATTGCCATTGATACCATCGCCGTGGAGAATGAGGTTGCTGACAATATGTATCAGCGGTCAGAGCTGAACTATCTAATCTACAATGACCCGATTGGATATGCAGACCTTGTTTTGAACGGTGATCCCGAAATTTATCTAAAAACTGTAACTGAATGTAAACCCTTAGATTAAAACTCAGCCCTCTGCCTTTTCCTTGGCAGAGGGCCGTTTTTTGCTTAACAGTTATTGAGCATCCCTTAATTGCTCTACAACGCTGCATTTCGCTGCGTTGTTATACATCATGCAAGGAATCAGCCACCCCAGCAGAAGAAATACCGGAATTGTCAGCAGGACAGGCAGAATGGTGAATCGATACTCAAAGAACCAGAACATACTGTCCAGCATTTTTCCTGCAAGAGGTCCCACCGCCAGCGACAGAATAAAAGCCACCGCTACGGAGGACATTGCGTAAAACAATCCCTCGTAGATCAGCATGGTTTTGAGCTGCCGGTTCGTCATTCCTACAGCCTGAAGCACAGCAAATTCACGGCGGCGGGAAAGAATACTGGTCATCATGGCGTTGAAGAAATTTAAGAGTCCCACCAGCCCGATGATAGCACAGAGGGTACCACCTATCAGAAGGAACATCTGCCGGTACTGAGCAAATTCAGAGCGAGCCGTGGCCTTGCTTTCATACATCAAGGGCGAAAACTCACCGGCAGTGAGCTTCGATAGATATTGCTCTGCTTCGGCCTCGTCAGCGTCGTCCGCTGTGTCGAACAGGTAGAGCATCGGAATGGCTGCACCACCGCTGTCCCGCTGTGCGGTATCCACAGACAAAACTGCATCATAGCCAACGCCGCTATAACGATAACTCATGGAATTCGGAAGATTTACCAAGGCGCAGACCGTGTACTCTACATCTCTGGCTCCATACAGTTTTTTCTGAATGTACTCCTCCGGTGAATCTTCGGTGCGGAGTTCTCCGGTGCGGCTGTCGATATATTTCACATCATCCGCATAGGTAGCGGTGATCGTGTCTCCCACCTTGGGGTAGTATTCAAGATTGGGCAGATTACCGTAATCATCCAAAGAAACCGCAATGGCAATGGCGTTATTGTCCGGCTCCAGCATAGGAGAAATATCTCCGTCGAGCACTTGCAGCTTGTCAAATAGACTGTTATCCAGAGCCTCGATTCTGGTATCTCCCATCACCATATTGCCCCGGTGCTCCAGACGGCTCATATGGCTGTCCAACTGCTCGGCGCTTTCGTACCTTGCATAGTCCTGCCGCAGAGCATCCTCCGCCATCCACAGATATTTGGGTTTTCGCACAGCATATCCCGTGCCGGAAAGACTGGCCTTTGTGTTTGCGGAGATATCCTCTATTTGCTCCTGGGTGATAAATTCATCTGCACTCGAGTTATAACGAAAATAGTCGGGCGTGCTGACGATAAAATCGGCGCAGGTCTTGGTGGATACATACTTCTTCATGCTGAAGCCGCCCACAAAGGCACACAGCGCATTGAACAGTGTCACCGACAGTGCCAGAGACACCACCACCAGCACCGTCTTTTTCTTGTTTCGTCCCAGATTGGCAAAGGCCATCTGATGGAGCTTCGCTCCCCGGGTACTGCGCCGTTTTTTCTTCGTCTGCATCGCATCCGTATATTTGGTAGCCTCCACCGGAGAAACCTTGGCTGCCATTTTTCCGGGCTTGGAGCAGGACAAGAGCACTGTCAGCAGAGCAAACAGCACGGAGCCAACAAAGATCACAGGCGAGGTGCTGATGGTAGTGATGCCCACCCCCAACTGGGTGGAGCGCAAGACAACAGGTACCAGAACAGCGCCGATGCCGTAGCCCAGCAGCAGCCCCGCTGGAATGCCGATCAGACAAAGCAGAAGTGACTGCTGGCGAATGATACGTTTGAGCTGCCGGGGCGTTGTGCCAATGGTTTTCAGAAGTCCGTAAAACCGGATATCCCCCGCAACAGAGATCTGGAAAATGTTATAGATGATAAGATACCCAGTGAAAATCACCAGCAGCAAAAAAGCTGCTATGGCGATCACAAGTTCCGGATCAAGCTTCGACTCCAGCTGGGATGAGGTATATCCCCAGTTGACGCCGATTCGGACGCTGTTGGGATCGGTATAGCTGTCCCATGTGTAGCCAAGATCGGTATCCACCTGCTCCATCTGCCCTTGAATGTTTGTGCCGGAGGCCAGCATGACATTCAAATCGGTGCGGAAAGGCTGTAAACCTGTTTTTACTGCCTGCGCTTCGATGTCATTTGCGTAATCACGGCTGATGTTGATGTAATGAACAGGCATTAGTTCATCATAGTCCCAATAGCCTACCAGCGTAAAGGTATCTGTTACAGTAAAGGCAGTTTGATCCTTGTCCGTAATGGAATAGGAAACCGTGACCTCGGCGCCCAGCTCCGGCGTTACGCCAAGCAGCTGCAACGCTGCCGTATCCATGGCTACCTCTTTGCCGCTTTCGGGCATCCGTCCAGTAGTAGGGGTGGCATAGCTCCATTTAGTGCAGTTGGCATCCATGTAGCTGATCTCTGCCGGTACTTTGGCAAAGACCCCCTCCGCAGTGATACCGATTACCTTCCGTGCCCCCGCAGCCTTCACCTTTGGGTGGGCAGCGATACGTTCCGCCTGCTCGGGGGAAACATCTTTAAAGGTACCGTGTGCATAGCCGCCTACCTGCCGAAACTGGTAGGTTTCATAACTGGCGTTCAACGACAAGACAATGGTGAACATGGACGTAAATAGCAGCGTTGTCAGCGCAATGGCAAAAATGGCGATCAGATTGCGGCGACGGTTCGCATAAAGAGATTTTAAGCTGAGCTTCCGAATACATTTTCTGTTTTTGACATTCATCGTAACCACCTCCCGTTAGTTCTGGGAGACGATCCGACCATCTTCGATACGGATAATGCGGTCTGCCATCTGCGCAATTTCTTCGTTGTGAGTGATCATTACGATTGTCTGGGCGAATTTTTGACTGGTGACTTTCAAAAGGCTCAATACATCCTGACTGGTTTTGGAATCCAGATTACCTGTCGGTTCATCTGCCAGAATGATAGCGGGTGCTGCCGCCAGCGCACGGGCAATGGCTACCCGCTGCTGTTGACCGCCTGAGAGCTGATTGGGCAGCGCATCCAGACGATCATCCAGCCCAAGTGTCTGTACAATCTGCTGTACGAAATCCTTATTGACCTTGCCACCGTCCAGCTCAATGGGTAGAACAATATTTTCATACACATTCAGCACCGTAACAAGATTATATGCTTGGAACACAAAGCCGATTTTCCTGCGGCGGAAGATGGTCAGCGCTTCCTCCTTCAGGGAGAAAATATCCTGTCCGTCCACCATGACCGTGCCGCTTGTAGGGCAATCCAGCCCGCCCAGCATGTGCAGTAGCGTGGATTTGCCGGAGCCGGATGTGCCGACAATTGCAACAAATTCGCCCTTCTTTACACTTAAATCAACTCCATCCAACGCATGAACTGCGTTATTGCCGGAGCCATAAATCTTTTTCAGGTTTTTTGCCTGTAAAACTTCCATAAATGAGTACCTCCATGAAAAAATCTGTATGTATGAAAGGAAATGATCCTTTGATACATACAGATTATCGCATAGGAATCTTTCCACATTCTTTCCGGCGAAAAATGAAATCTAACAGTTTTGATAGAATTGTTGTTATTTCGGCAGAAATATGGAAAACGTACTTCCTTTTCCCGGAACGGAAGCAACCTTGATATAACCGCCCTCGTTGGATATGATCTGTCGGGCAAGGTATAAGCCAATGCCGACCCCTTCTTGTTTCTGCACACTATTTGAGCGGTAAAAGCGAGCAAATATCTTCGCTTGCTCAGTTTCCGGTATGCCTAAACCGGTATCCGATATATCGATCCTTGCAAACATTTCATAGCTTACGGCAGAAATAGTAATGGTGCCATGCTCTGTATATTTGATGGCGTTGTCTACGATATTAGCCAGCGCTTCCGCTGTCCATTTGAAGTCGAATACAGCAAAAGCATCTGTATCCTGCATTTGCAAAGACAATCCTTTTTCAGAAGCCTTGGCGGCATATTGTTCTACTACGCTTTCAAGCAGCGGCTGCAGCGCTGCTTGCTGAGGGAAGAGTGAAATGATCCCGTTTTCCAGTCTGGAAAGCTTTACGAGAGAATCGATCAGAAATCGCAGCTTTTCCGATTGTTTGTACAGCGCCTCCACATTTGCCTTCGCCGATGCAGGCAGAGTTTCCTCCATCAAAAGCTCGCTGTATAACAGCAGATTTGCAATCGGCGTTTTCGTCTGGTGGGAAATGTCTGCAATCAAGGTTTTGATTTTGTCTTTTTCCTGCGCTATCTTTTGAGAAGATGCTTCTGCTGCGGAAAGATAGTGCGCAAACTTCGTTTCCAATGCAGACAGCTGGCTTTCATCAAAATTGGTTTCAGAAAAGGAGCCGGTCATGGCAGCGTCCAGCATTCTTTCGATTTCTTCCATCGTTTTTCTGGCCTTTCTCCGCTCCCATAACACAACAGCTGCCGCCGCCAGAAAACACAGCAGTATGATCACAATGCCGGTTTTATTCATCTTTTGTCACCCAGCTATAACCGATTCCATAGACGGTTTTAATGTGTTTCTGTGCGCCAAGCTTATCCCTCAGACGTTTGATCGTAACAGACAAAGCATTTTCATCTACATATTCTGCGCCATCTGTCCAGATCCGGTCTACAAGGTCTCCACGGGTCATGGTTCGGCCTCGGTTTTCAACAAGCAGACGCAGTAATTTTTGTTCTGTTTTGCTCAATTCCACTTTTGAATCTCCTACATAAAAGGTCATAGCCTCAAAGTCAAAGTGAAATAGATCCATATGGAACGGCGCATTTTTATGGTTTGACGCTTGCTTTCGCAGTTGGGTATTCACCCTTGCCCGCAAAACCGAAAGAGAAAAGGGCTTGGTAATATAATCATCAGCGCCTCTCTCCAGTCCGTCTACGATGTCCAGATCGGTGTCATTGGCAGTCAGCAGAATAACAGGAATATAGGGTGTGTTTTCCTTGACCTCCCGGAGCAGCTCAAGCCCGCTGCCATCCGGCAGATTGATATCCAGCAGGATCAGGGATACACCGCCGCAAAGAAGCTGTTCCTTCGCCGTTTTTAGGTCTTGGCAGGATATAATCTGACGGTCATCTGCTTTCAGTGCTTTACTTAAACCCTGATTCAACCCTATATCATCTTCAATAATCAATAATTGTTCCATGTATCTCACTCCCTCGTTATTCAAAGGCCACCATTATTTCCTTGGGTAATTTTTCGTTCTCACAGTTCAGAAGATAGGCGATTGCTCTGCTTGCAAATTTGTTCGTTTTCACTGTATCCCAATCGGCAAGCAAAATGACCTCTGCCTGATCTTTGATTGCTTTGTCTATACGAATATTTAAATTAGTTGTTGCCATACAGAGCACCTCCATTCAAGCATAGTGTACTCAAATAAGCATCTAATGTTAACATATTGTCATTATATTGAACACATTAAATTCTGCTTAAATGCATCGAAATCTCTCTACGTAGCAATCTGTGCATATCATTTGTACTCATCATTGCTGCTTTCTGCGTACATGTCGTTCACTATTCCGATTGTGAGAAGGTCAAGGTTTCGTATAGAGACACCAAGCGCTATAGTCTTCAAATGATCATTGCCGTATGCTTCAAGGTCAATTCCGAGCGTGCTGTACAGTTCCGTAAATGGGTAAACCAGATTTCCAAGAACTACACCATCAAAGGCTGGGTAATGGATGATGAACGGATGAAATGAGAAACGTATCTGAAGAGAAGTATTTCGACGAGCAGTTAGAGCGCATCTGTGAGTTTTGTGCCAGCGAAAGAGACTACTTCAAGTGTATATTGCTGAAATTCCAAAAATTATTGCCTTCAGTAATACCATTTCAAGGTACAATAAAATCAATAAGGAAATCATGTAGAAATACTTTGTCTTCTTTAATAGAAATCAATTTGATTTGTATTCTATTCCACTGGATTATTCAGAAGCAGTTAATGTTCCATTACAGTATTGTGGTAAAAATCCTAATACAAGAGCTAGACTTGATGTATTAGAAAAGAATGTTTTTAAAAATATAGAGTGGAAATAAAGTGAATATATATTTAGTTGAGGTTGAATGACATTTAGATATGGATAAGAATGCACTTGGAACCAGAGAATTGGAATTTGTGATTTTCTGAATTGAAAACGTAGTCGCAAAATTACATATCGATGCAACGAAAGTGTATGCCGCTCTGACAGAACAATTAGATATTTTGCAGGCATATATTATTCCTGAGTATGAGGTATTACGCACGCAAAGTAAGGAGTATATCGTAGATGACATTATCACTGTTATGCGAAACAGAATCATATTACCTTGGCGAAAGCTTTAGATCTTTTTTATCATTCCGAGTTATATAAACTCATGAGCGAAGGTGTATCTGACATGCATTGCAGGAGCGACCAATATCTTGTTGAAGAGTTAGAAGAAGAAATCCAAATGTTTCTAAATAAAACTTTGTGAATTCCGGTTAGTTAAACAGAGTACATAGACTTTGCAGGAGAACAAAATGAGAATATACGAAATTCAAAATAGAAATCCACTGCAGATGAAAGAACTTTTACGTGTGTGGGAAGATTCTGTTCGCGCAACACATCTGTTTCTTTCTGATGCTGAGGTGAAAAGAATCAAAAAGTATGTACCTTATGCCCTGGAAAACGTAGAGCATTTGATCGCAGCTGAAGCTGAAAATTTAGTCGCATTTATGGGAATTCAAAACAAGCGATTGGAGATGTTGTTTGTAGCACCACAGGAAAGAGGGAAAGGCATTGGCAAGCAGTTACTTCAATATGGTTTCCGAACCTATGGAATCCGTGAGGTAACGGTCAATGAACAGAACCAGCAGGCTGTTGGTTTTTATGAGTACATGGGTTTTGAAACGTATAAGCGGAGCGATTTGGATGAGCAGGGTGGTCCATATCCACTTTTGTATATGAAGTGTCGTGATGCAGATTCGCATTGTTAGATAATAGAGAAGAAGGGAGACCATACGATGAAACAGAGTAAAAAGGTTTTGATTCCAATTATGATGGCAGCTATTTTTGAAATCATTGCGATTGTATTATGGTTGAGTAAAGATAATATTTTTTACTTATTTAATTTTACTTATATTGGGCTTTCTTTAGCACTAGGGATGTATTTATTTGGTAAAGAATATAGATATGCCAGAAGAGTTGTGCAATTGTTAGTGGGCATGTATATGCTTGTATATCTTGGCTTGATCTGCCAGGAGAATATGCAGATTGAAGGATTCTGGTATTATCTTTTTACTGGCGTCTTTGAAGCCGCTACGATTCATTATGCGGTAGCTAAAATATTTGGTCCATTGATCTTTGGCCGCGGTTGGTGTGGCTATGCGTGTTGGACCGCGATGATTTTAGATTTCTTGCCATATAAAATACCGCAAGAACCTAGAAAGAACTATGGTTGGGTACGCTATATAACCTTTGCCTTATCTTTTGTGTTTGTGGCTGCTTTATTTCTTTGTCATGTAGGAAATTTAGAGAAGATTATGTTCTGGGCTTTTATTGTGGGGAATCTTCTATATTATGCGATTGGGATCATCTTGGCTTTTGTATTTAAAGATAATCGGGCTTTTTGTAAATATGTTTGTCCGGTTACAGTATTCTTAAAACCGATGAGTTACTTTTCTTTGATTCGTGTAAAATGTGATAAAACAAAATGCATTTCCTGTGGTAAGTGCAAAAGAATTTGTCCAATGAATGTGGATGTAACCGATAATTCCAGAAAAAGAATCAATGGCACGGAATGCATTTTATGCATGGAATGTGTGAAAAATTGTCCAAAAAAAGCTTTGTGATTGGAATTGGTTGAGTTAAAACTATACCAATATGCTATAATGAAGACCAATTAAGGTGAGTTATGAAACGAGAAGAGCTTTTTATATTAAGAGATATTGATTCCTTTGAACCGGCAACGGCACAGATGCGCAAGAAGGGTTATACGTTTTCCAATCGGGTATTAGAAGTAAAACGGGTACCTTCCAATCATTATCTGAGTCAGGAATTAAACGTACCATTGAATACAGAGCTTTTTCTATTAAGTCGTTTACGAATTGTCGAAGGATATCCGGTTTCTATTGAAAAGACCTGGATTCAATACGAAAAAGTAAAGGGTTTGGAAAAGGTTGACTTTACGGATATTTCTTTTTATGCACTATTAAAAGAAAAATTTGGTATTCAAATTATTGAAACCAAAGAAGAGTTGTTGATTGTTAACGCAAAACAGTCAGAAAAAGAACATTTAAATACGAAACAAATCTTATTTGAAAAAGGAACTTCTTATATGGAAGGAGAATCTGTACCTTTTGAATACTTTGAAATGTCGAGTATTCCTTCGTTTTATCGGTTTAGGAGTGTGAGCGTCAATGGCTAAGAAAAAGTATGAACAATTGATGGATTTGCTTCAAAAAGACATTATTGACGGAAAATTGCCAGTTGGCTCTCGATTGCCAAGTGAAAGAGAACTTGCTGAGGCTGCTCATATGAACCGCATGACAGTTCGAAATGCTCTCAAACACCTAGAAGAAAAAAAGGTCATAATTTCGAAACGCGGTAGTGGATACTATGTGCGCAAACACACCAAAATGGTGGATGAATTTGAGTTGGGTAATGCAGAAATTTTATCACTAAGTGCCCAGCTTCGTCAGAATGGAATGGAAGTTTCAAGGCATACTATTTCTTTGCAGAAAATGGCAGTTCCACAATGGTTGTCGGATTCTTTTCCGGAAGAACAAGAAGTCTATGAATTGATTCGCTTATCAGAAGTTAATGATGAATCCTATGTTCTGCAAAAGGCCTACTTGCCGTATTCAAAATTTGAAGATATGGATCGTTTTAATTTTGAACAGTTTTCTTTATATGCGTATATGGAGGATAAAGGCTATAGACCTAAAAATATGGTTTCCATGATGCATATTGGACTTTTGCCAAAACAAGTACAAGAATGGATGGATCTACCAAGGGAAAATGTTTTTATCTTTGATGATAAAGGCTATGCCGAAAATCAAGATTTGGTTGAGTACACCATTTCGTATTACAATCCGAAACATACATCGTTTCGCTATATGACAAAAGGAATGAAAGAACACAAGAGCTGAAAGGCTCTTTTTCTATACCAATGTGGCAAAATATACAAATTGGTATAGCTATAATAGAAAATAATTTAAAAATATCTTGTAAGTGGTATAGTTATGTGCTATAAAAAGAACAGAAGTGGTATGCGATTACAGGAGGTAATTCAGATGAAAGTAATAGTATGTAAAGATTATGATGCAATGTCGAAAAAAGCTTATGAATACATGAAAGAATGTATCACAAGCAAGAAAAATGCCGTTTTAGGTTTAGCTACAGGAAGTACACCAGTTGGTTTGTACAAAGAAATGGTAGCTGATTATAAAGCTGGTAATACAGATTATAAAGATATTGTTTCTTATAACTTGGATGAATATGTAGGAATTGATCGTAACCATCCAGAATCTTATTATTCATTCATGCACAAAAACTTATTTGATTTAGTTGACATTAAAGACGAAAATACACATTTACCTTGTGGTACAACACAAGCCGATGCTGATGCTTATGAAGCCCAACTACAAAATGCGAACATCGATCTTCAAATTTTAGGAATTGGTCGTAATGGTCACATTGGATTCAATGAACCAGGTACATCTTTCGATATGGGAACGCATGTTGTAGATTTAACCGAAAGTACAATTGAAGCAAACTGCCGTTTCTTCGATAACGATCCAAACCTTGTTCCAAAACAAGCTCTTTCTATGGGTATTGCAGATATCATGAAATCAAAAGAAGTTTTGGTACTTGCCAGCGGTGTTGAAAAAGCAGATGCAGTAAAAGGTATGATTGAAGGTAGTGTTACCGAAGAATGTCCAGCTTCAGCTCTTCAAAATCATCCAAATGTGATTGTGATTGTTGATGAAGCAGCTGCTAGTAAATTAAGTAAGTAATACGTAAAAGAATTGGAGGAACCCTTTGGGATTCCTCCATTTTTTTTATAAGTAGATATTAAAAATATGTACGGCAATATTGAAGTAAACCAAAATAGAACAAGTATCTACGATGGTTGTAATCAATGGACTTGCCATGATGGCTGGATCGAGTCCTACTTTATTGGCAAATAGAGGTAGAACACATCCAATGAATTTTGATAGGATGACAACTACGGCTAAAGATAAAGCAACCACAATCGCAATTTGCGGATTTTGATATTGAATAAAAATACGTAAACCATTTGCGACCGCAAGGATGGCACCAACAATTAAAGAAATACGGAATTCTTTAAAAATAACCCGGAATAAATCTTTAAATTTAATGTCACCTAAAGCTAGACCACGAATAATCAAGGTCGAACTCTGTGAACCACAGTTTCCACCGGTATCCATTAACATAGGAATAAAGGAGACCAAAAGTGGTACGGCTTGGAAGGCATTTTCATAACGGGTAATGATGCTTCCGGTAATGGTTGCAGAGAACATCAAAATCAATAACCACATAATACGATGTTTGGCATGTTGCCATACGGTTGTTTCAAAATAGCCTTTTTCATTTGGTTCAATGGCAGCCATTTTGGAAATATCTTCGTTGGTTTCATCAATCATGACATCCATGACATCATCGAAAGTTACAATTCCCACAAAACAGTTTTCACTATCTAATACCGGCATCGCAATCAAGTCGTATTTTCGGAATAGTTTAGCAACTTCTTCTTGGTCGGTATGCGTTTGTACCGAGATGATATTCTTGTTCATTAACTTTTCAATTTTGGTGTCACGATTGCTGGTAATTAAGCTTTTTGCGGATACAATACCGAGTAATTTCTTATTCTCTAATACATAACAAGTATAAATTGTTTCCTTATGAATCCCTGTAGCTTTGATATGATCTAATGCTTCTTGTACGGTCATCTCTTTTCTTAGGGAAACATATTCAATGGTCATGATGGATCCAGCACTGTCTTCGGGATATTTACAGAGTTTATTAATGATATTGCGCTTTTGGGGATCCACACTTGCTAAAATTCGTTTTACTAAGTTGGCTGGTAAATCTTCTAATAAGTCGACTGTGTCATCCATATATAAAGAATCGATGACTTCTTTTAATTCGGATTGGGTAAATAAGTCTACAAGATACGCTTGCATAGATGAGCTCATGCAGGAGAATACTTTGGATGCTTCATCTTTAGGAATTAAACGGAATGCGAAAGCACAGTCTTTTGGGTCTAGACTTTCTAGTAATTTGGCATTGTCAATAGCGTTGTTCTGGGTAAGAACGCTTTGTGCCTTTTTGTACTCCTTGGATGAAAGGAGTTGAATGAAGTTTTCTTTTTTCATGATATCTTTCCTCTACTTTCTTTTTGCACGAATGATAATCTAGGTCATTTGACATACGTTCTCACCTCCTTTAAAAGAAAAACGCCATTGCTCCTTGAACAATGACGTAATAAAAATTCTTATACCACCGTTCAAGCTTTAGTATCGCAGGGCATATGAATTGCATTAAATAAAGCCTTCACGACTTCATCTGTTGACCAACGAGTTGTGTCTCCACAACTTTGCGGCAGCAATCTTAGGAATTCCAAATCCCTGCGGTAACCTCACCTACCGTATTTCTTTTTCCGAAACAATCATAGTGGAATCATAAAAAAGTGTCAACCCCAAAAATAAAAGGTCCTAACATTTGTTTCTTTACACAAGTGTTAGGACCTTTATGAAATAAATCTATTCATGATTACTCCCATCTATTTAATCTCTCCTTTCTTTATCCATGGATTTATATTTCATGGATGATTGATTAATTGTACATTGGTCTGTACCTTCCTTTTGTTACTTTTAGTATAATTGAGATTCTTGTAAAGAAAAGCAATCTGGCAGCATTGGACATTGAAGTGGAATGTTTGGTTGAACTAGAAAAAAATCTGCGTTTACAGAATGATAGGACTATGGTAGAGTGTGTTCAGAACATAGAGCAGAGTAGAATGCAATGCGTAAAGTGCTTCTTGTACAGGGAGTTGACAAGAAGACGAAGAGGTAAAACTTGCGATATTGTATTCGCATCCCGCTGCTACATATCTTGGTTCATTCCTTCTTATGTAGTAATAGGACAGACTGCAAAGGAGGTTTTTTATGTCAAAATTAAAAGATGTTCGAACTTTAACCATGACCGCAATGCTTGTTGCCATTGGAATTCTATTGGGGTTCTTTAAGATCCCTATTACTGAGTTAATTGAGATTCGTTTTATTGCTTTGCCAATTGCCATTGCCGGCGCATTGTTTGGACCTGGTTTAGGAGCTGTAGTAGGAATCTTAATTGATGTTGGCGCTTTTATTGTCAAACCAACAGGGCCATATTTTCCTGGCTTTACGATTAGTGCTGCCATTTCGGGAATTCTTTTTGGCTTGATGCTCTATAAGAAAGAGATGAGTGTCAAACGTATTTTATTGACCCAAGTCGTTTATACTTTGATTATTGGTTTAGTTGTCAACAGTATCAATTTATCCATGCTTTATGGAACAGGTGTTTTGGTTTTAGTAAGTGCCCGTTTATTAAAAGAAATTGTGATGATTCCAATTAATGCCTTTTTACTTTTCTTAGTCTTAAAGCCCTTACCAAAGATTC
Source organism: Firmicutes bacterium AM41-11 (assembly GCA_003480165.1). Taxonomy (GTDB): domain Bacteria; phylum Bacillota_I; class Bacilli_A; order Erysipelotrichales; family Erysipelotrichaceae; genus Absicoccus. Next base: position 12,809 of record QUIQ01000003.1, on the reverse strand, counting down.
CTTTTGTGAAAAATTTTGGGTTAGCCCATGAATAGCGAAGAAGTGCTTTCCTATTATGCATCTTTTCCGGTGTTTAATCCCAAAGATGTGGTAGCAGGAAAAGCGGAAATGTCTTTAGATGGCATCAAAAAGGTTTTGTCTGCAATGGGCAATCCGCAAAACAAATGCCAGATTATTCATGTAGCTGGAACCAATGGGAAAGGTTCGACAACGGCTTTCTTACATCAGATCTTTCAGGAAAATGGATACAAAGTGGGGGTTTTTAATTCACCTATGGTTGATCATTTTACGGAGCAGATTCAAATCAATCACCAAGATATTTCTTTAAAAGATTTGGCTTTTTATACGACAGAAGTTGCTCAAAAGGTAGAAGATTGTGGTTGTGCATTAACAAGTTTTGAAACCTTGGTTTGTGTAGCTTATGCGTATTTTTATCAATCGAATTGTGATGTTGTTTTGATGGAAGTAGGGCTAGGTGGTATACAAGATGCAACCAATGTGATGGAACAGTCCTTGCTTTCCATTATTACTTCAATCAGTTTTGATCACATGGAAGTATTGGGAAATACCCTAGCGGCTATTGCTGAGAAAAAAGCAGGGATTATAAAAGAAGGTGGCATGGTTCTTTCCAGTCAACAGGCTTCTGAAGTTGATTCGGTTTTAGAAAAGACTTGCCAGGCAAAAGAAGCTTCTTTGCATCGCGTAAAAGAAGCCCAATTGATTCAAAGAAACGTGGATGTACAAATCTTTGCGTATGAAGGGGAAGTCTATACGATTTCTTTATTGGGAACGTATCAAATACAAAATGCAAGCTTAGCTTTAGAAGCTATTTCCCTTTTAGAAAAATGTGGTTGGTCTTTTGATTTAATTAAAACCAAACAAGCTTTAGCACATACCTATTGGCCCGATCGTTTTGAAATCGTACATCGTAATCCGGATATCATTGTAGATGGAAGCCATAATTTAGATGGATTTAAACGTTTAAGAGAAAGTTTAGAAACCTATTATCCAAAGCAGAAAGTAACTTTTGTGATGGGTGTTTTGGCCGATAAGAAATATGAAGAAATGTTTCAAGTGATTCTTCCTTTAGCTAAGCGTGTCTATTGTGTAAATCCAGATAATCCGAGAGCTTTAAATGCCGAAAAAGCTAAGGAAATCGTCGCAAGCTATGGCGTAGAAGCCAAGGCTTGTACAATTGTGGAAGCCATTGATTTCGCTTGCCAGGATGAATTAGTCTGTATCTTTGGATCTTTGTACTATGTTGGTAGTGCGAAAAAGATCCTGCAAAAAATCTATTGATTTATGTCTTAAGATTTGTAGTACAATAAAATCGTTAAGCAAAGATAGAGGAAATACTCTATCTTTTTCTACGGAGTTTTTTATGAAAAATATTGATATGACAAGTGGAAGTATTTCCCAAAAATTAGTCTTATTCTCTTTGCCTTTAATGGCTGCCAATCTTTTGCAGCAACTCTATAATCTGGTCGATACATGGGTAGTAGGAAAGTATGTTGGTTCGATTGCCTTAGCTGCAGTTGGATCCAGTTATACATTGATGACTTTTTTAACTTCGATACTCATTGGTTTATGTATGGGATGTAGCAGTTTCTTTGCGATACAAGTAGGAAAAAAGGATTGGCAGAAGTTTGAACAAGGTGTGTTCATCTCTTCTATAGGTATTGGTTTATGTACCCTTGTCATGTATTTTTTAGTTAGCTTAGGACAAACAACCATTCTGCATTTTTTACAAGTGCCAAAAAATGTGAAAGGGGCTATGGCCACATATGTGCAAATCATCTTTATTGGTTTATTTGCGACAAGTATTTATAACTATTTTGCGAATATTTTGCGGGCTCTGGGGAATTCTTTATTGCCTTTATTTGGCTTAGCTATTTCGGTTGTATTAAATATCTTCTTAGATATCTTATTTGTCGTACCTTTTCAATGGGGTGTAGCTGGTGCTGCCTGGGCAACGGTACTTAGTCAATTTGTTTCCGCCGCTTTTATGCTTCTTGTCGTATGGTTGAAATTTCCGATTTTTCGGGTGAAACAAGAAAATCGCATTTGGTCAAAAGATATTTTATCTTCTATTTTACATCTTTCTTTTATGACCTCGCTCCAACAATCTATTATGAATTTTGGTATCTTGTTGATACAGGGATTGGTCAATAGCTTTGGTTCAATTGTCATGGCAGCTTTTGCGGTAGCGGTTAAAATAGATACCTTAGCCTATATGCCGGTACAAGATTTTGGCAATGGCTTTAGTTTATTTGTTTCGCAAAACTATGGTGCAAAACAAGAAAAAAGAATCCAAGACGGTCTAAAAGTAGCTATTACCTGGATTGTACTATTCTGTGTTGTGATTAGTGTAGGGGTAAATATTTTCTCGGATTCTTTAATGGGCTTATTCATAAGTGATCAATCCCAGGCCATAATCCAAGTAGGTAGTCAATACCTGCATATTGAAGCAACTTGTTACATTGGAATTGGCATCTTGTTCTTATGTTATGGCTATTATCGAGCAATTGTAAAGCCAGGTATGTCTGTTATCTTAACCATTCTTTCTTTAGGAACCCGTGTTCTGCTTGCCTATGCATGTTCACCCATCTTTGGGGTAACTGCCATTTGGACGGCAATTCCTGTTGGTTGGTTTTTAGCTGACTTTGTCGGTATTCTTTACTACTTTAAGAATAAATCACTTCAAGCATCTAAACCGATTTAGGGTTAGATTATTTATTTGATAGTTCTTCTTTACTATTTTTGATGCTATAGTAAAAGTAGAAATAACCCTAAATACCAGCTTTTTTAAAGTATATGACATAGATATTGTCTGTTTAAATGATAAATAATAAGTAATCAAAGAGAGAAAGTAATCTACATAGGATAATGTAGAGAAAGGAGAAACGTATATGTTATTTCTATTTTCTTTAGCACTAAATATGATGGGACTTGTTAATGTGCTAATCATCCTGCCAATAGTACTAATCTATGAGACTGTCAAGCTAATTTTGAAAAAGTGAAAATCGCAACAGGTTTTCACTTGTCTTTATTAAGTATATGACATAGATATTGTCTGTTTAAATGATAAATAATAAGGGGTCTCTAAAATAGTTTAGGGTTGTGTGAAAAATCAGGCTCTAAAATATTGTAGGGTTTCACCGAAAGTGAAAAAACTAAAAATATTGAGAAAATGAAAAAATGGGTCATAATCACCACTTTCGTGGTGATTAGGCCCGTTTTTTGGTCTAATGATTTTTCTCTATTTTATTTGTTTTTCGTATAATGCCCTCTGGAAGAGCCTTTCATGCGAATCGATTTGTGTGAACCGGCATAATTTGGTTTAGTATCTTTATTCATACAATACAAGCATCTGTTTCTAAAACGGGGAAAGTTTTTGTATCCATTTGCGTTTTTCTTGATTTCATTCGTAACTCCATTTCGAGATTCCATGATGCCATTGGTGATTCGTCTGCCATTTATGAAGGTAAAAGAATTAACTATCTCCTGAGACCATTTGATCAATGTATTCTTAAGTTTGAGAATCTCTGGGTATAATCTCTTCGGTGATAAGAATCACTCCTTCCAATAAAAATCAAATGACCAAATATGATTTTACAATGGAAGGTTTTTTTATTTGCATAAAACACATAAAAATGGGACAAGCACGACCCTACAATAATTTAGAGGCATTTTATGAACTTTATAAAATGACCCTATGATATTTTAGAGGCTATGCTCGACCCTACAATATTTTAGATATCCCTTTTTTTGCATAGATGGTTAAAGTGTATTATCGGCAAAAACAATTTAAAGTAAAATTAAGTATATAGTTTTATTGCCGATAAAATGATATATTACCCATAGTAAGTATGATTTTTGAAAGGAAGATGGCGGATGAAATATCTTACAGTTGCTGAAATCGCAAAAAAATGGAATGTATCTGAACGTAGTGTAAGAAATTATTGTGCCCATGGTCGAGTAGTGGGTGCATTTCTTCTTGGAAAAACATGGAATATACCAGAAAATGCACAAAAGCCAGAACGTGCGAACAAAAAGAAAGAAAAGCCAAAAAACTTACTGGATATTTTACAAGATGAGAAAGTTAATCAATACTCTGGAGGTATTTATCATAAGACCCAGATTGATTTAACCTATAATTCGAATCATATGGAAGGCAGTCGGCTAACCCATGATCAGACTCGATATATCTTTGAGACTAATACCATTGGTATAGAAAAAGAAGTACTGAATGTAGATGATGTGATTGAAACAGCAAATCATTTTCGCTGTGTTGATGAGATTATTGAACACGCAAAAAAACCATTGACAGAAAAATTTATTAAGGACTTACATCTCATTTTAAAAAATGGTACCAGTGATTCTAGAAAGGACTGGTTTGTGGTTGGTGACTACAAGAAATTACCCAATGAAGTCGGTGGTAGAAAAACGGCTCTTCCAGAAGAGGTGCCAAAAAAGATGAAGGAATTGTTGGCAGATTATAACAACAAGAACGAAAAGACCTTTGAAGATATTCTAGATTTCCACGTAAAATTTGAACGGATCCATCCCTTTCAAGATGGCAATGGTCGTGTAGGACGCTTGATTTTATTCAAAGAATGTTTGAAATACAATATCGTTCCATTCATTATTGAAGATCATTTGAAACTGTATTATTATCGAAGCTTAAAAGAATGGGATAGTGAAAAAGGATTTTTGATAGATACTTGTTTGAGTGCACAAGATAGGTATAAAACATACTTGGATTATTTTTGGATTAGCTATTAAGTCTTACAATCATGGTCAATTCAATTGTGTCTAACTAATGGGATTCATTATGAAATGGATGTTTTTTTTAGAAAATACTATAAATTTATATTTCTGTCATTCATAATGTCAATATAAGTGATAATAAGGTGTTAGTACTGCAAGTATCACTATATGTAAGCTTTTACATAATAGTGGTATAATCCTATTAACTGGTAGAGAGAGGTTTAAGATGAATAATAATTTAACAGTTAGTTTTGATATTGGAATTGGTTCTGTTGGTTGGGCTGTTGTTGATCCTGATCATGCAAAATTAATTGAATTTGGTTCGCATGTTTTTAATGAAGCCACTTCTGCTCAACAGGCCAGAGGATTTAGGTCTGCTCGAAGAACACAAAGACGAAGAAAATGGCGTGAAAAACAATTGCTAATGGCTTTTGTGGATTTCGGTTTGGTCACAGAAGATGAATTGAAACAAGAAGGGTATTTGTCTTATACAACAAATAATGATTTGATTAAAAGACCAAAAGAAGAAACGGTTTATCATTTGCGTAATAAAGCTTTGGATAATCCAGTTTCTACTAGAGAACTTATATTATGTCTTTATAACATTTGTAAAACGCGTGGCCATTTTTTGTTGGAAAACGTAAATTTTGAAAGAGATACAGTAACTTTTGATTTGTTTAAAGAAAAGTTTTATGCATTAACGAATGATTATTTCACTTTTTCTTCAATTGAAGGTAAAGAAGAATTTGAAAAAGAAGTTCTTAAAGAAATCTATAATAAGAAACTGAAAAGTAATGAAATAAAATCCAAATTTAAAAAGATGGATTGTGTTGAAACTGAAGAGATGGATGCTGCACTTTTAGAAATTTGTAAATTGATTGCTGGTTATAAAGGTGAATTAACAAAGATTTCTGAATCTGTTGTCTTACCTGAGAGTGCAACGAATGTCAAAGTACAAGAGTTATTGAAAAAAGATAGCTTGAATGATTTTTTAGAAGGCATTATTGAGTTGTATGACTTAATTAATATTGCGGCTATTCTTAAAAAATATAATTATATTTGCCAATTAAATGTTGCTGAATTAGATAATGTGAAAGAGGTTTATAAATTAGAAAACACTGACAACGAAGAATACGATAAAAAGAAAAAAGAGATTCAAGCAAAGATGTCGTCAACAGGTGTGAACGGAAATCGTTTACGTGTTGTAAAGAATATGGAAAATAAATTTCCGAATGGATTATATTTGAAAGAAGCAAAACGTATTCTTGAAACCCAACAGAGATATAATCCGAAAATCACAAACGCTTTTATTGAAGTTTGTCTAGGAATTATTAAAACACGAATTCCTTATTATATTGGACCTCTGGACGAATCCGCAAAGAATGCTTGGTTAACTAAAAATCATGCCTTTAAGTATAGTTATGATTACTCAACCAAAGAATTGCATGCAGTAGACGAAGAAGCCAGTATTAAAAAATGGAAGTATCAAATGATATCAAGATGTACCTATCTTCCTGATGAATTTGCTTTGCCAAAAGGATCTTTGTTAGCAGAAGTATTTAGTATTGTGAATGAAATGAATATTTTGACGGCAAAAGATACGGATGGAAATACGTACTATTTAACAATGAAGGATAAGATTCATATTTTTGATGAGCTTTTCTTAAAGAAAAAGGAAATAATAAAATATGATGAAGTGAAAGATTTATTGAATTTGCAGTCGTTTGGCCCTAAAAATGGTGGTTTTGGAAAGAATTTTAAGAATAGTTTAACGCTTTATCATCCAATTGTTTCTCTTCTTCCTGAACTAAGACTAAAATCCATTTTAGATGTTTTTGCAGAAGAAAATAAAATTAAACAGCTTGAAGATATTATTTTAAGTATCAATTTGTTTGATGAAGAAAGTTCAAAGAAACAGTATTTCATTAAACAGGGTTATCAAGAGGATGTATCCTCTAAACTATCTAAACTTTCTTCAAAAAAATTCTATGCGTTTTCTAAAGCATTTATTTGTGACACACCTATGGATCAAGAAAATCATTCTTTACTTGAATTATTGTTTGAAGACAATACGGCAGAATTTGTTAATGAACAAATGACGCGTATTCATAGTGCAACAGATGTTTATGGAAATAAGATTGATTTCGATGCTAATAAATATAAAGCTAAGTTAAAAGAAAATAAGGAGTTATCCATTGATTTACTAATGGATGATGGCAAACCTTTTATGCCGATTTCTCGTCCAGTTATTCGATCTTTAAATGAATGTATGAAGGTATACAAGGAAATTATTTCTATTTATGGTGTTCCTAAAAGAGTCGTTATAGAAACAGCGCGAGATCTAAAAGATAGTTCTCGAAAAGGAGAAGTTCCAGCAAAACACTTTGATCAGATGAAATCAGCTTATGATTATTTGAAGAAACAAATCAAAGAACAAAAGTCGAATCATTTATTCAAAGGAAATGAAATGGTAGATTGGGAAGAAATTGAAACATATTTATCTAGGAATAAACGAAAAATCGAACTGTATATTCGTCAGAATGGATTAGATATGATTTCTGGAGAAAGAATCGATATAAATCGTTTGGATAATTATGAGATGGATCATATTTTACCACGTGGATTCGGAGATAATTCGATGGATAATATGATGTTGATTTCTAAATCATTAAATGCCGCCAAGTCAAATCGAGTGCCATTAGAATTTATTGAATCCGGTGAGGCTTTAAATTCAGATGAGCAATTTATTACATCTAGTTCATTTGTGAGAAGAGTAAATAGCTTATTTGAATTAAAGATGATTTCAGAAAAGAAGAAAGATCGTTTGTTATTGAAGAGTTCAAAAGATGTCGAAGGCTTTATCAATCGAAACTTAGTGGATACACGTTATATCATTAAAGAATTTATGGCTATCCTAAATGCTTATCATGACGTAAACCATTATGATACGCATGTTGTAGCTTTAAAGAGTGCATTTACAGATACATATCGTAAAAATGGTTTCCACATGCAGAAAAACCGTGATGTTGGTGTACAACACCATGCGCATGATGCAGCTATTCTAGCTATAGTAGATAAGATGTTATTAACGTATTATCCAAATTATGATTCAAGAGGAAACATGAAAGCGTATCATAATTTCTTATTGAATTTGAATAAAAATGAAAAGAACCAAGCAGAGAAAGATTTTGGTGGTTTTACTTGGATTATGTATCAAAAGGCTTTTCATGAACGATTGAATGATCAAGATTCTTTATTGTCTCAAGTGAAATCTAGAGTTCCTTTATTCTCGGTAAAGGCTGAAAAGAATTATAAAGGGCAATTCTTTGATGCAACCATTTATCCACAAAAGGATAAGAAAACAACGAAAGAAACAAAAAAAGGAATTCTTGGTGAATTTGGAATTAATAATGACAAACATATTTTTAGTGCAATTAACTGTGTAGCCGTAGACTTTTATAAGTATACAAATAAGAGGGGAAAGAAGAAGCACTTAGGTGTTCATATTCCAAAAGTTATTATTGATGATCAAGGGCGGATTGATCAGGATAAGTATAAATTCTTAGTAAAGGAATACTATAAAGTTCCTGAATTGTTTGATGAAAATGGTGATATTATCCAAGGCTATTTCCGTTTTAGAGCCTTTAAGAATGATTTGATTTATGATTCAGTCAATAATGAACTTCAGATGTTTAATATTGGTAGCATAGCAAATAAGAAGCTCGAAATGAAACATATAAATATTTTCTCTTATGATGATATTTCCGCGCAGGTGCGAGAGTCATTTTATCCAATTGTCGATGAATTTAATATTAGAATTGGAAGGAATAAAAGTTCTAATGCAATTCCATTTTCTGAAGTGAATAAAGATGAATTAATTACTTACTGTATGGATAATCTAATGGCTATTAACGATGTTGATCGTTATGGAAAAGCAATTAGAGATAACTTGAAAAAATGTCTTTCATTCAATAATTTTTTAGAGACAATGGCATTCTTTAATTTGATAATAAATCGTGAGTGTACACCACCTACTATCGTAGGACAATTTAAGCCAGTTGCAGATCGTTTTAAGAGTGATGAAGATGGTCAATACTTTAAAGTAAAAGCATCTATACTGGGAGTTCGTTTCCATAAAAATGAAGATGGTAAACTGGTGATTTCTGGACCAAATCGAGCAGCAAATAAATTTTCTAAGATACGTAAAGAAGATTTTTCTTGGCGTATTTGTCGGGACATGATAGAATGATGTTGTTCAAATAATACGAATTAACGCATTCTGGAAGAATAAGAAAATTCGAAAACTATTAGAGGTGACAATTGTGTTCACCTCACTTTTTTATAATGGTTTATATGAGCTGGAAAACAGTCGTCATAGGTTCAGAATGTAAAGTATCGTTAACAATGAATCGAATGAAAATCACTATTGGTGATGAGTATCACAATATTCCTCTTTGTGATTTAGATACCGTTATTTTTTCTCATGATAAAACAGTCATTACTATTCCTTTATTATCCCAACTTATTGAACATAATATTAATGTAGTTATTTGTGATAGTCACAATGATCCTATTGGAGTGTTTCAGGCATTTAACACTCACTCTTTGGTTTTTAAACAACTGAATAAGCAAATCAATTGGAAGAAGACCAGAAAAAAGAAACTTTGGAAATTAATTGTGCGAGATAAAATTCAAAGTGAAATGGATGTTCTTCAATTATTTGAAATAGAAAATGCACCGATTGATTTATTAAAAGAGTATAAGAATTCAATTTATAATGATGATCAGACGAATCGAGAAGGAGCTAGTGCAAGGATTTATTTTAAAACTTTGTTTGGCTCAGATTTTACTCGAGATGATTTAAGTGCAGTGAATTTTGCATTGAATTATGGGTATAAGATTGTTGCAAGTTACATTTCAAAATGTGTTGTTGCTCGTGGACTATTAACACAATTAGGAATCCATCACATTGGTGAAGCTAATGCATTTAATCTTACTTATGATTTTATAGAGCCAATTCGTGCAGTTGTAGATGCATGGGCTTATGACTCAATTACTGATCGATTTTCGATTGCGGAAAAACAAGCAATTATCGAGTTACTACAAGCAAAAGTGTTTGTAGATGGCAAATGGTTCCGTTTAAATGATGCAATTGAAGATATAGTTGATTCCTATATAGCTTTTCTTAATGAAAAGACAGAAGAGGTTTTGCGTATTGATGTGAAAAAAGGAATTCAATTAAATTGTGAATAATAGATTTATGCGATTATTGTTATTTTTTGATTTACCAACAAAAACAAAACAAGATCTACGCGAATATCGTTCATTTGTAAAGTACTTAAAAAATGATGGATATTTACGGGTCCAGTATTCGGTTTACGCAAAACTGTGTATTAATAAAGACTCTGCAAAAACAGCAGCAAATAGGGTTAAAGCGAATGCTCCAATCAAAGGAGATATTCGCTTTATGGTCATCAGTGAAAATCAATATTTAAGCATGGTAAATGTATTTGATTCATATTCCATGCAAGAAAAAATTACTACAACAGATCGAACTCTTGTGATAGGAGGGATGAATGATGAAGATTAAGAGTTTGGAAACAGAAAATACTTATATATTGCCTTTAGATGCATTAGTAAATATTGTAGTTACTTCAAATTATAAAGAAGATCTAATCCAATGTTTAACCAATCTGTGTATGGCAAAAAAGAAAAACAAAGCTTTATTGTTATCGGATAAAAATGAGATAGTGCATGATTTAGATTGTAATTTTATTTACATACCTTATGCTGATTCAATAGAGACTAATTTTCAATTTAAAGCAAAATCAGTATTCAATACAGAATTGGTTGAATTGATTCAAAATAATCCGGATTGGTTCTTATCCATAGAAAAAATTAGAATGGGATGTAAAGATTTATTAACAGATAAAGGATTTTATGAGTTTCAAAAAATTATAAATAGAGGAGTAGACAATTATGTTCAAATTGAAATGAACGATTTTAACATTGGAGCAATTTTACAAATGTTACAAGTGAATGTTCAAGAGGTATCCTCTGAGGATAAGTATAAAATGGTTTATAATTTGATGCTTTATTTAAATCAAGATAAAACAAATTTGGTTTATCTTGATTTCCCGGTCACTTCTTCTGTTTTTAGTTGGATTGAAAAAGTGAAAACACCGAATACATACTTCTTTATTGATAATGAAGATATTGAAAATTTTAATTTTGAAACTAGAGAAAAAATAAATTTTATAAAACTATCTAAGTGTGATTTTAAAGAGGAATTTGATATTCGATTAGAAGATATTTCTAGATTATCATACATTTTTCATTCGTTTATTCAGAAGAATATTGACCAACAATCGCAAAAAAATATTGATTTATATCACCTATTTAGCGATGAAAACACAACTTTTTTATTAAAAACTAACGATGCATACATTCAAAATAACGTATAAATAAAGGCTTTTTTGTGCTAAAATATAGACGCATGTTCTTAAGGAATGCGATAATTGGTATTATTTGAACAATGGGGATTCAAATTGAATATCTTCAATTGTTCTTAAGGAATGCGATAATTGGTATTATTTGAACTTCAGCAGTTGCCAGAATGTGCTTAAGTGAGTTCTTAAGGAATGCGATAATTGGTATTATTTGAACCATATGCAGAAATATATATAAAGAGCCAGGTTCTTAAGGAATGCGATAATTGGTATTATTTGAACTGAAAACGTTTGATTTTTTATAATATAATGGTTCTTAAGGAATGCGATAATTGGTATTATTTGAACGTGAAAAAATAATGTTGATTTTGGTTTTAGTTCTTAAGGAATGCGATAATTGGTATTATTTGAACAAGTCTCAAGTATCAAAAAGACAGGGACAGTTCTTAAGGAATGCGATAATTGGTATTATTTGAACAAATAATAATAGAAAATTAATAACTAACAGGTTCTTAAGGAATGCGATAATTGGTATTATTTGAACTCATGAAATGTACTTCTTCACTGCTAAACCGTTCTTAAGGAATGCGATAATTGGTATTATTTGAACTTATTCGTGAGTTGAAATCATTAAAGGAGGTTCTTAAGGAATGCGATAATTGGTATTATTTGAACGATCTCTAATTGGTGCAATCGAATCGTAGGTTCTTAAGGAATGCGATAATTGGTATTATTTGAACCTCTCATCTGATCAATGTTTAGTCCTGCTGTTCTTAAGGAATGCGATAATTGGTATTATTTGAACCATACACCACATATGAATTGCCAAGCATTCGTTCTTAAGGAATGCGATAATTGGTATTATTTGAACAGGCAATCATGGAAAGTTTAGGGTGGAATAGTTCTTAAGGAATGCGATAATTGGTATTATTTGAACATACTTGAATATTAACTCTTTCATTTAAAGTTCTTAAGGAATGCGATAATTGGTATTATTTGAACCGCACCTGCGACAATTTTAATATTATCACCGTTCTTAAGGAATGCGATAATTGGTATTATTTGAACCAACATAAAAGTTAATATATTTTTTTGAAGTTCTTAAGGAATGCGATAATTGGTATTATTTGAACATTTAGGATTCAAATAAACCCGCTGTTTGGTTCTTAAGGAATGCGATAATTGGTATTATTTGAACAATATCTGTAACATTCGCCTTAAAGGGTTGTTCTTAAGGAATGCGATAATTGGTATTATTTGAACTGTGTTGCTGAAAACACCAAATGTGTTGCGTTCTTAAGGAATGCGATAATTGGTATTATTTGAACTGTACAAGTATTATGAAATTGATGATGAAGTTCTTAAGGAATGCGATAATTGGTATTATTTGAACATTTTTTATTCCTCCTTAACTCTCTTCCAGTTCTTAAGGAATGCGATAATTGGTATTATTTGAACCACTCCGCTAAATCATAACTCGTCGCCAAGGTTCTTAAGGAATGCGATAATTGGTATTATTTGAACAAAGACGACAAAGGAATGGCAGGAACAGCGTTCTTAAGGAATGCGATAATTGGTATTATTTGAACA
>QUIQ01000029.1 GCA_003480165.1 Firmicutes bacterium AM41-11 | reverse complement strand
ATCCATGATAGTCTTTCCCATCTTTCTATGGTTAAATCTATACTCCTGTTCATTCAGGAATAAAGGCATCTCTCTTTTGGTTATTCCATGATATATCCCAGTAATATTATTTTTAATATTACCGATTATTATGTTTAACCAGAGTAGTCTATGATCCTTTTCTTCATAGCTGATTTTCTCGTTCTTTACCTGTATTTCTTCATTTAGTGTATTAAAGCCTTTCTCACCATCAGTATTAAGTAATGCATCATGTGATAATACACAACACTTTTCTATGTTTTTCTTAAGTGACAGACCAGTATAATCTGTGATGACTCTCAATTTGATGAACCTGGGATAGTTGTTTTCTTTATCTGTAGATAAAATGCCAAGAATAGGTTGCTGCTCACTTGCACGACCTGCTTTATTCTTGGATTTTGCGCCAATATTAAAGACATCTGCCTCATAGAATAGGCTGTTGAGCAGCTTGTCTGAATTGCTTAGTGACATAAGAATTCTACACTTGTTTTCTAGAAGAAGTGCAGTCTTATAGTTGACGTCTAGTATTGAACATAAATCTACTGAACTGATTCCTTTATTTTCATTAAAGAAAAGGAAGATACCTAACAGAAGCTTGTATAGGTCAAGCTTGCAACTCTGAAAAATAGTGCCTGAAAGCAGTGAATGCTGCTTATGGCATGAGCTGCATTCAAGAACATATGAAGTCTTGGTCTTTCCTACACGCTTGACTAGGTAATACTTATGACAGCCACAACGATCACATGAAAAGCCATCAGGCCATTTCATGGATTTGAAGAATTCAATGCAGTTATCAATATTGTTGGAATATTTCTGAGTGAACTGATAAAGAGAAGCTTTCTTAGGCTTTAATACTTTGTTTGACATATGATTATACCTCCATCCGATTTCTAATCTAATTATAGAACAGATGGAAATTTCGTGTGTCCGGTTCAGCTTCATGAACGCCGTTTAATCGGTGCTTATGAAATTTAATTTTCACTAACCTGTGGTTTGTGGGTATTCAAATAA
>QUIQ01000028.1 GCA_003480165.1 Firmicutes bacterium AM41-11 | reverse complement strand
TCCCGAATTGTCAAGTCAATTGCAACACGGTAGAATAGTAGACTTCATATGGTGTTTTATATCCAAGACATTTTCTAGGTCTCTTATTAAGCTTGTCATACATTTTCTAGATGTATGCTTCAGATACATCAGTGAGGTCACGCCCTTTTGGGAAATATTCTCGCAATAATCCATTCGTGTTTTCATTTGTCCCTCGTTGCCATGGATGATGTGGTTTTGGAAAATAAAATTGTACTTTTTCTAATGCTTCAGTAACGACTGTATGTTTTGCGAATTCCTTTCCTCGATCTGGTGTAATAGTTTCACATGGCTGAACTTTAAGTGATGCTATCATCACTTTATTAACCTGTTCTGCTTTCTTTTCTGATGCTTTTCCTCCAATCAGAAATCTACTCTTACGATCTACCAATGTAACTAGACAGGCTTTTCCTGTAATTCCCGCAACTGTATCGCCTTCCCAATCTCCCAGTCGAGATCTTTCATTGGCAACTGCAGGACGCTCATCTATATCATGACTAATGACAATTTGTCCTCGACGTTCTACATATCCTTTTGTATGGCGTGATTTTCCTCTATGACGCAATTTTCTTATAACGCCTCTGTTTCCACTTGAAAGATGAGGTTCATCAAACATTCTGTCGTAAATGGCTCTGTAAATAGTGGAATAACTGATTGACCATTTGGATTTTTCAAGTTTCAATCGACCATCTATTTCTTCAGGCGACCATTGCTCATTCAGGAATTTATCCTTTACATAAGCATACAGCTCTGAATCTTCCAACAGTTTTTTTGGACGACATTTTTGACGCCTGCTGAGATATTTATTTTCGGCACGGTTTGGAAAATATCCATCCTTATCACTGTTTCTATTAAGTTCTCTTGAGATAGTAGATTTATTTCTGCATAGTATTTCAGCGATTCTGCTAAGAGAATAACCCATTGAGTGATATTTTAATATCTTTTCTCTTTCTTCTAGTGTAAGATGCTTGTGGTGATTCATAATATCTCCTTTCAATGTTGTCTTCGCAAACACCATTGTACTGGATTTTATGAGTCACTTTCTTTTTTTTGACATCCGTTGCATTTAGATTGTAAATTCGGG
>QUIQ01000027.1 GCA_003480165.1 Firmicutes bacterium AM41-11 | reverse complement strand
TTCAGTATCCATTAATTTGGGATTATCGAATATCGGAACATTACCAAGATGGATTAAAGAATATACAGAAAATGGGTATACTGTTGTAGAAAAGAAACGAGGTAGAAAGTCTCATGGCAAAGAAGACAGACAATCTGCAGGCGGAAAACAAAGCACTGAAGGAAGAAAATGCGAAACTACGCAGGCAGAACGAGATTCTTATGATACAACAAGAATACTTAAAAAAATTAGATGCCTTAGTAACGGCAAGAGAGAAGCGAGAAAAGAAGAAATAGCTCAGGCAGTAACGGAACTAAGGCATGAAACCAAACGATCATTATCGTTTATTTTAAATGCGATTAATAGTTCAGACACACTGCCACACATTACCAGAAGTGATTATTACTACTGGTGCAATCATACTGATGCAGATTGGAAATATGATGATTTAATGAATCGGATTATCACTATTTTCTATACACATAAAGCTAGATATGGATATAGAAGAATGACACTTGCCTTATGAAACGAAGGCATTCATGTAAACCATAAACTAGTACAACGCTTAATGAATAAGATGGGACTGTTAGGTGTTACGCCTAAGGCTAAATATAAGTCATATAAGGGGGATATGAATGGCACAGTAAAGAATTTACTGTTAGATAAAGTAGTTGACGAGGAAGAACATAAGACATACTACAATCGCAATTTCAGTACAACCACAGTAAACGAGAAATGGGCAACAGACGTATCGGAATTTCATATAGCTGCAGGTAAGTTGTATTTATCACCAATACTTGACATGTATAATCATGAAATCATTTCCTATAATTTATCAACCAATCCAAACTTTGCACAGACCATGGACATGTTGGATAAAGCATTTAAGCAATATCCAAATTTAAAGGGATTAATATTCCATTCAGATCAAGGATGGCAATATCAGATGCAAGCATATCATAAGAAATTGAAAGATAAAGGAATCATCCAATCAACGTCTAGAAAAGGCAATTGTTTGGACAACTGTGTTATGGAAAACTTCTTTGGAAAGTTAAAAAACGAAATGTTTTATGGACATGAATTCGAATTTAAGACAATAGAGCAGTTAAAAGGTGCAATAGAAGAATACATCAATTATTACAATACAGAACGTATCCAAACCAGATTAAAAGACCTGACCCCTTGCCAAGCAAGAATTCAAGCCTTAAAATCTATTTAACTTTTGTCCAAAATTTGGGGCTCAGTACA
>QUIQ01000026.1 GCA_003480165.1 Firmicutes bacterium AM41-11 | reverse complement strand
GTTAAGGCAACTGGGATATTGGTACAATCACATTGTGGGGATGCTACTTTTTGATATTCTACATTCATTATTATCATTCCTTTCTTTTTATAGATGAAACATTTTCACTAAAATATAGAAATATCTATAAGGTTTTGCCCTTATAGATATTTACGCATTTATTTATATGTTCCGGCAGCTTGTTTTAGAGCATGGGCTGCTTCTTCAACTTTTGGACCATATACTATTTGAATATTATTTTCATTAATTCGAATGACACCTAATGATCCCGTCGTCTTTAAGATATCCTCATCTACAACTGAAGTATCGTTAAGAATCAAACGTAATCTTGAAATACAGTTATCAATGTCACGAATATTTTCTTTTCCACCAATGGCTTTAAGAATAACATTTCCTAATTCACTAGCTTCAACTTGTTCAACATCTTCACTATTGTCTTCAATGTCACGTCCAGGTGTTTTTAAGTTCTTCTTTTCGATAACATATTTGAATACAAAGTAGTAAACAAAGAAGTAAACAATACCAAGAAGTACACATAAATACCATTTTGTATAAGTACCTTGTAAGATTCCGAAGATAAATAAGTCAACGAAACCACCACCGGCATTACCAACACCAACTTGTAACAAAGACATGATGAAGAATGACATACCTGCCATAAATGCATGGAATACCCATAAAATTGGTGAGATAAAGATAAATGAGAATTCAATTGGTTCTGTAATACCTGTTGCAAAAGAAGTTAATGCAGAAGCAAGCAACATACCTTTTACACGTTTTTGTTCTTTAGGGAAGGCTGTTTTATACATTGCAAAACAAGCACCAGGTAAACCAAACATCATGAATGGGTGAGTTCCTTGTGTCAAGAAACGAGTTGCTTGATGGAAGACATTCATATCCATATGTTTTGTAACTAATTCAGCTTGGAAAATATTCAATGCACCAGAAACTGTTTGACCATCGATCATAGCAGTTCCACCAACTGGCGTAAATCGAATCAACTGATTTAATACATGGTGTAATCCAGTTGGAATCAACAAACGTTCTGTGAAACCATAGATGAATAATCCAATGGGACCAGACTTACCGATAATTGTTCCTAAACCATCAATCAAAATACTAAAGAGTGGCCATACAAAATAAGCAACAATAGCAACAAATGGTACAGTAACCAAAACCATGATAGGAACAAAACGGTTACCTGCAAAGAAACTAAATGCTACTGGCAATTTTTGTGTGTGGAATTTGTCGTGAATAAATGCAGTCCATAAACCAGTAATAATTCCTCCGAAAATTCCCATACGATATGTGAAGATTCCTAATTGTGTATCATATTTACTGTTAATGGCATAAGCCTCTAATGTGCTTGATCCATGTTTTGTCAAATAATCGATAGCCGTATTATCTGCTGTAATACCATTCATGCTTAATAAGTAATTAATCATTACATGGAATAATACGAAACAAATTACAACTGCAAATGCAGCATATTCTTTATCTTCTTTGACCATTCCGGTTGCAATAGAAATCGCAAATAAAATTGGTAGAATGTTGAATACTTTTCCAACTAAGGCAGATACTGCACCAACAACTGCTTGAACACCAGCTGCTGTCGCAAATCCATCACCAACTAAATTGGCATTAGTTAGAATAGAAACAAGTCCCAACAACAAACCAGCAGCTACGATAAGCGATAAAGGACCCATCATAGACTTACCTAATTTTTGTATAAAAGTTCTCATATACCTCGTTCTCCTTCTAGATATCTTTCCTCTTCGATACCTCTAAAACAATTGCTTGCAAGCTCTTACATTCCATATGCTACATTAAAAATAATAAAATTCAATGAATCTGCGACCTTTAAAAGTATATACCGAAGATTGTTTTTTCATCCGATTTTCGAATAATCATCCACGAGGATCAGCATAGGATACAAAAGAAAAAAGGCACCCAAGTTCATACCAAGATGAACTGTGAGCACCTTTGCTTTTGTATGCGAACATTCTACTCGAAAAGATAGAACAATTCAACCGAATACCAGCTATAAAAAGCATCTTTCAAAAGTTGAAACTTCATCCACTTTTTGAATAATGATTCACCTTCAAACTAGAAACTTAACTGATTTCAATGCAAATTTGATACGCTAAAAAGTTGACATATGACATATAATAGAGATAAAAAACAAAGGAGGTATAAGAGATATGACACTGGAAGAACTCATCAATGAGCATCATACACAATTAAATGAAAATGACTTGTATATTCTAAATTTCATCTTTCAAAACATGCAATTATGCCAAGGTAAAACGGTATCCGAAATCGCCCAATTATCCAATGTTTCCGCATCAAGCATCATTCGTATTGTTCAAAAACTCGGTTTCAAAGGTTATAGCGAATTTCGTTACTTCCTAAGAAACGAATTAGACCGTAAAAATCGTGCGAAAGTAATCAACACCAATCGAATTGGCTCTTCCGTCGTTTTAGAAGACGTTACATCGACCATTCGCTTATTTGAACAGAATCGATTTGTTGAGGATATCTATACGCTTTTAGCTACTTCTAAGCGCATCTATGCCTATGCGACAGGTTATGGCCAATCTTTGATGTTAAAAGAGTTTTCACGTTGCTTGATCAATGTAGGTACTCATTTAATCATTATTCCTGGTCAAATAGAATTAAATCTAATTTCCAGTACGTTAGGAAAAGATGATTTGTTGTTCATCATTTCTTTATCAGGTAATGTCACAAAGATAAAAATTGACATACAAGCCATCCAATTGAAACAAACACCCATTGTTTCCATTACGCTGTTCTCACAAAATGAATTATCCCATTTAGCGGATTATTCTTTGTACTACCAAGTATCAAATATCAATCAAGAAACAAGATTGAACAACTCTTCTTTCTGTACTTTGATGCTTTTATTCACATTGCTGTATGAAGGATACATCAACTACAAGAAAAACGAATCAAAGCTATAATCACGAAAGAATATCATTCCATTGACATTCTTTTTTTGCAACCCGAATTTACAATCTAAATGCAACGGATGTCAAAAAAAAGAAAGTG
>QUIQ01000025.1 GCA_003480165.1 Firmicutes bacterium AM41-11 | reverse complement strand
ATGTATAACATGAACAGAAAGCTTGCTCAATTAGAAGCAGAAGGAAAACCAATTCAAGTCGGCGTTGTCGGTGCAGGACAAATGGGTCGTGGAATGGTCACAGAATTAGTAATGATCAAAGGTGAAAGACCAGCTATTTGTTGCGACATCAATATCGACTTAGCCGTACATGCTTTTGAATATGGTGGAGTTAAACCAGAACAAATCGTTAAGACAACCGATGTTGCCGAAGCAAGTGCTGCCATTAAAGCTGGAAAATATGTAGCTACCAATGATTCAAAACTAGTTACATCTACACCAGAAATCGATGTTGTCGTTGATGTTACAGGTGTTCCTGATGTTGGAGCAAGAATTGCCTTGGATGCGATTGCTGGTAAGAAACACATCGTTATGATGAATGTTGAATCTGATGTCGTTATCGGACCATACTTGAATAAATTAGCCCAAGAAGCTGGTGTTGTATATACAGGTACCAATGGAGATGAACCAGGTGCTGTTATGGAATTGTATGACTTCGCAACCGCAATCGGATTGAATGTAGAAGTAATCGGTAAAGGAAAGAATAACCGTATCGACCGTGCCTGCAACCCAGATACAGTATTAGAAGAAGCTACTCGTCGTAAGATGTCACCTAAGATGTTATGTGCCTTCAAAGATGGAACGAAGACTATGGTTGAAATGACTGCTATGTCAAATGCGACAGGACTAGTACCAGATGTTATCGGTGGACATGGAATCGCTTGTGATGTTAAAGGTTTAAATGATATGTATCGTTTGAAAGAAGACGATGGAATCTTAAATAAACATGGAGTCGTAGAATATGTACGTGGTATTGCTCCAGGTGTATTTGTCACAGTATCAACAGATAACGATGAGATCAGCTATCAAATGCAATACCATAGCATGGGTCCAGGACCATTATGGACATTGTATCGTCCATACCACTTATGTAACTTGGAAACGCCATTAACGATCGGACGTGCGGTAATCTATCATGAAGGAGTCATCGTACCAAAGGGTGGCTTAGTATCCGAAGTTATCACAGTAGCTAAGAAAGATATGAAAGCCGGCGAACATCTTGATGGAATTGGTGGATATACAACTTATGGATCCATTGATACACATGAACATGCCAAAGAAGAAGGTTATGTACCATTTGGATTGATCAATAAGAACGCCGTATTGAAAAAAGACGTTAAGAAGGGTCAATTGTTAACTTATGAAGATGTAGATGTAGATACTTCTACATTGATTTACGAATTGCGTAAAAAACAAGACGAAATCTTTGGATAAGTCAAATCGAATTAGTCATAAAACTGTCTCTTTGTGAGACAGTTTTTTTCGTAGTCACAAAGAAAAATCACGGTTTTTGTGAATTTTGAACAGATGGATAAGTGAAAAAGTTATCAATATTCACTTAGACATTTGTTCAACTTTACCCGATTGACATCGCATTTACTTATGTTAGAATGCATTTAGAAGATGAAAGCACTTACAAAAATCCATTGTAAAGCTTTCGTTTTGATTCCTGTATAGTTCGACTATACAGTGCATAAAATGTTAAGGCCGAACATTTTTAAAAACACAATGTAATTACACATTGAAGAGGAGAGAACTTATGGATGTAGTTGCTAATTTAGCTCAAGGATTTATTGGGTTATTTACAGCAGGTGGTGAAACCTTTACGGGTTGGGTAACAGGTATCATCCCTCAAGTTGTTTGTTTGTTAACTTTCATGAACTCAATCATTAAACTGGTTGGTGAAGAAAGAGTTGAAAAATTTGCGCACAAGTTAACGAAGTATGCAATTACTCGTTATACTTTATTCCCTTTGCTGGCAGATATGTTCTTAGGAAACCCAATGCAATATTCATTTGGACGTTTTGTTGAAGAAAAATACAAACCATCATTCTATGATGCTTCAGTAAGTTTCTGCCACCCTATTACTGGTTTATTCCCACATGCGAATGCTGGTGAGTTATTCGTTTTCATGGGAATTGCAGAAGGTGTGAAGAAGGTTGCCGGAAGTTATGCAGACTTAGCGGTTCGTTACTTCATCGTTGGTTTAATTGTTATCTTGATTCGCGGTATTGTAACCGAAAAGATTTACTTTAAACTAGCAGGTATTAAGAAATAGGGAGAGATGAAAATGGCTGAATATAAGAATATTAAAATCACCAAAGGTTCGGCTGGTTTTGGAGGACCATTAATCATCGAACCAAATGAAACAAGAAATAAAGTATTGTGTGTAACAGGACAACAAATCAGTCCTGTAGCGGAAAAGATTGCCGAAATGACCGGTTGTGAATTAGTAGATGGCTTTAAGACAACCGTTCCAGATGAAGAAGTTGCGGTGGCAGTTGTTAACTGTGGAGGAACGGCACGTTGTGGTGTCTATCCAAAGAAACGGATTAAAACTGTAAACGTTGAACCAGTTGGAGCCGTTGGCCCATTGGCTATGTATATTACCGAAGATATCTATGTATCGGATGTCAAAGAAAGCAATCTAGCCTATACCGATGAAACAAATGCGGCACCTACTATGACAGCAGCAGAAGAAATGGCAGCTGCAGATGGACCTAAATCCAAAGAACAGGCCAAAGCCGAAATTGCTGCCAGCCAAGAAGCTAACAAGCCAGGTATCATTACTCGTATTGGTATCGGGGTTGGACATGTTGTCAACAAATTCTTTGCCGCTGGTCGTGATTCAATTGACATGATCATTCGTAACGTATTACCATTCATGGCTTTTACGTCTACTTTATTAGGAATTATCAGTGCTAGTGGGTTAGGAAACATCATTGCCAATACCATTGCACCATTATGTGGAACATTGCCAGGATTACTAGTTATCAGTGTTGTTTGTGGTATTCCATTCTTGTCACCAATCTTAGGACCAGGAGCTGTTATTGCTTCTACGGTTGGTGTATTGTTGGGACAACAATTTGCGATTAAAGCAATTCCATTACAATATGCCCTACCAGCATTATTTGCTATTGATGCCCAAGTTGGATGTGACTTCGTTCCAGTTGGATTGTCTTTAGGCGAAGCTGAACCAGAAACAATTGAGTTTGGTGTTCCTGCCGTATTGTATTCGCGTTTGATTACAGGACCACTTGCCGTAATCATTGCCTTTATTTTCAGTATTGGTATGTATTCCGGT
>QUIQ01000024.1 GCA_003480165.1 Firmicutes bacterium AM41-11 | reverse complement strand
AAATGGTTGGTATTATAAACGAGCTGTTGGCGAGATCAACAGAACGATCTTTGAAAACTGGATAAGAAAGAAACCAAGAAAACGTCAATTTCGAATAAAGAAAAGAAAGATGTCAGAGAACATCTAAAGAGCTAAATCAAATGGAGAGTTTGATCCTGGCTCAGGATGAACGCTGGCGGCATGCCTAATACATGCAAGTCGAACGGAGAAGCCTAACAGAAGATGCTTGCATCGGAAGATAGATACTTCTCAGTGGCGAACGGGTGAGTAACACGTAGGTAACCTGCCCATGTGCCCGGGATAATTTCTGGAAACGGAAACTAAAACCGGATAGGTAATAGAGAAGCATTTCTGTATTATTAAAGAAGCCTCAAAGCTTTGAACATGGATGGACCTGCGGTGCATTAGCTAGTTGGTAAGGTAACGGCCTACCAAGGCGACGATGCATAGCCGACCTGAGAGGGCGAACGGCCACATTGGGACTGAGACACGGCCCAAACTCCTACGGGAGGCAGCAGTAGGGAATTTTCGTCAATGGGG
Organism: Firmicutes bacterium AM41-11; assembly: GCA_003480165.1. Taxonomy (GTDB): domain Bacteria; phylum Bacillota_I; class Bacilli_A; order Erysipelotrichales; family Erysipelotrichaceae; genus Absicoccus. Next base: position 4,418 of record QUIQ01000024.1, on the reverse strand, counting down.
GGAACCCTGAACGAGCAATGCCGCGTGAGTGAAGACGGTCTTCGGATTGTAAAGCTCTGTTGTGAGAGAAAAAGGATATATATAGGAAATGATATGTATTTGATGGTATCTCACCAGAAAGTCACGGCTAACTACGTGCCAGCAGCCGCGGTAATACGTAGGTGGCGAGCGTTATCCGGAATGATTGGGCGTAAAGGGTACGTAGGCGGCATGATAAGTCTGGAGTGAAAGGCTACAGCTCAACTGTAGTATGCTCTGGAAACTGTCAAGCTAGAGTGCAGAAGAGGGCAATGGAACTCCATGTGTAGCGGTAAAATGCGTAGATATATGGAAGAACACCGGTGGCGAAGGCGGTTGCCTGGTCTGAAACTGACGCTGAAGTACGAAAGCGTGGGGAGCAAATAGGATTAGATACCCTAGTAGTCCACGCCGTAAACGATGAGAACTAGGTGTTGGGGGAATAACTCAGTGCCGCAGTTAACGCAATAAGTTCTCCGCCTGGGGAGTATGCACGCAAGTGTGAAACTCAAAGGAATTGACGGGGGCCCGCACAAGCGGTGGAGTATGTGGTTTAATTCGAAGCAACGCGAAGAACCTTACCAGGCCTTGACATCCCTTGCAGAGATATAGAGATATATCCGAGGTTATCAAGGAGACAGGTGGTGCATGGTTGTCGTCAGCTCGTGTCGTGAGATGTTGGGTTAAGTCCCGCAACGAGCGCAACCCTTGTGATATGTTACCAATATTAAGTTAGGGACTCATATCAGACTGCCGGTGATAAACCGGAGGAAGGTGGGGATGACGTCAAATCATCATGCCCCTTATGGCCTGGGCTACACACGTACTACAATGGCGGATACAAAGGGCAGCGACAGTGTGAACTGAAGCGAATCCCATAAAGTCCGTCCCAGTTCGGATTGGAGTCTGCAACCCGACTCCATGAAGTTGGAATCGCTAGTAATCGCGAATCAGCATGTCGCGGTGAATACGTTCTCGGGCCTTGTACACACCGCCCGTCAAACCATGGGAGTCAGTAATACCCGAAGCCGGTGGCCTAACGCAAGAGGGAGCCGTCGAAGGTAGGACCGATGACTGGGGTTAAGTCGTAACAAGGTATCCCTACGGGAACGTGGGGATGGATCACCTCCTTTCTAAGGAGAAAGAGTGTACTGTAGTGATGTTGGAAAGGGAGAAATTCTTATCTAGTTTTGAGAGGTCGAAAGATTTCTCAAATAATTGATCTTTGAAAACCGAACAACGAAGAAAGACAACAGAAGGTCTAATAACGTTTAGTAATAGAAAGATTTTACAACAGTTAATAGAACAGTTCTGAAGAACATCTCGAAAAAACACGAAAAAGAGAACCATGATTAAGTAAGGAAGGGCGTACGGAGAATGCCTAGCCACTCGAAACTGAAGAAGGACGTGCCAAACTGCGAAAAGCTACGTGAAGCTGTTAGGGAGCGAAGAGACGTAGATATCCGAATGGGGGAACCCGGCTGGTAGAAGACCAGTCATCGTATGATGAATAGATAGTCATATGAGAGGTACGCGGGGAACTGAAACATCTAAGTACCCGTAGGAGAAGAAAATAAGAATGATTCCCGGAGTAGCGGCGAGCGAAACGGGAGGAGCCCAAACCATCAAAGTGATGGGGTTGAAGGACTGCGAGATGGCAAGAGCGAGGATAGCAGAAAACGATTGGAAGCGTTGCCGAAGAGGGTGCAAGCCCCGTAAGCGAAATCCGAGTGAAGCCTAGCAGGATCCTGAGTACGGCGAGACACGAGGAATCTTGTCGGAAGCAGGCGGGACCATCCGCCAAGGCTAAATATAAGCGAGTGAGCGATAGTGAACCAGTACCGTGAGGGAAAGGTGAAAAGAACCGCGGGAGCGGAGTGAAAAAGAACCTGAAACCGTATGCCTACAAGAAGTCAGAGCCCGTTAAAGGGTGATGGCGTGCCTTTTGTAGAATGAACCGGCGAGTTACGATATTATGCGAGGTTAAGCTGAGAAGAGCGGAGCCGCAGCGAAAGCGAGTCTTAATAGGGCGGAAGTAGAATGTCGTAGACCCGAAACCGGGTGATCTAGCCATGAGCAGGTTGAAGTTGAGGTGAAACTCAATGGAGGACCGAACCGACTACCGTTGAAAAGTTAGCGGATGACTTGTGGCTAGGGGAGAAATTCCAATCGAACCCGGAGATAGCTGGTTCTCCCCGAAATAGCTTTAGGGCTAGCGTCAAGATGAACTTATCTGGAGGTAGAGCACTGAATGTGTGATGGCCCCATCCCGGGGTACTGAACACAATCAAACTCCGAATGCCAGGTAAGATGATTGGCAGTCAGACCGTGAGTGATAAAGTCCATGGTCAAGAGGGAAACAGCCCAGACCGCCAGCTAAGGTCCCAAAATTCTGGCTAAGTGGAAAAGGATGTGGGGATGCACAGACAACTAGGAGGTTGGCTCAGAAGCAGCCATCCTTGAAAGAGTGCGTAACAGCTCACTAGTCGAGTGACCCTGCGCCGAAAATGTACCGGGGCTAAGCCAGGTACCGAAGCTGCGGATATTCCTAGAATATGGTAGGGGAGCGTTGCATGTGGGGTGAAGCCGTATCGTGAGGAGCGGTGGACAGCATGGAAGTGAGAATGCCGGTGTGAGTAGCGAGATGTAGGTGAGAATCCTACACACCGAAAGCCCAAGGATTCCAGGGGAAGGTTCGTCCGCCCTGGGTAAGTCGGGACCTAACGCGAGGCCGAGAGGCGTAGTGGATGGAAAACAGGCAGATATTCCTGTACCCGTATATGGAGCGAAGGAGGAACGGAGAAGGCTAGCATGACCCTCTTAATGGATTGAGGGCGAAGCGAGGTAACTGGTGACCAGGCAAATCCGGTCACTGCAAGGTGAAGACGTAACAGGTAAGTGAAAGAGCGATCGAGTAGCGAAGCATGTGATGCCAGCTTCCAAGAAAAGCTTCTAGCAATGCATATACGGCCCGTACCAAAACCGACACAGGTGGGCAGGGAGAGTATCCCGAGGTGAGCGAGAGAACTGTTGCCAAGGAACTCGGCAAAATGGCTCCGTAAGTTAGCAAGAAGGAGCGCTCGAAAGAGCCGCAGTGAAAAGGCCCAAGCGACTGTTTAACTAAAACATAGCTCTCTGCGAAGCCGCAAGGCGAAGTATAGGGGGTGACACCTGCCCGGTGCTGGAAGGTTAAGAGGATCTGTGAATCGCAAGAGGAAGCAGTGAGTTGAAGCCCCAGTGAACGGCGGCCGTAACTATAACGGTCCTAAGGTAGCGAAATTCCTTGTCAGGTAAGTTCTGACCCGCACGAAAGGTGTAACGATTTGGGCGCTGTCTCGGCAGCAGACTCGGTGAAATCTTAGTACCTGTGAAAATGCAGGTTACCCGCAACTAGACGGAAAGACCCCATGGAGCTTTACTGTAGCTTGATATTGAACTTTGGTCGTACCTGTACAGGATAGGTGGGAGACATAGAGACGTGCACGCCAGTGTACGAGGAGTCGCCGTTGGGATACCACTCTTGTGCGATCGGAGTTCTAACCCAGGTCCATGAAACTGGATCGGGGACCGTGTCAGGCAGGCAGTTTGACTGGGGCGGTCGCCTCCCAAAGAGTAACGGAGGCGCCCAAAGGTACGCTCAGATTGGATGGAAACCAATCATTGAGTGCAATTGCAGAAGCGTGCTTGACTGTGAGACAAACAAGTCGAACAGGGACGAAAGTCGGGAATAGTGATCCGGCGGTGCCGAATGGAAGGGCCGTCGCTCAACGGATAAAAGCTACCCTGGGGATAACAGGCTGATCTCGCCCAAGAGTTCACATCGACGGCGAGGTTTGGCACCTCGATGTCGGCTCATCGCATCCTGGAGCTGGATTCGGTTCCAAGGGTTGGGCTGTCCGCCCATTAAAGCGGTACGCGAGCTGGGTTCAGAACGTCGTGAGACAGTTCGGTCCCTATCTGTTGTGGGCGTTGGAGATTTGAGGAGAGCTGTCCTTAGTACGAGAGGACCGGGATGGACCTACCACTGGTGCACCAGTTGTTCTGCCAAGAGCATAGCTGGGTAGCTAAGTAGGGAAAGGATAAGCGCTGAAAGCATCTAAGCACGAAACCTACTCCAAGATGAGATCTCCCAACAAGTAAGACCCCTTAAAGACGATAAGGTAGATAGGCCAGAGATGGAAGTGTAGAGATACATGGAGTTGACTGGTACTAATCGGTCGAGGACTTAATCAAGAGAGTCGAGTAAGCGTTGTTCGATTTTGAGAGATCAAGAAATCTCTTAAAGATCCGGTGGCGATAGCGAAGTGGATACACCTGTTCCCATCCCGAACACAGAAGTTAAGCACTTCAACGGCGACAATAGTTGGGCGTGCCCCTGCGAAGATAGCAAGCTGCTGGGT
>QUIQ01000023.1 GCA_003480165.1 Firmicutes bacterium AM41-11 | reverse complement strand
TAGTCAAGTAGACATGGGAAATATTTAAAAATCTCATCGATCAACAACCCATTCCAATTTGGTCTGGGTTGTTTTTTATTTCTTCTATAATCATTTCTTTTTGATGTTTCTGCTTCCGTTCAATCTCATTCCAATATCTTACATATCTTGCTGCTGGAACAATTGGATATTGTGCATATTCATTTTGCTCTAAAGATTCTTTTCGTACTTGTCCGCAGGTCTTTCCATTTAACCTCTTCTGGGGATAATAATGTATGTAATAATCAAGTGTTCCATTGATAGCTTGTATTATCTCTTCTTTCGAGGTGTTGTTTGGATACATGATGAACAATATGTCTTTAAATTGTCCCTGAAAACCTTCACAAACCCCATTATCAATACATTTAGACACACGTGACATAGATTGGGACATACCGTATCCTTCCAACTTGGATCTATATATTTGTCTTGTATAGGCGAATCCTCTGTCTGAATGTACAAGTGGCGTTGCTTCAGGGTATGCATTATGTGCATTATCTAATGTCTGATTAGCTAAAGCTGCATCATTTTTATCCGACACCTCTAAAGCCACTGGAAACCTGTCATAGAGATCAATCATTGGAGATATGAATAGCTTCTCTCCAGTTGTAGGAACCTTGATTTCTGTAACATCTGTACACCATTTTTGGTTTGGCCCTGTAGTATTGAAATCCCTGTTAAGGATGTTTTCTGCCGTATGTTCCGCATTGGATTTAATATAGTTGTATTTGGATCTGCGTCTATAAGAGGACTTGATATCATTGATGCACATCAATCGATAAACTCTATTGTGACCGCATCTGTACCCTTCGTTTCTTAGCGTGTAGTACATGGTCATAGTGCCAAAAAGAGAGTTATTGGAACTCGATATCTCCTTGATTCTAGATGCAATTCTTTCATCTTCATGTTGCTTGTCCAACTGTTTCTGAGAAGGTGATGCGTGTAGCCATTTATAATAAGCGCTTCTGCTGATGTTCATGATTAAACACATTTCGTTTATCGGCCATTTTCGATTCTTATGTAATGATAGTATTAGCGAATAATTTTTTATCTTTTGTTTCTTTATAAGATAAATTCTTTTAGCCTTCGGAAGTCTCGCCAAATAGTTCTTTTCGAAGGCTTTGTCTTTTTTTAATAGTTCATTCTCCATCTGATATCGTTTGTTCATTCTTTCAAGCTCCGCTATTCTGCGTTGCGCTTTTTCCAAATCAGTTAATAATTCTTTAGATTTACGCTTGCCGCGTCTATCTTCCAGAGCATCTTCACCCTTAGATTCATATTTCTTGACCCAATTATAGATTTGCGCATAATTTCCACCATAAAATTCAGCTGTACCTTTATAATCATGATCATGATCTATACAGTATTGAATGATTTCAATTTTCTTTTCTTTGTTAACTTTTAAAGTATCAGCCATATAGACCTCCGGTTTCGGATCGTAATCCTTAAGTTCTATATGACTATTATACTTTCTTACCCAACTTGAAACAGTATTGTCTTGACAAATTCCATATTGAACTGCTAAATCTTCAGATGAGCCATGCCCTAGTAAATATTCTTGAACGATCATTTCTTTAAACTCTTTAGTATACTTATTATTTGTACTTTTGTGATCAAAAATTAAGTGCCCGTTTAAACGATAGCTTTTGGCCCATTTTCGAACTAATCTGGTTCCATATTTCTCCATGTTCAATTCAAGTCTGATTTGTTCTGCAGATTTTCTCCCATTTAAATAATCTTCACATGCCTTTACTTTTTGTTCTTTCGTATATTTAGCTTTTCTTCCCATATAAAAAATCCCACCTTTGTAGATTCACATCGATGGGATAATTTTAATTATTTCGTGTGTCTACTTTAGTGGGATTATATCATGAATATCGGTCGCTATTTTTATTGAATCACAATAGATTGAATTTTTTGTTCTTCCTTTGGTCGATCTTGCCAGTTTGTTTTTGTGGATGCGATTTTATCTAATGTATCAAATCCATCGGTCAACTTTCCAAAGGCAGCATATTGCCCATCAAGATGAGGCGCATCTTGATGCATGATGAAGAATTGGCTTCCGGCTGAATTAGGATCCATAGCACGTGCCATAGATAAAACACCACGTGTATGTTTTAAATCATTTGGGAATCCATTGCTGGAAAATTCTCCTACAATACTGTAGCCAGGACCACCCATTCCTGTTCCTTGAGGGTCTCCACCTTGAATCATAAAGCCAGGAATGACACGATGGAAAATTAGACCATCGTAGAATTTTTCATTAACGAGCTTCACAAAGTTTTCCACTGTCTTAGGGGCAATTTCGGGATAAAGTTCAGCTGACATAGTGTCGCCGTTTTCCATTGTAATTAAGATATTTGTCGTTTTCATGTTAAATCCTCCAGGGATATTTTACCAAAGATGCTAATCTAAATGGTATTTTTCTTTTAATTGTTTTTGGCGTTCTTGCCATAACTTATCGGCAACTGGATCCCAGTTTTTCGCATAATTTACGGTTTTAGAACGTAAATGGTCAACGCTTTCTGGTTCTTCTGGATCGGTAGAGTGGGCGTTTGTACCTTTGACAATTTCTGGTAAAATATTTGGATTTTCCAACATTGGACAAGGTTTATAGTGGTTTTCGTTAAATGGTTGACGTTTGTGATATTCCATAAACAATGGGGAACGCAAACAATCTAACAAGGATTTTTCCCGAATGTTGGAATCGCTATAGTGAATGAATACACAAGGATCCACATCGCCTTTGGCATTGATATGTAAATATCTTCTTCCGCCGGCAACACAACCACCAACATATTCTCCATCGTTTTGGAAATCTAGTAAGAATAGTGGTTTGGTAGCTCTGGCATGACGAATTCGCTTATAAACTTCAACACGTTGTTCTGGGGTTGGCATAAGTTCTGGTGTTGATGCCATACCGGTTGGCATAAAGTGGAAGTACCAAGTGAAGTAAGCACCTAAATCAATCATCTTTTGGAAGTATTCTTCACTAGTGATGGCATCCCAGTTAACGCTTGTATAACAGCAGCTAAAGCCAAAAGGTAGTTTTCTTTCTTTTAGTAGTTTGGTGGCGCGAATGACTGCTTGATAAACACCGGTACCACGACGTCCATCGGTTGTTTCTTCGTTTCCTTCCAAACTGATAGCAGGAATGAAGTTTTTAACGCGAAGCATATCATCGGCGAATTTCTCATCGATCAAAGTTGCATTGGTGAAACTTAAGAAAATACAGTCGTTGTGTTTTTCACAAAGTTTAATTAAATCGTTCTTACGTACCAATGGTTCTCCACCGGTATAAATATACATATAAACACCCATCTCTTTTCCTTGTTGGATGATGGAATCAATTTCATCATAAGACAGGTTTAATTTATTTCCATATTCAGCTGCCCAGCAACCGGTACAGTGTAAGTTACAAGCACTGGTTGGATCTAATAGGATCGCCCAAGGAATGTTGCAGTCGTATTTTTTTCGATACTCATCTTGGGTATGCCATCCATCCAAGGCAGAATTAATAAAGAAATTCACACCTATTTTCTTTATTGTATCTGGATCGAGGGAAAACAGACGATCATAAATAAAAGAGTAGTAAGGATTTTCAGGATTTGAGATGACCTCACGTACGCCTTTTCTTTCTCTTTCGAAACTTCCATTCGCAAATTTATCTACCCAATCAAGCAATTTTGGTAAATTCTCTTTTGGGTTTTTGAGTGCATAATTAATGGCCTGATTTAATCCGGCACGTTTTAGTGATGTTGTAATTGCCATAAATATTCCTCCTAGAATTATAGTTTAGGTGGAATGGTCAAAAAATGCTTGGTCAAATGCGTTGAATTGTCTGAAATACGGGAGTGTTCTCGTTGAAAAAGTGGAAATCTAAAAAAAGTGTGTATAATAAAGGCAACACAGAGGTTTTGTATGTTAGTAGAAAAAAGACAAGAATCCATCGTTGAACAAGTGAATCAAGAAGGTTCGGTATTAGTCAAAGAACTGGCTAAAAAGTTTGATGTGACAGAAGATAGCATCCGCAAAGATTTGACGGCTTTACAAAAAAAGGGGCTATTAAAAAAGACCTATGGTGGTGCGGTGCGAATCCGTGCCAAGATTGCTTCAACTGATATTGTGGCTCGCCATCGTGTGGGCAAGAATCAAGCGGATAAGGTAGAAATTGCCAAACGAGCTTTAACTTGTATTGAAGAAGGTGATTTGATTTATCTTGATCTATCCACTTCGAATCTGGAATTGGCACGACTTTTATTGCAGACGAAAAAAAATGTAACAGTTGTGACCAATATGATTGAGATTCTTCTACTGTATACACAATCAGATCAAAGAAATCTCGTGTTTGTGGGTGGTAACTTAAATCGTCAGGGCGATGCATTTAGTGGTGCGATGACTAACCAACAACTGGAACAGTTCCACTTTGATAAAGTGTTTATGGGTTTAGAAGGTTTGGATCTAGAATCAGGAGAGGTATATAACTTCAGTATTGAAGATGCGACTACCAAACAATTTGTTCTCCATCGTTGTAAAAAAGCTTATATGATGATGGAAACGCGTAAATTTGTGATGGCTGGAAATGTGTCTTATGCGCAATTGGATGATTTTACGGGAATTATTATGGAGAAAGAACCCGATGAAAAAATTCGGAGAAGCTTAGAACAGAGAGGTTTGGAATTATTATGAAAAAGAAATATTTTTTCTTTGATATCGATGGAACACTAACAGATAAAGCTACGGGTGAAGTTTTACCAAGTGCAAGAGTGGCTTTAAAAGAACTACAAGCCAAAGGGCATTTTGTGGCTATCGCAACGGGGCGAGCTCACTATAAGGCAAGTGGCTTTTTAGAAAATGTAGGCTTACATGATATGGTTTGTTGCGGTGGTGGCGGTTTAGTCATCAACGATGAGTTGATTCGCAATACACCTCTAGATTTAGAAAAGGCTAAAACCATTTTAAAAGAAGAATTGGACTTAGGCTATGGAGCTCTATTGATGTTGGATGATTCTGTAGATGTTTATGCCAAAGATGACAAGTTCCGTCAACAATGTGGACCAAGACAAGAGCCAACGCATTATATTATTGATCCAAATTTAGATTATGATGCCTTGGATGTGATTTATAAGATGTATTTTTCTATTCCAAGAGAAGAGGAGTACAAATTAAAACACAAAGATTTATTGGGCAACTTACGTTTCCGTCCGGAATACTTGATGTACCAATATGATGAAAAACATAAAGGAATCATGGATATGATGGATTACTTACATGCGCCAGTGGAAGATGTTGTGGTATTTGGCGATGACTTTAATGATATGGTCATGTTTGATCCGCAATGGACTTCAATTGCGATGGGAAATGCTTGTCAAGAATTAAAGGACAAAGCAGACTTCGTCACAAAGGCCAATACGGATGATGGCATCTATTATGCATGTGAAAAATTTGGATGGATCTAGCCAGGCGGGAATGCCTGGTTTTTTTGCGTTGAACCGTTGTATAATAAAGGCATATGAAAGCGGTTGAACGGATAGAAAATTGGAAGCTGTGCGATTATTCGTACTGCCCTCAAATTGTCAATGAACTGATTGATGCTAATTTGAGTATTCAAGCATCACATAATTCTCTGATGCTGAAGATGCAGGACCTATATGACATGAAACAAGTCTTAAAAATTATGTCTATTATTGATCGGCATCGTCAGTCAATCCAAAGAGTGCGGGGCATTGAAGGCAATAGTGTATATATTCTTTTGAATTATGGTTTATCTCGGGCTATTATTCGGGATTACATCTTTGGAAAAATTGAACTAAATGTGCTTTTATTTTTATCTTTGGAACAGATAACGAAAGAACTGGATATTTCCGTATACACGGGTCAAAAAATCAAGGAATCTTGTCGTTTTGCCTTACATTCTTTAGTGGAAGATCATGATTTCCGCAAGCAGGAAACTTTGCGTAAAGATCTTTGTGACTTTTTTCGTGGAACGCATAGCCCGTTCACGTTTCAAGAAATTCAAGAAGGTTTATTGTGGCGCTCCAGTGAAACATTTCTGCAAGAACTATTAGAAGATCTTGAAGGAGAAGGTTTAATTGAAACAGATGGGAAAACGTATAAAAATGTAGCTATTTTTCCCCATATTTCTTTATCCGAAGTTTTAGATCATATGCGTGATCCTTTGGCCCAAAGGATTGTTGTTGACCGCTTGTATGGAAAGACGATGGAAAGTATTGCGCTGTCTTTATCAACCCCGATTACGCGAAGTCGAGTTAGTCAGATTTTTCATAATGAAATTGAAAATTTTCCCGTTGTGAAAGAAGATCAATATCGTGATCTTTTGATGAAGTATGAATTGGATGAAGATACTTTTTATGCGATCACAACAGCCATGCCACCTACTTGGGGTTACCTGCAAGAAAAATACCATAATGAATTGAATGGGCCTAAGCTGGCATTGAGTGGAAATGTTCTTTCCCAAAAAGTAGCGAAAGAGCTGGTCGTAAATGCCAAAAAGATGCAGGCATATCTGACTGAGAATTATTTGTATGTATCCGAGATGTGGATTGATAAAGAAGATAAAAATGCTTTTTTACAAGCTGTATGTAAAAGCTTTGATGGCTATTTTCAAAAGGAAGAAGTAGAAAAACGGTATACGGATATCCTGGCAAAAGTGGCTCCGGAAAAGATGGATGATTGGGCTTTAAATAGTTTTCGTATCAGTGTGCTTTTAAAACAGGGTTATTTATTGCACTCGGCAAAGCGAGGAATTCGCTATCGGATAATTAGTCGGGATTTGGTGACTTCCATTATGCGCGAAGTGCATATCAATCGCTATCAAAACACCATTGTTTCTACGAAAAAGATTTTTGAAGATGCGCTAGATGTCATGGAGAAATACGATATTCGTGACCAGTATGAGCTGCATTCTTTATTGCGGACAGGAAAAGATCGCTACCAACTAGATGATAATGATATGGAATTTAGTCGTATGCCGATGTTGCAGTTTGGTGATGGTAAAGAAAGTGAGATCGTCAAACGGGAAATGCAAAATCAAGCGCCAATTGATGTAGATGATTTTGCTCGTTATATGGCAAATAAGTATGGATATGATACAGGTAGTTTTGTATCGTATTTACGGCGGAATTTTAAAATATATATTGAAGAAAATCGGATTGATTTGGTGGATGAACAAATTTTGGAATCAGAAGATTTCAAAAAGATGCAGGCAAGCTTGAACCAAGTATTCTATTTTGAAGAAGATTACCAGACTTTAGTAGAAAAGGCACATCTGAATTCAAAGTTGATGGATCCTTATGTGATTCGTCGCCTCGGATATAAATCGTATGCTGGATACATTTTAAAAGAACCCAATACACCAGGAAAGTATTTTGAAACATGGATCCTTGCTCATAGTAAAGATATTGATCCAAGGTATTTTAATTTAAGCAGTTTTGTCTCAACGATGGATCGTTTGGAAAAACAATTAGAATTGTTTGAATGGGAAAAGAATGTGTATTTGCCTTTATCAAGCTTACATATCTCAAAGAAAGAACTTCAAGATTTTGTGAAGAAGATTGTTTCAACGGTGCAAGAAGATCAGTATTTTACGCAAACCTATTTGAGTCAAAAAAAGATTGTAGAAACCAAACTGTCGAATACTTTCTATAAATCCTTATTGAAGGGACAAAAAGAGATTCAAATCCTTTCTTTGGGAAGAAATTATATTTTTGTGAAAAGTAGTAAATTGCCAAATATTCGTGCTTTTTTCTTACAAATATTAGCGGAACAACCCCGGATGACTTTGACTGGATGCATTTCATATCTATATAAATGGTATGGTGTATCGATTGATCGAAGACTCCTGCAAGAAAAGCTAAGCGAGATTGGTTTCTATTATAGTATGGATACGGAGCGGATCTATGCCGAAAAACCAAAGGCAATGTTCGAACAGGAGCACTTATTCTAATGAAAGAAAGCTATTCAAAAAAGCGCGTAAAGCTTTTGAAACAAAATAAAGACTACGATGCTTTGTATCGGTATTGTTCCAGGTTTGCACTCGATAAAAACTGGGATGCCTTTTTAGAAGTATCTAAATGTTATATGCATGGGTGGGGCGTAGAAAAGAATCCTTTGCATGCCTATATGATTCATATGCAACTGGCATCTATGGAACAGCCAAAAGGATATTATTATTTGGCATGGGATTATTACGAAGGTCTTGGTGTAAAAACCAATCAGAGAAAGGCTTTTCGTAATTTCTTGATGGCCGCAAACAAAGGTGTTGTGGATGCCATGTTTAATGTCGCAATTCTTTATTATAATGGCATAGGTGTTCAAATAGATGAGAAACAAGCGGCTTATTGGTTTAGTCAAGCGGCTGTTTTAGGTCATGGGCAAGCCCAATTTAACTTAGCCATCTGTTATGAAGAAGGAAGAGGCTTGGACAGAAATGCGATTCAAGCCAATTATTGGATGGAGCAGGCAAGTGCCAATGGAATTGCTTCGGCCCAGAACTATTTGGGACAAGAAGAAGCCTATGTTCAACAGGAGCTAGATGAGATTGTACGCGCGTTACAAACGCTAGACTCAAGGGTTGAAAAGAACATGGATTTGGATGTACTCTTAAAGCGTATTAAGACAGAGGTCAAACGAATCGAGGAAAAAACTATGAAAATAAAAAAAGGACAATTAATTGTATCTTGTCAGGCTTTGCCAGATGAACCTTTACATTCTTCTTATATTATGGGAAGAATGGCTGTTGCTGCTAAAGAAGGCGGTGCTGCAGGTATTCGGGCCAATACAGTGGAGGATATTGCAGAAATTCAAAAAAAGGTAGATTTGCCAGTGATTGGAATTATTAAACGAGTTTATGGAGATAATCCCGTATTTATTACGCCAACGATGAAAGAAATCGATGAATTAATGACAGTGAAACCTGCTGTGATTGCTTTGGATGCCACCTTACGTCCTAGACCGGATGGTGTTTCTTTGGATGATTTAGTGCAACAAATTCGCCAAAAGTATCCAGAACAAACTTTGATGGCGGATTGTTCTACATTAGAAGAAATGAAGCATGCGGATGAGATTGGTTTTGATTTTATTGGAACGACTTTGATTGGTTATACGGAAGAGAGCAAAGATCTTCAAGTTCAAGCAAATGATTTTGAAATCATTCGTGATTTTATTGCTCAATCAGATCGTCCAGTCATTGCCGAAGGAAACATCGATACACCAGAAAAAGCACGTCGTGTTTTGGATTTAGGATGTTATGCGGTTGTCGTTGGATCAATTATCACACGTCCACAATTAATTACTAAACGATTTGTGGATGGAATCAACCGATAGATACAGCTAGGAGGGAAAAGCCCCTCCTTTTTCAATGATTCAGAATACACAAAAGGCCACATAAGTGGCCTAATCTATCTAATTCTTACTCAAAGATGCAAGCTTCTCACGATAGAAATCACGATCTTTTTCATCGAGAATCATGTCACTTAACTTTCTTGCACCATCCCATACTTTTTCACCAGTATATAGAACGATGGCACGCACCATAGGTAGTTTT
>QUIQ01000022.1 GCA_003480165.1 Firmicutes bacterium AM41-11 | reverse complement strand
GCCTTAAAATCTATTTAACTTTTGTCCAAAATTTGGGGCTCAGTACATAAGGGCTTTTTCTCATTTATAACGATCTTTCTTACAAATTGAAACAAACGGGCAATTATCACATTTGGGATTACGTGCGGTACACATATACCGACCAAAGAAAATAAATGTATGGTGAGCTTGAATCCAAGAAGATCGATCAATTTTTCGTTTTAACTTCGCTTCGACTTTGACAACCGAATCCTGTGGTTTGGCTAAACCAAGACGTTTTGAGACTCTTTCCACATGGGTATCGACCGCAAAGCTGGGAATCCCAAAGGCTACAGCACGTACGACATTGGCGGTTTTACGTCCAACGCCGGGTAAAGATTCTAAATCCTTATGAGAGCTTGGCACAACTCCATCAAAACGATTCTCTAATTCTATGGATAGATGAACAATCGAACGAGCTTTATTCCGGTACAAACCAATGCGTTGAATATAAGGCTCTATTTCCGATGGGCTAGCCTGGGCCATTTCTTTGGCGCTGGGATATGCTTGAAATAGAGCAGGGGTAACCTTATTGACCGCAGCATCTGTAGTTTGGGCGGAAAGAACGGTTGCGACTAAGAGTTGAAATGGGGTTTCATGGTTTAAGGCACAACGTGCATCTGGATAAAGCTGTTCCATGGTGGCAACAATTTCATTTGCGTTCACGAATACCATTCTCCAATTCTTCAATTGTCAAACCTTTTTGTTTCCATGATACCAAAACACGTTCTACATAATTCAGACTCAAAGAATTATAGACAACTGCTTCATTCAAAGCGCAAATAACTCTTCTTTCATCATATAAATCTGCTAAATGAAGAATTCTTTGCATCTCATTGGTTGATAGCGTTCTGCCAAAACTCATTTCAAATTGTTCCATCAAGGAATGTTGAATCGGAACACTTTCTTGTTTTGCGTGAAACAATCCGTCAATAGAGAAAACTACTTTGCCATGTTCAAAAGAAGTTGTTAAATAACCTTTATCGGATAAAGAGACAAAACAATCTTCAATGGTATCTTCATCAACTTTCATCTTGGCGGCCAATTCTTCTTGAGAGATTTCTTGTCCAATGCCATTAAAATAATCAATCAACAAAAGCACCAATGTTTCATTGGAATCGATAGATAAATCCTTTAAATGATCCAGAATCCATGTCCTGCGATCTACATACGGTGCATTCCAGTTCCATTCATCCATCATATTTCACCCCTCTTTGATAGACTCTTTGATACGAGTCATAATCGAGTAATATTTGGGAAACATCACTGGTAATCACGTAACAAGGGTTGTTGTAGCCGTAGCCTAATTCAATGGTTTTGGCTTTGATGCCATAATCGTCTTTTGCGACTTTTTTGGCTTGCTTGTAATTTAAAGTATTTATTTTTCGCGTTGTGATGACTTTGCCATCTACATCAAACCAATACAATTTTGATTTCGTATAACCTTGGTACGTTTTATAATCAAAAACATGTGTTGTGATACCAGAAATGCCAGATACATCCTTTTGAATTTTCGCAATCGTCGCTTGCTCGGATTGCTCATGAACGCGACAGGGACCACTAATAAATAAAGACCATATACCCATGACCAAAATAATTAAAACGATCCACAATAAGGCTGTAAATCTTCGATTAAATCGCATAGCTGTCCCTCCTTTTCATTAAAACAATGTTAATAAAGCTTGAATCATTTTTGCACTTTGCTGGCTTGCCTTGCTGGCATATTCACTAAATTCCATTTCATTGCCAGAATGATGTACAACATCACTTAATCCACGAAGTATCACAAATGGAATTTCAAACTTTGTACAAACTTGTGCTACCGCACCAGCTTCCATTTCTGAACAAATCGATGCCGGAAAATGCTTTAAGAGTTTTTGGTAGTCTTCTTCCCGTGACATAAATAAGTCCTGACTGGCAATGGTTCCGACATGATATGGAATATGATTTTCCTGGCTAGCTTGAATGCTGGCCTTTACCATCTCAGGATCAACGGGATAGACTAAGCCAATTCCTTCAGGCCCATCTAAAGGCGAAGTATCATAGTCAGCTTGAACTACTTGATCACTAATGACAATATCTAATACGTTTTCGTCTTCTTTCAAACCCCCGGCTGTACCTACATTAATGATTTTATCAATGGGATACGACATACAAAGAATTGTTGTTGCCATGGCCGCATGACTTTTCCCTACGCCACTTTTTCCAATCACAATTTCTTTATCTCCTAAAGTACCTAAGTACATTTGACAACCGGCAACGGTTTTGGTTGCGGTAATGGTACTAACGGCTTTTATCGCATCAACTTCAATATCCATTGCAGCAATAATTCCTATCATATTTCTGCCTTCCTCTCTAATACATAAAAATACTTTTCCCCTTCACAAATTCCGGGTTCAAAAAAATCGGTACAAACATCCACAACTGTAAAATACTTTTGAAATGCTTGGGCTAAAAATTCTGGTTCATACACTCTTTGAAGGTGGTGTTCTTGAATCACTTGGCCATTTTTTAAGTAAAACGCAAAATCCTGATAGATCCAGTCATCTTCACTTGTGATAGACCACTGATATTTTAGACCATCTTCAAAGGTTCCTGTTTCATTCCACTCTTCGTGAAATTCTTTCAGACGATCTAGACTATGCGTATCAAAAAAGAAATGTCCACCCGCTTTTAGATGCATGGCAACTTCTTTAAAAAACGCTTCAATTTCAGCTTTGGATAAGATGTAATTAAAGCTGTCACAAAGACAGGCAATCGCATCGAATTGGCCAAAATTGGATAAGTCTTTCATATTTTGACAAGTAAAAGTTATACGATCATCTTTGGCTTTGGCTCTATCAATCATCGGTTGCGATAAATCTAAAGCCGTCATCGTATACCCTAAATTTTCCAGACAATGGGTAATTTCCCCAGAGCCACAAGCGAGCTCTAAAAAGTCACAGGGTTTCTGAAAGCGCTGAATCCATTGTACCCAGTCTTGGGTTGCTTGTTCATCTTTTACTAAATCATCGTAGTAACTAGCTAGCGTATCATATGTCATATTCTTCCACCGGACAATCTGCATATAAACGATCTAATTGATAAACTTGGCGTTCTTCTTTGACAAATAAATGTACTACAATAGAGCCAAGATCAACTAAAAGCCATTTTGAGTCGGCTTTCCCTTCCATACGAAAATCTACCCTTAGACCTGCTTCTTTGATGCGATCTTTGATATTTTGGGCAATCGCATTATTTTGGCGAATGTTGTTGGTACTGGCAACAATCATCGTATCGACAAAGGGCGTAATATCCATACAATCGTATGCTTTCACAGCCATTGCTTTCTTTTCTAAAATGGCATGAATGACAATTTCTTTTAATTCCATCTATTTTTCCTTTCGAAGATATTTCTCATTTTCTTCCTTAATCCATTGAAATCCTGCTTTTATATCTTTTTTGCAAAGGGCAATTTCCTTCGTTGAATCATAATCTCTTAAGGGATCTGTTTTATCCGCACAAAAAACAATCATCGCATAAGGGTTTTCACTGGTTCCTAATACATGATGATAAATGGCAGCTTTGATTTCTGGATCTTGTAAATAAAAGATTCGATCAACAATTTCACTGCCGACAAAGCCATGCCATACAGGTGGTGCATAATGTTTATGTTCTGGACATATCGCATCCATCCACTTTTCCATTTCCTCCAGCGGCAAACGTTTGGCAATATCATGAAATAAACCAATTAAATAAGCTTTTTGCCCATCTAAGCCATTAGCTAATGCCATCTCTTCACATAAATTTGCCACGGAAACACTATGCCGATAGCGTTTTTCATCCACGCGTTCTTTCACAAAGTCTTTAATGTATAAACGATTGGCGTAAATGTAAGCTAAAACTGCTTCCGGTACATAATTCAATTTGTTTCCCTTACGAATTTCACTGGAAGAAACGGGCATCATTGGCATATGAATTCTTTGCACAGGATACTTGGTTTGAATTAATGCACCATCCCGATCCACACAGACAAAGTCTGCCAATTGAACTAATTGGTCGACTTCTTTCCATTGGTCAAACTGGGCAAGTTGGTCATTTCCAATCATCCAAACAAAGGCATCATCGGGATATTCTTGTTTCAATTCTCGCAATGTATCAATGGTATAGCTTTTACCTTGGCGTTGAACTTCTTTTAAACAGAGTTTAAATCGTGTATCCATCGCAAGAACTTTTTCAATCATGGCAACACGATGTCGGCTTTCGGTCAAACTACGATCTTTTAATGGCGTATCTTGGGTTGGCATAAACCAAACCTCTTGACAGTCACATTGTTCCAAGGCCGTCTTTGCCATTTGAATATGCCCATAATGAATGGGATCGAAAGAGCCACCTACAATACCAATTTTCATCCTTTGATCCCCAACTTGTTTTCTTTAGATTTCCGGTAAAGAACAAAGGTATGCCCAATGATATGAATGACTTCACTATGCGTATTTGAAGCACATTCAATCGCTGCTTCACGCGCATCAATAGGACTGGTCTTTAGGCATTTACACTTTACTAGTTCATGAGCCTCTAAAGATACATCTAGAGAATCCATTATATTTACTGATAAACCATCCTTACCAATTTGTACAATGGCAGGATAGTCGTTTGCGAGTTTACGTAATGTTTTTTTTGCTTGTTTGGAAAGCATTAAATCATCGCCTTTCTAAAAGTAACATTAATGCCCTTATGGACACGAACATAAATTTGTTTAATATTTCCGCTCACACAGAACCAGCCTAATCCATGAATAACGACATCCATCTTATCTTGATGAATTGCCGGTGCATGGAAGGTATGCATTGTAACCATTGATGTATCCAGACATGGCACCAACATTTCATTTAAATGTTCGTTCCACAAACGGTCTGCATCGGCTAATTTACCGCGATGAATCGGAACCGAAAGAGAGAAATATCCCACAACACTGGCTTTTCCTTCCGGAATAATATCTAAACGTGCTAAGCCCCCAGCCGCAAAGGATTGATCTTCATAGATTTGCGAAACAAAGGGACGAATTGGCTTGGTTGGAATCACGGACTTCAAATCTTTGGGTTGCAGTAAGGTTAAAACGCTGTGCTTGTTTTCAATACCAGGCGTATCATAAATCGTATACCCATCTTGCGGTAAAGGAATCAAATCTAGCGTCGTACCTGGATTACGGGAAATCGTCAATCCTGTTTCAGGTAAAAATTGTTTTAATAAAGTACTCTTTCCAACATTGGCCATTCCCATAAAAATAACATCTCGACCATGACGATAACGATCAATGACCCGTTGAATCTGATGTAAACTGTGTTTTCCCTGCTCGGATAGACGTTTCTTTTTCTGAGCCGGATTTAAAAGTAGATCACCACAGATAATAATGTCCTTCACCACAATTTTTTCTTCTTTTAAACGGTGATCCACAAACGCATAAATCTTTTGATCTGTTAATGTTTTGGGTAGGACATCTCGTTTCGTTAAAATTAAAACAATATCTTTTCCGGGTAATTTTTGATTGAGTCGGTTAATCATACTTGCTTCAAAGCAGAATAAATCGACAACCCAGAAAACCACACCGTCAATCGCATTGATTTTTTCAAAGGTTTCACTCGACTCTATGCCTTGTTGCATAGAAATGGTTACTTGTCCATAATGGCTGATTTTATAACAACGTTCACAATATACCGCATCCAGACTTGGGACATAGCCCAATGCTTCTGGATCTTCATTTTGCAGCGTAATGCCGCATCCTTTACAGTTTTTTGCCATAGGTCATTCCTCCCTGGTCTTCTAGTCTATTATTGTACTGAGGCAGCGAAAATGTTTCAATGAGTTTTTCTGCTGCCCGAATGCCATCAATTGCACTGGTCATAATGCCTCCGGCATAGCCACTGCCTTCGCCACTTGGATAAATGCCTTGAATATTGGATTGGAAGTCTTGTTGGCGTAAGATACGAATGCTGGAACTGCTCCGTGATTCTACGGCACTTAATACAGCCCCATCCGATACAAATCCAGGAATCTTTTTTTCATAGGCCAATAGTGCTTCTTTTAAAGCCTGATTCACTTCGGGGCTAAATAATGTATTTAAATCGATAAATTGATAACCCAAGGCATAGCTTGGTTGCACTTGTTCAAAATGATGGGAAGGCTTTCCTTCGATATAATCTTTTGCCAATTGGACACAAGCTTGATAACCACCAGCTAAATGGTATGCTTTTTCTTCCAAAGCTTCTTGATACTTTAATCCATCAAAAAGCTGGAATCCATAATCGTTTTCATCCACTTGTACAAGTAATGCACTGTTGGCATTTACGCCATCACGAGCTGCATAACTCATCCCATTAATAACGGTTTTACCCACTTCACTGCTGGAAGGAATCACATATCCTCCAGGGCACATACAGAATGTATAAACCCCTTTTCCATTTGAGGCTGTATGGGTTAATTGATAACGAGCAGGAATCAAACGTGGATCTTGCCAAGCATCTTTTAACATGAAGCGATTGATGGAAGTCTGTAAGTGTTCAATCCGAACTCCAACCGCAAAACGCTTGTTTTCCATCGCAAGACCTCTTTTATGTAACATGAATACGGTATCTTTGGCACTGTGTCCACAGCATACGATTAAAGCCTGGCAATCCACCCATTTTCCATTGATACAGATTTTTTGAAGTTTTCCATCTTCCAATTGAATATCTTCTAACTTTGTATCAAAGTAAAAGCTACCGCCTAGTGCTTCGATGGCTTTGCGACAATTTTCTACAATCTTAACAAAAGCATCTGTCCCTACATGGGGATGTTGATCAATTAAGATTTCTTCTTTGGCACCGAAAGTGATAAATTCTTCCAGAACCTTACGACAACGTGCATCTTTCGAACGCGTTGTTAGTTTTCCATCACTGAAAGCTCCGGCTCCTCCTTGGCCAAATTGGACATTGCACTCGGGATTTAATTTGCCTGTTTGCCAGAACTTTTCAACTTCTGCTTTACGCTTTTTGATAGCCGATCCTCTCTCTATAACAATTGGACAATAACCGGCTTGCGCCAGGGTTAAAGCGGCAAACATGCCCGCTGGTCCAAAGCCTACCACAACTGGACGATTGGCTAGAGCTTGTGTGCCAGGATGAACGGGATGATAACTTTCATCGGGTGTCTTTTGGACATCCTTTTGTTTTAAACATCTGCTTTCATTGGCTACCTGGCAGTCCAAAGTAAACGAAAACAAGACCTTTTGATGGCGCGCATCCACGCTTTTGCGGTGGATTGACCATGCGAAAAGATCTTTTTTAGAAATATGCAATTTTCTTAATAAATGTGCCTCAATTTCACTTTTTTTCTCACTGGCACATTTTACTTGAAATACTCGTATCATAATAAATTTTCTAAAATTGGGAACTGTTTGCGATATTTCATCACAAGCGATGCAAAACATTGGGCAAACGCAAGCGTCAAGAAATAAACAACAATATGTGCATGCGGCCACAACATTAAGAATACTTTCGCAAATAAAATATGTGATGTATAAATCAATAAAGATTCATGTCGCAATGTTAAATAAGATTCTTTATATGGTATAGATGAGGTCAAAAGCGCATTCATCATAAAATAAACCGCTGGAACCAACATCAAATACATACTCGTTAAATCACGTAATAAGTCAAAATGCATATAAATCGTTACTTCTAGAAATAATCCTACAAAACTAACTGCCCATCCGATCAAAGATGCACGATGGGATAAGCGATGACTTCTTGCCAAAAGTAGTCCCATACCTACAAAGATTGGGCCAAAGAAGATTCCATTACGCGCTGTAACCAATAGTTTTGTGAAGAAGCTAAACAAGAAAGATACATACGGAATCGATTCCCAAACCGGTTGATATACATTAATCAAATACCCAATAATATAGAGAATCAGAGAAACCGATAAAACTTTCTTTAAACCGCGTCTCTGGTAGATTTTTGCCACAAGCCAAGTTGAAAGCATCAAAGCAGGCAAAAACCATAAGTGGTAATAACTTCCGTTTAACAACAAATCTCGTAGATACGCAAAAATGTGATAGAAGCGAAAGCCCGCCCGTGTATAATCCCAAATCGTATACGGCAAATAAATAATTGTCCAAATCAAATAAATTTTACCCAGTCGTTTTTCATAACGAGATAAAGCTTCTTGATTGGCCTCTGGATGATTCTTATCCCATTTCCGAAAAAAGAAAAATCCAGAACTTACAAAAAAGAACGGAACCGCCAAACGACAAACCGTTTGAATCCAGTAGGCATTTAAGCGAACCGAAACTTCATAAAATGGAAAAGTATGAATGCAGACTACTAAGAGTGCTGAAACATACTTTGCGATATCAATCGCTCCATATTTTTTCTTCCCCATCATTTATTTATTATCCCCTTTTCTTCAAGCGGGGAACGCGAGCTGCAAGTGCCGAGAGTGTTTCATTATTAATCGTATGTGCTTTTCGCGAAATTTCGTCAATTGTCACACGCTTTCCACCTTGAAGACCTACAATGCACACAGTATCCCCTTCTTGTACATTTTCTACATCCGTAACATCAATCATGCATTGGTCCATGCATACATTTCCAATAATCGGACAAGCTTGTCCATGTACCAAAACATGTAAATCTTGGTTTGACACAATGCGTGGCAAACCATCCGCATAACCAATCGACATCGTTGCAACTTTACATGGTTTCTTTACTGTAAAATGGCGTCCATAACTCACTGTCATACCGGGTTGTAACCATTTCACAACGGAAACATTCGCATATAAAGATAAAATCGGAATAAAGTCAGGATTGGATGCGATAGGAATCGTATCATCACTTGTCACGCCCATATAAAGCAGGCCTGGTCGACAATAATCGTATCCCAACGAACCATAATTCAAGATACCATAGCTATTTTGAAGATGTGTCACACCTGGATTGATTCCTGCGGCTTTTAAATTTGCGAGAACTTCATTGAATAAATCAATTTGCTTCTTCGTAAAGGTTTTGGCATCTTCTCCCAAATCATCACTGACTGGAAAATGCGAGAAAATGCCTTCTACAGATACCGCTTCTAACTGATATTCAGCCAAAATTTCTTCCATGTGTTTCTCTTGTGTTTGGTAGATCACACCGGTACGATTCATACCTGTATCAACTTTACAATGGGCACGAATCACACAATGATTTTCTTTCCCATATTGATTTAATTTCTTTGCGTATGCATAGCTACAAAGCGATTGAACCAAATTATATTCATGTAAATAGTGGAAATGTTCTTCCGGCGTATAACCGAGAATCAAAATATTCTCTTCGATACCACCTTGACGTAAACCAATAGCCTCATCTACACTCGATACGCCAAAAAAGTCTACGCCCCAATCACGCAATGCCTTGGCACAGGCAATATCACCATGTCCATACGCGTTGGCTTTGACAATTCCCATGATTTTGGTTGAACCAACGATTTTTTGCACTTCATCACAATTGTGTGCAATCGCATCATAGTCAATTTCCGCCCAAGCGCGACTATAAGCTTCTAACATACACCAACAGTCCTTTGCATAGCTAAATCAATTAATTGATCAATTAAATCCCCAAATTCAATTCCTGCTTCCTTCATCATACTTGGATAACGCGAAGTAGCCGTAAAGCCAGGAATCGTATTTACTTCATTTAACACAATACTCTTATCTTTTTGGACAAACATGTCAACTCGAGCCATACCTGTACAATTCAATGCACGATAGCTGCGTTTGGCAAATTCTTGTGCGGTACGGAAAGTTCCTTCATCAATACGCGCAGGGCAATAAATCGAAGAACCAACTAAATCGTATTTTCCTTCAAAATCGAAGACACCTCGGGTAACTTCAATTTCATCACAACTTCCCACAACGAGTTTTTCATTACCCATAACAGCACAGCCAACTTCAAAACCATCAATGGTTTTCTCTACCAATAGTTTTCCACGGCCGTCATAATGCCATGCATCCGCAATAGCTGCTTCAAATTCGTCTTTGTTGTTGACTTTATGAACGCCATAACTACTTCCGGCATTACATGGTTTCACAATCCATGGTAAAGGAATCTGCTTTTGAATTTCTTCAAAACTAGGATTTTCTTCATTTTCTTTTAAACAAAGATAGTCGGCACAAGGAATTTGTTCTTCCTTACATAAAATGTGCATAATTTCTTTATCCATACAAATGGAGCTGGACATAACATCACAACCCACATAGTGAATATTCATCAACTCTAATAAACCTTGAATACAACCATCTTCCCCATTTTTTCCATGAAGAATTGGGAAAGCACAATCCAAAGGAATCATTTCTTGCCCGTTTAAAGGTAAAACACCTTTATGAACCCAAGCGCAAGGAATGCCTTGTTCTTTCCAATGATCGTGTTCAACATCATCAATACTTCCATCATATATATAGAAGTGACCTTCTTGATCAATTCCAATCATAGTAATTTCATATTTATCGCGATGAATTTGACGTAAAAAGGAACCAGCAGAATGAAGGGAAACCGAATACTCACTGCTTTGTCCACCAAAAATAACTCCTAAACGTAATTTTTCCATACAATTACTCTCCTTGTAAATTGGATACAACGGTATCCATTGTCATTGCTCGACTACCCTTAATGACCATCGCACAATCTTCCTTTAAATAAGGGCGTAAAGCCACCAATAAATCTTCTTTACTTTCAAACCATTGACCTTTGTCTTGGGCACCTTGTGCGGTATAACGTGACAAGGGGCCAGTACAGAATACCAAATCAACACCTTGTTCAAGGGCATACTGACCAACTTTTTCATGTAGTTGATTTTCTTCCGGACCAAGATCCAACATATCACTTAAAACCGCAATATGTTTTTGGGCAGGAACATGCATCAAAGTATCAATCGCAACACATGCACTTTCCGGATTGGATTTATAGGTATCATCAATCACAATAGCCTGACCAATGCGTAAGCGTTGCGTACGCATTTTTGTCATTTGAATATGTGATAAGCCATATAAAATCTGCTCTTCACTTAAGCCTTGATGAAGTGCGGTAAAGATAACCGGTAAGGCATTGCTGGCTTGAAAATCTCCTAATACATTTAAATGTACTGCTTTTTCTAAAGCCGAGCATCTAAAAGCAATCCCATCACGAGAATGATCAATTGCACCTTCTATATATATTTCACCATCTTTACCAAATGAATGGAGTTGTATACTTGGCTCTACTTCGATTTCTTTTAAAACTTCATCGATTTCACTAGATTCTTTATTGTATAAGAACAAACCATTTGGTTTGGTATGTTGCAGAATCTCACATTTTGCACGCGCAATATTCTTCTTGCTGCCAAGATTTTCCATATGGGCACTACCAATCGTTGTGATAATGGAAATATCTGGTTGCGCAATCGAACACAAGAAAGATATTTCGTCAAATCCTTCCATACCCATTTCAAGAATTGCGACTTCTACATCTTGATCTAAATCTAAGACGGTTAGTGGCAAACCAATTTCATTATTGTGATTACCTTCGGTTCGTTGCGTTTTCTTAACCGGTGAAAAAACACTATATAACATATCTTTACAAGATGTTTTTCCATTCGAACCTGTAACCCCAATCACAAGGCAATTTAAGTCTTGCATATAAGCACGAGCCAAATCTTGCAAAGCTTTAAGGGTATCATCCACCAAAATCAAAGGATAATCGGGATAAGGTGTATGATCCTTTTGCCAAAGCGAAGCAGCGGCTCCACTTTTCATCACATCTGCAATGAATTGATGTCCATCTGCACGAGCACCAATCATAGGTATATATAAAGTATTTTTTTCAACTTTTCGCGAATCAATTGCAACGCCTTCAATCATCGTTTCGGGATGCTCACATCCATGGATTGAAGCATTCAAATAATGAGAAATTGTTTGAATGGTTTTTCTTATCATAAAAACTCCTCCATTGCGGTTTTAATTATAGCATATTTGCACCCCATACATTTGAAAATAAGAAAAGAATTCACCAATTCATTTTTTTGCATGAAACCCCTTATTTTTCTATGGAAAATGGGCGGAAATACACAAAAAATGCCATTTTATGCGCTAAAAATGCCATTTTTAGGCATTTTCACATAATTATCACACATTTTGCAATTGTGCCCATGTTATACTCCAAATAAGCAAGGAATAGAAGGCCTTGCCTGTATGAATAGCAAATCTTGATATTCATACAATTTTCTATCCCCTTAATTTGGAAAACCAGGCACCCCCTTAGCCTGGTTTTTCCTTTTTTGCGGTGTATAATGAGAGAAACATAGGAGGACTTTATTCATGTGTATTTTTTGCGATATTGTAGCTGGAAAGATTCCCAACTATACTGTTTATGAAGACGAAACTGTTTTAGCTTTTTTTGATGTAAACCCTACAAGTTATGGACATTGCTTAGTCGTACCAAAAGAACATTGTGATTCTTTTCTAGATTGCCCAGATGAAGTACGAAATCATGTCTTTGAAGTAGCTCAAAAAATAGCGAATAATCTAGAAGAAAAATTACATTGCGATGGCATCAATATTCTTTCTAACGTTCATGAGGCTGCCGGACAAAGTGTTCACCATTTCCATGTTCACATTATTCCGCGTTATGCCAACGATGATCATGTCACATTAGAATTTGGTAAAATCCCAGAAGTAGACTTCAAAGAACTTCTAGAAAAAATCAAATAACAGCACAAACTCATTTATTAATAATTGACCAAACATTTGATGTCTTTCATCAAAGTTTGGTCTTTTTTTATGAAATTTTATCCTTTTTTCT
>QUIQ01000021.1 GCA_003480165.1 Firmicutes bacterium AM41-11 | reverse complement strand
TTGCCGTAATCATTGCCTTTATTTTCAGTATTGGTATGTATTCCGGTTTATAGAATTCTCTTCTTTTCTAAGGAAAGGTTCGTTTCATACGAATCTTTTCTTTTTTTTTTGGAAGGCTTACAATGGGAAAGAAAGAAGGCTTTTATGAAAAAGATATTTGTGATTAATCCGGGCTCAACTTCTACTAAGTTGGCCTTATTTGAAGATAAAGAATGTAAGTTCTCCACCAATGTATTTCATGATTCATCGGTGTTGATTAAGTTTCCGAAAATCAATGATCAATTAATGTATCGAATGATGGTTATTCAAGAATTTATCAAAGAAAATCATATTGATTTAACTGGTCTAGATGCGGTAGTTGGTCGTGGAGGAAGCTGTTATGCGGTAGAGAGTGGTATCTATGAAGTAACCGATCAATTATTAGAAGATACCCGTCAAGCCAAAGGTGGCCTCTATCATGTTTCAATGTTAGGCGTTCAATTAGCCAAAGAAGTAGCGGATCTTTATGGGGGACGAATCTTTATGATGGATCCTCCGATTGTCGATGAGTATTGTGACTTGGCTCGTATTACTGGCGTTAAAGGGATTTATCGTAAAGCCGTGAGTCATGCGCTTAATGTGAAGGCAACGGCGCGCGTGCATTGTGCAAAGTATGGTTTAGATTACACGAAATCTAATTTTATTATTTGTCACATTGATGGAGGTATTTCGATTACCGCCCATAAACAAGGTAAGATGATTGATGGCAATGATGCTGGGGGAGGACAAGGTCCTTTTACACCTACGCGCATGGGATCTATGGCCATAACGGATATCTTGCATTATTTTTCTGACCAACCAAAAGAAAAACTCAGAGCATTATGTTATGAAGCAGGAGGTTTATCGAGTCATTTTGGAACGAGTGATGCAGATCAAATTCATGCCTTAGTTGATGCAGGAAATGTGCATGCCAAACGTATTTGGGATGCAATGGCTTATCAAATCTGTAAAGAAATTGGTTCTATGGCTACGGTATTAGAAGGTAAGGTCGATGGCATTTTGTTGACAGGTGGTCTCCTTCGTTTTGATGATATTTCCCAATTTATTGAAAAACACTGTTCTTGGATTGCCTCTGTATATAGCTATCCGGGAGAGTTTGAACAAGAAGCGATGGCCTATGGGGCATTGGATGTTTTGAATGGCAAAAGAGAATTATCCGTGTATACTGGTAAACCAGTTTGGTCTGGTTTTGATGAATGAGCGGCTTGACATTCTATTTTGAATGTCTATAATGGATACTATAAATCAGGTGGAGATAGAGGTAGCGGTGCATCAGAGTACTTTTTGGAGCTGGCAAGCGAAGAAGAAAAGGAAAGGTAACCATCGCCGAAAGAAGAAAACGGCAGTTTTCTTACTTGGGGTTCTAGGAAATACCTAGTTCACTCCTTCATTTCTTGGAGAGGCGTTATCTGATATTGAGCTAATGTAGGCTATGTGTGAGATAACACATGGCCTTTTTCTTCATCTTGATAGAGAGAAAGAGGATAAAACTATGAAAAAACTTTTAGCAGCTATTGCGGTAGCTTCCCTGGCATTAACAGCATGTGGTTCATCACAAACTGATCCAAACGATGATGATACGTTTACCGTAGGTATGGAATGTAACTATGCACCATTCAACTGGCAAACCAAAGATAAGACATCTACTTCGGTTTCATTAGGTGATGGAGCTGGCTACTGTGATGGATACGATGTTATGATTTCTAAGAAAATTGCTAAGAAATTAGGTCAAAAAGTTGAAGTTAAGAAGATTTCTTGGGATGGTTTACAACCAGCTCTAGATTCAGGTGAAATTGATGCGATTATTGCTGGTATGACAGCCAATAAGAAACGTGAAAAAGGTATTGATTTCACAACCCCTTACTATTCAAGTGAAACCGTTATGATTGTTCGTTCTGATAGTGAAATGGCTGGATACAATGATATCCAACAATTCTCTGGTCATAAAGTTATGGGACAAAAGAATACTAACTACGATACAATCATTGATCAAATCAAAGGTGTAAGTCATGAAACACCAAAAGCTACTTATCCAGAATTGGTTGTTGCCCTTCAAAATGGTGATACCGATGGAATTACGGCTGAATTACCAGTTGCCAACGGAATTGTCAGTGCAAACCAAGGATTAAGTATTATTCACTTTGCCGATGGTAAAGGATTTGATAATGACTCTTCGGTATCAATTGGATTAAAAGATGGAACACGTAAGACAAAATTCTTCAAACGTGTACAAAAAGCATTAGACAGCATTTCAGAAGAACAGCGTCAACAAATGATGCAAGATGCAGTGGATCACTCACCTGCTGAAGACTAAGGAGGAATTACATGCGTATTGATTTTGCGTATGCTTGGAAAACATTAGTGAATTCATGGCCCTTATTTGCCTATGGAATTCGCTTAACATTAGAATTTGCGATTGTCGGAACCGTTGTTGGTTTGATTTTAGGTTTATTTGTCGGTGCTATTCATGCCATTGACATTGATCCTTTTGATAAGCCAGTAACACGCGTTTTGAAACATTTGGGACACGGAATTACCAGTTTATATGTATGGGTATTCCGTGGTACCCCTATGATGGTTCAAGCCGTATTCTTGTATTACTTATTAAAACCAGTTCTTGGTTGGACTGGTTTTACAGCTGGACTGTTTATTATTTCTATCAATACCGGTGCGTATATGTCAGAAATCATCCGTAGTGGAATTCAATCCATTGACAAAGGACAGACCGAAGCTGCAAAGTCTATCGGTATGACCAATACGCAAACGATGATGTATATTATCTTTCCTCAAGCGATTAAGAACACGTTCCCTGCCATTGGAAACCAGTTGATCGTTAATATCAAGGATAGTTGTATGTTGAATGCGATTGCGGTTACGGAATTGTATTTCCAAGCAACATCCATTGCAGGAAGTAATATGCGTTATATCGAAGTGTATATGATTACAGCAATTTTGTATTTGATTTTAACAACGATTGCGACCGCTATTTTAAATATGGTTGAACGTAAGATCAACAATACAAAAACAGTAACGATTAAGTCAAATCTCTAGGAGGTGTAGTATGGATACAGTCATTCAAATTGAACATCTCCAAAAACATTTTGGAGATTTGCAGGTGTTAAATGATGTTGATTTTCAAATCGAAAGAGGAAAAGTTGTAACCATTATTGGTTCCAGTGGATCCGGAAAAAGTACGTTGTTGCGCTGTGTGAACTTATTAGAAGTTCCTGATGGCGGAAAAATTGTGTATGAAGGAAAAGATATTTTAAGTGGGGACTTAGATGTAACGAAATATCGTAGTAAAGTCAGCATGGTTTTTCAGAGCTTTAACCTTTTTAACAATAAAAATGTCTTAGACAATTGTGTCATGGGGCAAGTAAAAGTTTTAAAGCGTTCAAAAGAAGAAGCCAAAAAGATTGCCATGGAACAATTAAAAGCCGTTGGTATGGATCAATTTGCGTATAAAGCAAGTACTACCTTATCTGGTGGACAAAAACAACGGGTTGCGATTGCCCGTGCCTTATGTATGGATCCAGATGTCATCTTATTTGATGAACCAACGAGTGCGCTAGATCCAGAAATGGTTGGTGGCGTTTTAGATGTTATGAAAGATCTTGCCGACAAAGGTTTAACAATGGTCGTTGTTACCCACGAAATGCAGTTTGCCCGAGAAGTCAGTGACTATGTTGTCTTCATGGACAAAGGTGTTATTGCCGAATCAGGAACTCCAGAAGAATTGTTCGAACATCCAAAGAACGAGCGTACCCAACAATTCTTATCGCGTTATTCAAATCGTTAAAAGATAGCCAATATTCCTTTTGGAGTATTGGTTTTTTTGTGGCACAAAAAAACACCCATTGGGTGTTTAATCGTATTGGTCATCGTCATTGACGGGTTCAGGTTGGGCAATTTTAAAGATCGGATAAATGGTTCGAAATAGAAAGAAGTAGCGAATCATATCCAATAAAATAAAGAATAAGAAGGTTCGTAAAGGATAGCTGGTATCTTCTAAACGGAAATAACCAATAAAGGTTGGCAAGTAAATAAGAATACGCGCTAGTTCAATGGCTCCACAACACTTTACAGATAGCTTTGATTTTGGATGGTTGTAGTATAAAAAGAAGACCGGTAGTGTCCAAATAATGGCTGAAACCATACAAGCAATAAAGATATCTCGATTCGCAAAAATTTGTTGGTAGTCGGTTGATACAAAGAGGCTGTGGAAAATTTGTACCAAGATAGGGAATAAGCCTAAGCTGACATACACAATAAGTCCGAGGCGAATGCTGAGCTTCTGGTAGGTAAGTCCCTCATAAGGATCTTTAGGAATAAAGAGTTCTTCGTTGGGATTTTCATCCATATCCATAATGGGAATTTCGCTATCCATATCGGTAAAGGTATCGGGCAAGGTTTGTGGCTTCTTATTTAATTTTTTCTGGGCCTTGCGAATATCTTTTTCAAAGCGTTTATCCTGGAATTGTCCGTTTTCATCGACTTCAATCACATGGTCGTATAAGACTTTGGCACAAGGATTCCGGTAAAGGTAATGGCCAAAGTGATAGAGCACATTAAGCTTACAGAGCATGCAGATAATCAGCAATATATAAGAGAGGAAGTGTTCCGTATCTTGTAGCATGCTGGAAACTGGCACATAGATGAGGATAACGGAAAAAAGAAACGCAAACCAATAGAGAATCCGATAGATCTTAGATCCGGAAGCCAACAATAAAAACAAAATAGAGTAAATACATAGCTGTACCAGTAAAACAGTTGCCAATAGAATTGTAAAGCCATTGCTGTCAACTTGGAGCAAGGCGGTATCAAAGCCAATATATACGCCAACGCAATATAGAATTAAAAAAGCGAAGGTTAAAAAGAGTTTTCGGCTTACGCGTTGTTTACATTTTTTATATAAAAAGGCGTCTTGGGAATGAAGCGGGTCCATAATTATCATCCTTTCGTAATGGCCATAGTATAGCATTTCTTTGCGATAAGATACAATTGGATGGCAAGTTGCGGTATGATAGAAGTACGTGGAGGAAAGATGTATGGAATTAAAATCAGTAACAATTGAAAGAAAAGTAGAAAGAGCCAATCTTGCATCGGTTATGAAAAGTGGTTCTTTAGATGTCCTTGCGACCCCACAAATGATCGCATGGATGGAAGAAGCTGCTTGTTTATGCTTAGATTTAGAAGATGGTCAAACTAGTGTTGGTATTTCTATGAATACAAGCCATGATGCACCAAGCGCTTTAGGGGCAACAATTTCTATTACCGCAAAGATGACGGAGGTTCAAGGGCGCAAAGTCTTGTATGATGTAGAAGCCTATGATGGAAAGACTTGCATTGGAAAAGGTAAACATGCCCGCTTTATCGTCGATGCCAAAAAATTCTTAAGTAAAGTTTATCCTGATTAAAACGAGTCAATAGACTCGCTTTTTTTTCGGCTTTTTGGGCATATTTTTCAATTTTTAGGAAGTATGTTAGACTGTTGTTATGACAAAAAAGAATAAACGGCGTCTACAAATTCTTTCTCGAGAGTTTATGCACCATAAACGAAAGGTGGAAATTTGCTTCCTGATTGTTCTTTCGATTCTTATTTGTGTGCCAAAACTGGATGCTCTGGTGCATCCAACACGCTATATTAAATCCTCGAGTGATACCTTGCCTTGTACGATAGCTTACTTAGATGGCAAAGAAGCCCGTCAAAAAGTTGTGCATATCCCCAGAGGCTCTGAAGTTCGCGTTCGCCAAAAAGGAACCAGTACAACACAGATTTCTTATCATGACCAAGACTTTACGGTTGCCAATGAAAATCTGGTAAATACCTTAGAAGAGGCAATCCAGATTCCCTATGTGTATCCCAGACGTTTATTGAACCTGCAAAAAAATAAACACGGAAAACTTTCCGATGTTGTTGTACACAAAGGAGAAAAGGTCAAAGTTGTCGCAACGAAGCTAAAAGACCTAAACCGTAAAACTGGGCGAATCCGCTGGTATCAAGTAGAAAAGAAACATAAAACCTATTGGATCAAAGGTTCGCATGTGGAAACGACCAAAGCCGAAGCAACAGAAAACTATGCCAAGGATATTGTTTATTCATCGTATTGGGATGAGGACTATGGCAAAGGTTATTCCAAGAATGCTTATGTTACGCAAATGGACTATAAACCGCAGCCGAAAGTGCGTTATAAAGATAATCCTTTAAAGTCGAATATCAATTCTTTACATGTATCTTTATCTAACTTAAAAAATCATAAAGAGACGTATTTGAACTTGAAGAAGAAAACCGGCATCAACTCTTTGACTATTGAGTTAAAAGGGGATGGTGGGAATATTTTCTATGATAGTGATGTGCCCAAAGACTATCTAAAACATCCTGAACAAGCTCTAAGTGGTTCTGTGATGGATAAAGCAGAATTAAAGGCATTAATTAAAGAATGCCAAGATGCCGGATATTATGTGATTGCACGTTCGGTTACTTTTAAAGATTCCATTTTTGCTAAGCAGAATAAAAAAGAATCGATTGTTGATCATAAAGGAAATTTCATTACCATAAATGATGAATACTGGCCAAGTGCTTATTCGCGTAAGGCTTGGATGTATAATGTAGATATCTGTAAAGAAATTGCCCAGTTGGGTGTCAATGAAATTCAATTTGACTATTGTCGTTTCCCCGATGGAACAGCTAGTCAAAAAGATACTTTGAATTTACGGAATAAGTACAAAGAAAGTAAAGCCAGTGCCATTCAAGGCTTCTTAACCTATGCCAAAGATGAGTTGCAACCATATCATGTCTATGTTGCAGCGGATATCTTTGCCTGGCCAGTTGTTGTGCAAGATGACCAAGATATTGGACAGTTTTTCCCGGCAATGGCAAATGTGGTAGATGTGGTCAGCCCAATGCCATATACGGACTTATTTGAACCAGGTTCCATGGAAATAGCCGATCCCAGCAAAGCGCCAAAGAAAACCTTGTATAAGTTTAGTGAAACAACGCGGCGCCAAATGGAGGAGATTGGTACCCATGCTCAATATCGTACGTGGATTCAAGCCTATGCGCCATTTACTGCCAAAGACATAAAAAAAGAAATCCAGGGAATTAACCAAGCTGGATTTGAAGGCTATTTGATTTGGTATGGAAATGGAGATCCGGAAGATATCAAATCGGTACAAAAAGGCTTTATCGATAGTAAGATTTCAAAATGACCGTGATTTCACGGTTTTTTTGATGCCTGTAAAAAGCAGAAAACCTATACAAGCCCCTAAACAATCGATACAAACATCGCGAAGTTCACCACTGCGTCCGGGTATGAACAGCTGATGAAATTCATCGGTACATGCATAACAAGCACAGAAAAGCAGGACTTTTTTAAAACTCGGTTTGATTTGGCTGCAAGCTGCGCAAAAGGCCAGAATGGCATAAAGGGTCATATGGGCTATTTTACGAATCACCCACACCGGAAGAAAAGGTAAGAGCATCGCAAAAAAACCACTTTGGGTATCAGAAACGTTGGCATCTTGATTGGAAAACCAAAAAATCGTCAGCATGATCCCTAAAGTCAGTAAACAAAAGATTTTTTTATCCATGGCATTGCCTCCTTAAACTATTGCGGGCAGCAAGATATTGTTCTTCTTCCATTCTTTCTTTAGTCAGAATAAAATGCGAACCAAAGAAGGCAGCCATGTTGAAATCATCGATAACGATATATTGGGTGATTTGATGTTTAGCGATATAGTCTTGAATTTCCTGCGGGCGATTGGTACCAATGCAGGTACTGCCTTGAAAGGCAAAACCTAAGTTTTGAATATCCAGAATGGCTTTGAGCTTTTTATCCTCAAAGACCATGCGCCAACTGCTCGATATCACGATCTTTGCAGAGAATTCTTGGCACAGTGAGCGAATATAGCCGCAAGCTTTTTGATCAAAGTAGTTTGTGACTTGATCGACGGTAAAAGCCGGTAAGCTTTTGATGTCTGGATTTCTTTTCCATAAAGCCTGACGCCAAACCAGGGTTTTCTTAGCCTTGGGCATTGTTGTATAACGATGGGGATTGATGACTCCATCAATGTCTAAAAATATAATTGCTTCCATAACATTATTTTAGCTGTGTGATAGAATAAGAACAAGGAGGATTCCTTATGAAACAACATATTGTCTTATTGACAGGAATGTCAGGTGCCGGAAAAAGTAGTGCAATGAATGCATTGGAAGATTTAGGTTATTACTGCATTGATAATTTTCCAACCGAATTGTTGCCAAATCTTGAGGCTGTGATAAATAAAGGGAAACGCTATGAATATATGGCATTAGCGGTTAGTGCCGTGGATTATATGCAGTTTTTAAACTTTTTTGAGAATTCAAACGATGATATACAAATTATTTTCTTAGATGCCAGCAACGAAGAGTTATTGTTGCGCTATCGCTTTACACGTAGAAGACATCCAATGATTACCAATGGGCAGGCTTCTACTTTAGAAGAAGCGATTGAATTGGAAAGAGATTACTTCAATCGAATTGCGGAAGGACAAAAAGGCACGATTCGTTTTGATACGACTAAAATGTCGACGGCTGAATTATCTAAACGGATTCGCAATCGTTTAAGTACCAATGAAGAAGCGGAGTTTACGATTACTTTCCAATCTTTTGGTTTTAAACATGGAATTCCTTTGGATGCCGATTTGATCATCGACGTGCGCTTTTTACCAAATCCTTTCTATGAACCGGCTTTAAAAGCCCTAACCGGAAATGATAAACCAGTTTATGACTATGTGATGCAGGCCGAAGAGACCAAAGAATTTACCAAGCGCTTAAAAGCCTACTGTGATTTTGTCTTTGCGAGTTATAAAGAACAAAATAAATCGCATTTGATTGTAGGTATTGGTTGTACCGGTGGACAACATCGTTCTGTTTCTATCTGTAACTGGTTGTATGCTACCTATAAAAGCCAATACCGTTGTTTTAAATCCCATCGCGACAGCGGAGATGCTGAAGTATGAAAAAGAAAGTTGTCGTAATCGGTGGAGGAACCGGCCTTTCAAGTATGTTAGAAGGAATGAAGAAGATACCAGATGCGGATATTTGTGCCATTGTTACTGTCGCGGACAGTGGCGGAAGTACCGGGCGTCTTCGGCAAACCTATAAAGTTCCTGCCATGGGAGATATACGCCATGTGCTTACTGCTATGGCCAATGAAGAAGATGAATCACTGTTTGCGGATTTGATGAATTATCGCTTTAGTGGTGCTGGGGATATCGGAGGTCATAATTTAGGTAACTTGATCTTTTTAGCTTTGATAGATATTACGGGATCTTATATGGGCGCTATTGATGCGATTCGCCATGTCTTAAATGTCAAAGGATCGATTTACCCAAGTACTCTGGATAATGTGACTTTGTATGCGATGATGCAAGATGGCACGCTAGTACGTGGGGAAGATTCCATTCCTAAGGCACGCAATAGTATTGATCATGTCTTTTACCAACAAAAGGTGCATCCCGATGCGGATGCAGTGAAGAAGATTGAAGAAGCGGATTTGATTATTTATGGAATTGGCTCTTTATATACATCGATCATGCCAAACCTGATTATTCCAGCTATTTCGCATGCGATTCACGATAATCCTTGTCCTAAAGTTTATTTTTGTAATGCGATGACCCAGCAAGGGGAAACAGATCAGTATTCCGTGGAAGATCACATTCGGGCGATTGAAAAACACAGTTATAAAAACAGTGTGGATCTCGTTGTTGTTAACCAGTCATATATTCCTTTACCGATTATCGAAGATTATAAAAAGGAAAACAGTTTTCCTGTGACTTTAAAAGAAGAAGAACATGATTATGGTATTATGCGGCGTTTATTGGTACAATTTGACGCGGAAGGTCATATTCGACATAATCCTGCTGCCGTTGCAGCGAGTGTAGAAGAAATCCTTCAAAAGATGGAAACAGGTTGCGATTTACGCGTTTTGTTCCAATAGAATGGAGCGTAAAATGTCATTTACTTCAGAAATAAAAGCACAAATTTGTAAAGAAGAAGTAGATAGAAATCAAGCCCGGGCACAGTTATGTGCCCTCTTTCAAATGCGTGCAAGTTTACATATGAATATGTCAGGGATGTATTTATCCTATCAAACTGAAAATGCGAATATTGCCAAGCATGTCTTTCAATTGATGAAGATGGTCTATGATGTCAATCCGCGTTTATCAGTGGTTAAAAATATGCGTTTAAAAAAGAATAATTTTTATCGCATTCAAGTCTTTGAAAAAGCCAATGAAATTTTATCAGACTTGGGTATTGTTACAGAAACGGGCTTACACTATAAGCCTTTAAATAAGATGATTCGTTCGGAAAAGATGGCACGAGCCTTTTTACAAGGGGCTTTTTTGGCTTCGGGTTCCATTAATAATCCTAAAACATCCAATTATCATTTGGAGATGTCCAGTACGGAACAAGAGTTGATGGAATCAATTCAAAAAATTATGGAGCGTTTCTATTTGCCGGCTAAGATCGTTCAACGCAAAAAGTATTTTGTGGTCTATATGAAAGCAGGCGATAAGATTGCGGATTTTTTGCGCTTGTGCAATGCCAGTCAGGCTTTGTTCGAATTTGAAGATTCTCGCATCCAAAGAGATTTCTTTAATCAGATTACGCGTTTAGATAATTGTGAAGTAGCCAATGAAATCAAAACTCAAAAGGCAGCTAAAAAACAATTGGCTTACATTGAAATATTAGAAAAGAATTCGCATCGCGTCGATATTTCGGAAAAGATTCGTCATGTGATGGAGATTCGTAAGAAATTCCCGGATGCGAATATGAATGAATTATGTGAAGAAGTATACCGAGAATATGGCGATATTATTTCTAAATCAGGCATGAAACATCGCCTGAATCGGATTAAAACGATGGCAACGTCGTTGGAGGAGGATGTATGAAAAAGTGGTTGATTTTACCTTTACTCTTAAGTTTATCTCTAACGGCTTGTACCTCTGGAATGGAATTAAAAAAACATACATTTACCTTTGAATTAGGTGCGGATGTCTTTGCAAATCCTTCTTTGTATGTAAAAAATCCTGATAAGTATGATTTACGCAATGCCAAAGTCATTTCTAATTCCAAAGGTTTATCCAAAGTAGAAAACCATTTTGTGAATGAACAAAAGGATTATCTGGCTTGTGGGGTCTATGAATTCACCTTGGTTGATGGCCGTACCAAGATTCCTTTTAAAGTCAAAGTCAAGGATACCCAGGCTCCCAACGTACGTTATAATCCAACCGAAATCAAAGTGGAAAAAGGGGAAGTGCCAGACTTCCAGGATGCCTTTCAAGCTACCGATTTATCTGGTGCGAATTATGATGCAACTTGGGATACGACAACTTCAGGTACCAGCAATGTGACGGTACGAATCTATGACCGTTTTGGCAACTCGGTTTCTAAAGAAGTGCAATTGGTTGTGGAATAGAAAGCAGGCCTGGCATGACAAAAGCAGATAAAATCCTTATTGCGTGTATTATGGTCCTTGCGGTGGGATTGGTTTTTCCTTTATTGGGCCATGCCCCACAATCCAACCAAGCTGTGGTTTCGGTAAAGAACAAAGAGGTGTTGCGTATCAATTTGAATCAAAATGCGAATTATTCGGTCAACGGAAAACTTGGCAAAGTAAAGATTCAAGTCAAAGATGGAAAAATTCGCGTACGGCAAGAGAACAGTCCCCACCATCTTTGCAGCAAACAAGGCTATGTATCTGATGCCAATACGCCTATTGTTTGCCTGCCTAATGCGACGGTGATCAAAATAGAAAAACAGACAAGTAGTCAGGATACGGTGATTCAATGACGACTAAAAAAGCCGTGCAGTTAAGTTTTTTGATTGCGGTTGGCATCTTGTTACAAATCATGGAAAGCTTTATTCCTGTCTTAATGATCGTTCCCGGTTTTAAAATTGGTTTTGCGAATTTAGTGTCTGTATTCGCTTTGTGGGAATATGATCGAAAGTCAATGTGGATTGTGAGTCTTGGACGTATCTTTTTATCGAGTTTATTGCAGGGAACTCTGTTTGGCATTTCTTTTTGGCTGTCTTTGAGCGGAGGTCTTTTAGCTTTAATTGCGATGAGTCTTGCCTGGCAAGCGAAGTGCTTTTCGGTTTATGGCATTAGTGTAGTTGGTGCAGCTTGTCATAGTGTGGGTCAAGTTCTTGCGATTACTTGGATCTATCAACAGTATTTTATGCAGTTGTATTTGCCTGTCTTATTGGCTTTATCAATTGTGAGTGGTTTGATCATTGCCATGATTACAGAAAAAATGATGCTTCGTTTTAAGGGGGTCTGACATGGATAATCAATATATGGGTGCGCTAAAACAAGTGGAGCGTTTGATGCAGTCAAGCTTATTTGGTTATAGTCAAACGGCTTTAGAACAGTTGGATGCTTTGACGGTTACGATGGCCAATCAAACGATGACAGATTGTGATTGTATCAAGCTTTTGGAGTTAAGAGCGCGCAAATATAAACAGGAAAAAGCGGAGAGCAGCTTGCGTTTTTGTGTAATGCGCATGCAAGAATTATTGCGTTTGCGTCTTCAAACAGATCGTCAAAAAGCCTATCCGTCGATTCAATTTACGGATTTGGCATTCGATGAATATACGCAAGAATTTTTAGAAGACTACCCTTTATATATCAATCATTTTGAAAAGCGTTTGCGGGTTTTAAGCTTATTAGCCATGATGCTTTTTTATGTCTTCTTTTTAGTATTCTTTGTGCTTGTCTGTCACTGTAGTTTTTTTAAGGTTTTTATTTTAGATGTACTATTATTTGGGGGCATTATTTATTATTTCTTTCGTTTTGGCATTCAACGTTTGATTGATATGAATTTTTTAGAACTGCGGGAAAGTGTAGATCCGCTTTTAGCGCAATTTGACCAGGCGATTCAGACAAATAAATAAGTTTTAAAAAGCGAGAAATTCACAAGTGCTTGTCAAAAGCTTCACAAAAGGCTATAATTATATAGTAATAACTATTCTAAATAGAGGTGGCAAGATGGCAAATACAAAAAATGTTCCTAAGGCAACTTTTCAACGATATCCAATTTATTTAAAGGCTTTACGTAAACTTCAAAAACATGATGTGGATCGTGTGATGTCAAAAGAGCTCGCTGATCTCGTTAATATCGAACCAACTACCATTCGCCGTGATTTTTCCTTTTTGGGCAATCTTGGTAAACAAGGGTATGGCTACAGCGTAGATCGTCTGGTTGAGATATTCAATCGTGAATTAGGTATGGATTTTGATGAAAAGATTATTTTAATTGGAGCTGGTAACTTGGGTTGCGCGCTGATGAATTATAATAAATGGGACTATGTTTGTGGGGAAATTGTCTGTGCCTTTGATCGGGATACCAGTAAGTGCGGAAATACCCAATATGGGGTTCCGGTATATCCGATAGAACAACTAAAAGAAAAGATTCCTAAGGGTTGTCATATTGCGATTTTAACGAATACACATGCCGTACAATCAACGGTTAATCAACTTGTAGAATTGGGAATTAATGGATTTGTGGATTTTACCGCTAAGCATTTTGTGGTTCCAAAAGGGGTTGCAGTAAAATGTGTCGATGTGGTATCATCTATCCAAGAATTGGTTTTCGAATCGAATTCCATTGCTGAAAAAGCTAGGAAACAGAACGAAGACGAATAATTTCTTTTGTAGCGACTTGCGTTTGGTGAAAGGCAAGAAAGAAAATCGTTAGAGAACATCTGTGGAGCTAAACTGGAGAAAGAAGAGTAGACAGTTTCGTTACGATGCGTTAAATCGATAAGGGTACATTTACTGTAAACTAGGATGGCACCGCGGTTATTCAATCGTTCCTTTGATAGGGACGATTTTTTTATTTTAAGTGAAGGAGATTAGAATATGTTAGTGAAAAAAATGCAGACACAAGTTCAAGAATTAGACGGCAAAGAAGTCGCTATTCAAGGTTGGGTGCGTACCAACCGTGCCAGCAAGAATATTGGTTTTATTGTGATTAACGATGGATCTTGTTTTTCTAATGTTCAGGTAGTATATGAAGCAAGTCTAGAAAACTTTAAAGAAATTGGAAAGATTACGTTGGGTTCAGCGGTTGAAGTAAAGGGCGTTTTTGTGGCTACTCCAGATGGGAAACAACCATTTGAAATTCATGCGCAATCTGTAGAAGTATTAGGCGCATGTGATCATGACTATCCGATTCAAAAGAAACGTCATACCTATGAATATATGCGTGAAATTCCTCATGTACGTCCTAGAGCAAATTCGTATTATGCGATGTTCCGTCTCCGTAGTGTTTTGAGTATGGCTATTCATACGTTCTTCCAAGATCGTGGCTTTGTCTATATCCATACACCTATTATTACTGGAAATGATGCGGAAGGGGCTGGAGAATGTTTTACCGTTACAACTCGAAAAGATGATAAATATGATGAAGACTTCTTTGGTAAACATGCCCAATTAACCGTTTCAGGTCAATTGCATGTAGAACCA
This sequence comes from Firmicutes bacterium AM41-11, assembly GCA_003480165.1. Taxonomy (GTDB): domain Bacteria; phylum Bacillota_I; class Bacilli_A; order Erysipelotrichales; family Erysipelotrichaceae; genus Absicoccus. The sequence continues at coordinate 8,213 of QUIQ01000021.1, read as the reverse complement.
TTTGCCCTTACGTACCGTAATGTATATACTTTCGGTCCTACTTTCCGTGCCGAAAATTCCAATACGACGCGTCATGCCAGTGAATTTTGGATGATTGAACCAGAACTGGCTTTTGCGGATTTAGCGGATGATATGGATTGTATTGAAGAAATGATTAAATTCTGTATCAACTATTGTTTAGAACATGCAGCAGAAGAAATGGCTTTCTTTGAAAAGTTTGTAGATAAAGATTGCATCAACCGAGTTAAACATGTCGCAAATTCACATTTTGCTCGTATGACCTATAGTGAAGGAATTGAACACTTGTTGAAAGCGAAAGATCAATTTGAAAACCAGGATATTTTCTGGGGTATGGACCTTCAATCTGAACACGAACGTTACCTATGCGAAAAGGTAGTCAATGGACCAGTCTTCTTGACCGATTATCCAAAAGACATTAAAGCGTTCTATATGCGTGTGAATGAAGATAATAAGACGGTTGCGGCTTGTGACTTATTAGTTCCATATGTTGGTGAATTAGTTGGTGGTTCACAAAGGGAAGAACGCTACGATGTGCTAGTTGCAAAAATGCAAGAAATGGGTATGGATCAAAGTACTTTGCAGTGGTATTTAGACCTTCGTCGTTTTGGTGGATGTAAACACTCTGGCTTTGGTTTAGGCTTTGATCGTATGTTGATGTATTTAAGTGGAATGCAGAACATTCGTGATGTCCAACCATATCCAAGAACACCAAGAAACTTGATCTTCTAATCGTGCTGAGTCGATTGACTCAGCTTTTTTTATCGACAGACAAGCGAAAATTTGCTTTAATTGAGGTATGGCAAAACGAAAAGTAAGAAGAAAGAAGCGTAAACAGATTTCCCAAACGAACTTTATCATCTTGTTGGTGGCAACGATTGCGATGGCTTCGGTATCGCTCTTTTTATTTGTGTCACGACCTAGTGAGTTAGATAAGTTGAATACTTCGTATATTGATAGTCTGGATAAAGATACCAATGTTAAAGAACTGGTGAAAGAATCGTATAAGAAGCGCTATGCGATTCAAGATACATCCTATTATGGGGAAACCCTAAAATTCTATCAAGGTAAGGAGCATTCGGATACCGATGGTTTAATGGGACAAAATGTTTTATTACATAATGTGGAAACCAAAGAAGAAATTATTTTTACCTTTGGCAATGGCAGCGAAGATGGAATTAAGACGGGAAGTCTGAAACCCGGTCTTTATGAAGTCTTTGTCTATGATCACTTTGTAAAGAAACGGGTTTATGCGGATAAAGTGATGCACTTAACACCTTTTGAAACGATGCGACGACATAAGAAGGTGTATCATGTAGCTTTTGATGCAGATAAAGACTATTTAAAAGATTATAATGTGGAAATGGATAAAAACTATGCCTTTTTATCGGTAACGGAAACTATTCCGAAAGTTGAGACCATCGATGTTTTACTGGATCCATGCGGAGATATCTATGATCCAGATCAAGGTACGGTTGTCGATGGAATAGATGTTGGCAAGTGGAATGAGCAGAAATCTTCTTATGCGTTTGCCCAGAAAGTTAAAAAAGAATTAGAAAAGTATGGCTTAAAAGTTGCCTTATCACGTAAGGAAGATGGTACGCCAAGTTATTATGGAAAAAATGGCCGAGTTGCCAAAGGGTATGAGAAAAATGCGAAAGTCTTTTTATCGCTCGGTTTCTTACAAGACGATGAACAGATTCGTCCAATGATTGTAACGAGTGCCTATTCTTCGGGCGCTTTAGCCGATCGTATTTCTTATTTGATGGGGAAAGACGGAATTGAATTTAGTGATACCAGCCAAGATGAGCATGGGCAGGGTGTCCAAATCGATACCTTTATCCAAAATGCAGAATTTAAAAATACGAAGTATGAAACCTATCCACAATTGCGAGAAAGTGGAGGAAAGTCTACTTTTACCGGGCAATATGAAAATTCCAAAGAGAATCAACGCTATAAAGATAACAATGGGATGTATGGTATCTATTTTATGTTCTGTAATCCATACAGTAAAGATAGTACCAAGTACTATAAGGCCCATAAAGATCAGATGGCCAAGTCATTAGCTAAAGCCGTTGCGAACTATTTTGATATTGAAAAAGGGGATAAGAATGAAACTAACAATTAGTCATGTTACAAAGAGTTATGGATCGCAGAATGTATTAGATGGGGCATCTCTAACCGTAAAAGACAAAGAAAAAATTGGTTTAGTTGGAAAAAATGGTTGTGGAAAAACTACGTTATTAAAAATTATTTGTGGTTTAGAACAAGCAGATTCTGGTTCACGGGTATTAGCTAGTGAAACCAAAGTTGGGTACTTATCTCAGATTACTTTTTTAGATCAAGAAATAACGGTTCATGAAGAGTTATTAAAGGCTTTTGATAAAGTGCGTCAGCTGGAAAAAGATTTAAAAGCGCAAGCCAAGATTTTAGAAAGCGATGCCAGTCAAGCGCAATTGGATAAGTATGATCGCATGCAAAGCATGTTTGAATCGCTAAATGGATACAATTATGAAGTCGAATTGAAAAATGTTTTCTATCATTTCTCATTTACGGAACAAGATTTAACTAAACCTATTAAAGCTTTTTCTTCGGGACAAAAGACCCGGATTGCTTTAGTGAAGCTGTTGTTGACAAAACCGGATATTTTACTCTTAGATGAGCCAACGAACCATTTGGATGTAGAATCTATTGAATGGTTGGAAAACTATGTCCGTTCGTATCCTTTTGCGGTCATTTTAGTCAGCCATGATCGAATGTTCTTGGACCATGTCTGTGATGAAATCGTTGAAATTGAATATGGCCAAACGATGCGTTTTCCTGGCAACTATACCCATTATGTGCAAGCTAAAAAAGATTATATTGAAAAGAATCACGATGCTTATGTTCGCCAACAAAAAGAAATTGAACGCATTGAAGCATTGATTGATAAATTCCGTTATAAGAAAAATAAAGCCGCTTTTGCCAAGAGTAAACAAAAGTATTTGGACCGGATGGAACGTGTGCAAGATCGAAAAGAAGATCAACGCCAAATGCGGGCCCATTTTTCTAGTGCCCGTAAGGGAGGCCAAAGAGTTTTAGAAGTAGAAGATTTATGCATTGGCTATGATAAACCTTTAAGTACGATCAATGTTTCTTTACTTTCGGGATGGCGTATGGCCATTGTAGGACCGAACGGTATTGGTAAGAGTACTTTTGTGAAAACCTTGATGAAACAAATTCCTGCTTTATCCGGAAATTTTTCTTGGGGGCATCAAATTGATGTAGGGTATTTTGACCAAGAGTCGGCCCAGATGCAATCCAGCAATACTGTACTCGATGAATTATGGAATCACAATCCAATGGGTACCCAGACCGAAATGCGTAATACCCTTGCTTCTTTTCTGTTTACCGAAGATGAAGTCTTTAAAGAAGTAAATTCTTTATCGGGAGGGGAAAGAGTGCGTCTGGCTTTAGCTTGTTTGATGTTAGAGCATGACAATTGTTTGATTCTGGATGAACCGACAAACCACTTAGATATTCCCAGTAAAGAAGCTTTAGAAGATGCATTGATGGCCTATGATGGAACGGTTCTATTTGTGAGTCATGACCGTATGTTTTTAAAGAAGATGGCCGATCATGTCTTAGAGATGGATAAAGAAAGTCATGTATATGCCCTTGGATATGAAGAGTATATGCAGAAAAAAGCCGAAGATAGTCTTTGTGAAGAAGTTGTGGTACAAAAAGAAAAATCCCGTGCGAAAGCTTCTTTCCAAGACGTCAAACAAATCAAGAATCGGGTTGCCAAACTGGAATCTTTGTTAGAAGTTGCGGAAAATGAATTAGAGGAACTGCGCGAGTTGCGCTTTGAACCAGAATACTATCAAGATTTTCGTAAGATGGATGAATTGAATGAATCCATTGACGAAAAACATAATGAGATCAACCATTTGATGGAAGAATGGGAAGAAAAGATGGCGATTCTAGAAGAAAATTAGAGCTTGTTCAAAGCTCTTTTTTTGTGGGGTTGAAAGAAAGGGTGCGGCTTGTTATAATCCGCTTGCAAATGAGGGAGGGTGATTGGATGAAAAATCAAGGCGCACTTTGTGCATTATTTGGTGGTGCTATTTGGGGACTTTCTGGCACTTGTGGTCAGTTTCTTTTTACGAATAGTTCGCTAAGTCCTTTGGCACTGACCTGGATTCGTATGTTGATTGCTGGTATTGTATTGACACTTTTAAGCTTAGTGAAAGATAGAGAAAAAGTCGAACAAATCGTAACAAGTAAAAAAGATGGTATACGTTGTATCATATTTGCGTTTGCGGGTTTATTGGTTTGCCAGCTATCGTATCTAGAAACGATTCAGTATTCCAATTCGGCCACTTCCACAGTTTTTCAATACTCGGGAATTCTCTTTATTATGATCGTAACGTGCTTTTTGGAGAAACGAACCCCTTATAAAAAGGAATTATTTGCGGTGTGTTTGGTTTTATTGGGCGTCTTTTTTGTGGCAACCCATGGCAATGTATCAGGTTTAGTGATTTCCCATAATGCCTTTGTATGGGGTCTGATTGGCTCGGTTTCTATGCTTTTATATTCTATGTTACCGGGAAATTTATTAAATGCATATGGAGCTGGCAATGTTGTTGGCTGGGCGATGTTATTAAATGGCATTGTTTTAACCTTTGTTGTTCAACCTTGGAAGCTTTCAATTTCTTTAAATGAAATGACGGCCATTGTTCTAGTTTTTATGGTTTTATTTGGAACGATTGTGGCCTTTACTTTATATTTGACCGGTGTCGCAAAAATTGGTGCGATGCGTGCGAGTATGATTGCATGTGTGGAACCCGTTGTTGCTACCGTGACTTCTGCTTTATGGCTGGGTACCCATTTTACCTTTATGGATCTTGTTGGTTTTTTGATGATTGTCTTTGGGGTCTTGTTGGTGAATTTTAAAAAACAATCGCAGCAATTGGCTTCTTGATTATAGTGGCTTAGAAAAAATGGTATACTATGTATATCATTTTTTTTTGGAGGAAGCATGGTTCATTTACATACCAGAAGTTGTTATTCATTATTGGAGTCACCATTTCGTATTGAAGAAATCATTGATACAGCGATTGAACAAGGCTGTACCCATGTTGCGTGCACGGATTTGAATTCTATGTATGCCACCATGATGTTTTGGAAAATGGCCCAGGCTAAAGGCATCCATCCCATTCTTGGTTTGGAATTGGCTTGTACCTATCAAGAGGCGCCTTTGCATTTTGTTTTATTGGCCAAAGATGATATAGCCCTACAAGAATTGTATGGAATCAGTACGCAATTGATGAATGGCGAAGCTTTAGCTTTTGCATCTTTAGTGAACCAGTCGCAACATTGTATTGTGCTTACTGCAGGTAGTTCTGACCAATTAGAAGCCTGTATGGAACATCAAGATCAAGCCGGCATAGAGGCTTTATTACAGGTTTGTAAAGAAGCGTGGAGTGATTTCTATGTTTCGATTGCGATGAATGATTCTATGCTTCGTAAAGAGAACAATGTTTTATTGAAAACTTGCGCTAAGCATTTAGCAATTCCTACAGTAGCTTTATCGCGAGTTTATTATAAAAAGCGGGAAGATGTGCAAAAGCTACGTGTCTTAAAAGCCATTGCAAAACAAACTTCTTATCAAGATAAAACGCTTGATGTGGTCAATGATCGCTATTTTCGTTCGGAACAAGAGATGAAAGAATTATACGATGTGGAAGATCTAGAAAGAGCGGAAGCAATTGCCAAACAATGTAATGTACAAATGTCTTTTAAGAAAAGTACCCTTCCAACCTTTGAGAACAACCTGCATATTGATAATGAGACCTATTTAATAAAACTTTGTAAAGCTGGTTTAGAAAAGCGTCTAAACCATCAGGAAAATCTGGTCTATAAAAAGCGTTTGGAATATGAATTGTCAGTCATCATCAAGATGGGATTCACCAATTATTTTTTAATTGTCTGGGATTTTATTCGCTTTAGTCGCCAACAAGGCATTTATGTAGGCCCAGGCCGTGGTTCGGCCGTAGGTTCTTTGGCTGCGTATTGTTTAGGAATCACCCATATTGATCCGATTAAGAATCATCTGCTGTTTGAGCGTTTCTTAAATCCAAGTCGAGCTACGATGCCAGATATTGATACGGATATTCCCGATGATCGAAGAGAAGAAGTTATTGCCTATGTGCGCAATAAATATGGCAAAGAGAAAGTCGCCCATATTGTGACTTTTACGACTTTAAAAGCGAAACAAGCGATTCGTGATGTAGGGCGTATTTTGGATTTTGCTCCTCGTAAAATTGATGCGATGACTAAAGCCTTAGGCAATGGAAATGTGACTTTATCCCAGGCTATTCAGAATAATCGAACTTTTAGTCGCTTGGTTAATGAAACGAAAGATACACAGTTGCTTTTTACAATGGCTAGCTGGATTGAAGGTTTGCCGCGTCATACCTCTTTACATGCTGCAGGAATTGTATTGAGCAACCAGGAAATCACAAAGGTTTGTCCGCTGGTTGGTATTGATGAATCAATCGAGGCAACTCAGTTTACTATGGAATACTTAGAAGAACTGGGTTTGATTAAGATGGATTTTTTAGGGATTCGTAATTTAACAATCATTGATTCGATTGTGCAATCGATTGAAAGGGATACCAAAGAGCACTTAGAACTCTTAAAGCTTCCTTTGGATGATGTTAAAACATATGAACTGTTATCTAAAGCGGATACAATGGGAATCTTTCAATTGGAATCGGATGGCATTCGCAAGTTATTACGGCAGATTCAGCCAAAATGTTTTGCGGATATAGCAGCAGTACTAGCTTTATACCGGCCGGGTCCGATGCAGAATATTCCTTTGTACTTAGAAAGACGGAAACATCCGGAAACCATTACTTATTTAGATCCGCGTTTAGAACCAATTTTAAAAGAAACCTACGGCATCATGATCTACCAAGAACAAATTATGCAGATAGCAACTACAATTGGTGGCTTTAGTTTGGCTCAAGCTGACTTTTTACGAAAAGCGATGAGCAAAAAGAAACAAGATGTCATGATGGAATACCGCCAAGCTTTTATTGAAGGAGCGGTGCGAAACCATTGTCGTAGAAAGGTTGCTGAAGAAATCTTTGCGACTATGGAACGCTTTGCAGAATATGGTTTTAATAAATGTCATAGCTATGGATATGGTTTGATTGTTTATCAAATGGCTTATCTAAAGGCAAATTATCCTTTACACTTTTATCAGAGTATTTTAAATGGGGTCATTGGTTCAGAAAATAAGACTTGTCAATATGTCTATGAATGCCAGCGCAAACGAATTCCGATTTATGCGCCAAGTATCCAATATTCGCAAGCGGAATACGGTATTGAAAAAGAAGGCTTACGCATGCCGTTTCGTACAATGAAGGGCATTGGTCCGGTGGTACAAAAAGAAATAGAAGCAGAAAGAAACAAAGAACCATTCAAGGATTTTATTGATTTTGTCGTGCGAATGAGTGCCCATAAGGTCAATGAATCCAATATGCGTATTCTCATTAATGGAGGAGCCTTAGATGAGCTGGGTTTAAATCGGGCGACAATGAATGAGAATCTAGGACATGTTTTACAATATTCGGGTATTGTACAAACCAAAACGGAAGATGGAGTCTTATTTGATTTCGACTTGGTATCAAGACCGAATCTCATTAAGATGAAAGAGAATAGTTTGGATAAAGCTAGTAAGGAAAAGGCAACATATGGTTTCTATTTAAGTGAGCATCCGGTTCAAGCTTTGCGTAAGCACTATCCAAAAGCGATGCCTTTGCAGCAAACGTTAGCTGTTATGGGAAATTTAGAAGTCTTAGGTCAAGTGATTCGTTACCATGTCCATAAAACAAAGACACAGCAGACTATGTGCTTTTTAACGATTGAAGATGAAACAGGAACGTTGGATATTGCGATTATGCCAAAATTGTATGAAAAAGAAAGACAGCAGATAAAGAGTCAAGCGTTAGTGCAGATTGTGGGAAAAAAGAATCGGGAAGATTCTATGATTGCGAATCGGATTGATTGGTTATCCGATCATTTAGAATAAATACGAAAAGGCATTGTCTTCATACAATGTCTTTTGTACTTTAGGCACCATTATCCCACAATAAATGGACAAAATGTCTATGATATATGCACAAAAACTAAAAAGTATAAAAAGT
>QUIQ01000020.1 GCA_003480165.1 Firmicutes bacterium AM41-11 | reverse complement strand
GAATTTTTTGAGTTGGATATCAGGTTTCATGTTACACCTCCTCTTCTGATATCATTTACCAAATATTTGTTTAATTGCCGCAGCTTACGTTTCATTTTTTTGACCTCCTATTTGCGTCTATGTATTAATACGAATCTTTTGGAAAAAAGATAAATTTTCTTCATTTATTTTTAATAATTTGTTTGAGAAGGGAGAATGTCGTTAATCGTGAATATATTAACAATATATCCTTGAAGCAAATAGTGTATAATAGTTTCGTTTGGAGTGTGAACCTATGTTTTTAAAACGAATCGAATTACAAGGTTTTAAAAGTTTTGCGGATAAAACTGTGATTCAATTTGATCATGATATAACCGGTATTGTTGGACCCAATGGATGTGGAAAGAGTAATGTTAACGATGCCATTCGCTGGGTACTTGGAGAACAGAGCGTTAAAAGCTTGCGTTCGGGAACAAGTATGTCCGATATTATCTTTTCTGGAAGTGAATATCGCAAGCCAGTGAATATGGCCAAAGTTACTTTGGTTTTTGATAACAGCTCGCATATCTTTGATTCCGAATTTGAAGAAATTGAAATCACGCGACAATTGCAACGTGCCAATAATGAAGCAAGTTATTTTATCAACAAAACACCTTGTCGCTTAAAAGACATTAATGAATTGGTGATGGATACAGGATTAGGAAGAGATTCTTTAAGTATTATCACACAGGGAAATATTTCTTCTTTTGCGGATGCAAAGCCGGAAGAGAGACGTTCACTTTTTGAAGAAGCAGCTGGGGTTGCAAAATACAAAAAAAGGAAACAAGTTTCTTTGCGAAAGTTAGAAAAGACCAAAGAAAACCTGGATCGCGTTCAAGATATTATGGATGAGTTGGAGCGTCAATTACGCCCTTTAAAGAATCAGGCGGTAAAGGCTAAAAAATTCCAGGTGTATCAAGAAGAGTTATCGCAAATTGAAGTCAGCGTCCTTGTTGAACAAATTGCGAATTATCATACCAAGATTCAGACGATTCAAAGACAATTGGCCCAAAATCAAACAAACTATGTTGACCAGGAAAGCCAATTAGATAAACTGGATGAACAAATTGATACGATGCGTAAGGAAATGTATCAATTAGATGCAAAGATTAATACGAAACAAGGCCAGTATACACAGGCTATGGCGGAATCGGTTCAATTAGAAAAACGTAAGATTGAACTTGATGAAAAACGTAAATATGCCCTTAGTCAAGCAGATCAAAAAGAGCGTGCTAGACAATTAGCCCAGATGTTAACGGAAGCAAAATATGAATATGAAGATCGGGCGAAGCGTTTAAAAGACAGTCATAATAAAATGAATGACTTAAATGCCGAACTGGAAAAAATGCAAAGTCAGTCCAATCGCATTTATTACGACTTGCAACAAGTGCGTTCGACCTATCAACATTATGTCAATCGTCAACAAGTTTTAAAGAACATGATGGCGCAACCTTACCAGCAACAAGCTGGGGTTCGTAGCATCATTCAAGCTAAAGCGAGTCTTCATGGCATCGAAGGAGTTATTAGTGAACTCTTTATTGCCAAAGAAAATCGGGCACATGCTTTGCAGGCAGCTTTAGGTGGAAGTATGTATCATATTGTCACTAAGGATGAAGAAAGTGCGCGTCATGCCATTGGCTTTTTAAAACGTAACCATTCGGGTCGGGCAACCTTCTTGCCAATGACTGTCTGTAAACCCAAACAATTAAATGCGCAACAAGAAATGTTGGCATCTTCTTGTCCCGGTTTTATAGGCTTAGCGAGTGACTGTGTAGATTGTGAAGAAAAATATTTAGATGTACGAGATCGTTTATTAGGCTATGTAGTCGTTATGGATAACCTGGAACATGCCAATGAATGCGCGAAACGTTTAAGCTATCGTGTGAAAATCGTTACCTTAGATGGAGAAATCGTTCATGCCGGAGGTTCAATGACGGGTGGTCGAGGTAAGAATCAGTCAAGTCCCGTAACGATGGCTAGCGAACTCAAAGAAGTGGAAAAGCAATTAAGCACTTTGAAAGAAAAAGTCGAAGATCTATCGACTCAACAAAAACAATGGTCGATAAAAATCGAACGCACCAATCAAGAACGTGTCGACTGCAAAGTGAATCTAGGGCGTTTAGAGAGTGTCTATGAGGTTAAGAAACAAAAGTATGAATCGATGAAAGATGAATACGCACAAATCAATGACCAGGATCAAGAAGAATTACTTGAAGATGATTTGGTTATTCAAACTTCTAAGATGCATGCGATGATTGATGATCTAACTAGTCAGATGCAAAGTCTACGTCAACGTCGTTTTGATTTAGGTAGTGACGTAGAAGAAAAAGAAAACCAAGTACGTATTTTACGTCGTGAGATGAATGCGCTACAAAATGAAATCCATAGCTTAGATTTATCTTTAACGAAACAAAAAGCGGAAATGGATCATGATTTAAATCGCTTAAATTCGGAATATCAAATGACGTATGAATACGCTTGTACCAAAAAACAAGACATTGATATCCAACAAGCGAAAGATCGCGTGATTGAATTACGCTTATTGATTTCAAAACTTGGTCATGTGAATTTGGATGCACCAAAAGAATATACTGAATTAAAGGAACGCTTTGATTTCTTAACGAAACAAAAAGAAGATTTAGAAGCGGCTAGTCAACAGATTCTCGATGCGATCGATGAAATGGATCAGACGATGATTGAACAATTTACAACAATGTTTGATAAGATCAATACCGAATTGGATGGCGTCTTTAAAGCGATGTTTGGTGGTGGCCACGCAAAACTTGTCATGGTTGACCCAGACGATGTCTTAAATACGGGAATTGATATTGATGTTCAACCACCTGGTAAGATGGTAAAAAATATTCAGACTTTCTCGGGTGGAGAAAAAGCCTTGATTGCCATTAGTGTCTTGTTCTCAATTTTACGTGCACGCACGATGCCTCTATGTATTTTTGATGAAGTAGAGGCAGCTTTAGATCAAGCAAATGTCGAGCGTTTTGCACGTTATATTGGGCGTTTCCGTGGCCAATCACAATTTATTGTCGTTACCCATCGTCCGGGAACGATGGAACAATGTGATACTTTATATGGTGTAACCATGCAAAAAGATGGTGTATCACAATTATTAAAAGTCGAATTACGCGATGCTCTAGATATCGCAACAGAGGAGGAAGCACATGGCACTGTTTCAAAGCATTAGAGATAAATTTAAAAAGAGTAACGATAAAGATAAGTATTTAACCGGACTCGATAAATCACGTCGGTCTTTTGGTGATCGGATTCGGGCTTTATCTAATAACTTTCATGGAATTGATGATGACTTGCTGGAAGAATTAATGATGATTCTTTTGGAAGGGGATGTAGGTATTCAAACAGCGCAAAAGATTGTTGACCGTTTTGAAGAACATGGCGCTGAGATGAAAAACTTTGATTCCATGGAAGACTACTTTATTTACATTTTGTATGAATTCTATGATGAAGTACCCGAAGAGTATATTCACTTTAATCCCGATGGTCCAACGGTTATTTTAATGGTTGGAGTCAATGGGTCTGGAAAGACGACTACTTCCGCAAAATTATTATCTTTGTATAAGGATTTAGGTAAGAAAGTAGCGGTCGTTGCAGCCGATACCTTCCGTGCTGGTGCGATTGATCAAATTGATCAATGGGCTACGCGTTTAGGCGTTCCTTGTATTAAAGGAAAACCAAATCAAGACCCAAGTAGTGTCATCGTAGATGGATGTCGTTATGCCAAAGAAAACGATATTGATATCTTGATTTGTGATACAGCAGGTCGTCTACAAAATAAGACTAATTTAATGAAAGAACTAGAAAAGATGAGTCGAGTTGCAGCTCGTGAAATTGAAGGAGCTCCACAAGAAGTTTGGTTAGTCTTAGATGCTACAACCGGACAAAATGGCATCAGTCAGGCTAATGTCTTCCTTGAAGCAACCAATGTAACGGGTATTGTATTAACTAAAATGGATGGAACGGCCAAAGGTGGTGTCGTACTTTCGATTCATGACCAATTGCATATTCCGGTTCGTTTCTTAGGTTTAGGTGAGAAACCCGATGATCTTCGCCCATTTGATGTAGCTGGTTATATCATGGGTATGACTAAGGGAATGAGTGCGAATGATTGATAAAATCATGGCCAATGAATTGTTGGATGTATATGGGCCTTTGTTGACCAAACACCAACAAGAAATATTAGATTATTATTATGCGGAAGATTTTTCCTATGCAGAAATCAGTGAAGAGCTCGATATTAGTCGGGCAGCTGTCATGGATACGGTCCATCGGGCAACAAAGCAGTTGGAGAAATATGAGAAAATCGTTCAATATATCACAAAGAAGAAACAAATTATTCAATTATGCCAAGACAATAAGTATAATGAGATAGAAAAAATTTTATAAGGAGGAAACTATGTCAACTGTTGTAATGAGTGTTAATGCAGGAAGTTCATCTTTAAAGTTTCAAGTCTTCCAAATGCCTGAAGAAAAGGTTTTAGCAAGCGGAAACGTAGAACGTATCGGTTTAGAAGATTCTATTTTTGGAATGAAAACAGATACCGAAGAAGTAAAAGAAATCTTAGATATTCCCGATCATGCGGTAGCGGTAGAAAAACTAATGGATGCATTAGTCGAACATAAAGTCGTAGAAAAATTAGAAGATATTAAAGCAATGGGGCATCGTGTCGTACATGGTGGAGAATACTTCTCCCATTCTGTACCAGTAGATGACTGGTCTGAATCAAAAGTAGAAGAATTGTGCGAATTAGCACCCCTTCATAACCCAGGTGCTTTAGTTGGTTTGCGTTCTTTCCGTAAAGCGTTGAAGGATTGTAAACATACCTTTGTCTTTGATACAGCTTTCCACCAAAGCATGCCAGAAGAAAATTATATTTTCCCATTACCTTATGAATACTATACCGAAGATAAAGTACGTCGTTATGGAGCCCATGGTACAAGTCATGAATACTTGACAAAACGTTTGGCACAAATCCAAGGTAAAAAACAAGAAGAAATGAATATCATTACTTGTCACTTAGGAAATGGGGCAAGTATTACCGCCGTTAAGAACGGAAAATCATTTAAAACTTCTATGGGATTCACACCATTAGGCGGTATTATGATGGGTACGCGTTGTGGGGATATTGATCCCGCTATTGTTCCTTTCTTAGAGAAGAAACATGGTTATACACCAGATGAAATGGATACCATTATGAATAAAAAATCCGGTATGTTGGGATTAAGTGGTATTTCCAGTGATGGTCGTGATGTACAAGCTGCTGCAGAAAAAGGCGATAAACGTGCCATCTTGACACAAAATGTATATGTAAGCCGTATTGTAGAAATGATTTCTGGTTATTATGGATTAATGGGTGGAGCAGATGCCATTGTCTTTGCCGGTGGAATCGGTGAAAACGATTGTGCTATGCGTCAAAGAATCTGTGATCGCCTAACTGTATTTGGCGTTGTGGTAAAACCAGAAGACAACGATGGTGTACGTGGCGTTGAAAAGAAATTAAGTGCTCCAGAATCAAAGATGGAAGTTTGGTTATTACCTACCAATGAAGAATTAGTCATTGCACGTGATGCGTATAAAAATTTAGACAATGCTGAATAAAATTATAGAAAAGATTCAGGCATATGATTCGATTGTGATTTTTCGCCATGAGTATCCAGATATGGATGCCCTTGGTTCACAATTGGGTTTGAAACAAGCAATTTTGGATAATTATCCCAATAAAAATGTATATGCCTTAGGATCTTTAGATAAGCAAAATCCGTCCATTGTTGATGATATGGATATCGTTGATGATGCCCTTATAGAAAAGAGCTTAGCCATTATTACCGATACATCGAATGCTGCACGGGTAGATGATAAAAGATTTACGATGGCTAAAGAATCTATTCGAATCGACCACCACGTGCTTGTCGAGACGATGTGTGATATCGAAGCCATTGATCCAGCTGCTACGGCAGCTTGTGAATTGATTGCTTTAGGTTTAAATAAAGCACAGATCAAAATTTCAAAAAAAGCGGCACAACTTCTATATTCGGGAATGATTGCGGATTCCATTCGTTATACAATTGGTACCGTACGTCCTAAAACTTTTCAAGCCGCAGCCTATCTAATTGAACAAGGTGCCGATGTGATTCAATGTGAAGAAGATAATTTTTCTAGCACATATGAAGAATATTGTTATGAAACCAAGGTTCGCAACAACACCGTACGTAAAGAGAATGCCCTTGTAGCAATTATGGAACAAGAAGATTATGCTCCTTTATCTTTCGCAGATGCTAAAGGCAAAGTCTATTGTTTATCCGGTGTGGAAGGCATTCACTGTTGGGGCTTATTTACCCGTATGGCAGATGGAAAAGGCTATGCCGCCAGTTTACGTTCAAAACATTTAGATGTTCGCTCCATTGCCGCTGATTACAATGGTGGAGGACATGTATGTGCAGCCGGTATTAAAAACTTAACGAGGGAACAAGTGGAAGAAATCATCGATCGACTTGCCCAACTCTCAAAGACTTCGTAAGAGGTCTTTTTTTGTTGGGAAAACTGTAGCGTACAAAGAAGAAAAAAATCCACTTTACGATTTGTGAATAAGCAATAGATTGATATGTATAAAGCAGTTAAAAGATACACCTTTGGTTATGATATTGCATGAAAAAGCACTGCTAACATAGTATTGATCATCATGAAGTAGCTTAATTAGGCTTTTCATCTTCATTTAATTGAACTGTCATATGATAGGATACTTGTAGATTTGGAAAATCAAATGTTTAGGAAAGGAAGTTTATCTTATGGAAAATGAAAAATCAAAAGGAATCCCAAATATTCCAAGTGTACCAAAAACACCGAATATCCCAAAGATTCCTAAAATTCCAGAAACACCTAAAGTGACAAGTCAAGTACAAACTATGCCAACGAATGATGGGCAAGGAAAAAACTGGGCCAACGCATGTTTGGTTTTAGGCATTGTTTCTATTGTATTTTGTGTCTTTGGCTATGGTGCTTTGTTAGGGGTTATTGCAGCTATTATTGGACTTGTTGGTTCAAGTAAAGCCAAAAAAGGTGGATATAAAGGTGGAATACAAACAGCTGGATTTGTATGCTCGATTATCGGTTTAGTTTTGTGTGCTCTTGTGTTCTTATACTGCTTAATTATTCTTGGTTTGGCAGCATCCTTTTTAGGTGCATTTAGTTATTAAAAGAAAATAGGAGATTAGAGAGAAATGAGATCAGAAAAGTTAACAGAAGCAGGAAAACAAGAATGGTATTATGCGGATGGACAAAATCCTGTTGGTCCGTTTACTGAACAAGAAATAAAAGATTTCTATACTTCCGGAAAGCTTCAAGATAATTCATTGATTTATCAAGATGGATCAAAAGACTGGATACCTTTCAAAGATTCTAGTTTAAAGATGGAAGAAGTTGCTAGTGAAATAGAGGAAAAAGCAGTAGATGAAGAAGTAGTAGAACCAGTCGATGATTCTGAAGACCTTAAGAACAATGAAACTGAAGCATCTGATTCTTCCAAATGGTATTATGCGAAAGGTAATCAACCGGTAGGTCCAAATACGGAAGAAGAAATTATTGCCTTGTATCAAATTGGTCGCTTAGATGAAAATTCGCAAGTTTATCAAGAAGGTAAGGACAACTGGGTTACGTTAAATGAATCTGATATTAAACTTTCAACTAAAAATGTGGATACGCAAAATGAATCCAATAATCAAGTAGCGGATGATTGGTATTATGCAGAAAATGGTCAGTCGGTTGGCCCTTTCTCAGAAGAACAAATGCGGCAATTCTTACGGACTAATAAGATATATGGGGAAACTTATGTATATAAAAAAGGATTGCCGGATTGGATTCCATTAAAACAATCTGAGTTATTTGATGGTTTTACTTATGCGGTTCAACCGGAACAACCAAAGCCTCAAGTTGTGGCGGAAAAACCAAATAATACCAACCGGAATCTTTTGATTGTGTTGATTATTCTTGTGATTTTGCTTGGTGGTTGTGGTGTTGGATATGCCATCTATCAAAACAATAAACAACATGAATACGAAATTGCTAAAATCAAAGAAGAAAAAGCGCAAATTGAAAAAGAAAAAGAAGAAGAAAAATTAAAGAAAGAACAAGCTGAAGCCGAAAAAGAGCAGGCTCAACAAGATGCGCAACGAGCACATGAAGATGCAGCTATCGCAAAATCTCGTTCCAATACGAAGATTGTTACGGTTCCTAGAAAAAGTAGTGGAAGTAGTTCTTCTCATAGTGATTCGGGAACACCTATGACTGCGAACTATGATGTAAATGTGCGTTCGGCTCCTTCTAAAGATGCTACCCAGGTAGACTATATTTACTCTGGAACAACGGTAAATATTATAAAGACTGTTCAAAATGGTAATGAAACATGGGGACAAATTGGAGATGATCGTTGGGTATGCATTAATGATGGTAATCTTACAATAATTAGTTAGGTGGTTTTATTATAAAATGAGCAAGAAATTAAAACATCGTATTATATTTGCGATTGGTTGTATTCTTTTATTTGTACTTTGTGTGGGGGCTGTAAATGCCGTGTTATCTTTGTTTGTGAAAGATGATAAAGTTGCAGAAACAAATCAGAAAACCAAACAAGTTAAAAAAGAAATTAAGGAAGTAAAGAGTGAAACGAAGAAAATCAAAAGCCAATCTAAAAATAAAAAGAATTCTTCAAAATTAAGTAAACGTGCTGAAGCTTATAAGAAAGCCCATAAGGATGTATCCGATGCGGAAGCTATAGAAGCGGTTAAGATGAATTTGGATTATGAACCCTATACGCATGTGACGACGGTTTCTGATTTAGATAATATGCAGATGTTAGTAAACAAATATCATAACTTACCAGAAGATTATGAACCAAGTGATTTAGTCACGGTCACAAATAGTGGCGAAAATAATGCCCAAATGCATAAAGAAGCCGCGAATGCTTTTGAAGCATTAGTTCAAGCAGCTCAAGACCAAGGCATTGAATTAAGTGCTTGTTCTGCTTATCGAAGCTATAGTTACCAAAAGAACTTATACGAAACAGGTGTTCAAAACAATGGACAAGAATATGCAGATAAGTATTGGACACGCCCAGGATTCAGTGAACATCAAACCGGTTTATCGGTAGATATTCGTTTGGATGGAGATACTAGTGACTTAGACGCACCAAGAAATAGCGCCAATTATCCTTGGCTATTAAAACATATGCATAAGTATGGCTTTATTGTTCGTTATCCCGATGATAAAGAACAATATACTTTAATTGCCCCAGAAAGCTGGCATTTACGTTATGTAGGGGAAGAATTGGCTACATATTTGTATGAAAATAATCTCTGTTTAGAAGAGTATTATGCCTTACAATAAGAAATGTTTTGGTAGTATTTATAGTTTTAGGGTGCACAGTTTATTTACATAAAAAACAATAAAACGGGGCGAGCATGACCCTACAATAATTTAGAGGCTATGCTCGACCCTACGATATTTTAGATATTCAAAGGATTTCAGTCATGAGAATTGTACAGAAATCCTTTTTTTGATGAAATCTGGTACAGAAATCACGACATAAAATAAAAAAACCGTCTAGTGACGGTTAGAAACGAATGGCTGGGGTAGTTGGATTCGAACCAACGAAATGGCAGATTCAGAGTCTGCTGCCTTACCGCTTGGCGATACCCCAATGTGCTTTTCAATCATACTATTATTTGTTCGTAATCGCAACCGTTTCTTGATTTATTGCTTGGAATCGGTAGAATAATGGGTATGATGAATCAATACGGAGCAGCCATTATTTCATCGCTTATTCTTTTTGTATTAGGATGGCTTTTGGCAGCAGCTTTAAAACGTGTTATCTTACGCATTGCCAGTCGTACCCCAGATCAAGGCATTATTACGTTTCTGGCTTCTTTAGTTTCTATTGGAGTTCGTGTTGTGACAATTGTGATGATCTTGGATCAATTTGGTGTGAATTCCAATGTGATTGTAGGGGCTTTTTCTGCTTGTGCCTTAGGTATTTCTATGGCTTTGAAGTCTACGATGAGCGATGTGGCTGGTGGCGTTCAAATTCTTTTGACTAAACCTTTTGTTCTAAATGATTACATCTCTTTAGAAGATCAAGAAGGTACGGTAAAACGGATTGATTTGATGTTTACCGAATTAGAAAATATGGATGGTTTAACGATTTGTGTACCTAATTCAAAAGTTGTGGGACAAACGCTGGTCAATTATACAAAAAAAGGTATCCGTCGAATTCATATTGTCTTACCACTCGGTATGGATAGTGATTATGAAACAGTCAAGGCAGGTTTTCTAGAGGTGATCCAACAATCATCAAAAGTCTTAAAGGATCATCCGATGGAAGTATCTGTCGATGGTTTTGAACAACATGCCGTAAAATTTGGTGTGTACTGTTACTGCTTGAGTGAAGATTATCTAAATACCTATTATTTATTGACAGAAAAACTTCATAAAAAAAGAATTGCAATGGGACTTCCATGCCCATCCGATTCTATTCAATTACATGCAATTTCTTAAAAGCTTTTTGGATTCCATCTTGTTCTAAGGTGTCAGTTACCCAAACAGCTTTTTTTTGTACACCGAGTGCTGCATTACCCATCGCAATGGATGTGCCAACATGATCAAACATACAGATATCGTTGAATCCATCACCAATCGCAATACAGTCAGCTTTGTCAACGTGCCAGTAATCTTGTAATAAATGGATGCCACTGGCTTTGGAAATGGTAAGACTGGCTACTTCACCGCTTTCTTTACCTAGAGGTTCAAATGTAGCAGGAATCACATCAAAATCTTTACCCAGGTCTTTGGCAATTTGTTGGTAGGGAGTTGCCGAAGATAAAAACGTAATTTTATTAAATTCACAAGAACTAAAATTAGAAACAACTTTTGTGTTGCGTATAATTTGTACCATACCATGTTTTTGATAACTGACGGGATCAAGCCCAGCACAGGCTTTTTTAGTGATGGCTTCTAATTGTTCTAAGGTAGACTGGCTGACAAATAAGGCGTTGCTGCTTTCAAATAGAGCAGGAATCTGATGCTCTTTAAAATAGTCTAATAATTGTTGTTTTTGGCTGGCCGAAAAGTTTTCTTGATAAAGAAGATTTCCTTCGGCTTCGACATAGGCACCAGCTCCAGTAATGCGACCATCGTAATCAATCTTTAGTAGATCGCTATAAATTTCCATATTTTGTCTTCCGGTTGCCAAACAGATTTTATGGCCATTCTTTTGTGCTTGTTGGCATGCTTCAATGGCACTTTTAGGGATATATCCTTCGTGATGGAATAAGGTTCCATCGGCATCTAAAAATAAGAGTTTCATAAAAGACCTCCGAGTCTATTCTAACATGGAATTTGGCGAAAACTAGAGAACATGGTATATTTTAGAAGAAGTTGGAGAGATGAATATGACATGGATTGATACAATCACCGTTGTGATATCGGTTTTATTAGGCATTGGAATTTGTTTTTTACCAAACAGTGCCAGTGAATGGATTGCCACCAAAGCATCCTTACATTCTTTTGGAATTCGGAATTTACCAAGAAAAAATGATAAGACAGATACTTTAGCCAATACGGTTTTATTTTTTTTGTTGGTGTTTTCCTGTACCTATTGGTTGATACCCGATATAACCATCGCATATATTTTGTATTCGCTGCTGTATTTGATCAGTTGTTTTTTATTGTTGGCGCAATGTTGCCGAATTTCTAAAAGCTATAGTGAAGGGCATCATTTAGCTTTCTTTTTGGCGATGGCTTTGATGATGGTGCTTTCTTATATCAGTGCTATGAGTGTATTCAATGGGCATCAAGTCGTCGATGATCTATTGGTTTTCCGCAAACATCTTGCCCACAATGAACTCTTCGAAATTCTGTATTATTTTCAAAACCATGAAATATTCTCTGTCATTCTCCAAGGACTTTTGTTCTTTAGTTCTTTTTATATGATTTGGGCACAATTTAAATATATGCGCTTAGAATCAAATTATAAGGCAAGAAATATTGTTTTCTTGTGGATAAAAGTTTTGTTTGTGTGTGCCATTATGCTTGGCTTATCCTGGGGCGGATATGCCTTATTAGATATGGCTTATTATGTAAAGAGGTAAAATTATGAAAGAAACATTGATTCAATTACGTCATGAAATGGAAAAAGAAAGCGTTGCCGCATTGATTATCCCGACCAGTGATCCGCATTCTACCGAATATGTTTGTGAGCACTTTGCCGCCCGCAAATTCGTTTCGGGATTTACTGGAAGTGCGGGTGTTTTAGTTGTTTGTAAAGACTGTGCTGCCTTGTGGACCGATGGCCGTTATTTTCTACAAGCCGAAAGTCAATTGGCAAGCTCTGGCATTGATTTGATGAAAATTGGTCAAGCCGAAACACCTGCTATAGAAGATTACATTGTCGATCACTGCCAAGCAGGGGAAACTGTAGCTTTTGATGGCCGCTTAATTACGGCTAACCAAGCGGATACGTATGCTGAAGCATTTGAGGCAAAACAACTTCATATGATGACGGATATTGATTTTGTTGACCGCATTTGGACAGATCGACCAGCTATGCCAGATAGTCAAACGTTTCTTTATGATGTGAAATATGCCGGAAAATCGGTAGCGGATAAGTTAGCCGAAATTCAGGCTTGTATGAATAAAGCCGAAGCGGATCATTTGATTTTGACAAAAATCGATGAAATTGCCTGGTTATTAAACTTACGTGCTAAGGATATTCCATATTATCCCGTGGCGCTTGCGTATATGATTGTTCATCGTGAGGGCGGAACTTTGTATATTAACCAAGCTCGTTTGGATGAAGAAAGCCGCGCTTGTTTTGAAAAGAATCACATTGAAATGAAAGACTATGAAGCAATTTATGATGATGTTTCTGGATTACAAGGCTTTGTATGGTTAGATCCAAATTCTGCTAATATTCGTTTAGCGCTTTCGCTACAAACCGCTTATATGCAAGAAGAAAGCCCAATTATCGAACGCAAGGCGAGAAAGAATCCAGTGGAAATTGCCAGTACGAAACAAGCCCATTTAAAGGATGGTGTCGCAGTAACAAAATTCATGTACTGGTTAAAACATACCGATGTCTCAAAAGAATCGGAATTATCGGTTTCCGATAAACTACAGTCGTTCCGTCAAGCCCAGGAAAACTACATCGAAGATAGTTTTGCACCTATTGTAGCGTATGGTCCTCATGGTGCCATTATTCATTACCAGTCTTCTATAGAAACCAATGTATCATTAAAACCCGAAGGCTTTTTAATGATTGATAGTGGAGGACAATATATCGAAGGAACAACCGATATTACCCGAACCTATGTGCTTGGACCAATTAGTGAAAAACAACGCCATTGGTTTAGTGTGGTATTACGAGGCCATATTCGTTTAGAGATGGCACATTGGATTGAAGGTTGTACCGGATCTAGTTTGGATATTCTAGCCCATGGTCCTATCTGGGATGAACAAATGGATTACCAACATGGTACCGGTCATGGTGTAGGGCATTTATCGAGTGTACATGAAGGACCACAAAGCATTCGCTGGCGTGGTCAAGGCTTAAATGCTGTGATTCGACCAGGTATGATTACCAGTGATGAACCAGGTATTTATATTCCGAATGAATTTGGAATTCGTCATGAAAATGAAGTATTGGCTGTAGCCGATGAAAAGAATTTCTATGGACAATTTATGCACTTTGAACCTTTGACCTGGGTTCCATTTGATGTCGATGGACTTGATGTTTCCTTGCTCCAGGAAAACGAAATTGCCTGGTTAAATGACTATCATCAAAAAGTATACGCAACCATCAGTCCGTATTTAGACGCCGATGAAAAAGCTTGGTTAGAAAAGGCTTGCTCACCAATTTCTAAATGAAAGAACGCATGATTCCATCAACATGTCCACATTGTGGGCATGTTTTTCAAATTAAGCGCGATACCGTTGTGATTGCAGGTATGAACCCAACCATTGACAAACGTTTAAACCAAGGAACGTATTTTACCCATGAATGTCAGTTGTGTCATCATCTGTACTACATCGAACAACCTTTTTTATACCGGGATCCAGATAAGAAATATATCTTACTTCTTTCCAATCAAAAAGAAATCAATAATCTTCCCAAGGATGAAGAAGTGATTCGTTGTAAGAATGCGCTGCAATTCTTATTTTGTTACAAAGTAAAATCCCAGGGATTAAATATTTCTCTGGTATTAAAAAAGAAGCGCCAGTTAGAAAAGAAGTTTGCAAAACCGGTACGCTTTGACTGCTGGGATGAAAAACATGCTTGTTTATGGTTTTGGGTAGACCAGGATTGTATTGCCACACCATTAAATACAGAAGAATCTAAACAAATAAAAGGATGAGCGATATCGCTCATCCAAATATTTTTGCACCTACAAAGGCAAAAATTGACATAAGAATTAAGAAGCAGATGCCATAGGGAAGAATCATATTTAACAGTTTTGAATCTTCGCCTTTGGCATTGGCGCTTGATAGGCCGATTGCTAAAGATTGTGGCGACAACATTTTTCCAGCTGCAACCCCTAATGAGTTTAAGGCAACCATCCAGTAAGAATCAATCGATAGATGGTTGGCCGCACTTTGTTGGATGGCTCCAAAGAGAACACCTGAATTGGTTCCGGATCCTGTCACAAAGGTTCCTAAGGCGCCTATCCATGGGGCAAAGAGCGGATAGAATTGGCCAGTTGCGGCAATCGCAAAACTTGAGATAGAAGCAATCATACCACTGTAACCCATGATTTTGGCACAGCCTAAGACAAACAACATCGTTAACATGGTTTCCGACATCTGTTTAAAGGTGGCTTTGAATACGGTGATAAAATCCTTGCATTTTGCACCTTGTATCAAACCACCAAGAATAGCTGATAAGAAGATCCAAACACCAGGGGTATTGATCCAGGAGAAAGTCAAGGTTGATGGATTGGCTCCACGATAGATTTGTACACTACTAGAGAAACGGGCCAATGCATTATTTACTGGGCTAACCAGTTTACTTGTGAGAAGTAAGAAGACAAAGATGAAGATAAAAGGTGACCAGGCTTTCCATGCTTTATTAAGGGTCACTTTTTCTTTGGCTTCAATTTGAATGCGATAGGCAGGATCGGTTTTCTTCTTTAGAGCTAGTAAAATTGTTACAATCAAAGAACAAACACTTCCTACAATAACCGCTAATTCGGCACCAACAAAATAGCTGACGAGAATTTGGGGAAGCACAAAAGATAAGCCGGTTGCCAAAGTAATGGGGACCATACCTTTTAAAGCTTTGATGCCTTTTCCGGTAACAATGACAATCAAGAAAGGACACAAGAGCATAAAGGGTGCTAACTGACAGCTAGTCATAAAGGCAAGTTTCGTATTCTCTAAACTAACTAAGTTTGCCAGGGTAACGGTTGGAATCCCAATGGATCCAAATGGGGTTGGTGTACCATTGGCAATCAAACAAACGAAACAAGAAAACAGGGGATTAAACCCAAGGGATACAAGCATACTGGCTGGAATCGCAATAGCGGTTCCAAATCCGGCCATCCCTTCCATAAATCCGCCAAAACACCAGGCGATTAATAGAACTAAGATGCGCTTGTCATCGGATACGGAAGTGATCATCTGTTTGATGATATCCATTCCCTTGGTGTGACAAGATAAATTGTACGTAAATACCGCCGCTAAAATTACTAAGATAATTGGCCATAACGCCATTAAGAAACCTTCCAGAGCAGCTGTAGCAGTCGCGATGATTGGGAAGTGCCAGAATAGAATGGCTAAAAGAATGGAAGCAATCAAAGAACCACAAGCGGCTTTATAGGTTGGCATTTTTAAGACCATAAGGGCAAAGGCTAACCACAAAATCGGGGCTAAACCAATGACGAAATAAATAAATGACATAATCTTTCTCTCTTTCCGTTAATGATTATAAAGAAAGCCTGGACAAAAAGAAAGAATAATTCCCAAACTGCGTAAGAATATTTAATTGTTAACGCAAAATACCATTTGGTTGACAATTGTTTTATCTATGGTATTGTAAAGGGCAAGTAGAGGGATGTGTATGAAAAATAAAAAAATGGTTTATTGTGCTTTAATGGCAGCGGTGTTATGTGTGATTTCACCTTTATCGATTCCTGTTGGAGCGGTTCCAATTTCATTGGCTACGCTAGGGGTCATGTTAGCTGGAGCCTTACTTGGAGCACAATTAGGAACATTGAGTGTTTTGATCTATTTGGTATTAGGCTGGGTTGGCTTACCTGTATTTGCCGGCTATAGTTCTGGCTTTACTTGTTTATTTGGGCCTACGGGTGGCTATATGATTGGCTATTTATTCTTGGCTTTTTTGACGGGCTTTTTATATAAGAAAAAAACGTTACCGTATTTAGTTGGAAGTATCTTAGTTGGAGAACTCGTTCTTTATTTATTAGGGACTATTTGGTTCATGTTTGTTGCTCAAACTAGTCTAGTCTCAGCTTTAACGATTTGCGTCTTACCGTTTATTCCCGGTGATATCGCAAAAATTGTGCTGGTTTGTCTATTGCTTCCTCAATTAGAAAAAGTGGTGCATTTTGACTAAATTGCGTTATCATCACGGCTTATGTTGCCTTTCTTTTGAAGAGAAAGGGTATTCGGATGCGTTTGTGAAAAATATGCAGCATATTATAGAGAACCTTAAAGATGTAGAATGGATAGAAGGCTGTGATGAAATTTGTAACAAGTGCCCACATTGCATAGAGGGAAGCTGTACATCTGAAAAGGTAAATAGATATGATGCCAAGGTAAAAGCCATCGTTTGTAAAGATAGAGGAAATTGGGCAGAACAAAAAGCAATTTTTGCGGGGATTGATCTTTATGAAATTTGTCCAGATTGTCAATGGTTTTCTTTGTGTAAAAAAAGACTGGATCAATTCCAGTCTTTCACAGATACTTCGCCTGAATAGAGGGTGATGGTTTTATTACCTTGTTGGAGGACGAGATTGCCATCTTGGTTGATATCAAGTACTTTTCCTATTTTCTTTTCATTATTAAGGGTATAGATGATTTCTTTGCCAATTAAGAGCGAACGCTTCTTATATTCATCTAATAAAGTCGGGCTGGATAACTGATTCATCCAGTGCATAAAATGCGTATAAATGGAAGCAACTAAAGCGGCACGATGTAGGGATTGCTGGTCTAGACTACCGGCAATCTTTTTTAATTCTTCTGGAAATTGAATTGGCTTGCAGTTGATACCGATTCCCACAATGACGGAATCAATTTGCTGGGATTCAAAATTGCTTGTAGCTTCGGTTAAAATGCCACAGATTTTTTTCTTGTCGATAAAAATGTCATTGACCCATTTGATTTGTGGGGTGATATAACAAAGCTCTTCAATGGCCTGACAGGTTGCAACCCCAGCTGCTAAGGTGCATTTTAAAAGCTCTTGTAAGGGCTCTTTGGGACGCAATAAAATGGTCATATAGATGCCTTTATCAGCCGGTGAATAAAAGGTATGGCCTTGTCGGCCTCTACCAGCACTTTGATGGTTGGCAACAATTAACGAGCCGTGTCTAGCGCCATCAATGGCAATTTTCTTAGCATAATTATTGGTTGAATCAATGGTTTCAAAAAGATATAGGGGAACATCTTCTTTTAAGTATTGACGAATATGGCTTTCATCGAGGCTGTCTTGATCTTGCAGTAATTGATAGCCTTTATTGGTTTTGGCTTCAATCAAGTAACCCTCTTTTTTTAGCGCTTGTATGGCTTTCCAAACCGCGGTTCGGGAGACCCCAAATTGATCACAGAGACTTTGCCCAGAAATAGCTTGGTCGTCTTGATTTAAGAGTTGGCGGAGAATATTTTCTTTTAGTGTCATAGGTCCTTCTTTCTTTAATCACAGTATCATAAGACTTAGAAGTTGAAAAGTTTTCATATTTGTTTCAAGAAATTTGTAAAAAATTTCATTTTGGCGTAGAATGAATTTACTAGTTTAAAATTAAATGAATGGAGGACTCTATGCAAACGAATCTAGATGCTCTGCTGAACGGAAGTGAATATCGGCGTTTATTTGATCGCAATACAGCTGAAATCCAGAAGAAATATGGTTTGTGTAAAATTGATTTATTTATTTTAAATTATTTGAGTCAAGCAAAAGAAAACAATACACCGAAACATATTTATGAACTTCAGATGTTTACCCGGGGACATATTTCGCAATCGATGAAACGATTGGGAAAAGCTGGGTATCTTCGTATGGAAGTAGATAAACATGACCATCGGGTTTTTCATTGTTTTGTAACGGAATACGCAAGTGAAATCTTGGCTCAGGTTGATGAAGCAATGGAATCAATCCATCGAAAGTTATTTCGACAAATTAGTCCGGAGCAAATGACGCAATTTTTAGAAATTGCCCAAGTCATCAATAGAAATATTATAGAAGAATTGGGGTAAAAAATATGGAACAAAAAGAGAACACGAGTATTGTGCATTTGTTGCGACATGTGGTCAGCCATGCGATGACGGATCGTCTAGATTTATCGAGTAAATTATTTCAAACGATGGATTCTGCAGACTTTATGTTGATGTTGATTCTAGCTCGTCATTCCCAAGCAGATCAAAAGAAAATCTATATGAAAGATTTAGCAGAAGAAACCAAACTGCCATTACGCAGAGTGAGTGATATTGCCCGTACCCTGGCTTCTCAAGAGTGGGTCAGTTGGAAGTTTGATGGCAATGGGGATGAAGGAACGTATCTGGAAATCACAGAAAGTGGTTTGGATGTAACCAAAAAGCAGAAAGAAAGTTTGGAGACGTTCTATCAAAAAGTTATCGATAAATTCGGCCAAGACCGTTTTATTCAGATGATGAAAGATATTTCTGACTTAGAAGAAATTATGAATGATATGGTAGGCGAGATGGAGGAATAAAGATGAATGATCGTGATGTTTACGATTACGCGTTAGAAAAAGAAAAAGAATGCGTTGAAAAGAATTATATATCGGATAAATTATTTCATGAATATGGAGTCAATCGTGGCCTTCGGGATGAATCTGGCCAAGGTGTTTTAACCGGATTGACCCGAATTTCTGAATTAAATGGATTTAAAAGTGTTCATGGTAAACGAGTACCGATTGAAGGGGAATTATGGTATCGAGGCTATCGTATCTCTACTTTAGTCGACAGTTTAGGAAAAGATGAACTGGGTTTTGAAAAAGTGGCTTACTTGCTTTTATTTGGAAAGATGCCAACACCAGAACAATTAGATGAATTCTTCCAAAAACTCGGAGAGAGCCGTCGGCTTCCAACCAACTTTGTACGTGATGTAATCATGAAAGCGCCAACCCATGACATTATGAATATGATGACGCGTTCGATTCTGACTTTAGCGAGTTATGATGAGAATATAGGTGATGATTCGATTGCCAATAATATCCGCCAAGCGATTGAATTAATTGCGGTTTTCCCAATGTTGGCTATTTACAGTTATCATGCCGATAACCATTACAATAATATGCAAAGTATGTATATTCACCGTCCGGACCCATCCCTTTCGACAGCGGAAAACTTCTTGCGTATGTTACGTCCAGATAGTTCTTATACCCAATTGGAAGCCAAAGTCTTAGATACTTGTTTATTGCTGCATATGGACCATGGTGGAGGAAATAACTCTACCTTTACAACGCGTGTTGTCACTTCAACAGGAAGCGACACCTATTCCGCAATTGCGGCAGCCATGTCAAGTTTAAAAGGGCCAAAACATGGTGGGGCAAACATTCGCGTAATGAATATGATGGATGATATTCGCTCTCACGTATCAAATTACGAAGATGAAGAAGAAGTGCGTACCTACTTAGGAAAGATTTTAGATCGGCAAGCCTTTGATGGAAAAGGATTGATTTATGGTATGGGTCATGCAGTATATTCTTTAAGTGATCCAAGAGAGTTGATTCTTAAAAACTGTGCTGAATCTTTGGCAAAGGCCAAAGGCCGTGATAAAGATATGGCTCTATATAAGATGGTTGAAAAACAAGCCAGTACATTGATTGCTGAAAAACGTCATATTGTCAAAGGCGTGAGCCCTAATGTCGATTTCTATTCGGGCTTTGTATATGAAATGTTGGATATTCCTATTGAATTGTATACACCATTATTTGCGATTGCGCGAATTGTTGGATGGAGTGCTCACCGTTTGGAAGAAATCATTGGAATGGGTAAAATCATTCGTCCAGCTTATCGTAGTATCATGGAACATAATGAAAAATAAAATTGAAAAATATTGTGTTTTAGGCAGAATCTCGCTTTTGTGGGATTCTGTTTTTTTTGCTTGCAACCCGTGTTGACTTGTGGCATAATCATCTTGTGAAGATTTTAACAATCTAATGGAGGAAAACAATGTCAGAAAAAGTCGTTATTGCAGGCGCTTGTCGTACAGCGATTGGTAAAATGGGTGGAGCATTAAGCAATACACCTGCTGCTGAATTAGGCGCAATTGTTATTAAAGATGCTTTAAACCGTGCTGGTGTACAACCAGATCAAGTTGACGAAGTATTAATGGGATGTGTTATCCAAGCTGCTCAAGGTCAAAACGTAGCTCGTCAAGCTTCCATTAAGGCTGGTTTACCAATTGAGGTTCCTGCTGTTACATTAAATGTTGTTTGTGGTTCTGGTTTGAACTGTGTTAACCAAGCTGCTGCAATGATTAAAGCTGGTCAAGCTGATATCGTAGTTGCTGGTGGTATGGAAAACATGTCAATGGCACCTTATGCATTAACAAAAGCTCGTTTCGGTTACCGTATGAATAACTCAACAATCGTTGATACAATGGTAAACGATGCTTTGACAGACGCATTTAATCACTATCATATGATGATTACAGCTGAAAACATCTGTGATCGTTGGCATTTAACTCGTGAAGAGTTAGATGAATTCTCTGCAATTTCTCAACAAAAAGCAGAAAAAGCTCAAAACGAAGGAAGATTCGATGATGAAATCGTTCCAGTTTCTGTAAAAGTAAAGAAACAAGTTGTTGAATTCAAGAAAGATGAAGGACCTCGTCCTGGAACTACTGTAGAAACATTATCTAAATTACGTTGCTGCTCTGGTAAAGAAGGCGGAATGGTTACTGCTGGTAACGCTAGTGGAATCAACGATGGAGCTGCTGCTGTTGTCGTAATGAGCGAAGCTAAAGCTAAAGAATTAGGTGTTAAACCTATGGCTACTTGGGTACAAGGTGCTCTAGCTGGTGTTGAACCAGAAATCATGGGTATTGGCCCAGTTGCTGCTACAAAGAAAGTTATGGCAAAATCTGGTTTAACTGTTGATGACATGGATTTAATTGAAGCAAACGAAGCGTTTGCTGCACAATCTGTTGCGGTTGCTAAAGAATTGAAATTCGATATGTCAAAAGTTAACGTAAACGGTGGAGCTGTTGCTCTTGGTCACCCAGTTGGTGCAAGTGGATGCCGTATCTTAGTTACTTTATTACATGAAATGCAAAAACGTGAAGATGCTAAAAAAGGTTTAGCTACACTTTGCATTGGTGGTGGTATGGGATGTGCCACAATCGTTGAAAAATACGAAGGATAATTGATACTTTCCCAATTAGGAGTACGTAAGGTACTCCTTTTTTTATGAAGAAAAAAACACCAATTAGGCGTTTTCCAAAAGCTTTAATAAGGCTTGAGGCGTCTGATTGGTGTATTTTTTAAAGGCTTTTATCATATGCGATTGATCATAGTAACCACACTTTTGACAGAGTTCGCTCAAATCCGTTTTTTTACCCTGACTCATTAACAATTGCCAGGCTTTTTTAAAGCGAACCAAATTCGAATAGGCTTTTGTGGATAGACCGGTCTGTTCTTTAAATAAGCGATTGATATATTGCTCAGAATAAGCTAACTCATCCGATAATTCGTTAGTACGAATCTGTCCTTGACTGTTATCAATCTTTTCAAAGATGGACTGTACACAATCACTTTTCTTATTTTCTACATGGGTTTGTGTATAGATGGCTTGATAATAGGTTAAAAACAATTGGACTTGTAAATCAAAGTCAGTAGAAGAAAGGATACTTTCTTCCATCGCGTTAATATCCCGTTTTTGTTCTTTTCCATAGATAATCAAGCGGTGATTTAAGAGCTTTTGGATGGAAATCGCATCTTTATTGAGGATTTGCGGCACTTCACCTGGTAAAAAGTGAACGCCAAAATAATAGCCCGGACGTAAGTCTTGTACTTGTGGTTTTGACATTGGTCCATAATAGGTGATTTCTGGTTTCTCTTGCTTACAGGCAAATAAAAGGTCTATACAGCCATCCGGAATAATGAGAAGGTTGCTCTGGTTATCAACCATTTGGCTGTAACAATAATCTATGCCGTATGCTTGAATGGAACGAAAGAAAGAAGCATCGTTATTTTCTATCGTTTCTCTTGATTTGATTTGCGTTTCCATATGCATAGTGTAGAAGAAAAAGGATATTTATGCAATTGAATATTATTGAACAAATGTAAATATCTTGTAAATCCACTTGAAAATTTAAGCACTTGTCTAAGTGTGAAAACTGTTTCATTTTTTACAATACATTACAGATTTCCACCGGTATGATGAAGACAATTAAAGAAAACGTTTACATTTTATAGGAGGAAGAGAAAAATGTATAACATGAACAGAAAGCTTGCTCAATTAGAAGCAGAAGGAAA